>CAWEZA010000098.1:0-43235 GCA_963813125.1 uncultured delta proteobacterium | reverse complement strand
CCGTAAATCGTGACTGGACAAGCCGCGCCATGCCGTGTAGCATGTCGGTATGGAAACACAAAACCAACTCAAACGGACTCTGTCACAGCCTGAAGTAATCGAGCACATACGGTCGGTGCTCGATGAGAACGGCCATATGAACCGAACGATGGTTGCGGTACTGCTCTGTGAGCACTATGGTTTTTTCGATGCCCAGGGTAGTGCTCAGACGAGCAGCTGCCTTAAGGCTCTTCGGGAACTGGAATCCAAGGGCCACATTGAGTTGCCCCCACTGTCGCGTCATGGCACCCCGGGAGTCCCAGGCGCCTTTCTGAGCCGGTTGCACCTCCACAAGGCGTTCCCGCGCAAGTCGGAGATTTATGCGGACTGCGCCTGATTGTGGTAGAGACTGAGAACCGGATGCGGATCTGGAATGAGATGATGATCCGCGAACATCCCAAGGAGCAGGTCCCCTCGGGGGACGGCAGATCGATACTTGATCGGCTCGGAGCACGGTTGGCTTGGAGCGGCGGGGTTTGGAGCGGCGGCGCTTCAGCTTCAGGACAGGGATCGATGGATCGGTTGGGACAGCGAAACACGACGCTCTCATCTGCACCGCGTGATCGGACTTAGTCGGTTTCTGATTCGCCCGGCTGTACATTGCCACAACCTGGCCTCCTTTCTTCTGGGAACGATCCTGCGGGCAGTGCCCGGCAATTTTGAAAACCGATACGGGTTCCGTCCATGGTTGGTGGAAAGCTTTGTAGACACGACCAGCTTTTCCGGCACCTGCTACCGGGCAGCCAATTGGGTGCGAGTGGGTTGCACCCAAGGTCGAGGGCGTCAGGATCGGCATTGGGAGATGGCCGAAACGCTCAAAGATATTTACCTCTATCCTGTCGAGAGGGACTTTCGCCTCAAGATGGGGCTTGCGCCAGACAGTGGTTTGAGTGGTCTTGAGATTGCGGATGGTCTTGGTGCGGACCAGTGGGCGGAAAAGGAATTCGGAGGGGCTCCGTTGGGTGACAAGAGATTGGGCGAAAGGCTTGTGGAATGTGCCGATGCAAAGGCAACTAAACCGGATCGCGCCTTTAGCGGCGTAGCTAAAGGAGACTGGGCGGCAGTGAAGGGATATTACAGGCTGATAGACCACCCGGATGAAACGGCTGTGAACATGGAAAACATCCTCGTGCCCCACCGCGAGAGGACCATTCGGCGCATGAAGGCACAGCAGACGGTTCTGTGCATCCAGGATGGCAGCGATCTGGACTATTCCAGCCTGGACCGTTGTGAGGGGCTGGGAGTGATAGGCTCCAATCAAACCGGGGCCAAGAGCATGGGGCTGCATTTGCACTCCACGCTGGCCGTTACTCCGGACGGATTGCCATTGGGAGTATTGAACGCCCGGTGCTTGGCTCCTATCTCGAAATGCGAAACGGACACCCGGCGCAGTTGCGACATTCCTATTGAAGAAAAGGAGAGTTTTGCCTGGATTCTCGGGCTTCGCGACTGCTTGGAAGTGGCCGAGGAAATGCCGCATACCCGGCTGGTATCGGTCCTGGATCGGGAGGCGGATTTCTTTGAACTCTTTGATGAGCAGCGCCGGAATCCGTCCGTCGAACTCCTGGTGCGTGCCAAGCACAATCGGTCCACCACCGAGGAGGGAAAGCTCTTTGAAGCTGTCAAACAGACCGAAGTACGCGCCAATCTGCGCATAAACGTGGACAGACAGAGTGCCAGACCGAAGCGAAGCAAACAGAAAGCACGGCCCGGACGTTGCGCACGTACGGCGGAGACATCGCTTCGCTACAAGCTCGTGGAGCTGCGCCCTCCCGACTACCATAAAGACAAGCCCCCGATTGTTCTGTGGGTGGTGCACGTAAGCGAAGACAATCCTCCTGAAGGTGAGGAGGGAATTGAATGGTACCTCCTGACAACGATGAAGATCGAGTCCGTGGAAAATGCCCAAAGGTGCCTGCATTGGTATTGCCTGCGTTGGCGCATCGAGGACTGGCATAGGGTGTTGAAGTCCGGATGCCGCATTGAAGAAGCAGCCCACAACAGCGCCGAGCGTCTCAAAAGATCCATCGCAATCAATTTGGTCATTGCCTGGCGCATAATGCTGATGACCCTTTTAGGCAGACAGACTCCGGAGCTTCCTGTGGAAGTACTCTTCTCGGATCTCGAAATCGAAGTATTGAATGCTTACGCTAAAAAAAAGCCCTCAAGCTGCCGCTCCCACTTGGGGATGCGGTGCGCTTGGTAGCACAAATGGGGGGGTATCTCGGCCGCAAGAGCGATCCTCCCCCGGGGCACCAGCTGATGTGGCATGGTTATGGGTACCTTCAGCTCCTGTGCGAAGGATTTTCGCTCCGAAACGACTGAAACCGCCCCGGCGCAACTAACGGGTAAAGGGCAGGGCTAGGCGCTCGCATTGTGCGTTACGCAGACGATATTGTCATCGTCTGTCGACGTGGCGTCGAAAAGCCGATGGAGGTCTTGCGGCGGGTACTGGAACGGCTTGGGCTGACCCTCAATGAGACGAAGACGAAAATAGTCAATACGTTAGAGGGGAAGTTCGATTTTCTAGGTTTTTCCATCTGGATGGGAAAGAGCAGAAGGACGGGTAGGCGCTATGCGCACGTCCAGCCTATCGAAGAAGTCTCTGAAGGCGATCAAAGATCGTGTTAGCGCTCTCACGAAGCGGGAGAGAACATGTGTGCCGCTTGATCTGGTTGTGGGATCAGTCAACGCTACCGTCCGCGGCTGGGTTGGCTATTTCCACTTCAAGAACTGCAGCAAAGCCCTGGAGCATGTACGGGGTCATGTTGAAGAACGTCTGCGGACACATCTGCGCAAGCGGCACAAGGTCAGGGACAGGAAGGCGGGTCTTATCAAGTTTGATAACCGAACTCTTTACGAGAAGTACGGCTTGTACAAAGTGCCGACGACAGCAGGCTGGACGAAGGCGCATGCCCTGAGGTGAAGAACATCGGAAAGCCGTGTGCGGGAAAACCGCATGCACGGTTTGATGAGGGAGGGCAGGCACGATGCCTGCTCTCTACTCTTTCTTTAAGCTGAAATCTTTTCAAGGGCTGACCCCTTTCTTTAAGGGCTGACTTTCTTTAAGGGCTGACCCCTTTCTTTATTTCACTTTCTTTACATACAGATTAGAACCCAAACGACATACTGCCATATCCCTTTGAGACAATCTATGGGCTGAGTTTAATTCTTATACCATCATAAAAATAATCAATGATGTACTTATCAAAGTTGTGCAACCCAACGGCTTTCCGGATCAAATTACTTCTACCAATTCTATTGAACTCATTTATTGCGGAATGAATTGTAAGCTCTGGATCTTCAAAGTTAAAGATGGAAAGTTCATGCAGCTTTTTGGATATCATTCTAGGAAGTCCATATTCTTCCAGTTGGAATACAACCGATGGTAAAAATGCATGAGACAACTTGGATGCGAATGGCGAGATATCGATATCGGCGTCCTTGAACATAGCTTGATAGAGAACATTTATATCACTGATTAGCGACGCAAGTTTGAAGCTCGCATTACGCTCCAATTTGAAAAACATATCGATATTAATATCATACTCATCGAGTTGACCAAGAAGCTGTGGCACAGTTCGTTTCCAGTTATTTGCCAAAACCTTAATGAATTCAACAAAGCTACTATATTTCGTATCCCATCCACCAGGAACAAGTCCAATGATCTTATAAAGTAATCTGTCCCAGTTTCCAGGATTGTCCGAATTAAGAAAGGACAATCCATTCCATTCATTAGTGTTTCTATAAATATCGAATGCGATATCCTCGATTAGATCAAAATTGCTTGTCTGAAATGCATTCTCGCTTTGTAGCCGCATAAGAGTATCAGGATCAATGATTTCTGACATTCTTTTCCTAAAAGAAATGATTCTTTCTAATTGTTCATTTGATAATACATCATCGTATTGTACCTCATCTACATCACCGAGAATCTCGTCCGGGAACTCTAATTTTAATTGTATCTGCTCCTCCTTGGGCGGTTCTTCTAAAATAAAAATCTGGCCAATGAAATGTTTGAACATTCGTCCACCGCGCCCAATGATATTCTTATATGTAAAATCATCTAATCTTGCTCGCCCTTTTCTGTTCCGCCAAATAACTATTTTTTCAGCAGAGGTGTTAACGCCCTCGATTATGGAAGATGTTGATATGATATTATCGAGTCCGCCTTTGCCCTCGAACAATCTGATTTGTATTTGACTAAGGGATCGATGTAACTGGCCATTATGAATTCCATGGCCTCTCTTAACCAAATTAGTTAATTTCCAATTATTATCATAATTCCGTGACAACCATTCAGCAAACTGTGTAAGAAGCGGTCTATTTAGCGGAGGAGTTTTTTCTATCAAGAGGTTCGCAACCTTGTCGATGTGTGAATAAGTCCCTGCATAGATTAAGGTCTTAGAGGGATTGTTATTTAGAATTCCTAACAATGTTTCGCTCTTTTTTTCTTCATCTCCTTTAATAGTCTTGTACAACTCATGCTTCTCGAGGAATACTGTATTGAAATCCATCTTAATGAATTCCATGTCCTTGGTAAATACACTTTCGTTCAAATACGATATGTTTGGAGCCAGAAAGTACCTCTGTTTCGCAATATTTCCAAGCTTGAGTATTGCTCTTATAAGTGACGGGGATCTTTCTTTGTCAAAAGCAGGACTTGCCTTATAGAATTCGTCAATTATTAGCATGTCCAATTCATCAAGTTTATTCACATAATGGATGGCGCGCTCCTGAGGAAATATAAATATGTTCTTGTCGTCCAATTCGACGTCTGTTGTCGTTATAATTCTATATTCATTAGCAAACTTTGGAAAAAGCCTTCTACGAGTTTCGTCTGTCAATGCTATCGTTGGAACTATAATGACCACGTTCTTAGGGCTGCTGAGTTTAATAAACGCATCAATAACAAAGCTCTTGCCAAAGCTTGTGGGGGCACTAATTGCTAGACTTTCGCCCTGTACTAATTTTCTCAGCAGGAATGACTGTTCACGGTGCAATGTAACTGGGAGTTCAAGGCCTACATCAACTTTAAACAACTCATAGATATATCTATCATCCCATGAGGCCGTTTCCGGATTAATATAAGGATATAGGCCGGTTTGTCTTATTAAATGATTAACTAATGGACTATACTCAATCTTTTCTTCTGAATGATAGTCCAGAAGCTTGATTAGTTCGTTTCTGGCCTGATCATCGCGTCGCGCTAGAATTGCTGAGTTGATGGAACTACAGGTATCAAAAATATCCATGTTAGCTCACTGTGATTTATAGTGCTCTACATTTGCCAAAAACTGATCTACAATTGTTTTCTTATTGGAAACTGGGAAAAGGATCAGATGGAAGTTAATTGCAGAGTATTTAAATATAGATTTGCTAAACTTATTTATCTGCTTTCTAAAATATGCAACGGCTCGTTCTTTGTGGTATTGTTTAATGTCATTTATATAAGTAGCGGTAAGATTGCTGCACTTACACGTTAGCGAACATTCATGAAGTACAAGTATCGGGACGTGCAGTTTTGGCTTTAGATCATCCAGTGATGACGTAGAAGAAAGGAGTTTTCTAATTTTCTTCCTCAGGTCTTGAGAGGGAACACAAGAATCTATGTCCGAAACATTCGTGATTATAGTGTTCTCTTTCTTTATTTTATCGCTCTTTAGTAGACTCTCAACCGACTCTACTATTTTGTCTAATCGAGCGTCTTCGATATTATTATAGAATTTGGCTTCTCCAAGCCATAGGGAAAAATCATTGTTATTGAGGATTACTACGTGAACACTATCCGCTCCTTTGGCGTTGTCTTGGCTATTCTGTTTATAAAAAATCTTTGGTACAATGGGCAGTGAATTATAGTGGTGCTTCATAATGCCATACAAAAAAATCTCGGCTATTTCACTTCCCTTACCCTTTTCATTTCTTGACTTGTCCGTCAGTCTTAGATTTTTAGCTGCTGCAACGAGTGTGGAATGGCGTTTGTCAATTAGGCTTTCTCGCTCTCTGAACGACAATGCTGTTTCTGCTACATTATCCCAAATAAAGCTTTGGAATTTCGAGAACCTCCAGCATCCGTCCTCAAAGTCATTGATAAGACTTAGCACTCTCTTATTAGAGATTGGTGACAAATTTGGGTCGGAATTCATTTTAGCGAATGCTTCGTCAACTAATACTTCGAATGGTATCGATATCTTAATCGCCGTCATTATTGGCTCCCAGTCCAGACCAGGCTCGACGAGATCATAAATTTCTTATTATGTCAATAACAATTACGAGAAAAGGGTCCGTGGCACTGTTGGAATTGGAGCCGACTTCCGGCGCGGGTGATACGGGCAACCGAGGTCGGGATCAGACCTCGCTAGTGTTGCGTCCCGTATTTTCTGCGACATAAAGATGGCCAGTAAATCCTTGCCCGGCGGAACACAGAAGCCGAGACATGTATCGCATCATTTGAGGGACGCTACACTAGGATAGCGAGTTTGTGTTAAATAGAGAGTCGCTTTGTGGTCTTAGACCGATGTTTATAGGCACAAAAACGTCGATTCTGGACTCTAAAGCGTCCTCATTCTTGACCTTAACCGGCGGTAGTTGCGGACTTTGCTTGGCCCGACCCCATTCGACCCATTCGAGCACTATTCGAACATTCGCGCAGAGCTAGCCGCTCAGCGTTTCATCAAAAGCCCGCATTAATAGATGAGGAATTTCTCTATAAAAGTATCGATATTCTTTGCCACCGCCGAAGGCTTCACGCATCGCAGGATGTTCAAAAGAGAATTCAACAATCTTCTTAAATTCATCAATAGCTTGGTGTTTTACGTCCGGCGAGCGATGTGCCCGCAATATTTTTATTGTTTCGATACCGACATCATAGATCCATGGGAATTGATTCCGAACGAGGGCGAGTGTCATATGGACACCAACGTAACCAGCGTTACTTGATGCGGACATGTGAAGCAGTTCATCAAGCATCATTGGACGCGCTCTCTGTACTCGCCTTAAGGTATCCTCAGACCGATCTGTTCTCTCAAGAAGCTGATGCAAAAGAACAGTTATTTGCTCTAAATGTCCTCCTAAAGCACCTGCTGGATCTCTAATTAACTTTTGATTAATACGCGACAACTCTAAGATCTCTTCAAGAATCTCCTGGGCTCTTGGTGTCTTCAATTCGCCAGCTCCGGTTTCATTTTGAGAATCTGGAGGCACTACACGCAATTTATTTAGCTCAGTCTCTAGAGTTGGATGCCAAACCTCAAACTCTTTTTCTAATCTATCAGGGGCAAGGCCACTTTTATCACATGCTTTATTGAGCGTCTTAACTAATTTCTTTAGATCTTCCTTATCAAATATTGTAGATTGGAATTGTAATATTGGACCGTCGACTTCAGACCGCTTTATATCGAAAAGAAATGGACTCACAAAAGCTTTATCCATTGTCTTCGATAGGGCACCAGCCTCGAACGTTAACCATGGGGCATTTATATTTTCTCGTGTGACGCAAAGAATGCCGAAAGTTGAATCGGCAAGCTCTTTGGCAATGTCGGTGCTCCAGCGAGCGCCCTTGTCAATATCCTCCGAGGATACGTATGGTACGATTTCCTGAATTACGGATGGGAGCCAGTCTCGAAAGACAAGCGCGACTTTATGACTTCGGTTGCCGGACCAACTTAGAAAGACCTTCATCTCTCTCCTCCACGGCTGACAATAATCAGGCTGCTCCTCATAAGATGCGGTGACTTGCTTTCCCGCAGCATAGGGCTCCTTTCAGTTTTCCTAGAAGGCAATACGATAAACCGTTTTCAACGGTCTTGCCGTCGACCAGCTTTTATCCCGACATATTATACGGGTCGGCGTAAGAACCTCCTTCTCAAAGTTCTGCCACAGGACTGGATTCGGAAGCCTGCAAGCGCCGCGGTGGAGGATTCGCAGATAAGGTCCTTATGATCCAAAATTCTCAGGGTTCAGTTTACCGCATGGAACGCAGGCGTCAAGCGTTGATTGTTCTCTTTGTGTTTTTCAACCGAACTTGCCAAAAACTTCAGCGGCGAGGAGGGTCTGATGCTGATTCAGATATGGAAATGATTCTTAAATTTGAGCCGAGACCGCTTTGCGGCAGATCCTAGCCCGCCATAAAGGAGAAAACAATGGAACTTGATCATGCAACCCACGTCTATCTTGAGTACCACCAAACAAATTCCGGAAAAAAATACAATCGAGTCGTATAGCGCCACTCTTTCAAAGCTCCGTGAACATCTCGGAAACTCTCGCCAACTGGATGGGATCAGCTCCGATGAGATTCTTTCGTTTCTGAGCAAAATAACCGAAGGAGCAAAACAGCAGACCAAGCACGGGCGGTATTCCCACTTGAAAGCATTCTTCAATTTCATCAGGATCAACTTCGATCCGACCCTTCGAAACCCCTGTGACACGCCAATGCTTCGGAAACTGTACCGCCCGGGAAAGCCGAACCACTGGAACATTGTAGAGAAGGAAACGATTGACGCGATCATCTTCAGAACAACAAAAGTGAGAAACCGGCTTATTCTCGAACTGATGGCCAGGGGTGGTATGCGAATCGGAGAGGTCCTTAAACTCACCCCGGAGAACGTGAACGACCAGAAACTTATTCTGCGGCAACCGAAAAGCGGAAATGAATCGGAAATGGTATTCATCCCCGGGAGAATCGCAGATAGGCTCCGCAAATATATCCGGGATAATGGCGTCCAAGCCGGCCAAAGGATATTCCCGATAACTTAAGCAGCTGCAAGACTTGTTGTAAAGAAGGCAGGCAAGCTGGCTGGAATTGAGCTGCGACCTCATGATCTTAGGAGGCATGCTGCCACATATGCTTCCCGGTCGGGTGTTCCGATTGAAATCGTCAGTAAGGTAATTCTGCGGCACGCCAATCTCTCGACCACTCAGCGTTACCTCGGAAAAATCAGTGACACAGAGGCGACAAGGTGGATTGAGAACCTGTACGGATGATCTGGCGGATGGAGGAAGGGGGCTCGAAGGCCCCCTTTCGAAGCGAAATGGGTTAAAGGTCAAATCTCCTTATTAGCTCTTAATGGGATGCGCTTTATTTCTTGGCAGCACCTCCGGCACTATCGTACTTCCGGTTTCCATTAACTGGAAAGCCTTGTCGGTGGGCGCCCATGACACTCTCTCCGCGTGACTCAGGCGGCAGATTCTTCGGAAGAGTACGGTTGAATGAGGACTTCCGCAGGTATGCCTAAGCCAGTGTGAAGCTTCCGGATCATGCCGATGGTGAGTGGTCGCTTGCGGTTCAGTACCTCGGAGACACGAGCGCGGGCGCCGATAAATGGTTCAAGGTCGCGGCGGGAGAGTCCGCGGCTTTCGAGGAAGTAAAGGATAGCTTCAATTGGGTCCGGGAGTGGAATTGCGAAATGTCTTTCTTCATAGGCTTCTATCAGGGTAGTCAAAATTTCGAGTCTATCCCCTTCCACTGTATTGGACGCGGCGTCAAAGAGGCGCTCTACTTCCTCCAGCGCTTCTCGATAATCGGCTTGTGTTTTGATAGGCTTAATGTCCATATTACAGAGCTCCCTCAGACCTTGGCGGCATCTATCCTGTCATATTCTCCATGGGTGCCCGCAAATCGGATGTAGACGATCCCAAACTCATACTGGATGGCTGCCACCAGTCGGTAAGCGTTACCTTTAATGTTGAAGACCACTCGATTATTAGCCAGAAAACTGGCATGCCGATAAACATTCTTTATATCCGACGGAGATCTCCAATGGGCCTGCTTTACGTCGGCATACCAAGCCAGCAATGCCTGCTCGGCATCCGGGTGGCTTTCCCAAAACTCCCTGAGTGTTCTCCTGGAGATAATCCTCATGAAATCAGCTTAGCATGGTCCCGGCTTGGGATCAAGCTCTCCTCTGCGATATCCGCTTGTTGGCGAGGACTTGACCAAACACGCCAGCGATTCCAGGCGCTGAACATAATACATCTTTAAAAAAGCCGCATGCTCAGGCTCCGCGAATGTTCACCCTCCTTGCCAATATGGCAAATCCCGATGTGGCCGGCCTGCATAATGGAAATGATTTGAAAATGTTAACTCGGATTCCGAAAGAACAGTGAGTAACGGGACGCCCTTAACTTATTAACTTTATGCGCACATATTTGATGATCAAAAAATAGGGAGAAAGAGGTCTTTTGCGGCTATCTCCAGGCTAATAGTATCGATGGAGAAAACCTCGTCGCCTTCGTAAGAGCCCTTGACCCAATATCGCCCCTCGGAATACATGAATTCTTCCACGAGTTCATTTTCGGGATCTACCAGGAAATATTCCGAAACCTCGAACCGGCGGTAGAGATCCATTTTCTTGGTGCGGTCCTTTTTGGATGTACTTGGGGATAGGATTTCAAATACCACATCCGGTGCACCGACAAGGGCATGCTTTTCGATTTTCGATCTGTCGCAGACGATAAAGATGTCCGGCTGCACCACTTGATCCTGCGCCAGGATTACATCCGCAGGGGCAATGAAGACTCGGCAACGATGGCCCACGTTCTTGACGTGATTCCCAATAATTCGGTAAAGCTCCCCTGCAATTTCTTGATGTCTCATGGATGGCGCCGGGGTCATATCGTAGATTCGGCCGTCTATGAGCTCACATCGAAACTCATCAGGGAAATCTTTGTAATCCTCATAGGTGTAGTGAATCGCTTCTTTGGCCGTTCGAGTCGACATTCTCTTCAGCCTTCTTATCAAGGTATGGAAACCGGAGCAAGAAAATCCACCAGGAATGATCATCTCGGAGCTTCCCGGTTCTCTCCCCCTACGCTCAGCGGATCGGCGCTTAATTCCCTCGCTTCCATCAATACTACACACGGGGCGGCGGAGGGTCAATACCGGATGCCCTCTCCCTACGGCCGTAGTCCAGGGCGCTCGTCCGGGTCCGGGGTCTGACTGCATATTCCGATCGAAGACGCACACCGATTCCGATTGATTCCGGCCGTCCATTCCGAGGAAAGCGGCCAGTGAAGTAAATGGACACCCTTAATTTATGAACTTTATGCGCATTCCCGCCAGGCAGGACGAGAAGGAAGGTGCTTTTCCGTGCCAACCGTTCTTAATTCATCTGCGAACATTCGTGGGTACGAAAAGACGGTGCCAACACTGCAAGGCTTCCTCCGCATGGTCTCCAGTCCCTGACTATGCCATCTGATCCAAACCATACAAGCGGATGAACACTTCAGGCGACAGCCCGCTTTTCTTCTTTTGGATGATGATCTTGGGGTTTGGGTTAGCTGGTGGGACTGGAAGCCCTTGCTCCTTCATGAGAGCAGTGTGCTCTTTCATTCCCCATTTTGCCTTATAGATACAGTCCTCCACGGAATGCCCAATGCCTGAGAAACCTTCCAGTTCGGGGGAGTAGAAACCGAAATAGTCAGGCTCTTCCGTGGCCTCGATAATAAGTGAGTAGGGCAGACCGATCATTTTTCTATTCTATAGACCTCAGTGCCTTCGGCGCGGAAATCGGAAGGCAAGCAAACAGCTTGGCTGTTCGTGGCATGGCGCCCTCCTGGGCTCGACCCATTCGAGCAAAACTGGAGGTTGACCAAGGCTTACTGCAACAGCTTCATAAAGTCTGCGAACGTCATCTCCAGGTAATTGCGAACGATTCTTAGAAGTAGGCCTTAGGGTACACTTTTGTTTCCATGATCAGGGATGGTGATCTTGCGTCCATCAACGTGAGCAAATCGGATGTGGGAGCCTCGCTGCCGGACTCTTGCAAAACCCAGCCGCTCCACAGCAGCGATCAATTGCTTGAACGACAGGTAGGGATATCCGTCATGCGACGTTTACTTCCAAGTCGCGAACGCCGATAAAGGTCACATCGCCCGGAGGCGGCATTTCATCCAAGGATGCCTCTATGGCCTCAAGAATATTATCCATAGCTTCTTCAACGGTGTGGCCGTAGCTTCGGCACCCCTTTAAGCTGGGGCACTCAACGATGTATACTCTGTCGCTGTCCTGCTCGATAATTACCGGGAAGTGTCTTCTCATTGGCTTCGTCCTCCGTACGCCTTTCGCAACAAACTTATTATAGCCGATCGGACCGCAGCCTGCATTGCTTTCTGCGTATCGTTCGGGGTCCTGTGGCGAGACGGCCGGGGCCAACCTCAATATCTCTTTCCTCAGAGTTAATAATTTCTCATGCCGGGCAGCATAACGAGAATGATCGGGACTTTTTCAATTGCGGAAATTCATGGTCGGATGTCCAATTAAAATACCTGGACTTTGTAGGCAAACCAGGTAGTGTGGGCCTTCGCCGCTAGTGACCGCCGCAAAGAAATGCATTCCTCCGGACACCAAAGCTCGCCGCTCATTAGCCATCGCCCACCCTTTCCACACACGCGGCATGAGATTGCCGGGCGCGATTTCCAACCCCATGGCCCGTCGCCGACCCGATCTCTCACCCTTAAGGTGTGACACTCTGTACGGCGAGCAATGCATGCGCAACTTCTGTTGGAAATTCAACTACAATGAAGTGGCTCTTATGGTAGAGGTAATCCTCCCCGCTCTCATCGACGATTCTTAAGAGATCGTCGCCGGCAGCCGCTTCATCAGGTATGATCTCATATATCTTTCTCAAGATCAGAGAGGCTTCATTGTCGGTATTATCGACGCAGATTGCGAAATATCTCTTATACTCAGTCATCGACTCATTCCACGTAACGTTTAATTTTGATGTCCTTCCGTCCGACCCCGTGGGCTTCGTACCAGTGTAACTCAACCAACCTGACTTTTCCATTGGGGAGTCGGACATGCGCTCTGCCCTTGAGCTTTCTCCACCGTCCCGATCCATAGGTCTTTTCAAGATACGCCAAATTGCGGATGCCGACCCCCACCGATATGACCTCGATGCTTTCAATTTGGCTAATCACTTCAAATTTCACAATTCGTCATGAAACCGCTGAGCTCTTTCTCCCCAATCCGGAACCCGTGGGGTGGGCGTGGCACACCCGCCTGCGGCGCAGCCGCCGCACTCGCCCGCGGCGCAGCCGCAGGCTACGAGAATCTGCTCACCAGGCGCTGCAGCCTCTCCGATATTTCCGCCAGTTCACCGGCGCTCAGCTGTACCTGCTCGCCGCCGGAACTCATCGTCTGGATCGCCAGACTGACCTCGGCGATATCCTTTGCGATAGCCTGCGAGACTATGGCTGTTTGAGATATGTTATCATTGGTGACATTTACGCCCGAGCTGGCCTGAGCAACGTTGGCGGCGACATCCCGGGTCACAACCGATTGCTCTTCAATAGCCGCGGCTATTGTCGACACGATCTCGCCAACCTGCTTGATCACGGACGAAATCGATTCAATGTCTCCGATCGTGTTCTCGGTTGAGGTCTGAATGCCGGCAATCTTGGTTTTGATTTCCTCCGTTGCCTTGGAGGTCATTTTCGCAAGTTCTTTGATCTCATTGGCCACAACGGCAAAACCTTTTCCGGCCGCGCCGGCCCGAGCGGCCTCGATGGTGGCGTTTAAAGCCAGAAGGTTGGTCTGGTCTGAAATGGACGTGATAGTTTCAACTACGTGACCTATCTCCATGGCTCCCCGACCAAGTTCCATCATAACGCCGGAAAGAGCCGCCGCCTGTTCGGTTGCATCGACGCTTATGGATCTCGCCTTTTCGGTGTTGGAGGCTATCTCGCCCACAGTCGCGCTCATTTCTTCGGTAGCGGTTGCAACTGATGTCAGGTTGCCCGTCATCTGCTCCATGTTCTCGGCAACCGTAAGCGTGTTGACGCTCGCTTCCTCGGCAGCCG
Organism: uncultured delta proteobacterium; assembly: GCA_963813125.1. GTDB lineage: Bacteria > Desulfobacterota > Syntrophobacteria > Syntrophobacterales > Syntrophobacteraceae > SbD1. The sequence continues at coordinate 29,396 of CAWEZA010000098.1, read as the reverse complement.
CGGCCACGGTGTGCGCCTTTTCCGTCATGTCTTTAGCGCCCGTTGACATCTCTTTGGCCACTACGGCCAGCTTGGCGGATGAACTGGACAAGGTGTCCGAAGTCCTGGCAATGTCCCCGATCATAGCGCGCAGATTATCCAGGAATTTATTGTATCCGGAGGCCAGGCGGCCTATTTCATCGCCGCGGGTGGTTTCCATTTTTGCCGAAAGATTGCCTTCGGCAGCCTCCCCGAAATGGCCCAGCAGCATCTGGATGGGAGCCCCTATCTGGCGGCGTACCAACTGGAAGAAAAAAATGCCCGCCAGTATCGCGATCGGAAAGCTCCAGCCGAGGCTTCGAAGCAGGAAGGACTCGACGTTTTTATCGACGATCGCCATTGGCATCGCCAACTCGAAGGCGCCGTGAAAATCGCCGGCCTTCCAATCTTCCATCCGAAAACCAACGGCGTCCTTCCCGTCCTTGTGGATGTCCCCGGCCGATCCCGGGCTCCCGTGGCAGAAAAGACAGTCCTTGCTGAGGCGGATGGCGCGCATTGCGTATAAGGTATTATTGGCCGGATCAACGCGTGAGAGGAAAGTGCTGCCGTCATTTCCCGCCTGCACCATCAGATCATCGAGCATTTTACGCTGGAACGTACCGGCCTGAAGATTGTTATCCGGATTGCGGGCCTGGGTAGCGACCACCCTGAAAGCGAGGTGTTCGGCTTTGGCCGCCTTGGATGCAACGGTCCAGGCGCACACAACCGGTATGGTATTGTAGAATTTGCTTTCCCGGTAAGAGCGCCCGCTCACCAGGACTTCTTTAAGATCGGCATTCAACACATTTAAATCAAAATCACCCTGCTCATGTTGCGCCGACACGGTGGATTTGATTTGATCGGCCATGGCGCAAAATGCGGCGGCTTTTGCAACCAATGCATTTTGCAGGCTGGAGCGGTATCCATTTGTGAAAATATAGTAATTCACCGCCAGTGTCAGCGCCAAAATCCCAAAAACCACCAGGATAATCTTGCCTGTAATACCAAGCGACCGCAGGCCTTTGGAGGCGCCGGCCAATGGCTCGGCTCCTGTGTTCGAATTTGTGTTTCCCTTCATCCGTCCGCCTCCAGCCCGAAAGTGATGCACAATAGGAAAATCCCGCAAACAAGGTTCTATTAGGACCAATATCGGCGATAAACTGGATTTTCATTAGCTTAATTCGCGCGGCGATACCGCGAAAGGAAAACACGGGAGGAATGACGAAAAGTCCGGAGAACCGCTCTTATACCAAGTTGCCATCAAGATCGGGCGGGGATAAACCCCGCCCCTACGCAGGAGAAAGCCTCTTGCTAAGCGGCATCGAAATCCAGCGACTGTTGCTGCTTGTCGAGGCCAAGCGCTTTTGACTCGGCCCTGGCGTCCACCACGACCACGGTCAATCCGCGCGCCTTGAGTATCAGCTGCTCTACAACCGTTTTTCGCCCAATCAGCCGTTTCCACATCGAAAGACGGCCGGGGCGGCCGATCACGATGTGACCGACACGGTATTCGCCGGCGAAATGCAGGATGGTGTCGACAATATCTTCGCCCTTATAGGTGAAGACAATGGCGCCAAGGGCGTTGGCCAGAGTCAGGGTCTCCGAAAGATAGCGCTGGGTGGTGGCATCGATGGCCGTGGGGGACTCTGAAGGCTGCTGCACATAAACGGCGTACCAGTTGCGGTTCAAGCGCCCGGCAAGCCTCGATCCGTAGCGCAAAAGACCCGGGCTGTTAGGGCCCCGGGAACTGAGGCACACCATCACCTGGTCGGGCGCGGTCGTGTGCTCCTCCTCGGGAGTGGAGCGGCGTTTTAGGTCTATCTGAGACGCAAGCTCTCTAAAGGCCAGCTCACGCAACTCATTTAAGTTCGAACGCTTGAAGAAGTTTTCGAGCGCCGTGGGCACTCTTTCCCTTGGATAGACCTTCCCTTCTTTCATGCGCTGCTGAAGGTCTTCGGGCGCAAGGTCGACGTTAACTATCTCGTCGGCTTCGGCCAGAATGGAATCCGGCAGCCGTTCGTGGACCTTGACGCCGACCAGCTGCTCCACCGTATCGTAGAGGCTTTCCAGGTGCTGAACATTCATGGTGGTGATGACGTGAATACCTGCGGCTAGAAGGTCCTGCACGTCCTGGTATCTTTTCGCGTTCTCACCCCCTGGAACGTTCGTGTGGGCCAGTTCATCGACCAGCGTCACTTCCGGATGCCTGGCCAGCACGGCGTCGAGGTCCATTTCCTCAGGAGGATCCCCCGGTAGTGAATCTGCTTTCTGGGAATGATCTCCAGGCCTTCGACCTGTTTAGCGGTTTCGGCCCTTCCATGAGTTTCCACAAGACCTACAACGATATCGACGCCCGCCTGCATGAGACGCTGCCCTTCCTGAAGCATCTGCCAGGTTTTGCCCACCCCGGGCCCGTAGCCAAGGTAAACCTTTAGTTTGCCGCGCTGAGCGCGGCGGATCAACTGAAGAAAACTAAGGGCCTTGTCTTCGGACATCGAAACCTCCCGCATTAGTGCCGGTTATCCGCAAAAGGGCGGGGTTCACTGCGTTCCACCCATCTTACTCTTGCTTTGGTCGAGCGCGAGGTTGAGCATGAGCACATTAACCCGCGGCTCACCCAAAAAGCCCAGCTGCCGGCCTGAGGTAAAAATGGAGATGTATTTGCGGACCTCATCTACCGACATTCCCCTTGCACTCGCCACCCTGGCCGCCTGCAGCCGGGCATTTCTCACGCTGATATCCGGATCGAGTCCGCTTGCCGACTCGGTTACCGCATCGGCGGGCGCCTTTTGGGACGCGGGAAGGTTGTTCTCGGCCCTGTAGGCCTCAACCCGGTCTTTCACCTGATCGCGGAGCGTTTTTGAAAGCGGCCCCAGGTTGCTCGCATTGGAGTTGGCGGCGTCATAGCCGAAATCTCCCGCGCCCGAAGGACGCGGGTGAAAGTAGCGCTTGCCGGTGAAATTCTGGGCTATAAGGCTGCTGCCAACCACTTTTCCGTTCCGCTCGACAAGCGAACCGTTCGCCTGGCTGTGGAACGCGACCTGCCCTATACCCCACACGACGAGCGGATAGGCCCCGCAGAGCACTATCCCGAGGACAAATATGACGGCGACCGAAGCCCATATTTCCTGTATCAACGACTTCATGTTCATGATTTTTCCTCCTAAGCCAACCCAACGGCCCGGATTATCAGGTCGATCAGCTTTATGCCGATAAACGGAATTATCAGGCCTCCCAGTCCGTAGACGAGAAGATTTCTACGCAGAATCTGCGCAGCTCCCAGCGGCCGGAACTTGATGCCCTTAAGCGCCAGGGGAATCAGGGCGACGATGATCACCGCGTTGAAAATAACCGCGCTCAGGATCGCACTGTTGGGAGTGGCTAGCCTCATGACGTTTAAGGGGCTGATTTCCGGAAAAGTGAGCATCAGCATCGCGGGAATGATCGCAAAGAACTTCGCGACATCGTTTGCCACACTGAAGGTCGTAAGCGCCCCGCGCGTCATGAGGAGCTGTTTTCCGATCTCGACCACCTCGATCAGCTTGGTCGGGTTGGAATCCAGGTCGACCATGTTGCCGGCTTCCTTGGCGGCCTGCGTCCCGGTGTTCATGGCAACGCCCACATCGGCCTGGGCCAGACCGGGGGCGTCATTGGTGCCGTCGCCGGTCATCGCCACGAGATGGCCGAGAGCCTGCTCGCGGCGAATGAGCGCGAGTTTATCCTCTGGCCTTGCTTCAGCCAGAAAGTCGTCAACCCCGGCTTCCTTGGCGATGGCCGCCGCGGTCAGCCGGTTGTCGCCGGTTATCATGACCGTGCGGATACCCATCGCGCGAAACCGCTCGAACCTGTCCTGGAGACCGCCTTTTACGATATCCTTGAGGTGGATGGCGCCGAGTACTTTATGGTCAACCGCGACCACCAGCGGAGTGGCCCCCTTCTGAGCGATACCCTGAACGCACGCTTCAACCCCTTCGGGCAGGGCATTTCCCACAAATTCGCAGACCGCGTCCGCGGCGCCCTTCCGGTATTGCCGGCCATCGATATTCACTCCGCTCATGCGCGTTTTGGCAGTAAACGGGATGAATTCGGCTTTTTCGAATTCGCCAAGCTCGCGCTCGCGAATGCCAAATTCTTTGGCGAGCACGACAATGCTGCGGCCTTCGGGGGTTTCATCGGCAAGGGAAGCCAACTGGGCGGCATCGGCCAGCTCTTCGACGGTAACGCCCGGCGCGGGCACAAATTCGACCGCCTGCCGATTGCCGAGGGTGATCGTCCCGGTTTTGTCCAGCAGGAGCACGTCGACGTCCCCGGCAGCCTCGACGGCCCTGCCGCTCATCGCCAGAACATTGTGCTGAACCAGCCGGTCGATGCCCGCAATGCCGATGGCGCTAAGCAGGCCGCCGATGGTGGTGGGCATCAGGCACACGAGCAGCGCGGCAAGGACGGTGATGGAAAACACCGTATGCGAATAGGCGCCAAAGGGCTTGAGGGTCGTCACCACTATGATAAAAAGGATGGTGAGGGAAGCGAGAAGAATGGTGAGAGCGATTTCATTTGGCGTTTTTTGCCGCTTGGCCCCCTCGACCAGGCTGATCATGTGGTCCATGAAACTCTCGCCGGGATTTGCGGTCACCCTGACGGTGATCACATCGGAGAGAACGCGGGTGCCTCCGGTCACAGCACTCCGGTCGCCTCCGGACTCCCGGATCACCGGCGCCGACTCGCCCGGTAATCGCCGACTCATCGACGCTCGCCGCCCCCTGGATCACTTCGCCGTCAGCCGGGATCACTTCCCCTGCCTTTACGACGACAACGTCGTCTTTTCGCAGCGACTCTGCGGAAACGGCCTTGGAAGAACCGTCTGGTTGGAGAAGATTTGCCGAGGTCTGCGTGCGGGCTTTGCGCAGGGTGTCGGCCTGGGCCTTCCCCCGCCCCTCGGCCATGGCCTCGGCAAAATTGGCAAAAAGCACCGTAAACCAGAGCCATATCGATATTTGCAGCGGAAAACCAACGGGTTCCCCGCGCATCGGGGCAAAAATCAGCTCCACAGTAGTCACCACGGCGCCGACCAACGTGACGAAGATCACCGGGTTTTTGGCCAGGTAGGCCGGGTTGAGTTTTTTGAAACTGTCCCTGACAGCGGGCACAAAGATCGATCTATCGAAAAGTGAGTATGCTTTTCTAGCCATCGCGTCTATTCCTCAAAATAGCTTGGTCGAATTCACCATCAGGAAGTGTTCAACAACAGGGCCAAGGCTCACTACGGGAAAAAAGGTCAAAGCTCCGATAATGACCACTGTGCCGATTATGAGCAGGATAAAAGTCCCTCCCGACACAGGCATGCTTCCGCCGCTCACCGGGACCGCCTTCTTGCCGGCAAGGTTGCCTGCCAGCGCCAATATCGGGACAATCACAAAATAGCGGCCCGCAAGCATTGCAAAGGCAAGGGCGGTATTATAGGGCGCAGTGGTTGCGGTAAGCCCCGCGAAGGCACTGCCGTTATTATTGACGCACGAGGTAAAGGCATAGAGGATTTCGCTCAAGCCGTGCGGGCCGGTGTTGCCCCGCCCCGCGAGTCCCCATGAGGTCACACTCGCCATGGCCGTAAACCCGAGAAGCACGGCCGAGGGGATAAGAAGCGCCAGCACCGCCGCCATCACATCGTATGATTCGAGCTTTTTACCAAGATACTCCGGCGTTCGCCCGATCATGAGACCGGCGAGGAAGATGGCAAGCACGACAAAGATAAGGATGCCGTAGAGACCGGCCCCCACACCGCCAAAGACCACGCATCCCATGTGCATGTTAAAGAGCGGCACCAGGCCTCCGAGAGGCAGAAAGGAGTCGTGCATCGAGTTTACCGCGCCGCAGGAGGTATCGGTTGTAACCGTGGCAAAGAGGGCCGAATCGAAGGCTCCGAACCGGGCCTCCTTGCCCTCGAGATTTCCCTGGTGCGAGGAGACGCCAACGGAGGTAAGGCGCGGGTTACCGTGGGATTCCGACCACCAGCAGATCGTCGTGCCGACAAGGAACAATATCAACATGGCGGACCAGATCGACCAGCCGTGCTTCTGGTTTCCCACCGTGCGGCCAAGATAGTAGGTCAGGCCGGACCCTATGGCGAATATCGAGAGCATTTCGATAAAGTTCGAAAGAGGCGTCGGGTTCTCAAACGGGTGGGCCGAGTTGGCATTCATGAAGCCGCCCCCGTTTGTCCCCAGTTCCTTTATCGCCTCCTGGGAGGCGACCGGTCCCATGGCGATCGACTGGGTCTTTATTTCCTTATTCACTATGACGGTTTTCCCCGCGGCGTCCTTTACTTCTTTGCCGTCGGCGGTCTTTTTTGCGACCTGCACGGTGTAAGATTCCACAACCTGGGCTGACTTATAATGGCTAAAATTCTGGATGACGCCCTGTGAAACCAGGAAAACAGCGAGAACCAGGGACATCGGCAGCAGCAGGTAGAGGCAGACCCGGGTGAAATCGACCCAGAAATTTCCCAGAAGCTTCGTTTTCTGCCTCGCTATTCCGCGAACGAGCGCAGCGGCAACCGAAATGCCCATGGCGGCGGAAAAGAAGTTATGGGAAGCGAGCGCCACCATCTGCGACAGGTAGGACATCGTGGTTTCGCCGCCGTAGTTTTGCCAGTTGGTGTTGGTGGCAAAGCTCGAAGCGGTGTTGAAGGACAGATCGGGCGAAAGGGCGCCGAAGTGCTGGGGATTGAGGGGCAGGAATTGCTGAAGCCTAAGAATGGCATAGGTAAAAAGAGCCCCTACCAGGCTGAAGACGATAGCCGAGGCCGCATAGCCTTTCCAGTCCTGCTCTTTTGTCCTTTCGGCGCCGATGAGTTTATAGACGAGCCTTTCGACCGGTTTTAAAACCGGCTCCAGGTATGTTCGCCCTTCAGGGTCGAGCACCCTCACAAGGTAGAGCCCGACCGGCTTGGTGATCGCCAGCAGGGCAGCAGTGAATACGGCCAGTTGAACCCAGCCCATGGCATGCATTCAAATTCTCCTCAAAAGTCTTCAGGTCTTATGAGCACCCAGAAAAGATAAATGATCAGGGCGACAGCTATGATCCCAACGATTATGTTTTCGATCATTTCCGCTCACTTTCCAAAAAAAGCACATACGATCCGGAAAGAATGAAAAAGCCGATAAAAATGCCTACGTACAACGCGTCCCAAAGCACTGATCCTCCTCCTAGCCGGCAACCGGCAGAGGGTCCGAAGCGGCCCCGGCCGGTTTGAGAGTGAATGAAAACGTGGTGCCTTTCCCCGGCTTGCTGTGCACCTCGATCCTGCCGCCGTGGGCTTCGACAATTTCCTTGACTATCGCAAGACCCAGCCCCGTGGTGCTCTGGGGGCCGTGTCCGGGTACCCGGAAAAATTTTTCGAAGATGTGGGGCAGGTACTCTTCCGGTATCCCCGAGCCGGTATCCTCGACACTAAACATCACAAACCCGGAGTCCATGCGAACCGAAACTTTCACCTGCCCGCCAGGCTGAGTAAATTTGAGCCCGTTGCTCAGAAGATTGGAAAAAACGATCTCGAGTCTCAGCCTGTCGGCGAGGACTTCCGGGACATCGCCCGGCAGGTCCAGGACCAGTGAAACCCCCCTGTCCGCATAAGCGGGCCTCATTACATCGATAACCCCCAGCAGAAACTGCTCGGGGTTTACCGGTCCGATTTCGACTCTCGAAGCCCCGGACTCGAGTTTGTGGATGTCGAGCAGATTATCGATTATGCGGTTTAGCCGCTCGCTGTCATCCCGGGCGGCCACGACAAGCTCGGTCTGCTTAGGAGTGAGCGGCCCGAGCTTTTCGTTTAAAAGCACATGGGTCGCAAGCCTTATGGAAGTGAGCGGGGTCTTGAGTTCATGCGAAACAGTCGATATCAGGCCGCTTTTGACCTCGTCGATCTGTCTTAGCCGGGTGACGTCGGACAGGATGATGGTGACCCCGATAAGCCGTCTTTCTTCGTCGAGCATGGGGACAGCCTCGGGCAGGAAGAAATGCTCCTCCCCGTCTCTAAAAATCTGGATAGCCGACTCGTAATTTTTCTGTGGCACCGGACGACGTTCAACAAGCACGCGCTCGAAGAGTTCGCGGATTTTTTCGTTTTCGACCGACTCGATTTCCGCTCCCGCTTTGAGACCGAAAAGGCTCAGGGCAAATTCGTTGGAAATCTCGATATGGCCCGTTGGATTGCAGATGATGACCGCGTCCGGAAGGGAGTTGATGGCCGAAAGTGTCGCTTTCTGGGAGCGGATGAGTTTTGCGCGGTTCGTCCGCCTCAGCTCGCGCAGGGTCGAAGTCATGTCGTTAAAAGCGGCCGCAAGCTGACCGATTTCATCCCCCGAGCCGGCCGTCACCACCAGGTCCAGGTTTCCCTTCTGGATTTCCTTGGCCGAGCGGGTCAGATCGGATATGGGCCTGACCAGGGATGGGCCTATAATAACGATGAATATCAACCCGAGGCCTATTCCGGCCAAAACAAGGACCGTCACTTCGCGGTTGATCGCCGCATCCCGCTGTCTGAATTGACTGTCGCTGTAGATCATGTTGTCAAAGTTCATCGCGATGATCTGCTGCGCCAGGCCGTGGATCTCGCCCGAGCGGGGCAATAGCCGTTTCACATAGAAATCCCGGCGGTCGTTCATGTCGGGCAGCTTCTCAAAGCTTTCGAGGTCTTTTGCGAAGGCTTCCCACGATTGCGCGAGGCGGCTGGTAAGCTCGGGCTCGCCAGGAAGAACGGCATTTTCCCGCTGCCGCCCGAGACTGCTCAAAAATCCGGCAACCTCCGGTCTTATATCGGGCATCGCAACCCCGCTAGCCCAAAGATAGGCCTGAGTGGAGCGTTCGACCTGATCGAGCGCCTCTTTCATGTTCATGCAGGCGACGACACTGTGGCTATCCTGGCGAAAAACCGCCTGGAGCTTCCCGCTCGTTTCCCCGAGGGTCCTGACGGTGATAACGCCAACCACCAGAAGGATCAGAAGCGGGCCACAGGAAGCGATGACTAGTTTAGTTCTCAATCTCATGCACATGCCTTTCAGCAGGCCTTACAGGCAAGTCACGTGCCAACGGCATTGTAAAACGAAGTCCAGGAATTTCAATGTATTGGCTAATAACTGCCGGAGGGTGGCGCAAGATTCCATTTCAAAATGAAAGATAATTAGCTTTTGATAATTTCAAAACGAAATGTATCCGCGATTTTCAGGTCGGTGTCACACCCTGGGATTTGTGGGTGGACGAAAAACTACAGCCCGTATTTTTTCCGCTTGCGCCAAAGAGTGACCGAATCCATCCCCAAGACGCGGCACGCCTCCTCGATCGATTTGCTCGAAGCCAACACCCGCCTTATATGGGTCCTCTCCAGCTCTTCCATTGTAACCAGGCTTCCCGCTTCAGGCCCGCGCTCGGAGGGCTTGAGCTTGAGGGGCAAATGATGAATGGATACGAGCGCTTCATTGCACAAGAGCACCGAGCGTTCAACCGCGTTGCGCAGTTCCCTGACATTTCCCGGCCATTCGTAGTTTTGGAGAATTTCGGAAGCGTCTTTGGAAAATCCCAGAATCCGCCTGTGGTTCTGGCGTGCGAAAAAAGCGAGGAGGGCCTCGGAGAGAGGCACGATGTCCTCGCGTCGCTCTCTTAGCGGCGGCACGACGATCGTGACCACATCCAGCCGGTAGAAAAGGTCCTCGCGGAACTTTCCCTCTCTTATCGCGGCTTCGAGGTCGACATTGGTTGCGCTTATGATCCTCACATCGGCTTTGCGGGTTTTAAGTTCGCCGAGGCGTTCGTAGGCCTTTTCCTGCAGGAATCGAAGCAGCTTGGCCTGGATGGGGGGCGGCAGGTCGCCTATTTCATCGAGAAAGAGAGTTCCGCCCTCGCAGGCGGCGATGCGCCCCGGATAATCGCGCAACGCCCCGGTAAAGGCGCCCCGGGCATGGCCGAAAAGTTCGCTTTCGAGCAGTTCGGCGGAAAGCGACGGACAGGATACGGCGCCCAGCGGCTTTTCCGCCCTTTGGCTCCAGGAGTGGACCGCGCGGGCAAGAAGGGTTTTGCCGGTCCCGCTCTCACCACGAATGAGGATTGTGGCCTCACTGTCGGCAACCTGGCGCGCCATTGCCAGGGCCCGCTGCATGGCGGGGCTCCCGCTTTCGATGACCGCCTCCGGGGCCACCTCCCGCAACCTATCCTGCAGAGCGGCCACTTTCAGTTCGAGCGTTCTGATCTCCAAGACCTTACCGACGACAACCGAAACCTGATCGTTGGTAAAAGGCTTTGGGAGGTAGTCAAAGGCGCCCCTGCGCATCGCTTCCACCGCGGTGTCGATCGAGGCGTAGGCGGTGATCACCACGCACTTGATCCACGGGCACACGGCGCGAAGATTTCCGATGAGATCTATGCCCGATTCCGAACCCAGGCGAAGGTCAACGAGCGCGAGATCGAAATAGCGCTCCCCGGCCTCGGTCAGGGCATCTTTGGGGTTGCCCGCCGCGATGACATGATGGCCTTCGGATTCAAGAGCGATGGACAGCGTCTTGCGAATATTGGGCTCATCGTCTACGACCAGGATGGAAAGTGTCCGGGGGGAACTCACAGGACTTGTCTCTCAAAAGGCAAAAGGAACCGCTCGACGGCCCCGGCAACCTGCCCGATGGTAAAAGGCCTTCGCAGGACAGCCGCCAACTCGTGCTTACCGATTACTTCCATCAAATATTGGCCCGCTCCCGGTGACGGTTGTCTATTACCAGGTTGCGTTCAAGACCGGGCGGGGATAAACCCCGCCACTACGCGGGAAAAAGCCTCATACCCTCGCCTTGGTATCATGAGCGCAACTTGATATAAACCATCAGGGTTTGCACACTCCCGCCCGAAGCGGGAGTGTGCAAACCCGTCAGCTCTTAATGGCCGCAACTCGGGCAGCCGCCGCCATTTTCTTCTTCTTTTTTGCCTGCGCCGTCTTCGGACTCCTTGCCGAACTTGCGCACTATTTCCGATATTTCTTTCAACCTGTCGTCGACTTTCCTGTAGATGGTGCCCTCGGGAAAGGTCCCGTCGGCCGAAACCGCACCGGCTTCGACACCGGTGAGGATTTTGAGGCCTTCCTCGACTGTAGCCACGGGCCAGATATGGAATTTGCCCTCGGCGACCGCATCCACCACTTCCTGGTCGAGCATAAGGTTATTTACGTTTTTGTGCGGAATCATGACGCCCTGCGTGCCATCGAGTCCCTTGGCCTTGCAGATGTCAAAGAAGCCCTTGATCTTGTAATTTACGCCACCAATCGGCTGGACCTCGCCCTTCTGGCTGACCGACCCGGTCACGGCGACACCCTGCTTTAGCGGCGTGCCGCTTATGGCGCTAACCAGCACGTAGTATTCGGTACTCGACGCGGAGTCCCCGTCGATCATTCCGTAGCTTTGCTCAAAACACACGGAAGCGGAAAAGGCTATGGGCTTATTCTGGGCGAACCTTTCCCTGAAGAGGCTGCTAAGGATCATCAACCCCTTGGTGTGAGTCGCGCCGCTCATTTTAGATTCCCGGTCGATCGAGACCATTCCCTCGCGTCCCACCGAGACGGTGGCCGTAATCCTGTTGGGCTTGCCGAAGACGTGATCTCCGGCCATCAGCACGGCGAGACCGTTGACCTGCCCGACTTTTTCCCCCTTGGTCTCGACCCATATGATGTCCTTTTCCATTACTTCCTTGACGCGTTCCTCGATGAGGTTGGACCGGTAGATACGCTTATTTACCGCCTCATCGGCGTGTCTTCTCTGGATCAGCTCGCTTCCATCGAGGCCTGCAAAATAATCGGCCTCCCGGATCAGGTCGGCGAGCGTTCCAAACTCCAGGGTGAGTTTATCCTTATCCTCGGTCAACTCGACGCTGTATTCAAGGACACGGGCCACGCCGGTCCTGTCCAGATGCCTTATCTTGTGCTCGTTGCAATAACGGGCGATCATCTTCGAGCATTCCAGGACCTTTTCGACCTTCCTGTCCATCTGGTCGCTCATGTGAGCTTTGACCTTGAACAGTTTCTGGAACCGGTCGTCGAGGCTGTAGAGCAGCTGATAGATGTAGGGGTCGCCGGTGAGAACGATTTTGACATCGATCGGAATAGGCTCGGGGCGGATCGTCCTGGTGCTGAAAATCCCGTAGAGTTCACCAAGGTCCTCGATCCTTATTTCCTTGTCGCGCAAGGCTCTCTTCAGGGCCTCGTAGGATATGTACCACTTGAGCAGGTCCAGGGCCTTCATCACGAGATAGCCGCCGTTGGCCTTGTGCAGCGACCCGGGCTTGATCATCGTATGGTCGGTGAAAAGCGCCCCGAACCACGCCTGCCGCTCTATCGAACCGAAAAGGTTAGGATATGCCGGGTTGGATTCTATTACTACTGGCGCCCCCTTGGTCTCGGAGTTATCGATGAGCACGTTGACGTCGTATTTGCGGAGATTCATCTCTTTTGGCGGGCCGGCAAAGGGCGCCACGGGCTGGCCGGGCGCCTGTTGAGCCTCGGGTTTTTTCTTGAAATCGTCGATATTTTCGAGGACGTCTTCCTGGACCCCCTTCAGGTGCTCGAGCACCTGGGCGTCGTCATGGTATTTTTCCTCGTAGGAATCCATCAACTGGCCGACGACGAAAAGAGCGATCTCGTTGTCGAGTTTGGTATGCTTTTCTTTAAATTCGTTTTCGACCGTACGAATTTTCTTGATCGTTTCCTTCATTTTCTCGTGGAGTTCGTCGCTTTTGCCGCGAAGAAGCTGGCGCTCCTCCTCGCTCAGATGGCGCAGGTCATCCTGGGTCATGGGCTCGCCTTCCTTATTGGCGGGAATTATGACCATGCCGACCTGGGAGAACTGCAGAATGAACCCCTGCTCGCGAGCCTCCTGCGAGAGTTCGTCGATGTAGTCGCGCCTTTGCTTTTCGAAGGCCTGGTGGACTTCGCTTTCCTTGGCGCGGTAATCGTCACTGTCGAAAACCTCTGGGATCTTGGCTTGAAGAGTGTCTATAAAGTCGTTCATGTCCTTTTTGAGCGCTTTGCCGCGCCCGGCGGAAATCTTCAGGCACCTGGGCTTGTCCTGCTCCTTGAAATTGTAGACATAACACCAGTCGGGCGGGGTTTCTTCCTTTGCGGCCTGTGCTTCGATGTAGGTCCTTGCGGTATAAGTGAGTCCGGCCTTGGCAGGTCCCGCGATGAATATATTGTACCCCGACGTCTTCATTCCCATTCCGAACTTGATGGCGTCAATGGCGCGATCCTGGCCCACGACCCTGTCCGCCTCGCCGTCGAGTGAGGCGGTGGTCTCAAATGAGAGCAGGTCATCTTCGAAATGCGCTCTTAATTCGTGTGCGGGAAGTCCCCGGACTGTCTCAGACATAAGTTAGGCTCCTTTGTAACGTCCTCAGGCCATCAGAATTTATGAATCCGCCTCATTATCGGTATCGACATGTTCTTCCAAGGGCAAATCGCCCTGCCCCACCACCTCCAGCCTCGCCCTTTTCCTGCGGCTGGAAGCCGCCGTCTGCAAAACGGTGCGTATGGCATTTATGGTGTAACCGCTTTTGCCTATAATCCTGCCAATGTCCTCCGGAGATATTTTAAGCTCAATGAGCACAGTGTCATCCTCTTCGCGCTCTTCGAGTTCGACTTTCTCCGGATGATCGGCAAGCGATTTCACCAGGTATTCCGCTAATTCTTTGAGGGCCACATTTATCCTCCAGCTGTCCGGTCACGGTCTAGCTTTTCCCGGACCGAGCTAATTTTTCGTTCAACGCTAGATTCCCTGTCACGCCGGTCGTCGATCCTGATCTGGGTCAGGACCCTGACTGCGCCGGCATCAAAACAACTCTCGTGCATTTTCCTTATGGCGGTGAGAATTTCGTCCAGGTCTCCCGAAATGATGGTGCCCATGGCGGTCAACTCGAACTTCAGAGCGGTCTTTTCGAGCACCCTTATGGCCCCGGCCACAAAAGCACTCACACCGGCGCCAACGCCGAGCGGCACAATGCTGAGTTCAACGATCGCCATTAGAGCCGCCTTTCACACACCAATCATTTTCCCGACATGGGCCGATAAAATCACCAAAGGAGGCCAGCCTGGAAAGTCCCGCCAAAGTTTCATACAAATGCTCGACCGTGTGGGGTTCGACGGTTAAAAGAGGTGAAATCCTCTTTTCTTTTAAAAAACCAAACAGACGGTCAAAATCAATCGTGCCGGCCCCTACAGGCAAATGAGCATCAGAGGAGCTATCGTTATCATGAAGATGAACTTCTTTCAAGTATGGCCAGATCGCCTCGAGCCATTTGTCCAGGGAGGTTTGCGAAAAAGAGTGCTGGTGCCCGAGGTCCAGGCAGAAGCCCAGGCGCGCGGAGTTCATCCTCTCCAGGAGTTCCAGATGCAACTCAGGTCCTTCCTCGAATACGTTTTCCAGGACCAGCGTGCAATCAAGCTGCTCTGCCCGGCGGACAAAAGGCTCAAAGGTGGAAAGACAGTTTTCGATCCACACGCCGCGATGCCCCAGGTGATGCCTGGGGTCAAAACCGGTATGCAGGACGACCTGCCGCGGCATCACGGCTTCAACCAACTCGAAAAGGCTGCCCAGCCTCGAAGCGGTAACTTTTCTTATTTCGGGGTCGACGCTCCCGGAAATCAAATCCCAGAAAGGCCCATGGAACGAGATTCCAGCTCCTGTCCGTCGTATCCGCCCAAGCACGGCGCAAACATCGCGGGTCGAACAGCCTTCCAGGTCGGCAGCCGAAAACCCCACTTCGACATTCATGCGGTTTTCCAGGATCAAGTCCATGAAATCCCCAATATAGCTCCACGGCATGTTGACGAATACCTGCCGAAGCACCGCCCGCATTTCAGAATCGATCTCTTTTGATTTCATGGTCTTTAATTCCGGTTGAGTTAACCTCGACATTCCAACCACTCATGTCAACATGGCAGATGAACAATTTGCCGGGAATGTGGGCGGATTCCCTGAAATTGGACACCTCCTCCATCGCGCACGTATAAAAGCAAGGAGATGATAAGTCAAATGCTTATTGACTTTAGCATCTTTTAACCGCATCTTGTCCACATTCTTATAGAAGCGCGAGGACGACAAGAGATGAAGCAGTATGTGATAGACCAGCTTAGAGAGTCAGACTACGATAACATTTTAGAGTTTTTGAAAAAAAATGCAGATGCGTCTGAATTTGGAGACGTTTTCTGGGTAAAGATCCCCCGGAACTCTACACCGACGTCCAGAGGGAGCACGAGAAATGCCGGCCCTTCTGCTTTGCCGTAAGCCTATCATTAAACCAGGCGTCTTTCGAAATGCTGGTTCGCAGCCGCCAGGTCCTTCGATGCAACTGCATCGCCTTCGCCAACGCAAAACAGAGAGACTACATCATAGATTATGCGGACCGGATGCTAGATGAGCTGAAAATCAAGATTTAGAGCGGCTGCGGCGGCTGCGCCGCGGGCGAGTGTGCCACGCCCCGCCCACGGGATCCGGCTTGGCAATGGATTTCGCTTGAGCGCGCCTATCTCGCGCGCAACAGGGTATGCAGGATGAAAAAACTTCTTTCCGCGTCCATCCTTTCGGCCGATTTCGGCAGGCTGGCAGATGAGGTCCGGGCCGTCGAGGCGGCGGGAGCCGACTGGATACATGTCGACGTCATGGACGGCCGTTTCGTGCCAAACATTACCATGGGGCCCTGCGTGGTGGAACCGCTCAGGAAGGCGACCGGCCTTCCCCTCGATGTTCACCTGATGATTGAGGACCCGGGCCGTTACGTGGAAAATTTCGCCAAAGCCGGGGCAACGCTTATCGGTGTGCATGCCGAAGCCTGCGTCCACCTGCACAGGGTCATTCAGAATATAAGGGAACTGGGGGTAAAACCCTGCGTTGCTCTAAATCCCGCCACCCCGTTGTGCATGATCGAAGAGGTGCTCCCTGACGTGGATATGGTCCTTCTCATGACCGTAAATCCCGGGTTCGGCGGGCAGGCGTTCATACGCAACGTGCTGCCAAAAATCAGGGAGTGCCGCAGGAAAATCGACGACTTGGGCCTCTCGACGCTGCTCCAGGTCGACGGGGGGGTAAACCCTGCCACTGCGCTGGAACTCTGCGAAGCCGGTGTCGATGTCTTCGTTGCGGGTTCCGCGGTTTTTAAAGGCGACTACGCCAAAAACATCAAAAACATAAAAGCGTCGATAGACTGCGAGGGAAAGTCCGGCCTGATTTGAGCCGGAGCCCCCGCCCCCAATCCCGACCCGTGGGCGGGGCGAGGCACAAACGCCCGGCGCAGCCGCTATCGCGCGCTTTTCATGGCGAGCGCGGCGGCGCCGATGATTCCAGCCTGGTTTCCAAGGCTTGCGGCACGGAAGGCAAGCCGGCCCGCGGCAGCGCCAAGAGCGCGCCGCCGCACCTCGCTTTCCACGCGCGAAACCAGCTCAGGCATTCCTTCCACAATACCTCCGCCAAGGATTATCACACAAGGATTAATCGCGTTGACCAAGGTGGCCACACCGGCGCCAAGACCCGCGACAGCCGCATCGATCAACCCCACGGCGAGAGGATCCCCGCCGTGAGAGGCCTGCACCACGATTTTCGCCGTGATGTCATCGAGGCTGCCACCGGCCATCTCCAAGATTTTACGGCCCCGGGCCGGATCTGAGGCAACACTTTCCCTGGCGCTCCGCGCCAAAGCCCATCCGCCCGCCAGCGCCTCCATACAGCCCCTGTTGCCGCAAGTACACAGCGGGCCGTTAAGGTCGACCGTCATATGCCCGATCTCCCCCGCCGTATTGCTGCACCCGTCGAGCGGTTTTCCACCGCAGACAATGCCGCCGCCTATGCCGGTCCCTATAAAGACACACAGGAGGTCTTTCACTCCGCGGCCTGCGCCGAAAAGCCACTCGCCCCACATAGCCGCCCGGACATCGTTGGTTACGACGACAGGAATCGCACAGGCCTTCTCGATATCCTCGCGCAGTGGCGCGTCATGCCATTCGAGGTTGGGTCCGAATATTACCGCCCCGCTCACCGGGTCCACCTGTCCGGCCACCCCGATCCCGATCCCGGACAGCTTGAGCGGGTGGGCGGCGCCGAGCCTTCGGACCCCTTCGACGATCAGGCCTATTACAGCTTTATAACCACCCCCGGTGTCGGTCCGATAGCGGACCAACTCCAGCAGCGTTCCATCGTCATCGACCATGCCCAGCGCAATCTTGGTGCCCCCAAGATCAATTCCCACACCATATTTTTTCATTAGACTACCTGCCCTGCTCCGACGAGACGTTTCCAGACCGCGTCAGGGCGCTAAGGTTCAGTCGCGCGCGTCTTTTCGAGTTCAGTCACAGTAAGGCTGTATTTTTCGTGGATCAGCTTCCGGTCAAACTCCCAAAACTGTCCCAGCATGACGTCAAGTTCCTGCCTGGTGAAATACTCCATGCATGGGTAAAAGAATGATTTATCCTCTTTGGCAATGTGGGCCGGGTAAAAGGCGACCAGAGAGCTCAAGAGCCTGCCGATGTCGTCCAGAGCCGCCGAAGAACCGCTCTTGTACCGCTCGTTAGCCTCGATGAGTTCGTGCACAGTCTGCCGCCCAATCCTGTGATCTTCGATCAGTTCGCTGACGATCCCCTCGTGGGCCGCGCTCAGCTTTTTGCCTCTCAATTGCGCGAACAGGATCTCTTCCTCTTTCCCGTGGTGACACCGGTCCCCGTAAGTCCTGAAAAAATCGACGGCTGTTTCTATGAAAACCGGATCGGCCTGCCGGTCAGCCGCGATAGTCGACACCTCGGTATTCATGAGGGAGATCATGTGCTCGATCAGCCGGTGCTCTCTCATAAGCGGTCCAATAGGGATCATCGTATAACCTCCTTATAATTTATTTTCGCGCCCGCCTGAAAAGCCCGAGTCGAGCGACACTTGCTGTTTGTGGGCACGGTAAAGCATAGCCCACCCGAAAAATCCCCTCGCGCCTCCCTGACGGAGAGGGAAATTACACTTTTCAGATAAAGGACTCACTGAAATTAGTCAAGATGAGATAAAATCGCTCCACGAGGTCTGGAACGCACTTTCATATTCTTAAAAGCGCTAAAGTTTTAAGGGATTTATACCGATTAAACGCAGTATCCGGACGAGTGTAGTGCGGACGCTTCCTGGAATTCGAGCCCCAATCCACAGAAGACTGACAGCGCATACAGCCCCGTCCGGCCTATCGTCCCATGTGAAAAAACACGGGCAGGAAGATGGAGCAGACGAAGAAATGGCATTAAACACATTCTCGAAGGGCGGTGCACCGCCAGTTTGGAACGATGAACCCGAGGAGCCTGAAAGGATCAGGATTCCCCTCAAGATAGACGATGCGATGGTTGTAAGATCGCCTTCCGCACCTGCTCGCATCGCCTCGTGCAAGGTCGTGGGAGCGGTGCACGAACGGTTCATACTGATAACCGAACCGGCGATAAAGCTAAGCGACAGAGTCGCCGCGGTTCTCGACGAGAACCTTTTGTGCTCCTGCCTGTGCGACGATTACCTCTACATATTTTACAGCAGATACCGCAATCGCGTGATGGACGACATAGTCTGCATAGAATACCCCAGGGAGGTGGAGATCCGCCGGATAAGGGAGCACACCAGGATCAAAGTGGACATCGAAACGAGGGTCTCCATTGGCAACAACGATCCTGTCGCAGCCAAAATGATCGATATCAGCCGGGGCGGATGCCGCCTCACATTCGGCCAGCGCGTGCGCATGGCAAAGGGAAACAACCTGGCATTGACGTTCGAGCTTCCAAACGACGTCCCCGTGGAAAAGCTCGAGGCCATTATAACAAAGGTAAAGCAGGTGGATAGAACGACAGAGACAGGCCTGTCATTTAGAGGGCAAGGCAAAGAGATGTCCAAGATAGCGGATTTTTGTGAATTTTGCAGGTTCATTTAGCTGCATAAGGACCGTCTCGCCCATGGAGCGCGGTAGTTACAGATCCATAGGAGAGTAAATTTGAACAGAAAGACGATTATCGATCGGGGGATAAGAGGCCAAATCTGCATGGCCACCATGGCGGCTGCCTTACTCGGCGCCACGATTCCCTTCATCCGATTTAACTGGAAATTCCCGCACACCTTGGGATTTCCGGTGGCCCTGCACTCATCCATTCTTTTATCCCTTCTCTTAGCCCTGATTTCGGCCCTGCTTTCGGCGGGGCTGCTGCTCTACGTCATGATGGCCGCACAAAACCGCAAAAAAAACAGTACAGTAGACAGACTCAACCTTCTTCAGATGATTTCAGACACCATTCCGTGCCCTATTTTCTGCAAAGATACCAACGGGATTTATCTTGACTGCAACTCCAGTTTCGAAGCCTGTACAGGCAGGCCCAGGGATGAAATCGTAGGAAAGACGGTCTATGACGTCGTCCCCGCCGAGCTTGCCGAAATATGTCATAAAGCCGACCTGGAATTACTGAACGCTCCAGGGGTCAAGCAGTACGAGGCTTCATTTCGGCACGCGGATGGAAACCTCAGGGACGTCCTGTTCACCAAGTGCACTTTTCCCGATTTTTCGGGAAAAACGGCAGGCATTGTCGGAGTCATGATTGACATAACCGAGCGGAAAAACACAGAGAGGGTTCTTGAAAACAGCCAGGCCACACTGCGCCAGATAATCGACCTTGTGCCGCACATGATTTTCGTAGTGGACGGGGACGGGAAATATCTCCTGGCAAACCGGGCCCTTGCCGCGGGATATAACACCACGGTCGAGGCCCTTACGGGGAAAAATCATGCCGAGTTCCACCAGCAAAGAGGCGAACTCGAACGGATGTCGCGGGACGACCGCGAAGTGATCAGAAGCGGAAAAACCCTTTTTCTTCCGGAAGAACCCTGGACCGATTCCATGGGGAAGCTGCATTACCTGCAGACCACCAAGGTGCCTTTTCACACAAACGGGGGAAACATCCAGGCCGTGCTTGGCGTGGCAATCGACATTACGGGGCGCAGGCAGATCGAGAGCGCCTTGAGAGACTCGGACGAAATGCTGCGGGAAAGCGAGGAACTTTACCGCAGCGTTTTGGAAAATATGCAGGACGTTTTCTACCGCACCGACAAAAACGGCCGGATCACCATGGCAAGCCCCTCGGCATCGAGGTTTTACAGAGCGTCGGTCGAGGAACTCCTTGGTAAAAATATAGAGGATTTTTGGTTCTATCCGCAAGAACGCGCCAAAATGCTCGAACTGATCCGACGCGACGGCCTCGTGCGGGATTATGAAGTCACCGTTCGCGACAGAGACGGTTTGCCGGTTATCGTATCGGTTACGAGCAGTTTCCGCAAGGACGAGGAAGGCAACATACTCGGGGTCGACGGGTTGATTCGCGACATTACGGAGCGCAAGCGGGCCGAAGAGGAGCGCTCGCTGCTCGCAAAAGCCATCGAGCAGGTTGCGGACGCAATAATCATAACTGACGCGAAGTTTAAAATTCAATATGCCAACCAGGCCTTCGAGCGCATCACCGGGTATTCGGTCGATGAAATCGTCGGAATGCACACAAAGGTTCTAAAGAGCGACAGGCACGACAAGAGCTTCTACAACCTTTTGCGGGAGGCCCTGTCAAGGGGCGAGGCGTGGTCGGGGCACATTACCAACAAGAAGAAAAACGGCGCATCATATGATGCCGAGGCAACGGCCTCGGCGATTCGCGACGACTCCGGGGCAATCAGGAACTTTATCGCCATTCACCGGGATGTCACGCGTGAATTGCACCTGAAAAATCAGCTCCGCCAGTCTCAAAAGATGGAGGCGCTCGGCACGCTCGCGGGCGGCATCGCCCATGATTTCAACAATATTCTTGGAATCATCATGGGTTATACTCAACTGGCGATATATGATTCTGATGCGGGAAAGCCTGTTCATCCCAAACTCGACGAAGTGCTCAAGGCGACCCACCGGGCAAAGGAACTGGTCAAGCAGATTCTTGCATTCAGCCGAAGGTCCGAACAGCAGAAGATCGTGCTGCAACCGGGGACCATCGTAAACGAGGCCATGCGCATCCTGCGGCCCTCCCTGCCCTCGACGATAGAGATAAAGACCGATATAGGGAGCAAAGGGGCGATACTGGCCGATCCGAGCCAGATGCACCAGGTGCTGATGAACCTGTGCACCAACGCCGCGCATGCGATGGAGGATAAAGGCGGAGTCTTGGAGGTCGCACTGGCCGATATCGAGCTTAGCGGCGGGTTATCCGCGTCGCGCAAAGGCCTCCAGCCCGGACCATACGTCGAACTCACGGTAAGTGACTCCGGACACGGCATCGACCCGTCGATAATCGATTCCATTTTCGACCCCTTTTTCACCACCAAAGAACTGGGCAAAGGGACGGGGCTGGGTCTATCGGTAGTCCACGGCGTGGTGAAAAGCCACGAGGGGGCCATCAGTGTGGAGAGCACCCCCGGAAAGGGAAGCACATTCACATTGCTTTTCCCGATCATGAAAACAGAATGCGCGCCCCAGGCCGAAGGAGAGGTCTTCGCTCTTCCCTGCGGGCTCGAGCGGGTCCTCGTGGTTGACGACGAGCCGGTACTGGCGGAAATGACGCAGGAGATGCTCACCGAGCTCGGATACCACGCCATTTTTCGAACAAACGGGCTGGAAGCGCTAGAAGCGCTCAGGCATCAGCCGGAGGATAAAGCTTTTGACCTGGTGATAACCGATATGACCATGCCTCATTTTACAGGGGTCGATCTCGCCCTGGAGATTTCCGCGCTGCACCCGGAAATTCCGATCATACTCATGACCGGCTACAGCGAAAAGATCGATGCCGACAGAGCCAGGCAGATGGGGATCGCGGGGTTTCTTTTAAAGCCGGTGACTCTAAAAAAACTCGCAGCCATGGCCAGAACGGTCCTGGACCAAAAGAAGGCGACATGAAAAAGGGAGCAATAAGGAAAGTTCTGATCGTAGATGACGAAGAAGCGATCGGCCTGGTCATGAGGAGTTTTCTTCAAAGCACGGGCTATTTCTGCGAAGCCGCCATCGGTCCGGGCGAGGCACTGGAAATGCTTGAAAACAATATTTTCGACCTTGTCGTCTCCGATATACGCATGAACGGCATGGATGGGCTCGAGCTTATCCGGGAAATCCGCGAAAGGTTTGCTTCAGTTGATACCATTATAATGTCGGGTTTTTTAGGCGATTACTCGTACAGCGACGTCATAAAGGCCGGCGCGGTCGATTTTATCGGAAAACCGATCTCGTTTGGGGAACTGCAGGCGAAGATAGTCAGGCTTAACGAGGAACGCAGAATTTTCAGGGAGTTGGAAGAGGCAAACGAAAGAATAAAGCTGTCGCTGGAAAATATGACCAAGGTCAACGAACAGTTGACGATGGAGATTGCCGAACGCCGCCAGATGCAGACGGAACTCTCCGACGCGCACAGGGAAATCGCGGCGTTTTTGTACTCCATTCCCTGCATTCTGATCGAAATTTCAACCGAGGGGACCATCAAGAGGTGGAATATCCTGGCCGAATCCATCCTGCACATCAACGCCGGGGAGGCCCTCGGAAAGAAAATTTTCGAATGCCCGATAGCCTGGGAAGCCGAAAAGGTAAACGAGGCAATTCATTTATGCGGCACCGATCATCTTTCAAAGCGTTTGAACGAAGTTCGGTTCACCCGCGGCAACGGGATGGGCGGGATGCTGAATCTCATTTTCAACCCTGTAAGGAAAGGGGGTCGCCGATGGCCTCATAATTCTTGGCACGGACATAACCGAGTACAAATTACTGGAAAGACAACTCGCCCAGTCACAGAAGCTTGAATCCATCGGGCAGCTTGCAGCGGGAATCGCCCATGAGATAAACACTCCCACGCAGTACGTCGGGGACAATACCCGTTTTCTGAACAGCGCGTTCGCAAACCTGGAAAAGATTCATCTTCTCTACGATCAACTGCTTGAAGGCCTTCGGGCGTCCAAGCCCGTCGAAGCCCTTGTCCAATCCATTGACGAGGCGCAAGCCGAGATCGACTTCGATTTCATCAGGGAAGAAATCCCCGGGGCCATACACCAGTCACTGGAGGGAATAGACCGCATAACCAGGATAGTCCGCTCGATGAAGGAATTCTCCCATCCCGGGACCGACGAGAAGAAGGGCATCGACATCAACAAGGCTATCGAAAACACGGTCACCGTAGCCAGGAATGTATGGAAGTATGTAGCGAATGTAACGATGGACCTGGACCCGAACCTGCCCCCTGTCCATTGCCTGCCAGGCGAGTTCAACCAGGTTATTCTCAATTTGATCATCAACTCTGCCCATGCAATAGCGGACAAGGTGGGCGACGGGTCCCGGAACAAGGGAACGATCGGGGTCGGAACCCGAAAGGATGGAGATTTTGTCGAGATCCGCATAAGCGATGACGGCAGCGGAATCGCGGAAGACATCAGGCCCAAGATCTTCGATCCTTTTTTCACCACCAAGGATGTGGGCAAGGGAACGGGCCAGGGGCTGGCCATTTCCCATTCGGTTATCGTCAAAAAACATGGAGGGACTATCGACTTCGAGTCAAAATTGGGCGAGGGAACAACTTTCATTATAAAATTGCCGATTTGAAGTGAAAGCACGGATGAAGAAGAAAATTCTTTTCGTAGATGATGAACCAAATATGCTTGATGGCCTGCGCAGGATTCTTCGGGATATGCGCCCGGAGTGGGAGATGGAGTTTGCCGCAAGCGGTCAGCAGGCCCTGGATATCCTAGGGGGCAAACCGTTCGATGTGCTGGTGACGGACATGCGAATGCCCGGCATGGACGGGTGCCAACTGTTGAAAAAGGTAAAGGAGCTTCATCCTCAAATCATTCGCATCATTCTTTCGGGGTACTCCGACAGAGATTTGATTTTGAGTTCGGTAGGCCTGGCTCACCAGTTTCTGTCCAAGCCCTGTGACCGCGAAGAGTTGAAAAACGCCGTATCCAGCGCATGCGCCATGGGAGAGCTGCTCGAAGATGAATTTCTGGTAAAGACCGTCTCAAGCATCGAATCGCTTCCGAGTCTGCCTTCGCTCTACCAGGAGGTGGTCGCGGAGGTCAACTCCGAAAACGGTTCGCTGGAAAAGATCAGCGAAATCATTGCAAGGGACCTCGGGATGTCGGCGAAGCTTCTCCAGCTCGTAAACTCCGCTTTTTTCAGTCTTGCGGCAAGAGTCAACAGCATACAGAGAGCGGTCAACCTCCTCGGAATCGAAACCATCAAAGCGCTAATTCTTTCGGCAAAGATCTTCTCGCAGTTCGACAGGCCGGGATTACCCTCCGTTTCGACACTGTGGGAGCACAGCCTCATGACGGGCATGATCGCCAGAAGCATAGCCACTCAGGAAGACCTTGGACAAAACCTGATCGACGAGGCTTTCACGGCCGGCCTGCTCCATGATATAGGCCAACTGATCCTGATGGATATAATGCCCGCGCAGTATACGAAAATCCGCAATTCGAGCATCGACGCCGGCCTCCCGATCTGGGAAGCCGAAGAAACGGCCCTCGGAACAACCCACGCGGAGGTCGGGGCCTATCTCATAGGCATATGGGGGCTATCCGGGTCGCTCGTGGAAACAGTGGCCTTCCACCACTGTCCGGGCAAGAGTTCGAACCGTTGCTTCAGCACCCTGACAGCGGTTCACCTGGCCGATTACGCCGAACACACTTCTCGGGGCGAGAGCGGCAAGGAAAGGCTGGACATGGTATATCTGGAGAAGCTCGGGGTTTCCGACAGGTTAAACGAGATTGTACGTGTGACTCTTTAGGAAAGGCGCTCTCTCATGGATGCAAAAGTTCTCTTTGTTGATGACGACGTCAATGTACTGGACGCTTTCAGGCGTCAATTCAAGAAGACTCTGGCCATGGAGACAGCGGCAGGCGGCAGTGAGGCGCTGGAGCTTTTGACGCAGTCAGGCCCTTTTTCGGTCATAGTCTCCGACCTGCGCATGCCGGGAATGGACGGGGTCCAGTTTCTTTCCCGGGCACGGGAAGTGGCCCCGGAGAGCGTGCGGATGCTGCTGACCGGCAATGCGGACCTGGAAACCGCCATCGACGCCGTCAACCAGGGAAATATTTTCCGTTTTTTGACCAAACCATGCAAATCGGAAGTCCTGCTAAAAGCGATCTCCGACAGCGTGAGGCAATACAATTTAATCACAGCGGAACGGGAGCTGCTCGAAAACACATTGCGCGGAAGCGTGAAAGTGCTCTCGGAGATACTCCAGCTCGTAAACCCGGAGGCCTTTGGCAGGGCATCGCGCATAAGGCACTACACGCGGGCGATTGGAAAGAGAATGGGGGTCGCAAGCCTCTGGCAACTCGACACGGCAGCCTCCCTCTCCCAGATCGGGTGCGTCATTTTGCCCCAGGATACTATAAGAAAGCTCTACCTTGGGCAGGAACTCAACGGTGAGGAGTCGCAGCTTTTCTCCATGCACCCATTCATCGCAAGGGACCTTCTGGTCCATATTCCGAGGATGGAGACCATCTCGGAAATTATCGCCTATCAGCAGAAAAATTTCGATGGTTCAGGAGTTCCAGCCGATTCCCGCAAGGGTGAGGAGATTCCCCTTGGAGCGCGAATCCTCAGGTTAGTCCTGGACTTCGACACACTGCTTGCCAAAGAACATGACAAACCGGGGGCGGTGGAGCAGTTGAAGGCAAGAGCGGGCCGGTACGACCCACGGATGCTCTCGATTCTCGAAGAAGCAATCAAGGTGGAGACGCTGTTCGAGAAAGCATCTCTTACCACGTCCGAATTGCGGGACGGGATGGTCCTTTATGCGGACGTTTTTCTTCGAAACGGGCGGTTGCTCGCCCCCAGGGGATATAAAGTCAACCGCACCCTTCGCGAGCGATTCAGAAGCTTTGCGGAGACCCCCGGCATAAAGGAGCCTATCGCGGTCCTCGTACCCAGGGAACACCCGCAGGCCGCCGGCGGATAAGTTGTCCGACCGATCGAATCGGCGGGTAGCCCGGATACTTGCTATCCGGGCGCTGGAACCACCGCCGGGAAACCAAGCCAAAACAGAGAAAACAACCTCGTATATTCCGGACCCGCGGGTACGGCGTGGTACACCTGCCGCGGCGCAGCCGCCACACCTGCCCGCGGCGCGGCAGCCGCCCCGAGGCCATATCAGACAGCGTGGAGCGGTTTAAAATTGACCTCGGTAACGCCGGGAACCGATTCGACCATTCTCTTTATTCCCTCAATCAACTCCTGCTCTTCGCCGGAAAAAAGAGACGGAATCTTCACCCTCACGGACACCACTCCCCCGGCCACACTGACGTCGGCAACAGCCTTCACGTCGAGGAGGGCCACCCTGACATCGGCCTCAAGCGACAGATCTTCCATAAATTTACGCGACTCGGGCGTGGTCCTGAACCTGTCCAGCCCGGCAACCTCGGATATCAGGCTGACGGCGTTATCCACCGTGATATCCCTGATGTGGATAACCAAATCGTAGAGACTGGGGTCGGCCGTGTCGATTCCGTACAGGCTGCGGCTCCATTTCCTGCGCTCTTCGTCGTCGCTTGTAAGAACGCGCAGCGCCTCCTCGCGCGACACCCTCTCGCGCTGCATCTCCGTCCTTACCCGGTCCTCCATGTCGGAAATGATCCTGACCTTAAGAGCATGCCTTACGCCATTCAAGAAAAAATGGCCCGCCAGGCCGTGATATACCACGTCGTCCGATCGCAACTGCTTAAGCAGAGCCGATCTAAAAAAGGCAACGTACTTATCCTTGCCCCCCGTGAGCCTGTCGAGAATCGAAGGGGCGTCGTGGATCGCTCTTACGAGCCTGACCTCGGGGATAGCGAATTCTTTGGACGCGTCGAGAATGACTTCACGGGCTATACACCTGTAGCCAAGCTTTTGGGCCACCAGGGCGGCCACGTCCTTGCCTTTACTGTAAGAGCCCCTGGAAATCGTGATAATGGCCATGAACTGCTCCTCGCGGCTGCGACGGCTGCGGCGGCTGCGCCGTGGCGGGTGTGCCACGCCCTCCCCACAAGACCTTCCGGATCGCGGGGGGGGGTGTCCATTCCGGCTAAGAGCCTGTCGGAATGACGTAAATCCGCCATGATTTATTTATCGAAAGATGTGACCCCGGTAATCTGCAACAACCTTTCACCGCTCTATTAACTCTTCGAACCACAGATCGCCAAGATCGATTTGAATTTCCTGAAAGGGTTCGATGCGCGCTTTCCCCTCGCCGCCAAATACCGCCGAGGGGACCAAAGCGGCCGATTCGAGGATAAACACCTCCAGGGTCCTGTTGAGGGGATCGACCAGCCAAACGCATCCCACCCGATACGCGGCATAAATCTTCATCTTCTCGGTGCGGTCGCGAAGGGCTGTTCGCGGGGAGAGAACCTCACATATCCAGTCCGGAACAACTTCGATCCAGTTGGTTTCGAGCCTTTTGGGAAATCTCTGTTTCCTCCATCCCGCAAGGTCCGGAACGATCGTATTTTCACCCAGCCTGATTTCAATCTCCAGGAGAATAATCCACCCTCCGGGGCCGCCGCCTTCCCCGAATTGATAGGGCGGCAAAATTTTACCCGCAAGCGCGGAAGCCGAGTGCATGTGTTTGGGCGACGTCCTGGGAGTGGTTGTCAATTCCCCGTTTATGATCTCCCCGGTCAGGTTTTCCGGTATATCGAAGAGGTCCTCGTATGCGGCTTTTTTCTTAGCAGAAAAAGACATAAGCTTAGGCAGCGCTCTCTGATATTTTTCGAAAGGCTCTCAGCCGCCGGATCCGGAAGGTCCTGTGGGTTGGGCGTGGCACACTCGCCGCGGCGCAGCCGCTCGGATTTTATCCGCAAAGACCCGGGCGGGAAAATCTTTCATTTTTTGCCACTCGAGCAAGTTGTGGCGAGGGACGATCAGCACTCCTTCGGCGGTCTTCTCCGAGACGGAAACCGCGATCTCAAAAGCAGCGCCGTCCAGCTCCACGCTCACCCTGTCGCCGCCGCAAAGGCCCAGGCGGGCGGCGTCTTTGCTGTTAACACACATATAAGGCGCGGGAACGGCCGCGTCGAGCGAATCGGACCAGGCCGAAAATTCGCTTGTCCCGAACATCCATTCGACCATCAACAGCTCGAAAGCCTCCGGGCCACCCACGACATCCCTTCCCGCCAACGCGGTCGGGAAGCCGGCTTTGGGGCTTAGCACCCTTTGCCCGTCAACCGGATAACCGGGAACTGTTCAAGCCCGCCCAAGGCCTGCAGCGCGGCGGGGATAAACCTTAAGGAGAAGTGTCGCCCGGGCCGCCGGCTTTTTCCGACTTGCCCGCTATTTGCCGCAGAACCTTCCAGGCCGGCAGGTGATCGCCTCCCGGAACGAGGCCCGAATAGACACGCGGAGGATGCTCCCCTCCCTTTATCGGCGCCCCGCCGCAGTGCACGGGACGGGCAAACTGGACCCTCCCTCCTGGTTTATATAAGTCGAACCGGTTTCAAAAACAGTCGAGGCGGGATAAAAAATGGAAGCGCGGCCGACCGTTTCGGACGGGAAGTAATCGATCGCCACGAGAAGCTTGAGTTTGCCGAGGAGATGTCGATACCATCGAAAAACATTTGAGCGTGTTACGTGCAATTCCTGAAGCGCGGAACATCTACGTTGCTTTGGCGCAGGCAGCACTACTTGACTTGCCCGGGAAGAATCGTGCGGCAATGGAAAAGATCCTCAAGGAATAATAGGTTGCGGTTTCGCAAT
This sequence comes from uncultured delta proteobacterium, assembly GCA_963813125.1. GTDB lineage: Bacteria > Desulfobacterota > Syntrophobacteria > Syntrophobacterales > Syntrophobacteraceae > SbD1. The sequence continues at coordinate 620 of CAWEZA010000098.1, read as the reverse complement.
TGGCGCCTGTTCTGTCCGCATGAGTTTTCTTCGGGGCCCTTGCCACAGCATCAATGCGAGAAGCGCGCATACGCCGAAGGGAATCGATGCGGCGGTGCGGATCGGAAGCGTCAATAAAAAAGTAAAAGCGAACTCCCGAGAAACCATCGGCCACAACGCGATTACCACCGAAGCACAAATCCATGGCCAGAATAAAGCTAATGCGGCTGCGGCCAGAGTTACGCGAAAGGGCTTGCTTGGGGCGAACTCCCGCCAACAAGATGCGATCAAAATTATTCCGGGTAAGAGAACGACATGGTCATACACTGCGTGTCCCGGCACTATTGCGATGATCGTAACCCAAACAGAGGCTGATCATTAAACGGAAGTCGCGAGAGTCCGTGGCAGCAAAGCGCATTCGCCAGGAAAGGGCGACCGCGCTCATAAGCAGAATCGCTATAAGAATTGGGCCCAGTAGTCGGCTGGCTTGATCGCCGAGAATTATTGCTCGATAAATAACTCACGAGCGGCGGATCGGAATACCGGCGGTAAAGAAGATACTACGCGGAGCCACTCGGAAATCCAGTGCGGCCAAATCAGCAGGGAAGAGGCGCCCAGTAGGGCACACATCAGGAAAAAAC
>CAWEZA010000097.1:0-19832 GCA_963813125.1 uncultured delta proteobacterium | reverse complement strand
TTTGTCGCGTACACGTTCGTGCGTATTGCTATGGGCGAAGAGCTGGAAATGAGCGGGGCGGCCTGAGCGTCACAAAGGATCGCATAAATGCAAATCGATGTTCTCTGCGTCGGACTGGCTACTTACGACCTCGTCTACCAGGTTGATCACCATCCCGGGGAAGACGAGAAATGTCTGGCCGCGAGCCTTCTTATGTGTGGTGGAGGCCCCGGGGCAAACGGTGCGGTCACGGTCGCAAGGCTTGGCGGGACTGCTGCCTTCGCCGGATACATCGGAAGGGACGTCTTCGGGCGGATGCACTTCGAAGAGCTGGTCTGCGAAGGGGTGATAACCGGCCTCACGGTGCGCGGCCCGATAACCGCCGAAAGCCCCGGGGCGGCAAGTGGAGACGTTTTCCCCCGCACCGTCCGTTCGCCTCTTTCCTCGATCATCGTAAAGCCGGATGGCAAAAGGACGGTGGTGACCCACAAGGGGCTAAACCCCGTAGTCGAACCCGGTCAGGTCGATTTTTCCAGGGTAAGCCCGCGTGCCATCCTGTTCGACGGGCATCAGCCCGCCATATCGCTTCCGCTGGCGCGGGAAGCGCGGGAGAAAAACATCGCGACCATCCTGGATGCGGGATCGGTTAGCGAGGGGACGGCCCGGCTTGCCCGCATCTGCACGCACGTCGTCGCCTCGGAAAAATTCGCAAGAGATTTCAGCGGAGAAAAAGACCCCCAAAAGGCCCTGGGCTTTCTGGCACAAATTGCCCCTGTAGCGGTCGTGACAATGGGGGAAGCCGGGCTGATCTATCGCGGTTCGATGACAGCGCCCCTCACCGCCGCTTCGGCTTGCTCCGTCCCCGCCGCAAGTATTGCCGCATTTCCAGTCGATGCTGTCGATACCACGGGAGCGGGAGATATCTTTCACGGCGCTTTCGCGTTAAGAACGGCCCGAGGCGACAGACTTCCGCGCGCCTTGAAGTATGCGAGCGCGGCCGCCGCCCTGGGATGTACAAAAATGGGCGCGCGTCCCGCCATCCCCACAGCGGCCGAAGTCGAGGCCCTGCTGCGCACCGCGTCTTGAGAGCTCAGCGCGCGCGGCCGGAGACCTGCGCTCACACGCTCATAGCGGACTCCATCTGCTGGTCGGTCTCGCACTCGCGCGCCAACCACTCCTCGAGGGTGGGCGGCTGGACTTGCGAGTCCGACAGGGGGCACCAATCGGGACCGGCGCTGAGATCTATTCCATGGTGTATTACCGATACGGGCCGGTCGGAGGAAACGACTACCACGATGAGGTTTTCGTGGGCTGCGCTGAACCTGAGGGCGGAATTAAACCTTGCCCCCCGCGCGCGGTTTTCGTTCTGGATGGACTTGCCGTCCAGAAGGCACGCGAACCCGTGCAACCGCAGGTCTGCCCCGATATGAAGCGCCCCGTCAACCTTTGATAGTGATTTGGCAAGATCGAGCATCGTGTCGTCGCAAAGATCTATTGGGACTTCGAGCTTCTGGCCGGAAATCGAAATGGGCGAGGGGCCAAGGTCGATTACCAGGGTCGCCCCGTGACGCTGCTCGCCGGCCCTTTCCACTATGCTCGAAACGATCTTGAAGAGCGCATGCCGACGCGATTTGAGAACGGGAGTCTCCAGGAAAAGCTCCTCCAGATGCACTAGTTTCGGCTTGCGGTTGGTCGAATGAAATCTTCCGTCCGAAAAACTGCAAACCGCCATGCCTGAAATGCGCAAAAAGCCGTGTCCGCCCCGGAAATCGGCGGCCAGACGGCACTCGGGCAATGCCCCGCGGACGACCCCGATTATTCGCCGCCCGTCGGAAACGAGCTTTCTCTCCGAGTTTTCCACGGCCAGCATAAGCTTTCGAACGAGCTTGAAATTGGAAAGTCTCAACTTTTCCGGGTTCGGAAACCTGACCAGGTATTGCAGGGACTCGATCATGTCCGGGTCTATGAATATCAGAGTCCCCCGAGGCCAGGCGCCTTCCTCCCTCGTTTTCGAAATGCCAAGCACGGCATCGAGGATCGGGTAGACCTCGAGGCGGCTGTCCAGGCCGAATTTTACGTCGAGCCGGTCCTGGACGTAATCCCTGATGGCGTGCATGGCGTATTCCCTGATCACGTAATAGGAATTGCGTGTGTAGAACCACTCCTCATTGGCCCAGTCATGGGCCAGAAGGCAGGCGGCGTGTTCGAGCCACCTCTCGGTCGGGCCCGTCGAGCAAAGGGTCGAATGCTCTTCGGTAAACCACATCTGGTAGAATACCGACGAGGCCCTCCCGCCCCTGGATACCAGGCCCGCAAGGTCAAGACCCTTTTCCGGAATGGTCTGACCGGGAAGTTCCCCCTCCAGAATACCGGGTTTACACTCCCGCCATTCGTTGGACCTCACGTAGATCTTTTCAATAAGCGGTTCCCATCCCGTGAGGAGGCCTTGAGGATCGTGGATGCGCAACGGCCCCTCTCGCTTTTCGGCGTAGATGAGCGCCGCGCGGCTAGGACCGGAAAAGTGACTCAAGCCCTCGCTTAGCGCTTCGTGGATATGGAATATGCTTTGGAGCTGATATGAATTGTCCATAAATCCTGATGACGAAGGGGGGTTGACTAAAAAGATGCCCGCGATAAATAAGTACAATTTTCGAGCCTTTATTTCAAGGCTTAATCCGGAAAAACCGAGGTGAATTGGTTCTGCCGGGTATTCATCGCCTTTGTGGGGTTTGACATCCTGAACCGGAATGCTAATGTGAACTCAATTTGGCGATGCTTCTGTCTAGTGGGCACCGGCAGCTGATTGCCTGGTGAAACGAACCGCAAGGAGGCGCAAATGACGGCGGCCACGCAGGTAAGCGAAGTGGACAGGGTGACCATCTGGGTGGTTACGGACAATTATTATGACGCCTTGAGGCCCGACGGAAAATTCGCGCGCCGCTATCGGGTAAAGGCGGCCGGCGGTTCGATCCACGCCGAACACGGGCTCGCCTATTACATCGAAACCGTTGTAAACGGAAAGACCAGCGGCTGCATGTTCGATTTCGGACAGGATTCGAGCGGCGTTTCGAACAATATCGGCCTCCTGGGCATAGATCTCGGGAACGTCAAAGCATTCAGCTTGAGCCACGGCCATTTCGACCACTTCATGGGGGCAATACGCATCCTCGAACTGGCACGGCCCCGGGTGGCCGCCGGAACGCCCTTCTACGTCGGAGAGGAATGCTTTTCGCGTAGATTTTTACTGCGCCCGGGCGATGCCCAACCCCTGGATCTGGGGCAGCTGAAAAAAGAGGACATCGAGAACCTGGGGTTCAAGGTGGTGGAAGTGTCCGGGCCGGTCGAGATGATTCCCGGGGCTTACCTCACCGGCAATATCGAAAGGGCTGTGCCCTATGAAAAAGTGCCCCCGGTCCTGCTGATCGAGCGCGGAGAAAAAACCGAACCCGATGACTTTCGAGGCGAGCAGGCAATCTTTTTCAATATTAGGGGCAAAGGGCTCGTAGTGCTGTCCGGGTGCGCCCACGCGGGGATCGTCAACACTGTTCGGCAGGCGCGGAAAGTTTCAGGCATCGAAAAGATCCACGCGGTGATCGGGGGCTTCCACCTCATCAACGCGAACCCCGAAATCATCAAAAAGACCCTCGACGATATAAAGGCGATGAAACCCGATTGCGTGGTGCCGACCCACTGTACCGGATTTGAGGCTATCGCGGCCTTCAAGCGGGAAATGCCTGACGAGTTCAGTCTCAACACGGCCGGCACGCGTTATACATTCGAGATGGATTCTTTTGCTGCGTCCCATAAGTGACATGGTATTCCGATTCAATTTCCCCCCCCTTTCTAAAGGGGGCGGGAGGATTTAATTTTCCGGGCAGGTGGGATTCAATTTCCCTTTTTCTAAAGGGGGGCAGGGGGATTTGAAATTCCCCCCTCGTATACTTCAGACCCCGTGGGCTGGGCGTGGCACACCCGCCGCGGCGCAGCCGCATAAGGCCCGAAGCGAAATGGATTATGAGAGCCTGGCCCTTGGTCTCATCGAAGAGCAGCACATCATGACGCTTGCCACCGCCGGCGAGGGGGGGCCGTGGGCCGCCCCCGTCTATTATGCTTTTCTTGAGTCGGCCTTCTATTTTTTCTCCGATCCCTCTTCCAGGCATATCGAAGAATCCCTTCTAGTCCGCCGGGCATCGGCTGCGATCTTTTCTCAGGTCTTCGGCTGGCGGGACATCCGGGGGCTTCAGATGTCGGGCGCGGTCGAACCTGTAGCGCCGGGGCCGGTGGCGCTCAGGGCAATCGGTTCCTATTTAAAGAAATTCCCCTTCACCATGGACTTTTTCAATCCTTCCGGACTCATTGACCTTGAGGCCTTCTCGAGCCGGTTTCGGGTGAACCTCTACCGCTTCCACCCCGACCTCGTCTACTACCTGGATAACACCATACGGTTTGGTTTCAGGCAAAAGGTCAACTTTTGAGGAAGGTTGAGACACAAAAAAAGGAATTCGCCGTAAAAGGGCTTAATATCGGACCGGGGTGAACGAAAAAACTTTACTTCCCCCCTCCCGTTAAAGCACAATAATGTCTTTCGAAATATATCCCAAATCCCAACAGACAGGAGCAGGAAAATGAAATTGTTCATCTTTGCCATGTGCCTTGCCGTTTTATCCGTCTTCTCCGCCTTCGGCGCAAGCGCCAGCGCGCATTGCGGAAGAGTCTACGTCCCCGGCCACTACCATCACCACCATTGGGTCCCGGCCCACTACGTCCATCGCCACTGGGTCCCGGCTCATCGCGGTTACCACGGCCACTTCATTCCGGGGCATTGTGAATGATTTTTGCCAACGCGGCTCATGAATTGAATCTTTAAAATGTTTTGCGAACAGTCCCGGGCCGTCCCAGGCTTTTAGCCTCGCCCCGGGACAGATCGACCGCCGTTAGCGACGTAGCGCGGGGTGAAATTCGGCCCCGCGCGCGTTTTTTTTCCCGGGCAAACACGGCCCGGTTTTTCGGCGGCATCGGTCTAGACCCGGTCGGTTGAGGCCGGGAACACGTCTTCTCCGGCGCGTTTTCCCCTCGTAGGTCTCCACCGTCCGCGAAAGCATCCACCATATCGTCACGGGAAACTTCTCCATGCTCATCACTGAAATGCTGGCCGAAAACGCACGTATCTACAGGACCGAAACCGCGCTCGTCGAGCGCGCTCCCGCCTTGGGAACCCGCAGGGAAATCACCTGGAGCCAATTCGACGAACAAGCAAATCGCATAGCCATATGGCTCATGAAAAAGGGCGTAAAAAAGGGCGATAAGGTTGTTCATCTGATGATGAACTGCCTGGAATGGCTGCCCGCCTACTTCGGGATACTCCGAACTGGCGCTTTGGCCGTCCCGCTCAACTTCCGGTTCGATGGACCCGCCTTGAAACGGTGCACCCAGGTGGTTGAAGCCAAAGTCTTCATCTTCGCAGAGGAATTCCTGGGTCGCGTCAATGCGATAAAAGACGACTTGAAATGTGTGGAAAGCTTCGTTTTCAACGGCCCGGAAGAAATGCGCCCCTCTTACGCCGAGTCTTATGAAGCACTGCTTGCATCGGAAACCGGCTCCGCTCCGGGCATCGACTTCGACTCCACAGACGATGCGGCCCTTTATTTTACCTCGGGCACAACCGGTACTCCCAAGGCCATCCTTCTGACCCACGGGAACCTCGAGTCCTCCTGCTACATCGAAAATAACCATCATCAACAGACCCACGGCGACAATTTTCTTTGCATTCCGCCTCTTTATCACACCGGCGCGAAAATGCACTGGTTCGGCAGCCTCATGGTCGGATCGAAGGCCGTCATACTAAAAGGGGTCGAGCCCAAGTGGATACTCGAGGCCGTCTCGGAGGAAAAGGTCACAATAGTGTGGCTCCTGGTCCCATGGGCTACCGACATTCTTCTCGCCATACAGAACGGGGACCTCGACCTCAAAGATTACGAATTGAGCCAGTGGCGGCTCATGCACATCGGTGCCCAGCCCGTGCCCCCAAGCCTCGTGATGGAATGGAAGCACGTTTTCCCCAACCACCAGTACGATACCAACTATGGCCTTACGGAATGCACCGGGCCGGGATGCGTGCACCTGGGCGTTGAAAACATACACAAGGTCGGGGCCATTGGGATTCCGGGGTTTGGCTGTGAAATCAGGGTCGTTGATCCCATGAACAACCTGGTCGCCGATGGCGAAATCGGGGAACTCGCCGTCAGGGGGCCAAACGTCATGAAGGAGTACTTCAAAAACCCCGAGGCAACCTTGGAAGTATTAAAAGACGGCTGGCTTTTGACCGGGGATATGGCCCGGCGCGATGAAGACGGCTTCATCTGGCTGGTGGACAGGAAAAAGGACGTCATTATAACGGGAGGCGAAAATATCTATCCTGTCGAGATAGAAGACTTTCTACAGTCTCATCCCGATATTCAGGATGTTGCGGTAATCGGCCTTGCCAGTCAGCGCCTGGGAGAGGTCGCCGCGGCGGTGGTCCAGGTAAAACCCGGCCGTGAGCTTTCCGAACAGGCCCTGAGCACCTTCTGCGAGGAATTGCCTCGATACAAAAGACCGAGAAAGATTTTTTTCGGACCGGTCCCGCGCAACCCGACCGGCAAAATTGAAAAGCCAAAACTTCGTAAAATGTACAATCCATGATGGCGATTGTGGGTGACCTTGCCTCGCCGGCAGTAACCATCTGCGATACGACCCTCAGAGACGGTGAGCAGACCGCTGGGGTTGCGTTCACGCTTCAGGAGAGGATCGAGATCGCTCGCAGCCTCGATGAGGCGGGGGTCGGCGAGTTGGAAGTAGGCATCCCTGCAATGGGGAGGCGGGAGCAGGAAGAAATAAGGGCCATCGCCGGACTCGGGCTTAAGGCCCGTCTCGTGGTCTGGTGCAGGATGCTTGAAGGTGACCTCGTGGCCGCGCGCTCGTGTGGAGTGCAAACGGTCAACCTCTCCATTTCCGTATCGGATCAGCAGATAGCCTCCAAGCTGGGCCGGGATCGTTCCTGGGTCCTCGACCAGGTCTCATCTATCACCCGCAAGGCCGGGGAAATGGGGTTCGACGTATGTGTGGGGGGGAGGACAGTTCGAGAGCCGACCCGGAATTTCTTACCCGTGTCATTGCCTGCGCCGAAAAAGCCGGGGCCATGCGGTTTCGGTTTGCCGATACGCTCGGGCTGCTCGACCCGTTCTCAACTTTGGACATCTTCAGGCAGCTTCGCCAGACGTCTTCTCTTCAATTGGAAATCCACGCTCATAACGACCTGGGTCTTGCGACCGCCAACACCCTGGCGGCCATACGCGGCGGAGCCACCCATGCCAATACCACCGTAAACGGTCTTGGCGAGCGGGCAGGCAATGCCCCCCTGGAAGAGGTCGTCGTGGCGCTTCGCAAACTCTACTCCATCGACACCGGGGTTTTGTCCAGCAAGCTTAATGGGCTCTCGGAGCTGGTCGCAAAAGCATCTGGCAGGCCGGTTCCGGTCAACAAGTCCATCGTCGGGGAGGCGATTTTCACTCATGAGTCCGGCACCCACGTGAGCGCAATTCTGCGGGACCCGGCCAATTACCAGAACCTCGATCCGGAAGAATTCGGGCGAAGCAACCGCCTGGTGCTGGGGAAACACTCGGGCACAGCCGCGATCGTCTGGGCTTACCGCATCCATGGCAAAAGCATTGACGCCGACCAGGCAAGAGCTATCCTTCCCCTGGTTCGAGAGCATGCCGCAAGGACCAAGCGCGCTCCGGAAGCCGCCGATCTCCTTAGATTTTTGGCCCATACGAGCAATGCGTCAAAGGCCCTCGATCCGGACCTCACAGACGAGCGGGAAGTTAAAGACCCGGGCTGCCCCGGCTAAGCCCACGATCGCAACTCGACGGCCTCGCCCGACCTCTGCTTACTGATTGCCCCGGCACAACTCTTCGGCCGTTTTTGCCGCAAGCTCCATGACCTCCATGTCTTTTTCGACCTCGCCCGGCTCCCTGGCCCCGAAGGCCCTTATCTGCCGTGTTTCGGTGAAGCCGTTCCCTCGAAAGAAGTAATCGAATTTTTCAAAAATATGGGTAAAGGAATTCTTGTCGGGATTATTCTGCGTAAGAATCAAAACCATCTTTTTCCCCGGGGCCAGGCGGGACCTCTTGGGGTTTGTGAGAAAATCGGGCACAAGGTATGAGAAGGTTCTGTCGAGAAACGCTTTCATTTGCGCCGTAACATCCCAGAAATAGACCGGGGATGCCAGCACCAGGACATCCGTTTCGCGGACCGCCTCCAAAACCTCGGTAAGGTCGTCTTTTAGCACACATCTATCGAGCTTTGTCTTGCAAACATAGCAGCCCTGGCAGCCGCGAAAATTTAGGTCGTTCAGCTTAAATGTCTTGATTTCGGCCCCAATCCCCTTAGCCGCGGCGCAGAACCGCTCGGCTATCAGGGAACTGTTCGCATTTTTCCTCGGGCTTCCAAGCAGGCAGGTTACTTTCATTTCTTTTCCTCCATTCAACTCGCCGCCCCTTAAACAGGGCAAGCGGCCCTAAACAGGATATCGCTATATTATCAATAATGGTGGCGTGCCTGCAAGAAATCTATCCGGTCGTTTCTAACTGGATAGCGTCCATCCGGAAACCAGTGACATGCGGGTGGTGGGCACGATGACGCCTGTGCCCACCCTACACCCCAGAGGATGAAGGACTGGCAAGGCGGCTATCGTAGGTTGAACGCGCCGAAGAATATGATTATCTCCCAAGTAGTACAAGTCTCTTACTTGGGAGATTCCCATGAGTTTTCCAAAAAGTATACCAGAAAAAAATCTCTACGACTTCGATTTGCCTTCCAGGGAAGGCGATGAAAGTCGAGAACGAGGACTACGCCTCGCGACTTCACTCGGCGGACGCAAGGGAAGCGTTCACGGCCTTCCTTGAGAAACGCGCGCCGCACTTTGCAACCCACGCCGATGGTGTGGTCAATGACCCGTAAGTGTATTTAATGAAAGGAGTTATCCGATGAGAGAAGAAAAAAAGAAAATCTCAGAGCCTTCGACTGGGCATTCCCCAGATATTCAAACCGTACAGCACGCGACGTACAATCTCCTGCGCAGGCTCGGATTGACGACCATATTCGGAAACCTGGGATCGACTGAAGAGCCGTTTCTGAAGAACTTTCCTGAAGATTTTCAATATGTGCTTGGTCTGCAGGAAGCCTCGGTTGTCGCGATGGCCGATGGGTTCTCGCAGGCGACAAACATGCCCGTGCTTGTGAACTTACATACATCCGCCGGAACTGGCAATGGAATGGGCAACATCATGACGGCCTATCTGAACAAAACGCCGCTGATCATTACAGCTGGTCAGCAGACGCGGGCAATGATTCTTCACGAGCCGATGCTCACGAATCGTGATGAAACGATGCTTCCGCGACCGTGGGTGAAATGGGCTTACCAGCCGGTCAGGGCGCAGGACGTTCCGGCCGCGATCATGCGGGCTCATGCGATCGCGTTGCAACCTCCGTCGGGTCCGGTATACGTCTCCATTCCGCTTGATGATTGGGATCAGCCGGCCCTCGGCGATGCGGTTGTGCGAACGGTTAGTTCTCGCTATGCGCCGGACCCGGACCGCATCTCGTTGTTTGCTGAAAGAATTCGCAAGAGTAAGAACCCTGCGCTGGTATACGGCCAGGAGATCGATCGAAGTGGTGGCTGGGACGCGGGCGTCACATTCGCCGAACAACTTCAGGCGCCTGTTTTCTTTCCTCCCTTGCCGGATCGGGCTCCTTTTCCCCAGACCCATCCGCAGTTCCGGGGTGTGCTGCCAATAGCTATCGACCCTCTGAGCAAGCGTCTTCGCGGTCACGATCTCATCATCGTCATCGGCGCTCCAGTCTTCCGCTACTACCCATACATTGGGGGCGACTACCTGCCGCCGGGAGCCGAGTTAATTCAAATCGTCTCGGATCCTGCGGATGCCGGCGCGGCGGCGGTGGGCGACAGCCTTCTGAGTGATGCCAGGCTGGCTCTTGAAGCGCTTATCCGGCTCGTTCCTAAAAACAAGACACGATCCCTGTCCGCTCCTTTACGTGTCGTCAGCAAACTGCCGTCTCCCCCCAATGACCCGTTGACGGCAAGAGAAGCGTTCGCGGCGTTGAGTGAACTGCGCCCGGACAACGCGATCCTCGTCAACGAATCTGCTTCCAACGGTGAGGATGTCATTCGGGCTTGGCCGACGATACAACCGGAGTCCTATTTCTCCTTCGCGAGCGGCGGGCTGGGATGGGGCGCACCCGCGGCGGTCGGCATGGCACTGGCACAGAAGAAGACCGGCGGAGGGCGTCCGGTTGTGGCGTTCATAGGGGATGGATCCCTTCAATATTCCATTCAATGTTTATATTCCGCGGCACAGCTCAAGCTGAAGGTTATCTTCATCATCCCTTGGAACCAGGAGTATGCCATCCTCAAGGAATTTGCTGTTTTGGAGGATACTCCGAATGTCCCGGGCCTTGACCTTCCCGGCCTGGATATCGTATCCGCCGCGAAGGGTTTCGGTTGCGCAAGCGTTCTGACTAAAACCAGGGAGGAGATAAAGAAAGCGTTCGGCGCTGCTCTTTCGGCCGATGGTCCTACAGTGATCGTGATTCCCATTGCTCACGAGGATCGGCCATTGGTGCCGCCCGTAAGCGACTAGCAGGTCTTGCAAAGTGAGAGGAAGACCTGGATGATTCATACACACTCCCTGGGCCGGGGCGCTCGATACTATCCGAAACTGACGGCGCTTTCTTAACTTTTCGGGAGCTTCACGATCGTGTTGCGGGCATTGCCGGCGCGCTAAGCAGGCATGGTTTTAAAGTAGGAGACCGGGTGGCGATTCTCCTCCCGAATAGATCGAGTTGGTGTATGCGTGCGCCTGGCTGGGAGTGATCGCATAAAAGAGATATTTTAACCTCACCTCAGGCGATTCAAAAGAGGGAGAACTCTATAATGGAGAAGACTTTAGAAGAGAAGAACAAAGCGACGGTTCTGGAAGCGTTCGAGACGCTTTTCAATAAGCGGGATTACAAAGCGGCTGAGAAATTTTGGTCGCCCGGTTACATTCAGCATAGCGCGCATATCGCTCCGGGACGCGAGGGTCTTTTTGAACTGGTCAAGGCAGCTCCCGATACGCTCCGCTATGAGAATGGCCTCATAGTTGCCGAGGGTGATTATGTCCTGCTTCATGGCCGCTATTCTGGTCTCGGACAGCCGATAAACTGGATTGTAGCGGATATCGTCCGAATCGAAAATGGCAAGCTGGTTGAGCACTGGGACGTTATTCAGGACGAAGTGTCAAAAGCGTCGTCAAAGAGTGGTCTACCGATGTTTGGTTCGGAGTTCTCTTCTTGATAATTCATATGGACGAGGTTGCAGACCTGGCTGCCTGCAGCCCGGGAGATAAAGACATGAAGGTTGGAAAGGTCGAGATCGAACGGTTCAGCGTGGTATCGACAAAGCCGTTCGAGGAGGTTGTGGCGGGGCTCAAATCCGCAGTTGGGCATCCCGATGTGGTGAAGTTCTTTGATGAACTCGGGAACGCGCGATCCTTTACCGAACTGGAAAGCGTGGTTCATAGAGGCTTGGGCGGGACGGGGCTTATGACGTTTATGGAACTTGATCACGGGGCGATTCTTCGAAAAGAAACCGGGCTCGATACGCCCAAAATCGAGCGTTTCGTGATCGGCAATCCGCTCATCATGAAAGAGATGGCAAAGCATGTTCCAGACGCCGGCTCATACGCTCCGGTAACGATCTTGGTGGATGAGCGGCCGGATGGCGTGCATTTGACATACGACAGGATGGCCAGTCTTCTGGCGCCCTATGGAAACCCGGATGCTCTTGCCGTCGCCAGGGCTCTGGATGCAAAAATCGAGGACCTTCTTCGAAAAGCTGCGGGCTGAGGGAGCAGACATGAACGACCTGCTGTCAACTGTTCGAATAAGCTCGCCCTTGGTTTATTTCGCTTTAATCCAGTTGTCCGAGCCTGTCAGCTTAACCGACACGTCAGAAAAGAAGATGTGCACGGGTTTGCCGTCGGCGGTGCCGCGATGCTCCGTTGAGCTCAGCAGAGGACCTGCCTTTTTGTAGCCTGCCCACGTTGCCATGACGAGGCTCGGCTTTCCGGGGGCCGGCACGCCGCGGTGGAAGACAAGATACTCGACGCGGTAGTCTTTGCCGACATAGAGTTCCCATGTGTCGCCGGGCGAGTAACCGCCTCCCGCGGGATACTTCACTACGACCAGCTCGGCCGAACTGTTGCCCACCGGCAGTTTGTGTAGGCCTTGATCGGTCACGGTGGCGTCGGTGTCCCAGTAAGCATGGAGGGGGAACAGAAACCAATAATTGTCGTTGAGGAAATTCGGGTCGATATCGTCCTTCACATTGGCAGGTTGGCTGTTCAGTTGAGAACGAACGTATGAAGCCTTTACGAGCTTGCCGTTCTTATCTTTTCCTTCATAAGTCACCTGCCCGGTCTTGGGCTGCCAAACCCATGAACGAGAGAGATTCACTCCGGGACGCTGTAAGTTAAAGGTATATCTGATCGCATCAATTTTTCCGAACGAATCTAGGCCATAGGTCTCGGCAATTTTTTCGGCAATCGGTGGGCGGGTTTGCGCCCGGGAAGTTGCAGCAAGGATCAGTACCCCAAAAAATAGAAGACATACAGTCCATATACGGCTCGAATTTGTCATTAAGCTCCTCCTCGGTGGTGCCTGTATTGGATGGCAGAAGTGCGCAAAAAGTGCTGGCGATCACGATCGATTTCGTTATGCGCTTAAGAAACTTAAACTGCTTTGCAAGGTCTGGGTAAGCCACGCTGAAGCGTGAAGTGTCACGTTTATTTGATAATAAACACGGTTTAGTCATCGATCAAGGCTCGTCGCCGTTTGCTCCGCCTGGGTTTGCCGGTGAAAAGGTGAGTTACGGCCCATTCGAAGCTGAACTACATCAGCATGGCTCCGCCCGACTTCATGATTGCGGCTATAGGGATAGATTGTACCCTTCGCTTTGAGAAGACCAGCATCAGCTATGTTCCTGGGTGAGGCGGCGCGACCATGTGTCGGGAGCGAGATATTGGAGGGGTTCCGGTTTTCCACCGCCTGTAAAAGGATTTTTGAGAATCGCTTCGATGAGATCGAATGCCCGTGATGCAACGCGACGGTCTGTTTTCACCCAATAGCGCAGGTCTTCCAGAAACTCGGGCTGGAAAACCGCATCACGACTCATCCAATATGCCTGTGTCCTGCCGCAGTTCCTCCACCGTTTGCTGCTTACCCGTCCCCGCAAGCGCTCGATTGAGGGCGGTTAGCAAGCGTTGAGCATTTTTGGGTGAACGGAGAAGATGAACGGTTTCGGTCAGGCTGGAAAGCTCCGAGGCTGAAATCATCGCAACATCTTGCGCCCCGCGGCGCGTTATGATCACAATCTCCTGGTTCTCCGTAACTTAATCGAGAAGAGCCGCCAGCTTGGATCTTGCGTAGGTGTATGTGGTTTTGATCGGCATAAGTCCCTCCTTGGCCTGTATTGATAATAGGTACAACTGTTTCGCGCACCCGACAAGACTGCCGGGTTCCGGTTTCGATCTTCTTTTTGCTCTTCGGAGGCGAAATGCGCAAAATTTGTCAGACCGGCATAGCAAAATTGGCGGGACTTTGATACATGAGCAGACACATATTTCATGGAGGTTATCCATACCGGTCTCCACACCGCCGGAAAACTTATGAGCGTGCTAAGGCAGGCGGCACATCGGCGATTATCCCCTGTCGTCTCGGCCGGCCTGATACACACCCGGGACTTTGCGGCAAAGAAAAAATTGGGTATGGGAGGGAACTTCCCGGGAAAGTGCTGACCGGTGGTTGGCAAGCAGTGCTCCTGCGTAGGGGCGGGGTTTATCCCCGCCCGGTCTTGAACGCAACTTGGTACCAGGTCTTTCGCTTGCAAGAGCCTGCGCGGCTTTTGATGAAATGGCCGGTGTGCCGCCGCCGGGTTTTCGGCTGACACGGGAATCTTGTATCTTTTAAATATATTTCACACACGAGGTGTGACGGATGAGAACAGATCGTTTTATGCCTGAATTCAAAACGGCCGGGGAGCTGCGTGACCTTCAGCTTAAAGGCCTTAAATGGACTGTGAGCCATGCTTACAACGGCTCTGAGCTCTATCGCAAAAAACTCTCGGACGCGGGCGTCGGCCCCGATGACATCCAGTCGCTGGACGACCTGCGCCGCCTGCCCTTCACCTCTGCCGACGACCTCCGGGAAGGCTACCCTTTTCCCCTTGTTTGCGTCCCTCTGGACAAGGTGGTGCGCATTCATGCCTCATCGGGTACAACCGGCAAAAAAAAGGTCCTCTGCTATACCCGCAAAGACATAGACGACTGGGCGCACTTTTTCGCCCGCTGCTTTGAGATGGCCGAACTCACCCCGGAAGACCGGGTTCAGATAGCGGTCGGCTATGGCGTGTGGACCGCCGGAGTCGGCTTCCAGCTGGGCTGTGAGAAGTTTGGCGCCATGGCCATCCCGGCCGGGCCGGGTAACATGGATATGCAGTGCCAGTTCCTGGTGGATTTTCAAAGCACTGTTATGTGCTGCACGGCCTCGATGGGCCTCCTGCTGGCCGAGGAGGTCAACCGGCGGGGACTAAAAGACCGCATCCACCTGAAGAAAATGATCTTTGGCTCCGAGCGCTCGAGCGAAGCCATGCGGGCGCGCATGCGTGAGCTGCTCGGCATAGAGCACATGTTCGACATCCCCGGCATGACCGAGCTCTACGGCCCGGGAACGGGACTCGATTGTGTCCATCACACCGGAATTCACTACTGGGCCGACTACTACATCCTCGAAACGATCGATCCCGAAACGCTCGAACCCGTCTCCGAAGGCCAGATCGGCGAAATGGTGGTGACCACGCTAAGGAAGGAAGGTGTCCCGCTGATCCGCTACCGGACCCGGGATCTTACGCGACTGTTGTCGGGCGAGTGCCCCTGCGGCTCTCCGCTGCCAAGACACGACCGGTTGCTCGGCAGAACGGATGACATGATCATCTTTCGCGGCGTAAACATTTATCCCCGCCACATCGACAACATCCTGTCGTCCACCGAGGGAATCAGCTGCGAATACCAGATCCTGCTCGACAGGCGAACCGACGGCAGGGACTACATGATGGTCAAGGCCGAAAGAAAACAGGATGTGGACGCCTCCCAAAACGACGCCTTGGGGCGCAAAATCGCCGCTCAGATAAAACACGCGATCCTGGTGAGCGCCGATGTGCAGGTGGTGGATTACGGCTCTTTGCCCCGCTCGGAGCGGAAGAGCAAGCGGGTCTTCGACAACCGGGACTGATCCTGACCGCTCGGCGGGTGTGCCCTCCGGCCCGATCTCCTGCTAAACGGCAGGCCCGGCGGCGAAAAGCCCCGGGCCTGCCGCTCTATTTCTCCCTGTTTTTTTCCTCCGGGGACGTGCCGCTTTCGAGTTCCGCCAACCGGGCGCTAAGGACCGTGTCCTTGATCGTCCAGTAGATGCTCCGGAATCTCTCGTCGAAATTGGAGGGCGAAACGGTCCCCATCTCGATGAACTTTACCAGTACTTCCTTGGCCGTCTTGAGGAATCTTTCGTCGTCAGCGTTCATCAGAGCCCTCGCCATGTGCTACGCAAAAAAAAATCGGAAAAAGCCCCTGCTCGATGGTGGGAAGGCCATTAGTCTGAGCAGGGGCTTTCCGGACATTTTGAATACCCTTCCCCAGGGCATCCGGGCGCCCATCTAAAATCTAGCACAAAAACAACCCGTAAGAAATCGGGGAATTCATTGCTTGACCACTACTTTGCGACTCCCGCGCTAAGGTGCGAAAATTTTCGAACTGCATTGCCGGTTCCCCCGCGTTCTTTTATAATGATCTCGTGAAAATATAATGATCTCGTGAAAAAAAGGCGGGGTGTGGCGCCATTATGAAAACCGGAGGGTTACGATGAACGAAAACATCGACGTGTGGTTGACCCGAATAATTGCCGATTTCGTGAAGAACTCGCCCGAGAACTCTTTGCGGATGGAAACGGGGGAAAAGGCCTTCGACGAGGTTCTCGTGGGTTTTTCCTCCGGGGCCGATCCTCTCTACGAAACCTACAAGGAAGTGGTCTGGGAGGATCATTGGACGCCGCTCGAAGCCTTTTTGATGAAATTTCCGGGTCTTCGGAAAAACCCCGAGGACCTTGCGGTAATCAGCTGGGTGCTTCCCCAGCGCACACACACCAAAGAGGACAATCGGAAAGAATCGTTTTATCCGTCCAGAAGGTGGGTCCAGGCTCGATTCCCCGGAGAAGAGTTCAACAACGCTCTTCGAAACCATGTCGTCGCGGAGCTGGAGCTAAAAGGCATAAGATCGGTTGCCCCCATTCTTCTGCCCGAATGGAAATGGGGGAAATCGGAAAAATTCGTCTTCACCTCCAATTGGTCCGAGCGCCATGCGGCCTATGCCGCCGGACTCGGTACCTTCGGCCTTTGTGACGGTCTTATCACCGAAAAGGGAAAGGCCCATCGAACCGGATCGGTTGTCGCGGACCTGCGGGTTCCTTCCTCGCCAAGGCCCTACGAGGATCATCACGCCTACTGCCTTTTCTTTTTCGACGGGTCGTGTACCGGCTGCCTAAAACGCTGCCCCGTTGATGCCATAACTGAAAAAGGCCACGACAAGGCCAAATGCTGGGATCACGCCGGAGGGACCTGTGCCAGGTTTGTGGAGGAGCGTTACGGCTTTAAGGGCTACGGGTGCGGACTCTGCCAGACGGGGGTGCCGTGTGAGTCCGGGATTCCAAAAAAAATTCTGAAATCGCTGGGAAGGCTCCATGCAATTTGATCAGGAGGAGGGCGGGAGCTTGCCGTCCCGTATTAACTCCTCGACGACGATCATTGCTCCGTCAAAATCGTATTCGCTCAAACTGTCCGAGAGTCTTTGCAGATATCGATCGCCGCTGTTTTCGGCAAAAACGGCGGCAAGCAAACCAAGGGCCTCCCGGGTGGCTATCGGGTCGTGCGCTTTGATGTGTTTTGTTATCTGGCCAAGGTGTTTCAATGCCTGGTCAGGGTTTGTAAAGACCGGGACCTGGGGGGCGCATCCATTTTCCGCCGATGGACCGTTTGAAGCAGGTGACCCGGGACTCTCTGAGCCGGGGGCTGCCGGTGGCTCTCGGGAGATGAGCAATTGCCTGGCGTAGGCCATGGTGTCGCCTCCAACCTGTTCGAGCCTTGCGACAAGCTCCCCCAGCCCGGTTGCTGCGCCTGCCCTTAGAGCTGCTTCGAGTTCGGCGGCAGACTTGGCGAGCTCTTTTGCCGAAAGACTTCCGGCGGCGCCTTTGATTGAATGAGCCCGAAGGCATGCTTCGGCGAGGTCCTTTTTTTCCAGCGCCGCTCGTATTCCGTGAAATTCACTCTCCCACATTTCCAGAAAATCCGAGACAAGTGACAAAAACAGGGACTCGTCTCCCTCCATTCTCTCAAGCGCAGCCCCAACGTCAATATACGCATAGGGTCCCAACCCGGGCTGTCCGACTTCCGGACGCCCTACGGTTCCTTTCGGCCTGTTTTCGGCTGCTCCGCCTCCGATCGGGGCTCCCTGGACGCGTCCAAGCCGGCGATCCAAAACTTCTGCCAGCTGTTTGCTCTTGAACGGCTTGCTTAGATAATCGTCCATGCCGGCCGAGAAACACAATTCGCGGTCTCCTTCCATGGCATGTGCGGTTACGGCGATGATTGGAATGTGGGAGTTGCCGGCCTCCGCCTCGTTTTGCCGTATCCTGAGCGAAGCCTCGTAGCCGTCCATCTCGGGCATCTGGCAATCCATAAGTATCAGGTCATAAGGTTTGCGCCCCAGCGCCTCGAGCACCTGGCGACCATTGGAAGCCACGTCCACGGCCAGGCCGAAACCTTCGAGGATCGCTCTTGCGAACTTTTGATTCACAAGGTTATCCTCTGCAAGGAGCACGGCTCCTTCAAAATGTGCCTTTTCGGCCGGTCCGGGTGACAGGACCGGCAGTTTGACTTTCTTTGCACAGACCGACAATACGGCGTTGTAGAGTTGTGATTGCCCGGTGGGCTTGCTCAACCACATCTGTATGCCCGCTCTTCGGGCCTGGTCGCTCACTTTACGCCCAAAGGGGGCGAGCATTATCAGCTTTACCCCGGGTACGGATGAATCCGCTTTGATCCTGGTGGCGAGTGTAACCCCGTCTATTCCCTCGAGATCCATATCCAGGATGGCCACGTTGAAAGGCTCACCCCCCGAGCTTGCCTGCCGAAGCTTTTCCAGGGCGCAAGGCCCGTCTTGCGCACTGAAAGCCCGCATCCCCCACGAACTCGTTTGTTCACCCAGAATGCGCCGATTGTTTTCATTTCCGTCCGCGATCAGGATCCCGAAGCCCCTGTGAGGTCCGTAGCAATTACTTCCTGGCCTTGAGGCGATGCGCAATTTTTTAGCCGCACCTGGAATCGGAACGAACTCCCCTCGCCCGGCGAGCTGTCCACCTCGATGCGGCCCCCCATCATCTCGCAAAGTTGTTTGCAGATCGCAAGCCCCAGGCCGGTGCCTCCGTACTTGCGGCTCATGGACCCATCGGCCTGTGAGAAGGCATTGAAAATATGTCTCATGGCTTCCGGGGAAATTCCCACGCCGGTGTCTCTTACTTCAAATCCAACGACGGAAGTGTCCCCTGAATTTTCGACAATGTTGACCTCGACAATTACTTCCCCTTTCTCGGTGAACTTGAGTCCGTTTCCGAGAAGGTTTGTCAGGATCTGCCGGAGCCGGGCCGGGTCGCCTTCGTAAATGGCGCCAACCTCGCCTTTCACGTGGCACATGAGCTCGATCCCTTTTCTGCTCGCCTGTCCGGCAAACAGCGCCACGGCCTCTTCCAGCGTGTCCCTGATATTGAATTCGACGCGGTCGAATTCGAGGCTGCCGGCTTCGATCTTCGAAAAATCGAGTATGTCGTTTAGAACCCTTAAGAGCGTCTCCCCGGAATTGAGCACCATTTTTGCCAGTCTGCGCTGATCGTCGCTGAGATCGGAGGCCAGAAGCAAGTCGGTAATTCCCAGCACTCCGTTCATTGGCGTTCGTATTTCGTGGCTCATGTTTGCCAGGAACTGGGACTTGGCCTTGCTTGCCGCCTCGGCGGTCAATGTCGCCCGCTTTAATTGCAGTTCGTAATTTTTGCGCTCCGTTATGTCCCGCAGGAAAACGAGGTCTGCCGGCTGCCCGCGAAACGTTGTAAATCCGGCGCTTAGCTCTATGTGTATTGACTGCCCCCGCGGAAGCTTCATGTCGAATTCGTATCTGGAGGGGACCTCTTCCCCCTGGAGTCTTTGCTTGTAGCGCTCTTCCAGCAATGTCCGCAGGGACGGGTCGAAAAATTTGGCAAACGGCTTTCCCTCCAGTTCCTTGGCGTCCCGACCCGTGATCTCGGAAATCTTCGGGTTTGCATACTTTATGACCGAATCCTGGATCAGGACTATGCCGTCATTGGCCCGCTCTACAAGATAGCGGTATTTTTCCTCGCTCTCCTTGAGGGCCGACTCCTTGCCGTGGAGTTCGGCGAAGGTTGAGGCCAGTTCCCTGTGCCGCAGGCTCAACTCGTTGTGGGCTTTGTCGGTCACGTATTCATAGGAAAAGGCAAAGACTGTCACGACAATGAACGACAAGGTGAAGCGCGCGAGAAAATCGATTCGATAGACCGCCACAAGGGGTGAGAACTTCCGCAAAGCCAATACGAGTACCACTGAAAGGGTGATGAGAACAAGGCTGCTTGCCAGGCCCTTTTTG
>CAWEZA010000096.1:0-115779 GCA_963813125.1 uncultured delta proteobacterium | reverse complement strand
CGTCTACTGGTTGGTTGCGTGTTAGTGCCGGGCAAGTCAAAAAACCGACGCAACGAGCACGCACTCCCGAACTGGCCGGCTCCGAGTGGGGGGGGATTTTCACCCCACGACTTCCAAAATGGGGCAAAAACCCCTTCAAAGCGGATAACTCTCCTTCATTGGTCGAAAAAAACATTTGGAGTTTTACCCGGTAATGTTATTTTAATTTTGTCGAACCAAGGAAGGACTTCTCAAATGCATTCAAGAACGCTTGTGCTAAGATTTACCAAGGATATTGTCGATAAACCCATAATAATCAGCCTGGTGCGCGACTATAACCTGGATTTCAATATCCGGAAGGCGCAGATATTTCCTCGAAAAGAGGGAATGCTGGTATTGGAGCTGCGAGGAAAGGCCGACGATTTCGACAGGGGAATTCGCTATCTCGAACAAGCCGGGGTACAGGTGGAACCGGTGGGCCAGGCAATTCGCCGCGATGATGAAAGATGTTCCCAGTGCGGCGCATGCACGGCGGTCTGCCCCACCGGGGCGCTCTACGTGAAAAAACCGTTGATGGAGGTCGAATTCGACGCCGAACGATGCAGCGCCTGCGAACTGTGCGTGAAAACATGCCCTGTCAGGGCGATGATCGTCACATTCGACAAGGCCATTGCCTGAGACTGGGTCACTCCATATCAACAAGCGTCGCTTTATCTCCACCCCCCGTACTCGGAACTGGTACTGGTCTAAAGCGCTGTTGCTTCTTACATTAAAAAGAATGTATGCGCGATTCAAAGGGGATTTTGCTCCAAACCGGGGATGGAGTTAGCCGATGGCCGAAAAAAAGCATTCCAATAAGCTTGTAAAGGATGTAAAGCATACGGTGTTGGAATCCGGACCCGAGCAGAGGCCCGGCATCGACCTGGTGCTCAAGTGCGATACTGCGGGAAGCGTTGAGGCGGTCTCCAATCTGGTTTCCAGGCTCGAGGTCCCGGAGGCCCGAATAAGGATTATCCGCTCCGGCGTGGGCAATATCACAAAAGAGGACCTGCTGATGGCTTTGAGCGGCAGCGGGCTCGTCCTCGGGTTTAACGTTGAGGTTGCCCCCAGACTCGAACAATGGGTAAAAGAACACCGCGTCGAGATTCGGCTCTACAAGGTCATATACAGACTTGCCGAAGACCTCGCGGCGATCGCCAAGTCCATGGCTCCGATCCGGACGGAAGATAAAATCCTCGGCAAATGCGAGGTGATCGCGACTTTCAAATCTCAAAAAGGCGGGGTTATTCTTGGGTGCGAAGTCGTTGAGGGGGCGGTCCAGGTCGGAAAGCGTTTCCGTGTCGTAACGGCGATGGGGCCGGTCCACAGCTCCAGAATCGAATCTCTTCAGGTTGAAAAGCACCCTGTCAAGGAAGCCCGGGTCGGCCAGCAGGTCGGCGTCCAGATTTTGGGCTCGCCTTTTGGCAAGGTCGGCGATTTCATCGAATGCTACGATGAAATAGTGCGCAGGAAAGACAAATGGACTCCCAGGGGCGATATCATTTATATGAGTTCTTAATCGAAATGGAGTGAGGAAAGATGAAGAAGCTGCAAAGCGCAATAATCTGCCAGATCATTATCTGCTCATTGATTTTTTTTATGCCGGGGATCGGCCGGGCATTCGGCTACGATGCGGCAAAAGAATTCGAAAAAGCTCCAATCACAATGCCTGCGCCGGATTCGACCAAATCGGAAGGGTATCTCGGCCTCAATTCGATGAAACCGTTCAAAGTGGCCGATGTAAAAGGCAAGGTGGTCGTAATCGAGTTCATGAGCGCCCTGTGTGAGTACTGCTCCTTAAACGCCAAAGTGATGAACAATGTTTACAGGACGATTCAGGAAAACCCGCAAGTGGCATCGAAGGTAAAGTTCATGGCCGTAGGGCTGACCAGCACCGACGCCGAACTGAACGCCTTCAAACAACAGCACGGGGTCCTTTTCCCGATACTAACCGACGCCAACGGAGCGGTAGGAACCGCCATGGGGGATATTCCTACCCCGACGACCATTATAGTTTCGACTCAAACTGGCAAGGTGCTCTACAGCCACGTCGGGCTCGTTTGGAGCTCCGATGGCTTTGTCAAAAAAATTCAAAACTCCATCGACAAGAACTGACCGCAATCAATGGAAGCCCGACCCGAGAACTCTCAAACTTTACTGCAACTGAAAAACTCGGTCCTTGGGGATTTGCCCGACGAAGAACTGGTCGAACTGGCGCAGACGATCCAAACCAGGGTTGCGCCGCCGGGTGAGACCATTTTCGAGGTGGGCAACCCACCCGAAGCCTTTTATATTATCGGTTCCGGACAAGTCAGGATATTCGTCAAACACAAGAACATGGCCGAAAGGGAACTCGCCGTCCGCGGACCTGGCGAACACTTCGGCGAGGTGTCTCTTATGACCGGAGAGCCGCGGACGGCAATCGCGAAAAGCCTGGCCGAAACTCGACTGCTCGTGGTCCAACGCGATCAATTCGAGCGACTCGTTCACGATTACCCGCAACTGTCGAAAAAATTCGTGCGTGAAATGCGCGGCTGGCTCCTCGAAGACGAGCAAATCATCGAGAAGGAAACCGACATACTGATCAGGTCCTCCAAGACCTCCTGGTTCGATTTTATCATCGTCATCGGGGTGAGTATTCTTCTGGGGATAGCCTTCAACTTTCTAAACCCCAACGGAATTTCCCTCATTCCCGAACAGCCCGACCCGGTCCCGGCTGTCAGCGCCTCCGATGCCATGCATGAGTACCAGCAGGGGAAGGCTTTGATCGTAGACGCCATGCCCAACAGTTTCTACAGGCTGGCGCACATAAAAGGAGCGTTCAACCTGCCTCCGGCCCTATTCGACATCATGTACATGGCGAGTTTTCCCCGCAAAGACAAAGGCGAGGAGATAGTGGTTTACGGAAGCACGATAAGCGCCCCCTATGACCTGCAAACCGCAGACAAGCTCCTGCTCCGCGGATACAGTAACGTGAGGATTTTGACGGGCGGTCTGCAAGCCTGGGAGGCCGCCGGCTATCCAGTCGATAAAAAGGCTTCGAGATGATTCCAGGCCCTGTAAAACGTACTATAGCAAGTCAGTATCTTTCATTTGCCCTGAGACTTTTGCTCGGTTCTTTTTTCATCTACGCAAGTCTGGGCAAAATCGCGCACCCCGACCAGTTTGCGCAGGCGATAGCCAACTACCGCCTGGTGCCTTACACGCTCCTAAACCTTGGAGCCGTCATACTGCCGTGGATCGAACTCATTACGGGCCTATTCCTGATCATCAGGTTCAAATCGCACGCCTCGGTAATAGTGATCGGGCTGCTCCTCGTGATGTTCGAGGTCATGATCCTGATAAACATGTACCGGGGAGTCCAAATCTCCTGCGGGTGTTTCGATTCGGTTGGCGAACAGATTGGATGGAAAAAGGTCTTCGAAGATGCGGTGATGCTGGCGTTCGCCGTCCAAATCTATTATTTTGACAGGCTTGAGCTTTTGAAAAAACTAAAAACCAGTATGAGCGCGGGCAGCAGGATTTCCTCGAGCTGATCGTTGCCGCTTTAACGCGGCGGGGGCAAAAAAACTGTCATACGATAAGTTTTCATTAGACTTCGAGCTTTTATGATCTCAACCATTTTGGCTTTTTTGGGCATAACTCTCATATATACCGGTTTTCTTGCTTCCGCCGCTCACATGACGACAGCGATCGTGGTGTCGTGCGCGGGCCTGCTTCTTATCGCCAAGCCCGGACTGGAGGCGGCCAGGCTTTTCTCGACCCGGTTTGGCGCAGCTTCCCATCCCGGCCCGCGCGGCGGTTCCCGAAAGCAGGGGGCGAAAAAGGTCTACCTCAAAATCGTGAAGTCCGAAGACGACAAGCCCACGATTCACTGAACGGGACGCCAACTCCGCCATAGCCCGCTACATGAATGCCCCATCGACCCATTCCAGGGTTTTCAAATAGATACTGGAAATCTCGCTCTGATCTACTCCAAGCCGGGAAGTCAATTCCGGGATCAATGTCCAGTTCGCCATCTCATAGGAGACCACGAGGTCGAAGACTTCCCTGTACCGGTTGGGATGTCCCAGCAAGGCCTCTTTGGGCTCCGAACCAATGGGAATATCTTCGATAACTTCCTCCATCGGCCTTCCCAGAAGCACGTCCATGTACGAGAGCAGTCCCATCAAAAAAAATGACGATCTTTCCTGGCCAAAACCCAGGATATCCGCGAGCACTTCAGATAAGCGCGCCCTTAGAAGGGAGAGCCTCAGAAGCTCAGAGGGCTGGTCTCTGCCAAATTCCATGACGACCGCTATGGACGCCCACTTCCTTATCTCTTTTTCTCCTAGAAACTCCAGGGCCCGCTTTATCGACGAAACCTTTTGCTTCATGCCAAAACAGCTGGAATTGATGAATTTTAGAAGTTTGAAAGTAAGAGCGGGATCATGTGAAATAATATCCCGGACAGATTGAAAATCCAGAGTATCACCGCTAAGTTCCTTCAATAATTGCAGATAATTGACCTTATACCCCGGGATGTCCCGCCTGGCTATGATAACCGGCTTGGAGAAAAAGTAGCCCTGAAACAGGGTGTAGCCGGCCTCCATTGCCTGGGTGACCTCCTCCCTCGTTTCCACCTTTTCCGCAAGCAGTTTGACTCTGCCCCCGCGCGAAAATCTTTTCGCTATGTATTCCCTTTCCTCAGGTCCGGTCAGCCGGAAATCCACCTTGATAATATCCACGATGTCCAGGAAAGGGTTATTCTCGTTCCCGGCGAGAATGAAGTCATCCAGGGCAAGCGGATAGCCCTGCGAGCGGAGCCGGGTGAGTTCCTGTACCAGCTCGGGGCTCGGCTCGACATCCTCGAGGATTTCAACCACGCCGATACCTGTCGGAAGAAGAGAGGCGACTCCCCGAAGGAGAAGATTTTTCGTGAAATTGACGAAGGCCTTCTTCCCCCCCGAAATCTTTTCCGCCCCGATAACCAAAAGGACGTTTCTTATGACGGCAAGCGAGGCTTCATCGCCGTCCCCACCACCGTAGGCGTTTTGCTCGCTCGACCGGTAAAGAAGTTCGTAGCCGTAAACATCCTGCTTCACATCAAATATCGGCTGCCTTGCGATAAATACCTCCACGGCGCCACCTCCCTTATGCTCCAACACGTTTGGCCGGGGCCTTTTCCACGGTTTACTATGAAATTCCCTTCGCGTTCAGAAAGGGACCGTACTGTTTGTCCGTTCCCAGGATATGCTTGTCAAGCCAGGATTCGAGGAACTTCATCACTTCCAGTGTAATAGTGATTTTTCCGTCCTGGTACTCCACGTATATTTGGGCCACCCTGTCGGCAAGCCACCGGTGCTTTGCTTTGTGAGTCTCGTAGTCCGGATAGCCGCCGGCCTGCATTAACCGTTCTTCGTCAGCGAAATGAGTTCGGGTATACTGGATGAGGTCCTTCAGGATTTGTCCCAGGGCATCCTTACCTTTTCCCTGGCGCATTGCGGCGTTGAGCAGTCCTACCATGCCGATCAGCTTTTTGTGTTGATTGTCGATTTCCCTGACATTGACGCTGTATTTCTCGCTCCACTCGAAATGGTCCATGGTTGGTTTTCCCTCTGTGTTTCTGGTTCTTAAACTGCATGATCGGATAAATATTGCCTGATGCATAAGTCGGTTTTAGAGATTATTTCCTGAAAGGATTTTTCCCGGTGCGAGCGGCCGATATACATCAACAGGACCTCCCACTCCCCCCGGGTACACAATTTCCCGTTGCGCCAAATGGTTTGGCAGGCTTTTGATTGTATGGTATGAATCAAGGCTAATCCTGAACACCCATTGCGTCCAAATGTTTCGGCCCGGAAATTGCAAAATACTCCGAATTAGAGCGGTAGGCGCGAAAAAGCCTTGCCCACCCCGCGTTTCGGGTTTATCGGGAATAGTGAGCCGCGAACCAGACAAGGTTAGACAATGATGTCCACGGATAAGAGCAAAACCGTATTGATGGCCGATGACGATTCGGAAGACTGCATGCTGGCGACCGAAGCTTTCGCGGAAAGTGGGGTAGATGCCGAATTTTTCTGCGTCGAAAACGGAATCGAACTGTTGGCCTGTCTGTACGAACGCGCCCGCCTGAAAGAAAAAGGACTGCCCGACTTCATCCTGCTCGATCTGAACATGCCCCAAAAAGACGGGCGCGAGGCACTCGTTGAAATAAAAGCCCAACCCGCTCTACGGCATCTTCCGATCGTGATTCTGACCACCTCGAGAGAGCAAAGGGACATCGACTTTACGATGGAGGCCGGCGCGGAGTCATTTATCACCAAGCCCAACACTTTCGATGAATGGGTCGAGATGATGAAATCTCTGGCCTCACAATGGTTGTAGCGGCACGGCTGCGCCGCGGCGACTTGTGCCACGCCTTTCCCACGAATCTGGATTGCGGGGCGAGGCTATGGATTTTATTAATATTGCTGCCGGAATGACGAATCGGCAAGACGCCTCGGCGCAGCCGCCCACCACCCAATCCGGACCTGTGGGTGAGGCGTGGCGCACTCCACTACGAGGCTATCGTCCCGCCAGATAACCCCGCAATCTAGACAACGTGGGTGCGGCGTGGCACACTCGCCGCGGCGCAGCCGCCTCAGCCGCTTATTTCCATTACTTTTAGTAGATTGGTCGTTCCGGACATTGCAACCGGGACTCCGGCCGTTATCACCATCGAATCTCCCGCTTCGACCACCTCTTTTTCCATCGCCAGGGAGCGCGCGGTTGAAAACATCTGGTCGGTATCGATAAAAGCGGCCACCAAGTGAGGAATTACGCCCCATGATAGAGACAGCTGGCGCTGGGTCTCGATGTGATCGGTAAGCGCCACTATGGGCGCGGACGGCCGGAAGCGCGAAACCAGCCGGGCCGTGTTGCCCGAAGAAGAGGTGGCGACGATCGCCGCCGACTTTAGGTCGAGCGCAAGTAAGCACGCGGCGCGGCTGATCCCGGCCGGGATCGTGTGCAGCATAGCGGAGACCTCCTCCTCCAGATAGTCTCTTTCCTCCATGTACGGCTCCGTGGCCCTCGCTATCCGGTCCAGGGTCGCGACCGCCTCCAGGGGGTACTGGCCCATCGCCGTCTCTTCCGAAAGCATGAGGGCATCGGTGCCGTCGAGGATGGCGTTTGCCACATCTGTCGCCTCGGCCCTGCTCGGCCGGGGTCTTTCGAGCATCGAGGCGAGCATCTGGGTCGCGGTAATGACAGGTTTCCCGGCCTGCCTCGTTATCCTGATAATCCTTTTCTGGATAATCGGCGCCTGTTCGAGGGGCATTTCCACCCCGAGGTCGCCTCTGGCCACCATCACCGCGTCCACGGCCGAAAGGAGCTGCTCGAAGTTTTCCACCGCCTCCCGCTTTTCTATCTTGCCGATGAGCATCGGGCGGCATAAAGATTGGGATATGATTCGGCGAGGCTCCTCGATGTCCTCCAGGCTGCGGATAAAAGATAGGGCCACGAAATCGACTTCTTCCTCCAGGCCAACCTTTAAGTCCTCCCTGTCCTTTTCGGTGAATGCCCGAACGCTCAGACGGCTCCAGGGGAAATTCACCCCCTTTCGGGAATAGATGATCCCCCCCGCCTCGACTTCGCAGACGGCTTCCCTGCTTTTCTTTTCGATCACGTTCAACTGGACCGTCCCATCGGCCACAAGAATCGGGTTGCCCTCTTCTATGTCCTCCAGGAGAGTTGGGTAATTGACGGGGATGGCTTCGCCGTCTCCATATTCTCCGGCAACGAGCCTCACCCTGTCTCCGTGCTTTAAGGTCATTTTCCCGTCGCGAAGTTGACCGAGCCTGATTTTTGGCCCCCCGAGATCCTGGAGAATTCCGATTTCCCTTCCCACTTTGGTGGAAATGGATCTTATGGCGCGGATGGTCTGCCTGTGCTGTTCGCGGTCCCCATGTGAGAAGTTGAGGCGCGCGACATCCATGCCTTCGGCGATCAGCCGCTCTATCATCTCCGAGGAACCGCTCACGGGCCCGATTGTGCAGACTATCCTTGTCTTCCTTGGTTTTACCTTCGAATTCATAGGGCTGCTTCCTCTTCGGCCTCGTCGACGAGACCCTCCAGTAATTTAAGGCCACGCTCCCAGAAACCGCCCTCTGCCGGGTCCACCCCGAGAGGTCTTAGCAGCTCGCACGGTTCGGCTTTCCCTCCGGAACCCAGGAATTGGAGGTAGGCGGGCACAAAATCCGCCCCCTCGCGCAGATACTGCTCGTAGAGGGACGCCGCCAGCAGTTCGCCGAAAGCATAGGCGTAAACATACCCGGGAGAGTGAACGAAGTGAGGGATGTATGACCACCAGACCTTGTAGTGATCCAGCAGCCGAACGGAGTTGCCAAACATTTCGGCCTGGGTTTGCATCCACACCGAGGCGATAAATTCTGCTCCCAGTTCGCCTCGCGTGCGCCTTTCGTTGTGCACGCGGTCTTCGAACCTGTTCATGGCCACCTGCCGGAAAACCGTAGCGAAGGTGTCTTCTATCTTCGAGCAAAGGAGAAAGAGTCGTTCCTCTTTTGAAGACGCGCGCGCAAGCAGGCTTCGAAACACGAGCGTTTCGGCAAAGACCGAAGCGCTTTCAGCTGTTGTGAGGGGCGTCTCGCAGTTGAAAAAACCCTGGCTTCCCGAAAGGCGCTGATGGATACCGTGACCCAGTTCGTGTGCAAGCGTCATCACGTCACGCCGGGTGCCGGTGAAATTTAAAAAGATATATGGGTGAACGGAAGGCACCACGGGATGCGAGTAAGCCCCGCCGCGTTTTCCGGGAAGAACCGGTGCGTGTATCCACTGCTTTTCGAAAAAAAGCCGGACGATCCCGGCCGCATCCAAAGAAAAATCCTCAAAGGAGGAAAGCACGATCCCCTTTGCCTCCTCCCACGAAATGCCGGCCCCAACCGGCGCCGGCAAAGGAGCGTAGCGGTCGTAGTCGAAAAGCTCGTCACACCCGAGGAGTTTTCTTTTGAGAATATAATAGCGCTCTACAAGGTCGTTCCTCGAAGATACCGCGCTCACCAGCCTGTTTACAACCGCGTCCGAGATCTCGTTATCGAGGTTTCTGGCACTCAGCCAGTGAGGGTATCCCCGCAGCCGGTCGTCTATGGACTTATCGAGCAGGACGGTGTTAAAAATATGGGTGAGCGGCACGAGGACCTCCTCTAGCCCTTCGCTCAAATCGGCGGCCGCCGTTTTGCGCTCCTCCCGGTCCTCGCTGTAAAGTGCTGCCAAAACTTCGGATTGCGTTTTTCTTTTCTCCCCGAACCTCAACTGGCCGAGCATCTTGTCGAAGAGCGCTTCCCAGGCGGATGCCCCGGCGGGAGATTTTTCAGCCAGAATTTTCTCCTCCGCTTCACTTAGCAGATGCGACCTGTAGCGCCGCAGTGAACCGAGGTAATGACCATATTTTGAGAGGGCCGAAGAACTCGTAAGAACCTCTGCCCGCTTTTCTTCGAGCTTTGTCCATTCCAGCCGGAAAAAGAGCGTGTCACGGTCGATTTTACTGCACAACTCCTTCATGGACTGAAAAAAACCACTTGCTCCGGCATCCAGCGTACGGGTCGAAAAATCGAGATATGCGTAGGAGATAAGCTTTTGAGCGCGCTCGAGTATGTCTTCGAGCATCCGGACGGCTTCGAGCAATCCTTCCGGCCCCAGTTCGGCGACCTTTTCCCTGTTGCGGGAAAAATCCGAAACCCGGTTTTTCAACCATTCCACATCGGCCGCGATTTGCGGGTCGGATGGACTCGAATAAAGTTCGCTGAGATCCCAAAAAATTTCTTCGGCGCCATTTTTCTCCAAAAAACACTCCCCTGGCCTTCTATTAAGAATCCCCCCGGAGGTAGGCCGCATTGAACCTGTCGATGATGTCAAGAAATTGCTCCGGCAGCCTTCGCCGGGTTTCCCGGGTAATTTCCTCCGGCACATCCCCGTAAAAGGCCTGAGAGATCCCGCCGGTAATGCAGGCCAAGGTGTCGGAGTCGCCCCCGAGCGATACGGCCCGCCGCACCCCATCTTCATAATCGGTCGATTCGAGAAAAGCGATAATCGCTTCGGGCACCGTGCCCTGACAGGAAACGTCAAACCCGTAAGACGGCCTTATCTGGTCGGTGGTGCGGCCCAGATCGTAGCCAAACCGCGCGGAAATCTCTTCGCGGATAAGTTGCCTGTCGGCCCCGGTCCTGGCCAAAAACACGGCAAGGGCCGTTGCCTGCGCCCCCTTGATCCCTTCGCGGTGATCGTGGGTGACTTCAGCGGATTTTCTGGCTTCCCGCAACACGTCCTCGACGGTTTTAAACGCAAACCCCACCGGGCTCACCCGCATGGCCGCCCCGTTGCCCCAGCTGTTGTAGGGCTTGCCGTGACGGTCGAAAATCCATTTTCTGAAGCTGCCCCCGTAACCCGCCTCCGGGTACATGCGGCCAAACGCTCTAAACGACTCGGCGTAGCCGCTCTTTTCCATAATGGCCGAGGCCGTCGCAACGGTCAACACCGTATCGTCGGTAAAACGAGAACCGGGCTGAAACAGGGTAAACTCGACCGTTTTTATCGGACACCTTTCGTATACCGACCCGATTATATCGCCCGCGACCGCACCCAGCATCGCAAAGACCTCCTTTTAAAACGAGCTGTTTAATCTTTATTCCGGTGCCTAAATAATGTAAGTCTTGTCCCTTCCGGCCGGCACGTTGCAGCCTTGGTTATTATACCGTACTGGAGATGAAGATGAACTCAATCCGAAATGCACTATTCGCGGACCTCTATGGACTCACCATGTCCGCCTGCTATTTCGAAAACCGCATGTTCGCCCCGGCCACTTTCAGTCTCTACATCAGGAAGTATGCCCCGCACAGAGGCTATTACGTAAGCGCGGGAATCGAAGAAGTGCTCGATTTTCTCGAGCGCTTCCAATTTAACCCCGACGAACTCGATTACCTTCAGTCAACCGGGCTTTTTAAAAACGATTTCCTCGACTATCTCGAAAAGCTGCGTTTTACGGGAGAACTTTTTGCAATTCCTGAAGGGCGTCTTTTTTTCAAAGACGAACCCATCCTTGAAATAACCGCCCCCATCATCGAAGCCCAGTTGATAGAAAGCTTCGTCATCAATGCGGTAAACCTTCAGGTCTCTATTGCATCGAAGGCCGCCAGGTGTGTGCATGCCGCCGGCGGCAAAAACCTGGTCGATTTTTCCCTGAGGCGTACCCAGGGCACCGATGCCGGGATGAAAGTGGCAAGAGCCAGTTTTATAGCAGGCTTTGGAGGGACTAGCAACGTTCTGGCCGGAAAGGAGTACTCCATTCCCATATCCGGCACGATGGCCCATTCCTTCGTTTTGAGCTTTGATGAAGAGATCGAGGCCTTTCGGGCTTTTGCCCGGACTTTCCCCGAAAGGACGGTGTTGCTGATAGACACCTATGACACTGTTTCCGGGGCTAAAAAGGCCGCCGTGGTCGGAAAGGAAATGATGGAGCGTGGTGAGAGCCTCAAAGGTGTGAGGCTCGACAGCGGCGATATCGCCCAGTTGAGTAAAGACGTAAGGCAAATCCTCGATGAGGCGGGCCTTCAACAAGTGATTATATTTGCCAGTGGGGGTTTTGACGAGTTCGAGATCGAAGAGGTTCTCTCAAAAGGCGCAAGAGTCGATGCCTTTGGGGTCGGCACCAAGATGGGGGTCTCGGCCGATGCCCCCTATAACGACATTGCGTATAAACTCGTCGAATATGACGGCCGCCCGGTATTAAAGCTCAGCAGGGCAAAAAAAACGCTGGTGAATCAAAAACAGGTATTTAGAGAAACCCGGCAGGACAAAATGATCGGAGACACCATCGGGCTGCGCGCCGAAACGCTAAACGGTAAACCTCTTCTCGAATGCATGATGAGGGACGGGAAAAGTCTCGCCGCCCCCGAGCCTCTGGCACTCGTCCGGGAGCGCTTCCTGTCCGAATTCGAATCGCTTGCCGAACCGTATAAATCGATAAAAAACCCGGAGACCTATCCGGTGCGCTTAAGCCCCATGCTCGAGGCGGCTCAAAAAAAGACGGTCCGGGAGATCAGGAAAAAAGAATTGGGGGAAAGTTCATGATGGTTAACCGCAACCCCGGGGAACTCCCCGTACCCGCTCACTTCGAGCCGCAAAAAGTGGGCGAAGTCTGGCGCGTACCCTATCAGCAAAGAGCCGCGGAAGCGTCCGGCTATGCCCTTTCCCACGCCATAGCCCCGGCATCGACTGACAGCAGCCGCGTCGCGCTGCTTCTTGTAGACGTCCAGAACACCTTCTGCATTCCCGGCTTCGAACTCTTTGTCTCCGGCCGGTCGGGAACGGGCGCAGTCGATGACAACCGGAGGCTTTGTGAATTCATCTACCGCAACCTCCACCGCATCACCCGGATCGTCCCCACCATGGACACCCACCAGGCGATGCAAATCTTTCACTCGATCTTTCTTGTAAATGAAAAGGGAGATCACCCGGAGCCGTTTTCGCTTATAAGCGGCGAAGACATCGAGCGGGGCCGCTGGAAACCAAACCCCGAAGTGTTAAACCACCTCGGGATAGACCCCGCTTATGCTGCGCGCTACCTGCTCCATTACACCACTGCCCTGAGGCGCGGCGGCAAATACGACCTTACGATCTGGCCCTACCACGCGATGCTCGGAGGCATCGGACACGCCCTGGTACCCGCGGTCGAAGAAACGCTCTTTTTCCATTCCATGGTCAGATACACGCAGCCGCACTTCAGAATAAAGGGCGAAAGCCCCCTCTCCGAGCACTACTCGGTGCTGGGACCCGAACTAACTCACGGACCCCAGGGCGAAGTGGTGGCGAAAAGAGATGATACGCTCCTCGAAGAGCTTCTCGGTTTTGATGCGGTCATTGTCGCCGGGCAGGCCAAAAGCCACTGCGTGGCCTGGACGATAGCCGATCTGCTCGAAGGTATTCGAAGCCGTGAGCTTGCCGGAAAAATCTATCTACTCGAAGACTGCACCTCCCCGGTGGTAATTCCGGGAGTCGTAGACTATACGGATGCCGCCGACCGCGCCTTCCGCGGTTTCGCCGACGCCGGAATGCACGTGGTGCGCTCGGTGGACCCCATGAGCGGCTGGCCTGGACTCTGAGAGTGGGTGGAGAATGAGGGCAAAAGATAAGGATAAGGGCAAAAGAGCGGGGGTTGAGGGGACATGTGCCCCCCGCACCCCCACGGGATCCGGATCGCGGCGGCTGTGCCGCAGACGACTGCCCGCGACCCGAAACGCCAGCGCCTATGGCGCAAAAATCTGTTCGAACCCCCGGGACTAGACCATGATCCCCTCGCTCTTTAAGCTTATCGCCACCCTGTCAGGCAAAATCCCGATCAAGAACCCTGCGGTCCGAAACGAATATTTTCCCGGAATTCATGATATTTAGCGGATCGAACCTTTTTCCGGCTCTTAACCGCTTGTTTTCGTCCTTCCTGCCCAGCATGATGTTCCTGTGAATATTGCCGTCTCCGCGTTGGCGCCTTGCCGGGGCTCAACCGCACAGCTCTAACGGGCCTCGTACCGCTTTCGCCTCACAATTACCAGCAAACAAAAAAACGAGTGATAACAACAGGCAAAACTAGACACTTTGTTGTATTGTCCAGCCGGAAGTAATTAAAAAATCTTTCCATTTGTCTGGTTTGGAGGATCCCTAATGGCCGAAGAGAGCAAGGTTCGAGATGTAGTTGACGCTGTAACAGGCTTGGTTAAGAGTATACCCGTGTACCAAGATGCACTGCAGCCTGCGGCGCAGGAACTCGGAAAGGCACTTCATGTCGTTGCGAAGACGGTTCACATCGCGCTTGCCCCGGTTAGCATGCTAGTATGGGGATATGGTCAAATCAGAGATTTCGTTTCAACGAAAGTTGCCGATAGGTTGAAGAACGTTCCCCCTGAGAACGTGATCACACCGAATCCCAACGTTGCTGGCCCTGCACTGGAGGCTCTGCGCTACACAGGTCACGAGTCCGCCCTTAGTGATTTATATGCAAACCTACTTGCTACAGCAATGGACAAAGCGACAGCTGAAGGCGCTCACCCAGCCTTTGTTGACATCATCAGACAATTGACATCAGACGAAGCCAAGCTCATTGCTTTCTTTGTCCAAGAAAAACCTTTCCCATTGATCAACCTGCGTTGGCAGTTTAAGACCAAAGTTGAAGGCAAGATTGGAGGAGTAGATGTTCTGGTGAATTACTCACACTTAGGTCAGTTGGCCGGGTGCCTGTACCCACAAATGACGCCATCCTACATTGACAATCTATGCCGCTTGGGTCTCGCGGC
Source organism: uncultured delta proteobacterium (assembly GCA_963813125.1). Taxonomy (GTDB): domain Bacteria; phylum Desulfobacterota; class Syntrophobacteria; order Syntrophobacterales; family Syntrophobacteraceae; genus SbD1. The sequence goes on along the minus strand of CAWEZA010000096.1, from coordinate 101,440 downwards.
AGTACCGTCATTTTTTGAATACACTACAAGCGGTGCCTACGACCCACTGGAAACCGATCCTTATGTCAAGGGTGTCATGGCCTCAATTGAGGCCAACCCAGAATTGAAACCTGTCATCCAACGCAAGGGCCTCCAAATTACTCAACTCGGTCGGCAGTTCATACACGCATGCGTAGTTTCTAAGGCATGACGAAACGTGGTGCTGGCTTACAGTCCCTTACGGTGCAGGCTTGACGCGAGTTTGCGGGCTGTCCACAACCTAAAACATTAGACAAAATGGCGCATGCAGCGAGCACTGGAATCAGGCAGACAACTCTTGTAAAATGTCAATTTCCGCTTTACAATATCCCTCATGATAAAAACCTTTCGGCACAAAGGTCTGCGGCGGTTCTTCGAGGATGACGACGGCAGCAAATTGCCGCCGGACATGTTGCAACGGATAAACCTCATTCTTTCGACCCTGCACGCCGCACAGGAGATTGAAGGCATGAACGTGCCGACTTTCCGCTTGCACAGCCTCCGAGGTGAGCTGAAAGGCTTTTTTTCGACGACTGTCCGCGCGAACTGGCGGATTATTTTCCGGTTTGAAGGCGGGCACGCTTTCGACGTGGACTTTGTCGATTACCATTGAAGGAGGTAAAGACATGGAGATGAAGAACCCTGCGCACCCGGGCGAGCTTGTGAAGGCTTGCCTCGACGACCTCGGCTTAAGCGTCGCGGAAGCCGCCAGGGGGCTGGGCGTTACGCGCCAGCAGCTTCACAACGTCATTGCCGCGCGTAGCAGCATCACGCCGGAAATGGCGATCCGCTTTGAAAAAGCGTTTGGCGGCACGGCGGATACGTGGCTTCGGATGCAGATGAATTATGACCTTGCACAGATACGCAAGCGGGCCTCCGGGATTGTTGTCGAACGATTGACGCCGAAGGTTGCCAAAGTCAATGAATGACGCGAGTCTGTTTTTTGAAAAACGGCGACCGCAAACACCCGACCAGATGCGAACTCGAAAAATTGACTAACTTCACTGGGAGGACGCCCTTGCCATCACCCGGAGCTTGCGCGTCGAACGCGACCTGAGAGCGCGGAAGCTGGCCGAGCAGATTGAGAAGGCTTGCCGTGCCGATGTCTAAACTCCAATCAGATATTTTGCGCCTGCCGGCACGGAACGCGTTTCCCGTGCGGCCTTGGGCCTAGGGAAAAAACGGCGCTCAACCTGCGCACCGCCAGGTTTGCGATCCGCAATTACGGCGAACTGGCCGGACGTGCCCTGCCCGCTCACCCCCACCGACTCCGCCGCGGCGACCATCCGGCGCAGTTCGAGAACTGTTGGCGCTGAATTTTTTGGGCCTCATTAAAGGAAACTTAAGGAATTAGTTTCAAAATGGAGGGTGACAAAAACCGAAACCGGATTATTAAATTTTTAGTTAACACAATACTTGCAGTCGGCCTTCCGAAGCGCGACAATAGGAACTGTCCGCACAGGAGGATACCATGAAAAAAGTTCAAGCCGCTAAAACCAAGGTTCCCGATACTGACCCGTTTGGGCCAGAGTTTACCGCGCTCTCTGAAAAGTCTTTTAACGAGGCTATAGAGGAAGTTTTAGAGCGGCAACGGCTCAAGGGGCTGGATTCCCCGTTCGCTGTTGACGGCAAGCGGGCTGTAAAAAAGCCTGATGGCCGTGTTGTTTTCAAGTCTGAAAAAACGAATGGATGATAAATCGGGGTCTGAATGTCAAAATGGCTATGGATCGTTGCAGGCCCTAACGGAGCGGGAAAATCCACCCACACGGCGAAGCTGATAGCCGCCTTTCAAGCGTCTGGTTCCTCGGATTCTGAAATCATCAAATTGAATGCCGACGAAACAACGGCCGAACTTAGAAAACAATTTCCCGATAAGCCGCTACTGGAATTAAACCTGCAAGCAGCACAAGAAATTGACGCCGCGCTTGTACGGTGCATCGCTGAAGACAAGCCCGTTATCTTCGTTGAAACCGTGCTTTCCTCTGCAAAATACCGGGATGACGTCATCGAGGCCAAGGCGCGCGGTTACAATATCGGCTTGATTTTCGTATCCGTCTATCCGCCTGAATTGATACTTGATCGTATCGAAATCCGCGTTGCGGAGGGCGGCCACGACGTGGACGCACAAAAAGCATTAGATCGCTACAAACGATCACATGCAAACCTGATATGGTTCGGCCAACAGGCGGATAAAATTATTGCCTATGACAACTCCCGCCTGAATTCCGTGCAAGTAGCCGTAAAGGAAGTTGGAAAGAGGCTCGTTCACAAAGTAAAAGGCCAAAATCCTGTCCTCGACCACGCCATAAGAGCCTTGCAAAAGGGCAAGCCCTATTATCCTTCCCCGAATGCCGGATAGATTCCCCCTCTGTCAAAAATCTTGATTTCCAGCACTTTGCCCGCTTATGGCCGAACCCGCCAAGTAGAGGTATGGCCAAAACAAACTATGGTGAGATCATGACGGGCAACTAGTTGCTTGATTGCTTATTCCGCTGATTCCGACCGCCCAAATCAGCGTCTATAATGCCGCGCTCGATGGCTTCGCACAAACTTTGATCCTCGATCCGCTCTCGCCGCGCGTAGAGTACGAACCACTTCGTTTTGAATATCCACGCGATTGCGCTTTTCTCTGCGCCTCTGCGCCTCTGCGTGACATTAGCTTTTGCGGTTCGACGTAGAGACATCGACCTCAGGTAAAATCCCCATCCAAAAACCTGCGGTCGGAAACGAACATCTTCCCGGGGTTCATGATATTTAGCGGGTCGAGCGCTTTTTTTATCCTCCGCATGGCTTCGAGCCCCTCCGCCCCCACCTCCTGCTCGATAAACGGGGATTTGGCTATCCCGACCCCATGCTCGCCGGAAATCGTGCCGCCAAGCCCAAGGACTATGGCAAAAAGCTCCTCGACCGCTTTTGCGGCCCTCCCTCTCTCGTTTTCGTCCTTCCTGTCGAGCATGATGTTCGTGTGAATATTGCCGTCTCCGGCATGGCCAAAACAGACAATCGTAAGATCGTGCTTTTTGGCAAGCAAGCGGATGGACCGGACAAGCTCGGGGATCCTGGTGCGGGGGACCGTTACGTCCTCGTTCATTTTCCCCGGCCTTATACGCCCCAATGCCGGCGAAATAGACCTGCGCGCGAGCCAGAGGCGCTCTCTTTCCTCTTTGGACTTCGCAGTTTCGGTATGTGTCGCACCGGCCTTCCGGCAGATCTCCTCGATTCGGGAAACTTCGCCGTCCAGGACGATGTCGGGCCCGTCGACTTCGATTAGCACCATCGCCTCGGCTTCTACCGGAAGCCCCATCCGAAGGTGGTTTTCGATGGCTCCGATCGTCGCCTGGTCCATAAGCTCTATGGTGGACGGGATGATTCGCGCCTTGAGGATCGCACAAATCGCATCTATTGCCCGGTCGAGGCTGGAAAACACCGTGGTAAGCGTTCGTACGGACTGCGGCGCGGGAATCAGCCGGACCACTATCTTTGTGAAAATCCCGAGCGTCCCCTCGGAGCCTGCCATGAGGCGGGTCATGTCATAGCCGACCACCCCTTTTATGGTGCGCGTGCCGGTTCTTACGACCTCCCCTGTTGGCAGCACCATCTCGAGCCCCAGCAGATAGTCCCTGGTAACACCGTATTTGACGGCCCTCGGTCCACCCGAACACATCGCCACGTTTCCCCCCATGCTCGAAAAGGCAAGACTCGCGGGGTCCGGGGGATAAAACAGCCCGTGTTTCGCAACGGCCTTCTGAAACTCTCCGGTGATTACTCCCGGCTCGACTATCGCCGTCATGTTGTCCGACGTCTATTTCAATTATTCTCTTCAGCCGGTTTGTAACTATCGCCAGTCCGCCGTCGGGGAAGGCATGCGCCAACCATTCCCGACCCCGATCCTCTCGGGTAGACGGCAAAAAGATGCTCATTGGCCAGTTTTACCAGCGCCGAAATCTCGGCCGCATCCGCCGGGAATGCGACCGCTTCGGGGGCCGAGCGCATTTTGCTCGCATCGAAGCTGTAGCAGTAAATCTCTTCGGGCGATCTCAAAAGATTTTCGCGGCCGACTATGGCCTCAATAAGTGAAAACGGCAGGGACATTCGGTAATGAATCCTTTCCTGAATCGTTTGCAACTCCACCGGGATTTTCGAAAATAATAGCCCCCGGGTCAAGATGATTGATCGAGATGATAGATCGAATTGATCAGCGTGGTGAGACTTTCCGCGTAAAAACTTGATAACGGATTTGTAATTTGATTGTGTCGCAGTTGCTATTCCGTTATAGAGATAACGATACTCGCAAGAATTCACAAAACCTGACTGAGGAATCGACACAAGATGAGCTGCCCAATAAAGACCGCGGACAAGGGAGATTTTTGCCTGGGATGCGACGCCTTGCTCGAGTCGCCCCCACGGTGGTTTCGCTCCGCGAGGCTGGGGCTTTTGGCCAACCAGGCTTCTGTCAACAAATCGCTTAAAAGCGTCAAAAAATTGATTTTACAGGCCGGGGGAAACCTGAAATGTATCTTCTCCCCACAGCATGGATTCTATTCTGAAAAACAAGCCAACATGATCGAGTCGGGCGATTTCCGCGACCCCGAAAGCGGCCTGCCGGTCGTAAGCCTTTATTCGCACAGCCGCGAACCGGCCGCCGGAACCGCTTGAATCAATAGATGTGCTGCTGATCGACTTGCAGGACGTGGGCACGCGGGTCTATACCTATACCACCACGATAGGCCTCTGTATCGAAGCTTGCGCGCGGGCAGGCAAGACGGTTGTGATCCTCGACAGGCCAAACCCGATAAATGGTACGGAAATTGAAGGAAATGTGGTCGAACCGGAGTTTCGCTCCTTTGTGGGAAGATACCCGGTTCCGATGAGGCACGGATTGACAGCGGGAGAATTTGGGCGCTTTGCCCGCGCAGCGGCAAAGGTCGATTGCGATCTGGAGGTTGTTCCGATGAGGGGTTGGAAAAGAGGCAGCCGTTTCGACCAGCTGGGCATTGACTGGGTTTATCCCTCCCCCAATATGCCGACCTCGCTAACGGCTCTACTCTACCCCGGCATGGTGCTCCTGGAAGGAACCAATATCAGCGAAGGCCGGGGCACGACAATGCCGTTCCAGCTCTTCGGGGCCCCTTTCCTCGACAGGGAGAAGCTTCTTGCCCAGCTCGTGCCCGATCTGGAAGGGGCAACTCTTCGGCCCGTTACTTTCGAACCGGCCTTCGACAAGTACATGGGGCAGCCGTGCTTTGGATTTCAAATCCACGTAACGGACAGGGACACGTTTAAACCTTACAGGCTGGGGATCGCTCTTCTTCGCGCCCTGTTCATGACGCATCCGGACAGCTTCAAATGGCTCGATCCCCCTTATGAATACGAAATGGAAAAGCTGCCCATAGACATTTTGATAGGAAGCCGGGCAATAAGGCGAAAGGTCGAACAGGGGCACAGCATCGCCGATATCGAGTCCGGTTGGGAGCAGGGTCTTGGCAAATACGGGGAAATGCGTCAACAGCTCATGCTCTATCCCGAATAGAAACCCCCGGGGGAGCGGCTATCCGTGGAGGAGCACCTTCCCGAACCTGTCCCAACGGACAACACTTGAGGAGGAATTCATTGTCAGCGAGCCGTTGTCCCTCCAGGACCAGTAGATGACAAAGGCCTCCCCGACCAGGTCCCTGCTGGGAACAAAGCCCCAGAAACGGCTGTCGCTGCTGTTGTCACGGTTGTCGCCCATAGCGAAATAGTGATCGGCCGGAACGACTACCGGGCCGAAATTGTCCCTGGGGCCCGGAACGATGCGCGGATCGCTGTAGTAGCCGTAGGGGTCTTTTAGGAGCTTGTCATTTACATAGATTTTTTTGTCGACAATTTGAATTTTTTGAAGGGGCAACCCGATTACTCTTTTGATGTAATCAACGGAACGATCCCTTGGATATTGGAAGACGATTATGTCAAACTGTTTGGGGGATTTGACGGGGACGATCACATTGTTTGCAATGGGAACCCTTATACCGTAGACGAATTTGTTTACAAGGATATGGTCCCCGACGAGCAGAGTCGGCTCCATGGAGCCCGAGGGGATTTTGAAGGCCTGAACGACGAAAACGCGAATGAAAAGAGCGAGGAGTACGGCAATGACTAAAACTTCGGTATACTCGCGCGTAAGAGATTTCTGCCCGCTTCCATCGCCCACTGTATTTGCGGCTCTATTCAACTCGAACTCCTTAGATGTAATTAATATTTCAACACATTATTATGGTCCCATTCTCGGTCCTTTTCAAGGACAACATTCCAGAGCGCGCTGGACAAACGAAAACAACCGGGGAAAATCTTTGAAATGATTTCATTATTCTCGAAATCGCAAAACCTCGTCGGCCTCGACATTGGCTCGCACAGCGTCAAGCTCCTGCAGCTAAGCAGCGGCGGCGACACCATGAAACTGGTAAGCATAGGGGTTGCGCCCCTGCCGCATGAGTCCTTCGTCGAAGGCCGGCTGGCAAAACCTGAGGTCGTCGCCGATACAATCCGCTCGCTCACAAGCCATCTCAAGGTCAAGAGCAAATTGGTTGCCGTCTCAATATCCGGCTACGATGTGATGATCAAAAAAATAGAACTTCCCACCATGACAGAGGATGAACTGGCGGCAAGGATGCAATCCGAACTCGGCCAATACATCCCGTACAACATCGATGAAGTCGATGTCGACTACCAGGTGATCGACGTTTCTAAAAACCGCGCTAATTTCATGGATGTCATGCTGGTGGCGGCCAAAAAGGAATCGGTTGCCGATTTCAATAATCTGCTCAAACTCGCCGGACTCGACCCGCTTATCATCGACGTGGACTTTTTCGCTCTTAGCAATGCCTTTGAGGTGACTCGCGGGTTTGGGGATGAAAAAGTCGCCCTGCTCGACCTTGGCGCCAACAAGTCGCTCCTCAACATTGCACATAAGGGCATACCCATCTTTACCAGAAGCATCTCCGTTGGTGGAAACCAACTCACCGAGGCCATAAAGGACTCTTTCAACATCGGCTTCGAAGAAGCCGAATCGGTAAAGCTGGGCCAGTCCGAGCACAAGTATCCGATGAAGGACCTCGAAGAGATCTTCATATCCACGGTAAACGGATGGGTTGCGCAATGCCATAGGGCGCTCGACTTCTATTACCATAATTTCCCCGATGACAAGATCGGCTCTGTTTACCTGACCGGAGGCTCCTGCCAGATTCCGGGCCTTGACAAAGTTCTGCAAGAACAGCTCAAAATTCCGGTGGAGCTCTACAACCCCCTCTCCAGCGTTCAGCACGACGCAAAACAGTTCGACCCGGCTTACATAGATTATTTAGGTCCACAAATGGCTATTTCATTTGGACTGGCTTTAAGAAAGAGCAGAGAAAAATGATCCAGATAAACCTGCTTCCAGTAAAAATCCAGAAGCGAAGTGGAGGCACAACTCAAATCGCCTCCCTATACCTGCTCAGCATTGCTCTGGGCATGGCCGTCATCGGGTATCTGTGGTTTTCCTACGACAATTCGATTTCCAGCCGCCAGGCAAAACTCGCCGTAATCCAAAGGCAGGTGAAAAAGTACCAGGTGTTTCAGGTGGAGCTAAAGCGCCTTCAGGAAGCAAAGAACCTGATAGACACAAAACGCGGGATCATAACAAAGCTTCAGGGAGATCGCGACGCGGTGGTCCGAATGCTGGCCCTTTTGTCAATAAAGGTGCCGGAGGGGAAAATATGGTTCGACAGTTTGTCCCAGATCGGCAATGCTGTTACCCTCGAAGGTATTGCCGACAGCAATGAAGCCATTGTTGAATTCATGCGCAACCTCCAGTCTTCACCATACATCGAAGTCGGGAGCACCAACCTCGTCGTTTCCAGGCAGCTGGAAGTAAAGGATATGAAACTGAGAAAGTTTCAATTGGCTTATCGTTTTCACACATATTCCGAAATTCATAAAAAGTCGAAGATGTAGCCGCCATGAAAAACATTCTTGCTCAATTACAGGAAAAGCTCTCGAGTCTGCCGGTTTCCCAGAGGGTGATGGTTTTCGCATTCACCTTTTTGGTGATGGGCGGCGCCTTCTACTTTCTGGTATTCCAGAACCAGTTGGACACTATTTCGAGCCTCGACAGCCAAATAGCGTCCCAGCGGAAAACGCTGGCAACTCTCAAGGCCTCCGAGGTGAAGGTCAAGCTCATAACCAAAGAGATCGCCCAATCCAAGGAGGAACTCCAAAAACTCCTCATGCTGCTTCCCGACCAGAAAGAAATCCCCGGGCTTTTGGAAAGCGTTTCGAGGCTTGGCGCATTCGTAGGGCTTGAAAATATCCTCTTTCAACCCGAACCCGAGGTGCCCCATGAGTTCTATGCCACTATTCCCGTCAGGCTCGATCTTGTCGGGACATTCGACGATCTTGGGGTTTTTCTCGACAGGGTCTCAAAGCTCGATAGAATCCTGAAAGTCCAGTCGCTCAAGCTGGTCCGGCAAAGCAAGATTCAGACTCCGCTGCTTCAAGTGACCTGCGAGATCGACACCTATCGGTTTTTGACAAAACCCATAGTAAATAACAAGACCGCCCCGAAAAGGAGACGATAAATGGTTCGGGATAGTCTGTCGGTTGTTGCGTTTCCAAATTCATTAACCGGAAATTATCGAACTGAGATGGTTCATCAGGGGGAAAGCATGCGAAGGCAGGCAAATATTTCGACCTCCACTTTTCCTTTCATTATGGGACTGGTGCTTCTGCTCGGCAGCTTTCTGCTCTCGACGGCGGCACGATCCCAGGAAGCCCCGGGTTCGGGGTCGGCAAGGCTTATGGGGCTGCAGACCACCCCCGAAGGCATGGCCGGGGATGGCGGGACTCCGGGTGCGCAAAAACAATACGCAGGCAAAAAGATCAGCCTGGACCTGATGGATGCTGACATCAGGAACGTCTTGCGGCTCATTTCCCAACTCACCTCGACAAATATCGTCGTTGACCCTGACGTGGCGGGCAAGGTGACCCTTAAAGTCAAGGACGTCCCCTGGGACCAGGTGCTCGACATGGTGCTTTCCATGAACGACCTGGGCAAGGAGCAAAACGGCAATGTCATAGTCATAGCCAAACAGACAAAGCTGCGCCAGGAATACCTCCAGAAGGTCGATGCGATAAAGGCGAGGCAAAAACTTGCCGAGACGAGCAAGGACGAAGGAGAGCTTACAACGGTGTATTTTCCCGTAAATTTCGGCGCCCCGGCCGATTTGGCCGCCAAAATAGCCAGTGCCAAGAGCTCCCGTGGGAAAGTCTCCGTTGACAAGCGAACCAGCCTTATCATTTACACGGATTACCCGTTGAGGATCGCCAACGCCAGAAGCCTGCTCCAAAGGCTTGACCGCCCAACCCCCCAGGTGCTTATCGAAGCTCGAATCGTAACGCTCACCAGCGAGGCCACCAGGGAACTTGGAGCCAACCTCTCCATATCGACGGCCCATGCGCTCCCCCCGCAGCCGGTCAGCCAGAACTTTTTCGTCAACGGGCCGAGTGCCGCCACGCAATTCGGTGCAATAATCAGCCAGCTGGTAGGTAAAACGTTGGTAAGTGTGGATCTCCAAATACAGGCGCTCCAGACTCTTTCCCTGGCAAGAATAGTGGCCGCGCCGCGCGTGCTTACTCTCGACAACGTCAAGGCCACTGTCACCCAGGGCGAGGAGGTGCCATACCTCGAGGTCAACGGCGTAAATTCCACCGTGTCTTCCACGGCTTTCAAGGACGCCGTGCTGGAACTCCAGGTTACGCCCCACATTACCCCTGACCGGAAGGTGAGACTTCTGATAAACGCCAAGCAGGACACTGTCTCAACGACCACCTACAACGTCGGGACCAGCACCGAACCGGGCATCGATACAAGAAAGATCCAAACCGAACTGCTCGTTAGCGACGGAAATGTCGTCGTAATCGGCGGCGTCATAAACAACCAGTCAAGTTACACGAATTCGTCCACGCCCGGGCTCAGCTCGATACCGATCCTGGGTCATCTTTTCAAAAGCGAGTCGACCGACGACAAGAAAAATGAGCTGCTGATCTTCATCAGCCCTAAAATAGTAGAACCTTCAACCCCTTACGCCAAATCGTAGTGAGATTGATTTTAAGCTTGCCCCAATTCTCGGGGCTGTGTAAAATCGCTTCTTGTCTAGTCGATCGGCGTGGTATGGATAGCGGAGGGGGGGCAGCTAAATGCGGGGAGATTTTTTGCCGGTGAGGCTTATCTTCCTCTACCTGATCGTATCCGTGATTTCGGGGTGCTCCGTTCAAAGGCCGGATGCGGCGCTCGATTCCTCCCGATCCAACGCGAAACAGCGAATCGACAAACCCTCGGCTTATCGGCCGGCTGAACCGGAGCAAGAACCCGTAAGGGTCGATTATCTAACACTGCTATCCGACGTCATGAGCCCCGAAATCTATATCTACAAAGAGAAACGGCGGCTCTACGTGGTGCAGTCCAACGTGGTGGTCCGCGACTACCCGATTACCCTCGGAGTCGACCCGGTGGGAGACAAGCAAACCGCTGCGGACGGGCGCACCCCGGAAGGCGACTTCTACATTTGCGGAAAGACTCCCGGAGAGCGGATAAGCAAGGCGCTCATCATCGATTACCCGGATAAAAGCCACGCGGAACGCGCCCTTTTTTCCGGCGTCATTTCTCCTCTACAGTTCAAACAAATAGCCCTGGCCACAGCGTCGAAGGCTGCGCCTCCCTGGGATACCAAGCTTGGCGGGCAAGTCCGCATTCACGCCGACGGTTCGCGGGATAACGGGGCACACGGCGACGTCGAACTCTACAACAGCGATATGAGAGAGCTTTTCAAAGTAGCCTCTATCGGAACTCTCGTTCATATCAGGCCTTAGAACTCACACCAATTCAAATTCCCGGGGCAAGAAGGGATTTAATTTCCCCCTTTTCTAAAGGGGGCCCCAAATTTCCCCCCCTTTTCTAAAGGGGGGCAGGGGGGATTTTAAACTCAGCCAAAGGCAGGGCCAAAGACGATATCAGAGATGCGTACAGGGTCAATCTCGGCCTGAATATGCTCAGATTTTCCGATCTCGACGTTCTTAAACCTTGGCGCGGTGCAGCCCCGCCCCCCAATCCGAACCCTGCGGGGGGGCGTGGCACACTCGCCGCGGCCCAGCCGCTAGGGTTGATCGGGGAAGACTTCGGCTATTTCCACAAAACGACCTGAATTACAGATGCTGTAACACTTGCGGCAAAAAGCGCACTCATCGCCTTTATCGGGCATGAGCGCAACCTTGCGGTTGACTCCCCTGCCATGAAATCCCACCGCGTTTTCTCCCACGACCTGCTCACAATACCGCACACACAGGCCGCACAGGCTGCAGTTCGTAGGCTCCTCATCAGGCTCATCGAGCTTAAAGCGCGACTTTTCCACACCGTAGCGCTTCGCCAGGGCGCTGATCGGACCCGAGGGGGCAACCGGCATCAGCAGTTCGATCAGCATTCTCCTCATCTGGTTTACCTTGTCCGTCTCGGTTTGGACCTCGAGGCCGTTTTCCACGGGGTACACGCACGAAGTAACCAGCCGGCTTTTCTTTCCCTGGGTGATTTCGACCATGCATAACCGGCATACACCGGCGGGCTCCAATTCGTCGTAGGCGCACAAGGTCGGGATATCGACACCTATCGACCTTGCCGCCTCGAGAACGGTCGTGCCTGGCTCGGCACTGACTTCCTGTCCGTTTATTTTAAGGGTAACGGTTTTCATTTGCTCTCCCCCTTTGCTTTCTGCACAGCGGCGGTCCCATAGGGCACAGAGGCCGGCGCCGGCCCGCCGGGCAGCCTTGTCACGGCGCTAAAGCGCTCAGGACAGACCTGGAAACAGGCCCCGCATTTGATACATTTTTCCTGGTCTATGATATGGACGATTTTCTTGTCTCCGGAGATCGCACCGGTCGGGCACTGTTTGCGGCACATTCCGCAGGCGGAGCACTTGAGCGGGTCGATGTGGAACACGATCAGATCGCGGCAGACCCGGGCCGGGCATTTCTTGTCGACGCACGTGCGCCTCGTACTCGTCCCGGAAAAACCTTAGGGTGCTGAGCACGGGGTTTGCCGCCGTCTGCCCGAGGGCGCAAAGCGAAGCGTCTTTCATAAACGCGCCGAGTTCCTCGAGGGTGCTCAAATCTTCTTCGGTGCCCCTCCCCTCGGTGATGTTGGTCATAATGCGTTTCATCTGCCGCAGTCCCTCGCGGCAAGGCACGCATTTGCCGCAGGATTCATCGGCAAGAAAATTCGTGAAGTACCTCGCGACGTCCACCATGCAGGTGTCTTCGTCCATAACGATCATGCCGCCCGAACCCATCATGGAGCCGACCTTGCTCAGTTCGTCGAAATCGACCGGAAGATCCATGTACTGTTCCGGAATGCAGCCCCCTGACGGGCCGCCGGTCTGGACGGCCTTGAACTTGCGGTCGTTTCGGATGCCGCCCCCGATATCGAAGACGATCTGGCGAAGCGACACACCCATCGGGACCTCGACCAGCCCGGTGTACTTGACCTTGCCTACGAGGGAGAAAATCTTTGTGCCCTTGCTGCCTTCGGTGCCAAGCGACCGGAACCAGTCGGCGCCGTTGTTGATAATGAGCGGGATGTTGGCCCAGGTTTCGACGTTATTGAGGTTGCTGGGTTTATCGAAGACACCTTTTACCGCCGTACGGATGTACTTGGGGCGGGGCTCTCCGACCCGCCCTTCGATGGCGCTCATAAGTGCGCTCGATTCGCCGGACACAAACGCCCCTGCGCCCTGGTGAATCATCACGTCAAAGCTAAAGCCCGTTCCCAGGATGTTTTCGCCCAGCAGCCCCAGTTGCTTGGCCTGCGCAATGGCGATTGGCAGGTTTTCTATGGCGATGCTGTATTCCTGGCGCACGTAGACAAACCCCTCCGTCGAGCCAATGGCATAAGCGCCAAGCATCAACCCTTCCAGAACGCTGTGGGGGTTTCCCTCCAGGATAGACCTGTCCATGTAGGCGCCGGGGTCGCCTTCGTCGGCGTTGACAATGACGTACTTGGGCTCTCCGGGGGCATTGCGGGAGGTCTCCCACTTTACGCCCGCTGGAAATCCTCCACCCCCGCGGCCCCTGAGACCGGATTTTTTAATCTCTTCGAGCACATCGACCGGGGTCATGCTCGAAAGCGCCTTACCCAGGGCCGAATAGCCGCCCGCGGCGATGTAATCTTCGATATTCCTGGGGCTGATCAGAAAATTGTTTCCGAAAACGACCTGCTCCTGAAGCTGGTAGAAGGGAATCTCGTGCTGGTAGGCGCATCTTTTCCCGCGTTTTGTCGTCTAAAAACAGAAGCCTTTCCACAGGCTTGTCGTTGACAATGGTCGAATCCACTATCTCGGCGACATCTTCGGGTTTTACCTGGAAATAAAAGATTTTTTCCGGGAAAATCTTAGCCATCGGCCCACGCTCGCAAAAACCGTGGCACCCCGTGCGCCTGACTGTTATCTGCCCTTCCAGACCGCGCAGTCCGATCTGCTTTTCGAATTCATCGGCAACCGCTGAAGACTTGTAGGCATGACAACCGGTGCCCTCGCACACGGCAATCGATTTTTTGATCCCTTCCCGCTCTGCCAGCAGCTCCCCCTGGAACTGCTTAAGCTCCACGACGGACTTGAGTTTTTTCATTTTGTATCCCCTGAAGTTATTCCTGCTCTTCGACCAGTTTTTTCAATTCCGCCACGGACGGATCGCTATGATAGGCGCCGCCAACCGTCATTACGGGGCCAAGCGCGCAGCAGCCCAGGCAATTGACCGTCTTCAAAGTGAACTTCATGTCCGGATCGGTTTGGCCCGGCTTGAGGTTCAAAACCGACTCGGTCCTGGCAAGCAGCTCGTTTGCCCCCCTCACGTGACAGGCCGTACCCGTACAAACATGCACGGTCTGCCGGCCTTGAGGCTCGAGGCTGAACATGGTGTAAAAGGATGCGATCTGCATGATCCGGGTCATCGGCACGTCGAGCCGCTCGGATATCCAGACCAGCGCCGGCTTGGACAGCCAGTGGTTCTGCTTTTGAACGTCGAGCAGGATCTGGATCAGCATGCTCGAATCGCAACCGTGCTTATCGATAATCTCATCGACCTGCCTGATCTCGCGGATAAAGTCTTTAATGGCCTCCTCTTTTCGCCGGACTCTGCTTGAGACTCGCCAGATGGTGCACGGCTTCCTTTTCCAGCCGCTGGAGCGCGGTCTGCATTGTCTCGTGTTCCTGTCCAAGATCGGAATACTCGGCCAGGGTCTCTAGCCCCTTTAAGAGAAGCTCGGATTTGGTGAGTTTTGATTTTTCCTGCAGCTTCGAGAGCATGCTCTCTTGCTCTTTATTGACTCTGACACCTACCATTCGGCTTTTGGTCCTGTCCATTGCTGCCCCCTTCTGGGTTAAACTGTTTAACGCGCGTTTTACCACCCCGGGTGCGGCCAGTCAAGTGAATGTTTTCCCTTTGACTTCGGCTTCTCTTTTAATGTAGCCGTAATTTTGCGGGTAGTTTCCAGTGATTATAATTAGCATTTTCGACAGGCAAAAAACGATGAACTCTTTTCCAACGATGGATTTACGGTTAAACTTCCATACTCGGGTGCATCTGCCGCCGCTTCTTTTCGGAACGCACTTTTCGCCCGCACCCGTTCCGATATACCCCACTCACTAAAACCTTATTTCCTCAGGAGTTGTCCACGATGAAAGGGAAAACCGGCATCGATCTTTTGCGGGACCATCTACCTTATTACCAACTGCAACGAAACAGGAAAAGCAGTGTCCAGTTGGATTGGAACAAAGAATGGGAAAGGTTTGACGCCAAAGCCCTGTTTGAATTCGATCCCGCATCTATTCCCTCCGACCAGCTTGCAGCCATGAGAAAGCGAAAAGAGCTGATCATGGACGGAAATCACGCCGTGCTTTCCGTTCTGACACGCCTGGTGGACGGGCTGTGCGGATATCCGATCACTCCTTCGACGCCCGTCGCCGAGGAATTCGCCAAAGCTGCTTCCAACGGGGTGAAAAATCTGTTCGGACCACGATCTGATGTATTTTCAGCCAAGCGACGAGCTTTCGGCCATCGCCGCCGTTGAAGCCATGGCCAGCCAGGGGGGGCGCTACGTCGATAACTCCTCCTCCCAGGGGCTGGTGCTAAAGACCAAGAACCTGTTCTCGGTCGCGGGCAAGAGGCTTCCCGTGGTCATGAGCATCATGGCAAGGGAGGTCAACAAAGGGCTCTTTGAGCATTCATTGCGGACATACCGATTTTTACGGGGTGAGAAACGCCGGTTGGGCGCAACTGGTCTCCTGCGACAACCAGGAACTCCACGATTTGCTGCCCGTGGCCTTCAAGGTCGCGGAACTGCGCCAGGTAATGCTTCCCTGCATGGTCATAGGCGATGGTTTCATAAAGAGCCATGCCATAGAAAATATAAGTGAACTCTCCGATGAGTTCCTGCGCTATTTTGTCGGCTTCCCCAACCGTCTCTACCAGCCAAGATTCGGTCAGTCCACCCTGGTGGGGACCTTCACCGACGCCGATCTCACCATGGAGGGCCAGATCTCGCAGGACTTCGCCTACAGGTTCCTGAAACGTGCGTATACCGCGGCCATGAACGCCATGAACAAGCTCCTCGGCACAAACCTCAAGATCGTTGAAAACTACCGCACCGAAGACGCCGAGATGGTGATCGTCATCATGGGGTCCGGGGCGGGCGTGGTAAAAGACGTGGTCGACTACTACCGCAATGAGAGGGGATGGAAAGTGGGCGTCGTTCGCCCGGTGCTTTTCGCTCCCCCCTGCTACGAGGAAATAGCCTACGGTTTCGAAACGCGAAGGCGGTGACCGTGCTCGAACGAAGCGGCAATGCGCACAATCAGCTTCTTCTTGGGCGACGTCGAGGCGGCCCTTCAGGTTTCGATGCGCGCCGGCCGCGAAGGCAGGCCCGAGCACCACATCTACAGTAGAGACTACATGCCGACCCTGCTCCACGGCGTCTACGGCCTTGGGAGCAAGGATTTCAACAAGTACGACGTCGGCGCGGTGATCGAGAACATGCACGCAACCCTTGAAAGACGCGGCGACAGAATCGTGCGCGACTTTTTCGTGGGCGTCGAGGGGCCCTACACGCTTACGCCTCAACCGCTTCCCGGCTACGTGGAACGCGAAGTCGGGATGACCTTCATAGGCATTGGCGCCGAAGGCGTAAAGACAGCCCTCGAGACAGCGGCATACATCTATTCCGAAGACTGCGGCGACGCAGCGCAAATACGTCCAGTCCGGGGCGCGCTACGGAGCGGCGAGGAAGGGCGGCGCCGTGTTCATGAACCTTCGGATAAGCGACTACCCGATACGCAACAGCTCCGAGCTGACCGAGCGAGACGTGCTCGCGTTTTTTAACGAAAAATTTCTCCTCGGGCAGATACTTCGGGAATATGTGGGCGGGATCAAGGAAAAGGGTCTTTTTATCGTCAACACCCCCCGGTCGGCGGAGGAGCTTCTCGCATCGCTTCCCCCAGGAAATCCAGGACATCATTGCCGAAAAGAGCACATCCGCCTCGTGGCGATAGATGCCACCGCGGCCTCCTTAAAGCATCTCAACCGCAACCTGCCCGGCACCGCCATCCTCGGGCTCATCAACAAGCCAGAGGGGAATCATCGGGGAAAAGGACTTCGAAGAGCGCGTGGGAAAGATTTTGAGTGGAAAGACTCGGGAAAAAGAAGGGCCAGGAGATCATCGAATCCAACCTGGCGCTTCTGCGCTACGGGGCATCGATGGCTGCCGATCCGGCCGCTGCCTGCATCGCCCAGGCTTTCGGATCCCGACGCCGCCCAGTGCGATCCGTTTGTGCTTCCGCTTCCCGAAGACTTCGGCCACGGACCCGGTTCCGCCGGCCTTCATGCCGAACTCACCGAAAAGGACGAACTGGGGACGATAAAGCCTCCCAACCTGTGGGACGATTATGAGAGCTTCTTCTACAACGAGATGGTAAAGCCGATATCCGAAGGCAAGAAGGTCCCGTGGGACCACTTTCTGCCCGTCGTGCCCGGCGGCACCAGCAAGTATCGGGACATGAGCTTCATCGGGATCACAACTTCCCGTATACGATGCGTCCAAATGCACCATGTGCGGCACTTGCACCGCCTCCTGCCCCGATTCGGCGCTCTACTCGACTATCACCGACCGGCCCATACCCGAAGAGGCGGCCAGGTATTTCAAATCGATCAAGAAAGCCCCGGGGGGATTGCCCTGGGAGCGATTCGCCATAAACATCAACGTGATCCCGGAAGCTTGCAAGGGGTGCGGCGTCTGCGAGCAGGTCTGCCCCACCAACGCCCTTAAAATGGTGGCCAAAACGGAGGTAAAGGAGACCGATTTTCTCCCTGAAGCATGCAGGGAGTTCGACAAGACCTATGACGCCGCCCCTTACGTGGACACATTGCCCCTCATGCAGCAGGTTCTCTTTGTCTTCTCCAAGATCTATCCGGGAAGGCACACCCTTTGCCCGGGCTGCGGCGAGGGGGCGATCAGCCTGCTTACCTTTTTTGCGGCCGAGTCTCTTCGAAACCACCCTCAGGGTATCGCCACGTTCTACCAGGGCATCAAGGTGCTTTCCAACAAGCACAGGGACGAAATCGAGCACATGCTCGATCACGGTTTCAATATCTATTGCGTGAACGCGACCGGGTGCAACCAGGTATCGGAGATGACCAACCCGTTCAATTCCCGGGTCTACCAGGCGGGGCACTACGGTTTTGGCACGGCTTCGGCGGCGGCGCTGGGCGCCAAGTTCAGCCTTGACCAGGCATACAACAACGGGTTTAAGGACGTGCTGACCAAAATCATCGTCTTCGCCGGGGACGGGGCCATATACGACATCGGAAACGGTCCGTTCAACTATGCCCTGGGCGAAAATTTCGACATCACCTGGGTGATTTTCAACAACGAAGGCTACATGAACACCGGGGCGCAGAAATCCGGGGCGACGAGGTTTGGAACCGACCGGTCCACTTCGCCCATCGGAAGCCATTTTGCGGGCAAGACCACGCTGCACAGACGCATCATGGCGCAGGCAACGTCCATATCGCACGTTTACACGGCCAAGCTGAGCATAGACAACCCCCAATATGCCATAAAGATTCTGAAGGAAGCCATCGCCTACAACGGCCCGTCGGTTGTGGAATTTTTCTCCGCCTGCCCGCAGGGACAGCAGGCCCCCGACTGGGCCGGGCCGATGATCTCCCGCATGATGGTCGAATCCAGGAAATGGCAGATTGCCGTAAGAAGGCCTTTCCAGCGCCTCGACATATCCGCCAACCCCGAGCCGGACAAGCTCTACCCGACCAGGGGCAAGTCGTTTAAAAAGGGCGTCAGCCGCGACGCCGCGACTTTTTATGACGTGGTTTCAATGCTTGGACAGTACAACCAGCATATAAAGACGCAGGATGGCGAGATCATCCCCGAGATCATCCAGGTAAACGAGACGGTGAGCCTTTTCCGCTGGTTGAGGGCCCAGTACCTGGCCGGCTACCGGGACACCATGCCGACCGAGGATGAAGTCGAGCGCATTGTCGCGGAGCGGTACGGCTTGTAAACCACAAGGGAGATCTAAAGGTTTCGCGCCTGGCCTTCTAACCGCGGGCAACGCCCGCCGAGGACCTGACGATGCAAAATCCCCTGATCATCCCGTTCGGAAAGACCGATCCCGGAAACATCGAGCTTCTGGGGGCAAAAGGCGCCAAGCTTACTGAAGATTACAGGGACCTTCGTGAGATATTCCCCGGGACGGACGAACAGAATCGCCGTTCCGGACGGGTTCATACTCACAACGGAGAGCTGGCGCCTTTTCAATCAGGTCACACAACACCTTGCCGGATCCCCTCTTTGAGGCCGCCATCTCTGAGCTAGGCTGCCTCGAAGAGCGCACCGGCAGAAAATTCGGCGACACCAGCGGCGCGCCTGCCCCTTTTGGTGGCTGTAAGGGGCGGAGCGCCGGTTTCACTTCCCGGCGCGCTCGCCACGGTGCTAAACGTTGGTTTTAACGACGGTGTCGCGGCCTCGATGATCGAAGCCGGGCGAAGACGAATCCTTCATTCTAACGACTTATCTCACCTCCATTCGCATGTACGGGGAAGTGGTCCTCGATATTCCCTACGACAGCTTCTATCGAATCATAAAAGATTACGGGGTCGAAGGGGCAATCACCGTTGAGGGTCTAAAGACCCTCATACCGCGTTCAAATCCATTCTCGACAAAGCGTCCACCCGGTTTTCCCGCCAGGTTTTGAAACCGACCCGCATAGACAGCTAAAAAATGTCATCGAGGCGGTTTTCGGCTCCTGGATGTCTCCTGTGGCCGTAGAGGCGCGTATGAGCCGCGAGCGTCCCGGCGAATCCATCCCCGATTCCATGGGCACAGCGGCAATCGTCCAACGAATGGTTTTCGGCAACAGGGACGACTTATCGCTTAGCGGCGTGCTTTTCAGCCGCGAGCAGAGATCCGGGGCAAACCACCCCATAATCGAATGGGCGCCCAGGGTGCAGTGCGACAAGATCGTGTCCGGAAAACTCAGAAAGGAGCTTCTCCAGGCAGAAGACCTCGCGGTGTCCAACCCGGCCGTATACGAGATGCTGCTCCTCGTTCGCGACGCTTTCGAACATCGCGCCAAACGCCCGATCGACGTCGAATTCACGGTCGAATCCGGCAGGCTCTTTCTTTTGCAGCGCCGCCCGATGAGAACGACTTGCAGCGCCACGGTAAGGGCCATGTGGGACATGATAGACGAGGGCAAGACCACCATCCAGCTGGCTTCGATGGCCATAAACCAGGCTTTGGCCCAACCGGAAAAAGCTCTTCGGGAGGGTTTTGCGGATTTCGAGGTGCTCGCCTCGGGGGAACCGGTTACCGACTGCGCCGACTGCGGGGTTTTGGTCTTCGGAAGCGAGGCAGCCCTCGAACTCGCGGAAAAGGGGCAAGACGTCATTTTGCTTCGCAGAAAACTTTTCGGTAAAGGCGACCTCGCGGTCAATCACCCGCGGGTGCGCGGCATAGTGAGGGTCGACGGCCACACGACCTCTCATGAAGCTGTGTCGGCGGTAGCCTACGGAAAACCCTACCTCATAAAGACTCTCGACGTTCATGGCAACCCTCTGATCCTCTCCGGGGAAGAAGGCGCCATCCTCAACCCCGAAAGCGTAGTGTCTTCATTTATCGGTAAGAACGTGTTTTTGGACGGGGAAAGAGGCATCCTCGGACACACCGGCTCATCGGGTTTCATGGATGACAGGCGTCTTAGGAAAAAACTCTATGTAGACTGGGAATATCTAAAGGAACAATTCATAGCTGCGGCTTATGAAAACTGCGGCTACCCGGAGCTTCTGGACGTCCACTATGAATGGGAACTGGAACTGGAGAGCTGCGCCGGCATGGAAAAGAAACTCGCCGCCGGAATCGAAGTTCCCAACATAAGGCTTTTGCATGCGTTCGACACCTGGCTGCGCTGCTTCAGGCAAGCGGACAGAATAAAGGCAATGAGGCTAAAGGAGGTAAGAGCCGAGGATTTCGAACTGGGACCTCCCCTCGCCTATCATGGGAGCGATCTTCCCGGGGAAGTGCTCAAAATCATCAGCACCTTGATGCTTTCCACCACCTGGTGGACTCACTGGATACACGAGATCCTCGTGCAGAAGGCCATCTCCAGGGGAGAAACCGAAAACGACGTAATTCGAGACATAAACCTCAAGAACCGCACCATGAGCCTCCTGTCGGGTTTCGAAAAGGAGGGCTTTCACCTCATGAAAACCGTGGGGTCCAGTTTCCTGGTGTTCGCCAGCAACTTCGAGTACGAGCAGAACCCGGACAGCCTGCAGGTGGGTCCGGGCGCTCTCGACTACATGAAAAAGGACCTTCTGGCACAGAGGTTCATCGAATATTTGAGAAACGTCGACGAGCCGCTCGGAAATCGCGTTCGGGTCATAAATGGAGAGCCCCCGCTCGGGCAGGGCCACGCGCGGATCGTAAGCGTCGGCCTCGCCGCCCCGGAGGCTGACTTTGGGCTCATGTGCAGGTACTTGAGAACGTTCCTCGACCAGCGCGCCCCGGACCGTCCGGCGGACCTCTTGAGCCTTGTCCCCGAGACCGGTTTTATCGAACTCTATCAAATCGACCCCTTCTTTGCCTCGCGCCCCGAGTTCAGAGTGACCAGGCAAGCCCGCGAGCAGCATTGTGCCAGGGAGCTTTTCCTCTCCTTTGGCGACTGCTCCTTTGGAGAGTACGACGGCAGGATTTACGGCAAAGAAGAATACGACAAGCTAAATGTAGAGGTGGACAGTTTCCAGGATCACCTGAAGAAAAAAGGCGCCGAAATGAACCTGCGACCCTGGAACTTCGAAATCGATCCCTTCAGGCGGCACTCACTCATTGCCGCCGCGGGTCTGAGGTTTTCCGAAAACTTGTTCGCGCAGGTGATCGAAGAATTAAAAGAATTTGTGAACAGAAAATAAAGAGGACATGAGGCTTTCTCCCGCGTAGGGGCGGGGTTTATCCCCGCCCGATCTTTAACGCAACCTGGTATCAGATAACACCGGCCAGTTTTACCCCGGTCCTGTAGGCCTCATCGAGGTAGCCTGGATGCTCCAGGATGTCGGAGTGCCCATCGAGGCCCTTGTATAAAAGGCTTCCCCAAAGCTCCATGTCCAGGGTGTCCAAAAAATATTTCATCGTCAAAAGGACCCCGTCGAACAGCTTGCTCCCGCGAGTTGCCCCGACGGATACGAACAGGGCTTTGCGGGCAGGCTCGCGCAGGCCAAAGGGGGCTTTGTCGATCAAATACTTCCTTGACCAGAACTCCTGGCAGCGATCCATGAAGACCTTGGTATGGGAGCTTACGGTGTAAAAAAAGATCGGCGATGCCAGCATGAGGGCATCACAGGAGAAGAGCTTCTCCCTTAGCAGGTCGAAATCGTCATGCATGCTGCAGCGGCCCGTTTCCCGGCACGCGTAGAGCTCCAGGCAAGGCGAGATCGAAAGATCCCGCAGGAATATCTCTTCGACTGTAGCCCCCCCGTCAGTTGCACCTCTTACGGCCTGTGCGAGCAAAGCCGACGTATTGCCGCGTTTTCGAGGACTCCCATAGAGAGCCAGGATATTCTTCACAATATTCCCCCCAACAAAATTCGTACGGCTATTCTTTCACAGGATTTCCGGATTTGCAAGCCGCGCAAAGGCCGTAGTACTCAAGCCGGCTGTCCAGCACCACGAAACCGGCTTCCTCCCTGATCCTCTCCACTCGAACCGCGACGCTTTGCCTTAGATCATCGATGCTTCCACATGAGGTGCAGATCAGATTTATGTGCGGTTCCATATTGGGCTCGTAGCGATTATCGACACCATCGAACTGCATGACCTTTATCTGGCCCAACTTCGTTAGCACGCCCAGAGTATTGTAAACCGTAGCCAGGCTGAGGTCGGGATGATTCTTTCTCACCTCGTGGAAAATCTGCCTCGCGCTCGGATGCGATGTCGCTGATGAGAGATGGTCGATTATAGCCCTTCTCTGTGAAGAAATACGGCAGCCGGCCGCCTTAAGAGCCCTTTGCATGTTTTTTGACCTCTCTCCATACCCTCTCATCGTCGCACCTCTTTGAAGCTTGACTTTAGTTTAGAATCATTCTAAATTAACTTCAACTCATAACTTGATCCATTCTTCTAAAAATAACTTCATCCGCTTTTCAGCTGAACGCGGCATCCAGCCGGACTAAAAAAAGGAGAGCAAGAACATGGCTATCTGGAAATGCAACAACTGCGGAAACACTGTGGATGTCTCATCTCCCCCCGAGATTTGCCCCTCATGCAACACGAAATGTGAATTCGTCGACGTTTCCTGCTACATCCCCGAGTGCGGCGGCCCTGGTTCCGGCAATATCAACCAGGAGGTTTTCCAGGAAAGCTATGGGAAGGACAAAAAGTAGTCCCGACAAGAAGTTCCCGCGCATTATGGCATCCGCCTGCGACTCACCAACGGGGCTTCCCCTTCAAGCTCAAAGCTCAGGAGCGCTTTATGTCCAATCCCGAAGACATGTGGCAGTGTCAAACGAATAACTGCGGCTTTACGTACGATCCGGAAAGAGGTGACAGAAAGGGGAAAATCCCGAAGGGGCTCAGATTTCAAGACCTTCCCGACTCCTGGAAGTGTCCGGTCTGCGGCGGGACGAAAAAATGCTTTCGTTCACTTACGGGAGCCGGTTTCGAATAAATACCAAGACGACCTGCGTAGCAACTCTGATTTATCCCTGCCCGCAAATGATCCGCGTAGGGGCGGGGTTTATCCCCGCCCGCATCGGACACCAAAGGGGCGGACGGAGTTGTCGTCACTGATCCGTATCACTCTCCCCCGCTTCCACAATTTTCGAGTAGCTTTTCGTATTGCAGGTCGACCATTTTCTGAAAAAACTCGATCTCGTCATCCGTCAAATGGCGGAACCGGCGCTGGGGCTTGAAATACTCGGAAACCGGCTTGGGCCTCGAGGTTTTGCGGGACAGGATATATTCGCCGTCGATCACCTCGTAGAGCGGAAAGACTTTGGATTCGACAGCGAGCCTTGCCACCCGAAGGCTCTCGTCCACCGCGCACCGCCATCCCGTGGGACAGGGCGAGTAGATGTGAACATAAGCGGGCCCGGGCACGAGCGAAGCCTTTTTCACCTTGTTCATAAGATCTACCGGGAAGGCGGGTGAGGCCGTCGCCACGTAAGGGATACCGTGGGCCACGGCGATCTCCGGCACGTTCTTTTTCCAGGTCGCCTGCCCCGAGCTTTTCCTGCCCGGAGGAGACGTGGTGGTCGAAGCGCCGAAAGGCGTCGAAGAGGAGCGCTGGATTCCCGTATTCATGTAGGCTTCGTTGTCCAGGCACAGGTAGACGAAGTTGTGCCCGCGCTCAAGCGCCCCGGAAAGCGACTGCAACCCGATGTCCGCGGTAGCTCCGTCACCGCCGTAAGCAAGGATGGTCACATCGGGTCGGTCGATAATCTTTTTGCGGTTCATCGCCTTATAGGCCGCCTCGACACCGCTCGCAACGGCGGCCGCGTTTTCGAACGCCACGTGAATCCACGGCACCCGCCACGCGGTCTGCGGAAACGGGGAAGTGATTATTTCCATGCACCCCGTGGCGCTGCACACCACCACGTTCGTGCCGATCGCCTTCATCGCCTGCCGCAAAGCCAGCACCTCTCCGCAGCCCTGGCAAGCACGGTGACCGGGCGAGAGGGGTTCGACCTCGGGCATATTCTTAAGGCTGAACCCCTTAAAATTCTTCAAGGCCTCGGTTGCAATTCCCATTTAATCCCTCACATTGATGAATTCGTAGGGCGGAAGCTCGCCGATTTTGGCCGCGGCCACCCTTTCGACCATTTCCTCGAAGTTTTGCCCCGTAACGTCACGGCCGCCCAGACCTACAAGGAAATTTGCGGTCTTAGGCGAAAGCCCCCTGTCGAAAAGGGCCGATTTAACCTCGAGCGCTACCGGCCCGGATATTTCCCCGCCGGCAAACACCGTCGCCCTGTCGAGCAGGACGAGGTTTTTGGCCCTCCCGATCACATCGGCCAACTCGGCGGCGGGAAAAGGCCTGAACAACCGAATGGATGCCAGGCCGACACTCACCCCTTTTTCGCGCATCGCGTCTATTGCCGTCGAACCGGTCTGGGCTATGCTGCCCATGGCGACAATGATGGTTTCCGCATCCTCGATCTTGTAAGTCTCTACGATTTTGTACCGCCGTCCGAAAAGCTTCTCAAACTCGTCGAAGACCTCCAAGATCACCGATTTGGAGGCCTTGAGCGCTTCGTCGTGCGCCTTGCGCGCTTCGGTGTAAACATCGGGCATGCCCACGGGGCCAATCGTGATGGGCTTTGCCGGATCAAGACTCAGCAAGGGTTTAAAGGGCGGGAGAAATCTTTTTACCTCCTCTGCATCGGGCAGGTGGATCGGCTCGATGACGTGGCTCATAATGAAGCCGTCGAGGTTCACCTGGACGGGCAAAGACACCCTCCGGTCCTCGGCGATCCGGAAGGCCATAACGGTCAGGTCGACTGCCTGCTGGCCATTTTCGGAAATCAACTGGATCCAGCCCGAGTCTCTTGCGAACATGAGATCCGCATGGTCGTTCCAGATGCTGATCGGTCCGCTCAGCGCCCGGTTTGCCACTGCCATTACGATCGGAAGCCGCAGAGTCGAGGCTATGAAGCATATCTCCGACATCAGGGCGTAGCCCTGGGAACTCGTAGATGTGAACGTGCGCGCACCCGAGGCCGAAGAGCCTACGCAGGCGCTCATCGCGCTGTGCTCGGACTCGACGGGGATGTACTCCGCGTCAAGACGCCCCTCAGCCACAAGCTCCGAGAGGTGCTCGACAATATGGGTCTGGGGAGTGATCGGGTAAGCCGCGATAACGTCCACATCGCACAGTCCCACGGCTTCCGCGATCGCAAGCGAGACCTCGATACCAATCCGCCTGGACATATCAGTCGCCCTCCTCGATCATCGTTATCGCCCCCACCGGGCATTCCATGGCGCAGATTCCACACCCCTTGCACCAGTAATAATTCTGCACGTAACAGCCTTCGGCGTCCTTTTCATAAACCATGTCCGGGCACATGATGTAGCACTGCCCGCACTTGATGCACTTGTCGCGGTCGGTTTCCGGACGCTTCGAACGCCAGTCGCCGGTCTTTAGCTCCGCGGCGTTTCCCGGGTCGGTGATGGCCATCCCGGGGTTTAGTTCTTTCCAGCTTTTGATTCCACATTCCTTGGCCACGGCCATCCCTCCACCATCTTCGTTTGTTCCCCGCGAGCACGCGTTGGTTTTTTTGCGGCGATCGGCCGCTACTCGGCCCGGATGAGCGCACCCTGGCTCCGGCGCCCGGACCCAACTCGGTATCAGACTCCACCCTTAACGCCGGATTTTATGGCGGAAGGCCGGAAGTCTTGGGGCGAACAATGTATTTTCCATGCGAAAACAACTAATTATGTATCGCTACGAAAAAACGTCAATAGGCTGGATTTATTTCTTGC
This sequence comes from uncultured delta proteobacterium, assembly GCA_963813125.1. GTDB lineage: Bacteria > Desulfobacterota > Syntrophobacteria > Syntrophobacterales > Syntrophobacteraceae > SbD1. The sequence goes on along the minus strand of CAWEZA010000096.1, from coordinate 75,321 downwards.
GGCTGCGGCGGCTGCGCCGGGTGTGCCTCGCCTTCACGATGGGATCCAAATTGGAGGGCGGCTATTGGTTGTGGGCGGGTGGGCCACGCCAGCGCCGTGGGAAATGCGCTTCGCCCGCTAATCGGCGCCATGGAGACGGCTTTCCGAAAGTCGTGCGTGATTTTTATTAAAGCAACAGCATCGTGGATACCCCCCAGAGTCGCCCCCAAGTTTGAACCCCGCCCGCGGCGCAGCCGCCCAGACCCCGTGGTGGAGGCGAGGCGCAGCCGCCCGCTAAAAAGCCTGCCTTCCCTTGAGCGCACGCTCCAAAGTCACTCGGTCGGTATACTTGAGATCTCCTCCCATCGGTATCCCGTAAGCTATCCGCGTTATGCGCGCCTGCTGGTCTTTGAGGATCTGGAGAAGGTAATGGGCGGTCGCCTCCCCTTCGCTGCTGGGGTTGGTCGCTATGATGATTTCGTTGATTTTTTCGGACTTGAACCGGGCAAAAAGCTCCCGAATGCGGATTTGATCGGGGCCGATACCATCCAGGGGCGCGAGCACGCCCTGGAGGACATGGTAGCGGCCTTTGAAAGCACCCGACTGCTCGATTGCGAGCAGATCGGCCGTACCTTCGACGACACAGATTTCACCGGTGTCACGCGCCGGGTCGCTGCATATGGTGCAAACCGGCTCCTCGGTGAAATTAAAGCAGATCGAACAGGTACGAATATTGGTGCGAATTTGCCGTATGTTTTCCGCAAGCGACTCGGCCTCCCCGTCGGGGGCCTTGAGAAGATACATGGCGATGCGCGTGGCGCTCTTTTCCCCTAGCCCGGGAAGCCTGCTCAGTTTGCGGATAAGACCGGTCAATATCGGCGGGTAGGCATTCATATACCTTTAAAAAAGCCCCGGTATGTTCAAGCCTGGAATATTGATGCCGCCGGCCAGTTTTCCCATCTCGGAGGCAGCCATTTCCTGGGCGCGCCTCAAACCGTCGTTTACGGCCGCAACGATAAGATCCTGCAGCATTTCGATATCTTCAGGGTCGACAACCTGCCGGTCTATTTTAATGCTCAAAAGCTCCTGCCTGCCGCTGACTTCAACGGTAACCATGCCCCCGCCGGCGCTTGCCTCCACCTTTTTAAGGGCCAACTCTTCCTGCATCTTGCTCATTTTCTCCTGCAGCGCCTTGACCTGCTGCAGCGGATTAAATCCCTTCGGCATCGTCTTTTTCCTTTCTATTTTCTGCGGCGTTCCTGCGGCCCACCCGCCGAGGATTTGACCTCGACCAGTTCGGCGCCCAGGATCTCGATCGCCTGCTGAACGGCAGGGTGTCCCGCTATCTGTTTTGTGCCCGATCTTTTCCCCTCGCCGGCGGTTCGGGCTCCGGGGCCGCGCGGGGTTCCGGACGACTTCTTCGTTATTACCCATTTAAGGCTCGCGCCAAAAAAGGCCCGCGAGGCCTCCTCGAGTTTTTTCATAAACTCGGGCCCATTTGTGCTGTTTTCAAACATTTCGGGGACCTCCAGCTCGATCGCTTCCCCCGAAACCTTGACGGTGCAATGGGAAACCTTGGCCCACACAATCGGGTTGCGGTTTTCCAGAAAAGCGACAAACATCGCCCAGTTGGCGACGGCTTCCGAAGCCGGGGCCGGAGAGGTGTCGGGGATAAAAGAGGCCTCACCCTGCTCGGCGGGGGCTTCACTTTTACCGGCTTTACCGGTATCCGCTGGAGCCACCCGTTCGGAATGACTATTTTCCACATCAAAAGGCACGGCAGCACTTGCTTTGTCCCTGTCGTGGCTTCCCGGCCCCGGCTCAGGTCCCACTCCCGCACCCGCACCCCGCTCCGGCTCCCGCGCGCCAAAGACGGGCCTGCTTTCGGACAGAACGCAATTGGACTGCCCACTTTTTAGACTTTGCTCGATAGAGGAGATCCTGTCAAGCAGCAGATCGATAGATTCGATCTTTGGCAGCCGGGACATACGCAACAAAAGCATCTCGAGCGCGATTTTGGGCATGCTCGACCGGCGGATTTCCTCTTCCCCGCGAAGGAGCATCTGAAAATAAACATGCAGAGACTCGGTCGTAGTCCGGGCCGCCATTTGCCTTAAAAGTTCATTTTCGTCCCGCGGCAGATCGATCCGCGCCTCCCCCCGGGGGGAAACCGAAACAAAGACAAGATTGCGGAAATGGTCGCACAAGTGCTGGCAGAATCTCCTGCTGTCCAAACCCCTTCGGTAGACATCGGCGGCGATATCCAGGCAGGCCGAACTGTTTCCCGAAAGAATCGCCTCGGCGGTCCTCATCACGCTCTGCCTGTCGATTACTCCCAGAATATCCAGGATTTCGGACTCGGCGAGGTCATCGCCGCTAAATGCCAGGAGCTGTTCCAGCAGGCTCTGGGAATCGCGCATGCTTCCATCGGCCTCGCGGGCGATGGCATAGAGAATGGATTCGGGAAAAGCCGTCCCTTCCTGCATGACGATCTTTTTAAGCTGCTCGACTATCAGCTCGAGGCTCATGCGGCGGAAATCGAACCTCTGGCATCTGCTGAGCACCGTGGCGGGGATCTTGTGGGGTTCGGTTGTGGCGAAGATGAAAATGACGTGCGCGGGGGGCTCTTCGAGAATTTTCAGTAAAGCGTTGAAAGCATCAACGGACAACTGGTGGACTTCATCGATTATGTAAACCTTATAGCGCCCCTTGGCCGGCCTGTAGCGCGCGGTTTCCCTCAACTCGCGGATACTGTCTATTCCACGATTGGAGGCGCCGTCGATCTCGATAACGTCAACAGAGTTGGTATGAGAAATTTCCCGGCAGTTCGAACACTGATTGCATGGCACGGGGGAAGGCCCTTTTTCGCAATTCAGGGCTTTGGCCATGATACGGGCAACAGATGTTTTCCCCACCCCCCGGGCTCCGGAAAACAGGTAGGCGTGGGCTATACGCCCCAGGCGAATCGCATTTTGGAGCGTCCGTGTCGCATGAGGCTGGCCTATGACCTCTTCGAAGGTCTCCGGCCGGCATCTGCGGGCTATAACTTGATAGGACATATTCAGCCACGCCGGCCTGAAGGCAGACGGCCACCAGGCAGTATGGCGGAGAGAGAGGGATTCGAACCCTCGATACACCTTTTGGGCGTACACACGATTTCCAGTCGTGCTCCTTCAGCCTCTCGGACATCTCTCCGCAAGGAACTTTCTTCGACCAGCACGGCCAGGGACAGGCCGCTTAAAAGTGGCGGAGAGGGTGGGATTCGAACCCACGTGCCCTGCTATTCACAGGACAACTCGATTTCGAGTCGAGCCCGGTACGGCCACTTCGGTACCTCTCCGCAAACACCAACCCCTCTTTACCTCAATGCGGGGTGAAAAATCAAAGCTGAATTTTAATGCAGGCAAAAAAGAATTAAAACGGCAACCGGTCAAAAAAGAGAGTTCAATTGTTTTTGGCCCCTGCGGGCCCTGAAAAATCTTTGCAAAACCTCCGCACACCTCTCGGCCATGACGCCACCGGTTACCTCGATGCGATGGTTGAAGCGGTCAACGCTGGTGAGATCGAGCACGCTCCCCGCAGATCCCCCGCGAGGGTCGCCGGCGCCGAAAACCAATTGAGCCACCCTGGCGTGAAGCATTGCCCCAACGCACATGGCGCAGGGCTCAAGGGTCACATACATGACCGTGCCGTTCAACCTGTAGTTGCCAAGCCTCGTGCAAGCCGCCCTTATTGCCACCACCTCGGCATGCGCGGTCGGGTCGTTCGAGCTGATCGGCATGTTATGGGCTCTCGACAGCACCTGCCCATCGGAGGCTACAAGCACCGCCCCGACAGGAACTTCGCCCAGCCCGCCCCCCGTCTCGGCCTCTTCCAACGCAAGGCCCATGAAATAATCGTCTTTTTCCAAAAGCAGCCCATTTGTCAATAATTCGACATCGCATGCCGATTGCCAATAACACAGTTTTGGTATATAGGAAAGTCCTTTCCATGTGGCTTTCGCGGCGCAAAAGTGCCGGGGGCCCCATGTTCGCATCCAAAACGGTTACATCTTCTAACGGGAATAGGGGCAGATGAGTTCCGCACGAGCCTTGCCAGTAATAAGGAGTCTTTGCGTTCTCGCGGCGACAGCCGCGATACTAGTCACGGCATGTTCAGGGACCGGCACGGGGCAGACCCTTGTCAATGGCGCCCATGCGCAGTCGGCCCCGGGCGGCGTGACTTCGGCCGCGACTTCAAAGCAATCCATGGAAAACAAACACAACGACACAGCGTTGCAGACGCTTTGGTCAGACCATATCTGGCAGTGCATACCGGCCTCGGACTTGAAAGGCCTCACACCCGGAGCCGTCAGCAAAGCGTATGAGGCAAGTAATTGGCAGCCGCTTTTCATAAACTCCCGGTTCGAGCTAAACAGCAATGCACGCCGGCTTCTGGCTCGTCTGCGCTCTATCGAAAGTGACGCCATCGATCCCGGCCCCTTCGAACTCGACAGGTTGTCCAGGATGCTAAAAAACCTCGACACCTGCCGGTCCGCCCTTGGCGCCGTCGATCCACAATTCGAGGACAACAGGGCACAATCCTTCTTCGCCCCGAACCCGGCCCCTCCCGCTGTTTCCGCGCCTCCCTCCAATGGTCCTTCGATGCCTGCGGCAGCTGACCGCGACAGGATAGCGGAAAACTACCGAAAATGTTTTCGTGCGGCCAGCCAGGCCGATTGTCTGCTCACCACCGACTTTTTCCGCCTGGCAAAGGAAATGGATCCCTATTCCCCGGTTGAAAACGGCCTCAAAGCCCTTCTGGGCAAGACGCCGCTTTCCAGCTACTTCACCGAACTCGAACCTAAGGGGTACGGCTACCAGGCCCTGCGTTCGGCCTATCGGAAGTACACCTTACTCGCCGAGCGCGGGGGACAGCTCTACGTGAGTCTCCGCTCGAAGGTTCATCCCGGCTGGTCGGGCAAACAAATCCGTCTCCTGCAGGAAAGACTCAGGCAGGAAGGCTTCTATTCCGGGGAAGCCACCGGCGTCTATGACAGTGAGACTCAACTTGCGGTCAAGCAATTTCAGAGCGCCCACATGATCAATCCCGACGGGGCCCCGGGCAGGAAAACCCTTGAGTGGCTCAATATGCCTTTCAAGCAGAAGGCCGCGCTTGTCGCCTTCTCCCTCAAAGCCGTCCGCAACAGCCCTTCCCGCCAGTACGACCGGTTTATCAGGGTTAATATCCCTCAGTTCATGCTCGACTATTATAATGGCGGGCAAGTTCTTAAAGCCGACAGGGTCGTCGTGGGCAGGGCCAGTGGCAAAAGGGTCAACCGTCAAGGCAGAATAGTCGGCGAAAACCAGACTCCCACCATTGTCAGTCAAATCGATGAGATCATTTTCAACCCCCGCTGGTATGTTGACGGCCGCATCCGTTTGGAATTGAACGCCCACGTCAAAACCAACCCAGAATGGTTCGCACAGCACGGCTACGTCAAAATGGAATCGAAGTACGCGTTTGGCCAGCACAGGCTTTTTCAAAAATCGGGGCCCAAGAATGCCCTCGGGCGTGTCAAATTCGATTTCCCCAACCCCTTCACCGTCTACCTGCACGATACCCCGGAAAAATACCTGTTTGCCAGGCCGCGCCGCGATTTCTCCCATGGCTGCATTCGAGTCGATCACGCCCTCGAACTGGCTCAAACCCTTCTCGATGACGATGCAAACCCCTACGTCGAAAAGGTCCACTCGGTCCTCGAAGGAGACAGGCAAACATTCGTAAAGCTCTCCAGACCCGTCCCCATCACGGTGGAGTACATTCCCGTCGTTTCCGGAGCCGACGGGCAGGTCATTTTCGCCGGCGACCCTTACGGAGTTGTGGCCGAATCGAGCAACTTGGCGCAAAATGGTAATCGGGCTAACGCGCAGCGATGACTCCCGCGCAGGGGCGCGGTTTATCCCCGCCCGTTCTCTTATGAAACTCGACTGCAAGGTCCAAGTTTCATTCTCGTTCAAAGCGCGTCCGAGGACGTGGCGGCGGCGCTTGAACGCAACCTGGTATCAAAATCTATTTTGACTACAACTTTCCCCCCATTGTCATACGCAATTTTACCCATCGCCTTTATACTGTAATTATGGCATGTTAGCGTCGATCCTACAGCCTCTTGTGAATCTATCGTACCAATTATCATGCAGTGTTTTATTTATACTGCTTTTTATATGAGATTTCACTCAGTTATAATCTGACAGGAAATAAATCAGGACATCTCGCAAAAAACCGTTTGACAGAAACGCCATTCTTTTGGTAGGAAAATCCATCAATTTCTATATTCTTACTATGTAGTGCTTCGGCAAATAGTGGGAGACACCTTAAGCTAAAACATGGGGGGGTTTATGAAGGGAGTAAGGTCTCGAAGGGTGTTATGTTATACCCTGATGCTACCGGCCGTGTTTACATTCTCCTCTCTGATTTTTCTCAAGACTTCTCACGCGCTTACAGCCTCTTATGGCGAACCTTACCACGGTTATCTCGTAAACGGTGTAGTTTTTCCTAGTATGTTCCCGGGCTACCATATCCGGAACTACGACAGGGCTTATACCACACCTGAACTTGCGGGGGCCCTTCTCGACGGCATAGCTGCCGTAAAGGCGCAGTTTCCCGGAACCTGCGATGTCTTCATCGGTGATTTTTCTCAAAAAACCGGCGGACGTTTTGGAGACCACTCTTCCCACCAGAACGGCAGGGACGTCGATGTCGGTCTGTATGCCAAAGACAACTGCCAGCTTCACAATCTAATTCCGATGAACAGGGACAACCTCGACTGCGCAAAGACTCTTTTCCTGATCCAAAATCTCGTGACCTCACAGCGAGTGCAGTATATCTTCCTCGACAAGTCCATTCAGAAAGTACTCTATGACTACGGCCTCGCCCACGGCTACTCCCAGCGATACCTGGTCCGTCTTTTCGGAAATGTGCAGGGCGCCCTCGTTCAGGACATTCCCGGGCATATCACGCACATGCACATCCGCTTTTTCACTCCCTGGTCTACTCTTGCCTCGCACATAGGGGCTGATGACGCCAATATGAAGTCGATTATCGCCGTAGCCCAGGAATCCTATCTGCCTAAAAAGGTCGACTACTACGTGACGGGCAGCGACAATGGGATCTGTCAACTGGCCCGAAGTTTCGGGGTCTCGGAACGGGAACTGTGCGCGTGGAACCACCTCACGCCTTCCAGCCTGCTTGTTCCAGGCAGTTGCCTGGTTTTCTACAAGCGGAATTTCGAAAGTGGCCCCGTCCAGTTGGCCGGCTCCCTTCAACCGGGCTACATCGCCCAGGCCGCCGCCCCTCCTGCAAGGGTGGCTTCTCTCCAACCCCAGTCCGCACCCCCCGCCGTATCAGATGCCACGGAAGAGGAGCAGGTTTCAAATCAGGCACAGCCTCAACGGACCGAGCCTCAACAGACCGCCGCGGAGTCTCCTCCCCTTCGGGCGCATAAGGCGACCCGGGCCGAAGTCCGAACCAGCGCCAGGCCTCCGGTGTATTACACTGTAAAACACAGCGGGACACTGAAAGATGTTGCCAGAAAAACCGGCATGTCCACTATTTCTCTTGCCCGGCTGAATCGTCTTCCCACCGGTGCCCATCTGCGGGCGGGCGCCAAAATCAAGCTGGCGGATGCTTCCATGGAGCCCACAACCGGAAATGTGTCCCGGGGGCCGTCGTCACAGCCTTCCCGCATATGTTTTGAGTCCGAATCCGGAAGAACCGGCCTAACGTCCGCGTACTATCGGGTTGCTCACAACGGCACATTGAGAGACGTCGCGACAAAGACCGGCATTCCTCTGTCATCGCTTTGCCGGCTCAACCACCTTAACCGAAGCGCCCGCCTGCGGCGCGGCCAGCTTATAAAGCTTGCCCAGGCGAATCTTCCGGTCAGGCCTGCCTTGGGAAGGTCCTCTTGCTCTGTGAAGTACCCGGCGCGGAAGGCCTCTTCGGTAAACCACACCGGGCGCCATGGAAAATTACTGAGTCCGGCAAGGGTGAAATCCGCAAGAAAACCCGTCGCCATGTCGAGGCAGACAAAACACCATGCGAAGGCCGCTTCGCGAAAGCAGCTTGTCAAAAGCGGACTTAAGGCCGATAATCGAGTGATGAAGAAAACCCACAAACAGAGTGCGCATTCGAAAACGATAAAATCCGCCGCTGTGCGCCATGGCAGGGCAAAACTTGCAAGGAGGTAGACTCCCGGGCTCTTTGTAGGGAATTTAAGTAAAAACAGCGGCGCGTGACCCCTTTTCTTTTTTTAAAGTTTGAGTTATAAAGTGAGGCTCCAACGGGCACTTTCTGGTGCCCGTTCTTTTTTGTCGTAAGGGTGTTTCGAATCAAAGATAAACCGCAATTCGCGGGAAACAGGGATAACTGCGAAGCCCAAAAAATCGCCGTTTCACGAAGCTCTCCCCGTTTCCCCAGGCTTGGAGTACAAATGGCCACCAAATCCTCGGAGAAGATCGCACTGCTGAGAAACATCGGTATCAGCGCGCACATAGATTCCGGCAAGACTACTCTTACTGAAAGAATCCTTTTCTACACCAGGCGCATCCACGCCATTCACGACGTGAAGGGCAAGGACGGCGTCGGGGCCACCATGGACTTCATGGAACTCGAAAAAGAGCGCGGCATCACTATCCAGTCCGCGGCAACCCATTGCTCGTGGGGCGAGAACCCCATAAACATCATCGACACACCGGGCCACGTCGATTTCACGATCGAAGTCGAACGGGCTCTGAGGGTCCTCGACGGCGCCGTACTGGTTCTTTGCGCGGTGGGGGAGTCCAGTCCCAGTCGGTGACAGTCGACCGGCAGATGGTTCGCTACAAGGTTCCCCGAATCGCATTCATAAACAAGTGCGACAGGACCGGGGCCGATCCTTTCCGGGTTGTCCGCCAGCTCAAGGATAAGCTAAATCACAACGCCGTCATGCTCCAGGTGCCCATGGGCCTCGAGAAGGACCACAACGGGGTGATCGACCTCGTGTCGATGAAGGCGCTGAGCTTTGATGGCGACCACGGCGAGGAGTTGACCGAAACTGAAATCCCGGCCGAACTCGCGGACCTCGCGCGCGAAAAAAGAGAAGAGATGCTCGATGCGATCTCCCTTTTTTCCGACGATTTGACCGAGGCGATCCTGTCCGAGGCGCCAATAGCCCCGGAATTGGTGGTTGAGGCTATCCGGCGGGGAACGCTCGCCCTCGAGCTTACCCCGGTGCTCATGGGGTCGGCTTACAAGAACAAGGGCGTCCAGCCGCTTCTGGACGCGATCGTGAGCTATCTTCCCAACCCGTTCGATATTTCAAACGAGGCCCTTAACCTCGATAAGGACGAAGAGCCTGTGATCCTGACCGGCGAGGCGGAGCTGCCCCTGGTGATGCTTGCCTTCAAGCTCGAGGTCAGCCGCTACGGCCAGCTCACTTACGTTCGGATCTACCAGGGCTCTCTCAACAAGGGCGACACCATCGTCAACATCAGAACGGGCAAAGATGTCAAAGCCGGGCGGCTCGTCCGCATGCACGCCGACGAGATGGAAGAAATCGACAGCTCCACCGCCGGGGATATCGTCGCCCTTTTCGGCATAGACTGTGCCTCGGGAGACACCTTCACCGACGGGCGGTTGCGCTACGCCATGACTTCGATGCACGTCCCCGCGCCCGTTATTTCGCTGGCCGTAAAGCCCAAGGACAAAAAGGCCGATATGAGCCTCGGCAAGGCGCTCGCCCGCTTCACCAAGGAAGACCCCACTTTTAAGGTCTACCTCGACCCGGAAACCAACGAGACCATTATCTGCGGAATGGGGGAGCTTCACCTCGATGTCTATGTCGAGCGGATGAAGCGCGAGTACGGCGCCGATATCGAAACGGGAATGCCCAAGGTCGCCTATCGCGAGTCGCCCACCTCAAGGGCTGATTTCAACTACACGCACAAAAAGCAGACAGGCGGCTCCGGCCAGTTCGGTCGGGTGGCGGGATTTTTGGAACCGCTTTCCGAGGGCGATTTCGAATTCGTCAACAAGATCACCGGTGGATCGATTCCCACCGAATTCATTTCCGCCTGCGAAAAGGGCTTCAAGGCTTGTCTTGGAAAAGGCGGCTTCGCCGGGTTTCCAGTCGTGGGAGCCAAGGTCACCATAAACGATGGTTCCTCCCACTCGGTGGATTCGTCGGATATCGCCTTCCAGCAGGCGGCAATCGGGGGTTTTCGCGAAGCTTACGAAAAATCCAAACCCGTTATCCTCGAGCCCATCATGCGTGTTGTGGTCGAAACCCCCACCGAATTTCAGGGAGCGGTGCTCGGAAGCATCAACCAGAGGCGCGGGCTGATCCTGTCCACTTCGGAAGACGGCGCCTTTTCCGCTGTCGAGTCCGAGGTCCCGCTTTCCGAGATGTTTGGCTACTCGACCGTGCATCGGTCTCAACCCAGGGCAAGGCCGAATTCACCATGGAATTTTCGCGCTACAACGTGGTTCCGAAAGCTCTGGCCGAGGAGATCGTAAAGAAAGAAAAGGAAGGCAAGAAGTAGCTCTCCTTTATTGGCTGCGGGCGAGGGTTTGGGATGGTGGAAACTAACTGGTTTTTGCTTTGCTTTCTCCTCTTGTATTGTGGACAGAGCGCTTTCTCCCTCTGGCTCGAACGCCTTAACCTGGTCTATTCCGAGCGGCAGGCCGACAAGGCGCCGGCAGGGTTTGCGGAGTTCATCGACGACTCCAGGCTTGCCCTGACCGCAAGGTACGAACGGGCAAAAACAAGGGTGTCCATTTTCGAGCAAATCTCCTCGGAAGCCGCCCTGCTCGTTATCCTGCTATCCGGCCTGCTGCCGGCCCTGGTTCACTTCTCCGGTTCGCTGGGTCTATCCATGGTCCCGGCCGGACTTTTTTTCTTTTTCGTCCCGGGGCTTATCCAGTTCCTGGTCGCCCTTCCCTTCGATTACCACAACACCTTCGTCGTAGAGGAGCAATTCGGCTTCAACAAGTCTACGCTGAGGCTCTGGGTAATCGATCACTTAAAAGGTGGGTTGATCGGGGCCTGGCTGTTCGCCGCCGTATTTTCCCTGCTCTTGCTCTTTATCCAGTGGTCTCCGCGTCTGTGGTGGCTGTGGGGCTTTTTGCTTCTTTCGACCGTGCAGATCGTTATGGCGGTGCTATATCCGGTGCTCCTCGCCCCGCTTTTCAACAAATTCGAACCGGTCCGAAACGAAGAGCTTGCCGCAAGCATCAAGGCCCAATTGGAAAAAAGCGGTATTCGCGTAAAAAAAATCCTGCAGATGAACGCAAGTATCAGGAGCAACCACACCAACGCCTATTTCACGGGGTTGGGGAAAACCAAGCAGATAGTCCTCTTCGACACCCTGATCGAATCCCACAGCCGGGAGGAAATACTCGCGGTGCTGGCGCACGAAGCCGGCCATTACAAAAAAAAGCACGTGCCCAAGCAGCTTTTAGTGTTCACCCTCTTTTCGCTCGCGGCGTTCTACGCCACTTGGTTGTTCATACAATGGCCGCTTCTTTTCTCGACTTTCGGGTTTGGCGCCATGGTGCCTTATGCGGGTCTTTTCCTCGCATGGGTCTTCTGGTCCAAGGCCGGTTTTTTTCTCCAGCCGCTCTACATGGCGATATCGAGGCGTTTTGAAAAAGAAGCGGACCAGTTCGCGGCCCAAATGGATGGAGGCGCCGAACCGATGGCAAAAGCTCTGAAAAGAGTTGCCGCCGATAACCTTTCCAATCTCAACCCGCATCCCCTCTACGTCCGGTTCCACTACTCCCACCCGCCGGTCGTCCAAAGAGTCGCCGCACTGGAGCGGACCGCCTGATTGGACCAACGCCGGTCTAATACCAGCCCTGTGTAGGGGCGGGGTTTATCCCCGCCCGATCTCGTACGCAACTTGGTATAAAACCCATCACAGACCGCTTACCGGCTCGACAGTCTCCAGTTCCCCGGCAAGGGACTCCCGGCTCTTTTCCTGGGCAAGAATTGCGGCCTCTATGTCCGGAGTGACGAAGGCCGAAGCACAGCCCCAGATAAAGAAGCCGATCGCTCCCAGTACAACCGCCGGCATGTCCATGGGATACGGGATGAGATCGCGGCCGCCAAACCGGCTTGAGCCGGCGTAGGAGGCCGCCAGCAGGAAGAGCATGTACACCACGAGCCAGATGCCTGCCCGGATGTTCTTTGCGAGGTCTTTTCGCAAGCTCTTGTGAGCTATCATAAAATAGGCGTAAAGCACCAGGCTGCACAGATCGACAGTTATCACCACCAAGTCGGTGTGCCATCCGTTCCAGTAAATGAGCAGAGTCCCGACGATGAACGCGATGAGGGCGATTACCGGCAGTCCCCTTATGGGAAGCGGCCGGTGCATGTCGGGCGCCGTTGAGCGAAACGCCAGGGCGGACACGGGCCCGACCATGTAAGTAAAGACGACCGCGCCGGAAACGACTCCCACCAGTTGATTCCAGGTCGGAAATGGAGCGGTCCAGATTAGGGACAAAACCAGAGTCAGCCACAGGGCCGCCCGAGGCACGCCCGATTTTTTATCTATCCCCCTGAAGATATTCCACCACAGGCCATTGTTGGCCTGCGCCAGGATGAGCCGGCAGGTCGAAGCGGTATAGATGTTGCCGGTGCCCGCGGGAGAAATCAAAGCATCGGCAAAAAGAACGGGAGCAAGCCAGGTGAACCCGAGCATCATGGCCAGGTCGGCAAAAGGCGCCTTGAACCCAAAATTGCCCCACCCTTTGCTCAGGGCCTCCGGAGTGAGCCCTCCGACAAAGCATGCCTGCAGCAGGGCATAGAGTCCAATGCTGAGGACGACCGCGATGATGATTGCCAGCGGCACGTCGCGCCCGGGGTTTTTTGCTTCGCCCCCCAAATCCACCGCCATGCGGAAGCCGAGAAAGGCAAACACCACGCCGCCCGAGGAGACCGCCGAAAAAATGCCCGGCAGGCCGAAGGGGGCAAAACTGCCTCCAAAATGTAAATTTGCGGGATTGAACCTGGAGAAAAAGACGATTACCACGAGGACCGGAGTGATGAATTTGAGAATCGTCACGATGTTGTTGACCCTGGCAAAAATCCTCACGCTAAAGTAATTGAGCAAAAAAAAGAGCAGAATGAACAGGAGGGTAACGAGCCAGCCGGCCATGGTCATCGCATGATCTACATACAGAAGCGGAACGTAGGCGCTCATGTACTGGACAACCGCCTCGGCCTCGATGGCTATTACCGTCGAGTAGGCGGTTATACATGAGAAACCCATTATATAGCCCACGAAATTGCCGTGAGAAAATTGCGGGTAGCGGACCAGCCCTCCCGCTTCCGGGAGCATGGCGCCCATTTCCGCATAGACAAGGGCGATGAAAGTGATCGCCCCGCCCCCGATAATCCACGAGACGATAGCCGCCGGACCGGCAAGGTTTGCCGCCTTCTGGGAAGCGAAAAGCCAGCCGGAACCGATTATGGCGCCAAGTCCCAGCATCGTCATATCGAAAAGGTTCAGATCGCGTTTAAGTCCTTTTGACGTGGCTTAAAGTCCCCCTTTCACGTTCGATTGCGACTAAAATACATTAGGCGGGCGAAATAATCACTCACAGATTATCGCCGGCAGCGGCTATAATTTATGGGACCTTGCCTGTAAGACGGTCCGTAATCTGTTCGCACGCAAAAAGAAGCGATTCCAGGTCGAGCACCTCAAGCACCCTTTTGTCGAAAAGAAACTTCACCCGGCACTCATAGCCCTCATCCTTCACCTCGTCCCAGAAAAGCAGCCGGATTGAAAGCTTGGGGAAAACGGCAAACTCCGCGGCAAAATCCACCCCCTGGTCATCGAGGGGGATTTTTCGCCCCCACGGATGCACGGCCTTGGAAAAAGCCTCGATTCTGCCGCTGAAAAACCGGCTCAAAACCTCTTCGCAGTGGGCCTTCAAACTCTTTATCTTGGAAACCGAATTGGGCAGGCTTTCCATCCCCACCCACATGCCGGAGGGATCTGTCCCACCTCCCAGCACGTAGTTGAAAATGAGAATTTTCTCCCAGGCCGACAGCACGCCGCCGGACAGGTTTTCCATATCGGATTTGCTAACGAGGACCACTTCGTGGAAATAGGGCAAAATAAGCCCGACCCCGCCCTCCCCAACTTTTACTTCAGCGCCGATGCTTTTCGCCTTCAGGGCAAAATCGCACTTTTCGATTTCCGCGGAGAGAAACCCCATGGTTTTTTCAAACCCTTCCCTGCTGACCCCAACCCCTGAGGCTTGCTGAGTTTCAAGCCTTTCGAGCAGGGGTTTCGCCTTCTCCAGGTCCAGGAAGGGACAGGCGGAAATTTCCTCCCGCCCGGTAACCACAAGGGTTGCGAAGGCAAGACAACTCTTTTGTCCGCATTCCCCGCAGTTGGTCCGGGGCGTAAACTTGTACAGCTCGAGCGGGGCAACCCTGTTTTTCAATGCATCCCGATCCATGCTCCCAATCTCCCTCCCGGTCCGACACCAATTGGACTCTCCCGTCGACAGCACGGTAAATTGGTTCTGCCGGGAATTCCTCGTCTTTATGGGATTGTTGGAGCGGCTTCCAGCCGCGACCGCCGCGACCTGTCATGATCGCGGCTGGAAGCCTGCACCTCAACCAATCGCTTTGTCCTCGTCCCACGATATGGAACAGGCCGTAACTCGACGGTCTCACATCAAGATCAAGGCTGAACCAAATACCCCTGCCGCTGACAGGCCTTCCAGCGGCGGTCTCAACGTAGTATAAATAATGGGGATTAGCGCTCTATATAGAGCTTTTCCAGCCGGCCGGCAACTCCGGGCCTCTTATGATATTTTACGCGAGGGGCAAAAAAAAGAAGAAAGCCAGGGCGGGGGGACCTGGCTTTCCGGGGCAGGTAGGTGAGTAAAACAACGAAGAAATAAAGAGGAGGGTTAATCTGTTGTCTAGATTACATAAACCGCGTTTTTTTTGGAATTAGGTGAGGACAGTATTTTCCAGGGGCCCGACATTTATGCCTTGATTCACTGTTTCATATTTTCCATAAGGCGTTCACGCCCTTATAGAGTCGATAATGGGAAGAAACAAACGAGTTGATTAAATAACCGTTAATAGACCGGACGTATTCGGGTTTATCTGTAGATACCGCCGAAAACAGGCCTTGCCTTCCAGCTCCGGATCAGAATGTAACGGGCTTCTTGACTCGCACCGCATCTCTCATTACTTAAAATAAACCGGCTCGGCGCAAAAAAAAGAATCCTCAATTAACTCGACATCCAGGCAGGAGGTCGAAGCCAATTCAAATTTCCCCCCTTTTCTAAAGCGGGGGCAGAGGGGACTTAATTCCCCCCTTCTAAAGGGGGACTCCCAATCACCCCCCTCTAAAGGGGGGCAGGGGGGATTTTAATGGCGCTCCCATTTAACGGAAACCTCAAACCCTTTACCAGAGCGCTTCGAAAGCCGTGTAGGGTGGGCAAAAGCGCAGCGTTGCCCACCACGAAGTTTCCGATGGCAACTAACCACCTCGATATTCGGCAGGAGGCCGAAGATGGATCTTTCCGAGTCTATCACCATTGTGGAGGTTGGACCAAGAGACGGCCTTCAGAGCGAGCCGGGTTTTGTCCCAACGGATGAAAAAATAGAATTGATAGAGCGTCTTTCCGATGCCGGGTTAAAGCGAATAGAAATTACCTCTTTCGTTAGCCCCGACGCCGTTCCGCAACTGAGCGATTCAAAGGAAGTGGCGGCAAGGCTGCGAAAAAGGCCAACCACCCGGTACTCCGCTCTCGCGCCAAACTACAGGGGGCTCGAACGGGCCATTGAAGCCGGGCTGGACGACGTGGCGCTCATTGTCTCGGCTTCCGAAACACACAATCAAAAAAACGTCCGAATGAGCATAAGCAGCTCCTTGAGTGGTTTCCACCGAATTGCCCAAACCGCGCTCAGCCGGGGAATGCATATCCGAGGATACGTCGTTACGGCCTTTGGGTGCGAGTACGAAGGTCGGGTCGCTCTGCGGCAGGTTGAAAGAATCGTGGCCGAATATATGGCGATGGGCGTGCATGAGGTATCGCTTGGGGACACCACCGGCATGGCCAACCCCGTTGCAGTGCGCAACATGGTTCGAAGGCTCGGGCCGATTATGGGCCAAACCGCGCTCGCACTCCACTTTCACGATACCCGCGGGACCGGCCTGGCCAATGTCCTTGCGGCAATCGAGGAAGGGGCGCAAATCTTTGACTCCTCGGTAGGCGGCCTGGGCGGCTGTCCCGCTTCCCGGAACCCCTCGGGAAATATTGCGACCGAAGACCTGGTCGCAATGGTGCACGAGATGGGAATCAAAACGGGGATCGATCTCGACGCGCTGATCGAGTGCGCACGGTATGCGGGCAAGATCACCGGAAGAGTTCTCCCGGGGCATCTTCTTGGCGCCGGGAAAGTGGACTGGAAGCATGCCGTGCCCCGGGGGAAGCCTTCCCGATGACAGGTACCATGCGGAAGGACCAGGCCTTTTCCCGATCTTTTGCCATTGAAAGACGACTATCGCCTCGTCAGTCTCACTTTGACTTTGAGGTCGCTTTTATCGTCAACAATCTCTTCGACTCTGGCGATTAATTTCTTGTCATCCATCATGAAGCCATCCATAGCGAAAACGACAATCTCGCCGTTTTCGACTTCAACCTTCACGGATGGTATATCTTTCACCATGGCCGCCTGAACCTGGGCAGCCCTGAACAGAAGCTCCATCGCTTTTTTCGACTCGGCGCTCGCCTGAAAACACGGCATTGAAGCGGTTTTGGCGATGATCTCCACGGCTTCATCCGTGCTGACCCTGCCGACATGTATCATCAGGTCATACAGGCTGGGATCCCCGGTATCTATGCCGTAGAGATGCCGGCTCCATCGCCGGCGTTGTTCGTCATCCTTTAGGAGCAGCTTCAAAACATCCGCTTCCGATCCCCTCCCCCAGTGCTGCATCTCCAAGGCAAGCCGGTCCTTGATATCCGCGATGATCCTGACTCTTAGCACATGCGAAACCCCTTGGACGAAGAAATGCCCCGCAAGGCCGTGATAGATGACATTGTCCTCTATGAGGTTATGGAGCAAAGCTTCACGGAAATAGGCTACGTACTTTTCCTTGCCGTACGTGAAACGCTCGAGGATCGATGGGGCGTCGTGGACCGCCCGGGTAAGCTCTAGCTCGGGAGTGTTGAAATGTTCGGAAGCCTTGAGAATTATCTCCCGGGACACGCAACGGTAGCCGAGCTTGGCGCACAGTTTCTCGGCCACTTCCTTTCCGTGGCTGTAGGAGCCTCTGGAAATTGTGATTACAGGCATCTGGCGTCTACCCCTTTCTGTTGTTCATAAGCAATGCTAGAGAGCCAGGGCCGCCAGGATCATCTTTACGCCCGCCGCCCCCAATGCAGCCGCAAGGGCCCTGACGATCCACACCCCCTTGACCTTGGCGGACAAATGAGCCCCGACCTGTGCCCCGAACAACATTCCGCCGCCTATCGCCGCAATGTGTATCACCGACCACCAGTCGAAAGTGCCTATCGCAACGTGCATTGCGGTGCTGGTAAAGCACACGATGGCGATAATGAGCGTGCTGGTGCCGGCAGCGATAAAGACCGGAAAATTCATCAGATAGATCAATGTAGGCACTATCAGCGCACCGCCCCCGATGCCCAGAAAGCTCACTATAAAGCCCAGAAACAGAAAGATAATCATGCCCCAGAGGCGATTGTACTCGTACTCGAAAACAATGCCGTTAACAGACATCGTGATCGGTTTGCGGAAGGGAGAAGTTTTTTCATTCGCCCGGCTTTCAGCGGGTTTTCCGCGCGAATCGGTCTTTTTTAAGAACATGAAGACCGACAGGGCGATCAGAAAAATCGCGAAAACCCCTTCGAAATCAGCCCGCGGAACGTACTTGGTGGCTGCGGCGCCTAAAAGGGACCCGGGGATGATCGTGATCGCAAAAAGAAGAGCGGATTTGTAGTCGATGCGGCCCTGCTTGGCAAAGGCAATCCCTCCGGAAAGCGTATTCAGGAGGATACAGGCCAACGAAACACCGGCAAGTTCGCTCGGGCGCATGTGCGGGTAGATAAACATCAGCACCGGCATCAGCAAAAAACCGCCGCCGGCGCCGACCAGCGTGCCATAGCCGCCTATGGTGAACCCGATTAACGCCAGTCCCGTATAGGCAAGCCAAATTGAGTGGAACATCTCGACTCTCCCCATCATGAATAAAACAGCAGGAAAATATGAAAGGAATTTTGAAGACTTACCTACAGAACTCCCCCCGTGTACTGTATTATCGCGCCGGAAACATTGCCTGGGGGTTGCCGGAACATTACAAGAACATTTCACTCGCATTACATTTTTGTAATTCCCGAACGGATGGATCAACTGCGGGGAAGCGTGTTTCGGGAAAAAACGAGCCGTTCCCGAGTCCATTTTTCTTGCGGTTCTTCACTGCAATGTTATTGTAATTAGTTGCCAATGAGGAAACCTCCACCACCTTCACGACTCGGGTTTCCTGATGGATACCGACTGAAATTTTTCCGTACCGTCCGCACTTTCGGCTCGGCTCTTTCCCGGAAATTCAGCCCGGAGTCTGTCGGGCCAAAACTTATGGACTTATTCGGGCTAAAGGACACGGCCACTTGAGTAGTATTTTCCCTGGTATTCGTCTCAGAAACAAACTGGTAGCTTTGTTTCGCCGTCTTGGAATCCGCGAGCGCACCTTTCTGATCATCATGTCAGTGATAATCGGCATTGCCGTTGGAGTGGCGACCATCATTTTCGATCTGCTTCTAAAAGGCAGTGCGTGGCTTTTCGGTCAGTTCCTGCCGACTTTTTTCCGAGGCCACCTTTGGCTGATCGCCCTGGTGCCGGCGCTCGGAGGCCTTTGCCTGGCGCCGTTTATCCTGGGGTTCCCGCAGGAGACCAATGGACACGGTGTCCCCTCGACGATGGAAGCAGTGGCGTTGAACAACGGGTTCATAAGGTGGACCAACGGGTTTCTGGCTATGATCCTGTCGGCCTTCACGCTTGGTTCCGGGGGATCGGCGGGCAGCGAAGGCCCCATCATACAAATAGGGTCCGCATTCGCCTCTGGAGTTGGACAATTTTTCGATATCTCCGGGCAAAGGCTCCGCATAATGGTTGCCTGCGGCGCGGGGGCTGGTCTTGCGGCGATCTTCAATGCTCCTGTTGCCGGGGTTCTGTTTGCTGTCGAAGTCGTCCTCGGGGAGTTCAGCGTCAACTCCTTTGGCCCTGTCGCCATCTCCTGCGTTGCGGCTACGGCCCTTTCCCGCGTTTTTTTATTCCATGGGGTGCTGGTCGAACTCCCTGTCTGCCAGGTCTTCAACCGATGGGAAATCCTGCTCTACGCGGCCATGGGCGTTGCAATGGGTTTCGCGTCTATTGTCTTCACTCGCGCAATGAAGCTTACGGAAGGCCTGTTCCTCAAGCGCGTAAGAATACCCCTGGCTTTAAAACCTGCGATGGGAGGCCTTCTTGTAGGTATTATGGGGTTGTTTACGCCACAAATTCTGGGTTACTCCTATGAGCCGATCATTCAGGCAATAAACGGTCATTTCGCCTTGAGGCTTCTTTTCATGCTGGCCGGGGCGAAGATAATCTCTACTGCTTTTACCCTGGGCTCCGGAGGATCGGGTGGAATCCTTTGTCCGTCACTTTTCCTCGGGGCTTTTCTCGGGTGCGGTTTCGGGACATTGTTTCATGAACTCTTTCCCCACACGATTTTGTGTGCCGGCGGGTATGGAATTGTCGGGATGGGGGCCATGTTGGGCGCGTTAGTTCAAGCTCCCATAGCGGCAATCATTATGATAATCGAGATAACCGGCAACTACTCGGTCATTCTTCCCATGATGGCCTCATGCATAATTGCGACAATGATTCACCAGTACTTTATGAAGGGGTCCATCTACTCCCTGAGCTTGTCCGAAAGAGGGATCGATATTTACGCGGCCCGCGAGATGGGAATACTGTCCAACATGCGGGTCCGCGATATCATGGACCCGGCATTCGAAACGGTTCCGGCATCGGCTCCTTACGAGGAGGTTCTGAAGAAATGTTTGGGTACTCACTGCGACTGCCTTTATATCCTTGGCAAAGACAAGGACCTCGTTGGAATCATTTCTTTTTCGCAATTGAGAGAATTTGTCCTCGAGCAGAGCCTGAATGGACTCGTGGTAGCCCAGGACCTCGCCGATCCGAACGTTATCTTTCTTACGCCCGACGAATCCCTGGCCTCGTCGCTGAACAAATTCAGCATCATCGACATGGAACAGCTTCCCGTTGTGGTTCAGCATGACGGAGCGATGGAAATGGCGGGAGTCCTGACCAGAAGCCGGCTCTTCGACGCCTATAGGAAGGAAATGTTAAAGCGCGTATTGGTTCGAAGTTAAAATGAAGCTCCAGGAGGCCTTTCGCCTTCCCCTGCCCCCTCCGCCCTACTCCTCCAACGCCTTGCCTCCCGTGGCAAAAAACTTCAATTTGTCGGTCTTGTGAGGGTACCCGGTAAATTCATGGAGTTTCCAGGGATCGAGTTCCTCCAGCGGCATGCCCGATTTCAACAGGACCTCCCTGGCCGGCAGGAAAACGGCGTCATCCTCATCCATAACGCGCAAAATCACGAGCGTGTGGTCCGCGAAAAACTCGGTCTTTACGATGCGTCCGCCAATACTGCTCGAGACACTCGTGTCGGCTTCCTTGTAATCGAACTTGAGGTCCTTGGGACGTTTGATCTTGTCAGGGTCGGCCAGGGCAAGGATCGAGTCGATTCTCCACTCGCCTTTTTCCTTCTTGAACGAGATCGACTCCTCGGCGCGGCACCGAGGTCTTTCTATCTCGGGCATGGCCGCATATTGCGCGAGCACGTAAAGGGTCGTCCCCAAACCGTGGGCGGTCGCGGAAACATGCTGAACTTCATAGGATTCCGGCGCCTGAGCGCGGGCAATCAGCACGAATGCCTCGCGTTCATCCCCCTTCTTGATCTGTGATTTGATGCTTTCCCGTTGTTCCATGGTTCGCATCGAGAGCATCTTTTTCACGTCACCCGTTTTCGCCGCACCGTTGTACGCATCGAAGAGGCGGGTAAAATCGGAGCGATTCTGTGCCAGGGCGGGACTTGAAACGTTTAACCATGTAGCCAGGGCGACGAAACAAAGCACAAATATCACCCGCATAAACCATTCCTTTCGGTGAGGGTTCTGAGCAAAGTTTCCGAAGGCCAGTCTCTCCCTTACTTTTGTTTGAGCAAAAGGTATGGCATGATCCAATTTTGAGCACAAGACAAATACCTTTGAAGAACTCAATTTCGCGAAAGTCTATTATTTGCATGGTAATTGTCAGGATGCGTCCCGCCGTCATTGCTCATTGATTTTACAACGATACCGCAAGACCGCACTGCGATCGGTTGATTTGCAATAGAGAAATTAATCGCCCCCCTCCGTGCCGGGAATCAAGATTTTTGTCACAAGAATCCGTTCCCGTGTTAACAATGCCTTGAGGCTATCGACACGGAAACCCCCGCGGGCCGCAAGCGGTTGCTATCTGCGGAACAAGTCGCCCACGCTCGCGAGTTTCTATTCCAACCTTCTTATGGGGAAATTTATGCGCCATGGGATGGCGCTGAAAAACGACCGCCGATTGAAGGCTAGTTCTAAGAATGTTGGGATTTAGAGTATGAAGCTCCGGCAAAGGTGTCTCGCTCTGTGGCAAAAGCTCCATGCCACGTTTGCCCCGGCGGAACATGAGCGGTACGGCTGGTCCAGCCAGCTCCGCTGGCCGCTGTTGAGTATGGTTGTGGGAGTTTTCGCCGGGCTCGGGGCCATCTTTTTCGAAGTGCTGCTGAAAGTTACCCTCCACTATCTCCTAAGCCTGCCCACCGGCTATGCGGAGCCGGTCGCGGGGGCCCAACCGAACGTTATCTCGGCTCTTGCCCATGCGCGTACCTGGCTGTTCATTCTCATTCCCACCTTGGGCGGCTTGGCCTCAGGTCTGCTGATTTTTCTCCTGGCCCCTGAAACGGAAGGGCATGGCACCGACGCCATGATCGAATCCTTCCACCACGCGGGCGGCTTCATGCGCAAGCGAACGCCCCTGGTTAAGGTCCTGGCTTCCGCCCTCACCATCGGCAGCGGCGGCTCGGCCGGCAAGGAGGGTCCCATTGCTCAAATCGGGGCGGGGATGGCCTCGATACTGGCAACCATGATGCGCCTCCCTGTACGGGAACGACGCATCCTGGTTCTGGCCGGGGCGGCCGGAGGGATTGGCGCCATCTTCCATGCTCCCTTGGGAGCGGCCCTGTTTGCGCCCGAAGTCCTGTACCGGGAAACCGAGTTTGAATTCGAGGCCATTATGCCCTGCATCGTGGCCTCTATTGTCGCCTCGTCGCTCTTTGACCAGTACGCGGGCCGGGCGACCCTCTTTTCCCCGGGGTCGGTCAACTTCGTGCCCAGGGAACTCCTGGCTTATTTCCTTTTCGGCGGCGTCTGCACCCTGGTGGGGTATCTGTATATCAAGGTATTTTACGGAGCGAGGGACCGGTTTTTCCATCCCCTGAAGATCCCGAGAATCTTCAAACCCGCAGTGGGAGGGTTTTTTTTGGGATTGATCGCGTTGCTGGCTCCGCCCGTCCTGGACGGAGGTTACGGCTGGATCCAGGCGGCCATGGAAGGGAAGATTTTCTGGGGAATGATGCTGGCCCTGGTATTCCTGAAGATCGCCGCCACCACCTGCACCATAAGCTCCGGCGGCAGCGGCGGAGTATTTGGGCCGTCGGTATTCATCGGGGCCATGCTGGGAGGGGCTTTCGGCTTTCTGGGGCATAACATCGCTCCGCACTGGGTGGTAAACCCTGAGTCATTCATGCTGGTGGGTATTGGGGGCTTTTTCGCCGGAGTGGCCAAGGTGCCGGTGGCCTCCATCATCATGGCTTGCGAGATGAGCGGCAGTTACACGCTGCTGGTGCCTCTGATGCTGGTCTCGGCCATTTCCTACTTCTTTTTGGGCAAGACCAGTCTTTACGAAAAGCAAATGGTCACGCGTCTGGCATCGCCCGCTCACCAGGGGGAGTTCGCCAGGGGGCTGCTGCACGAGGCACGGGTCAGGGAGGCCTTCCAACAGCGGAATGTGGTACTCATTCCCGAGACGATGCGTTTCGGGGTTCTCGTCAAGGTTGTTGCGGGTTCACCGGATTCCTATTTTCCCGTTATTGATGATCAAGGGAACATGACCGGCATGCTATCCATCACCGATATTCTGGAAATCCTGTTCGAAGAGAGCCTGGCCCAGTTGCTTATAGCCAAGGACGTGGCCACCCCCACCGTCGTTCGAGTATTATGGGAGGAATCACTGCAAGGCGCCCTGGATAAAATGGCCCTCATAAACGTCAATGAATTGCCGGTAGTGCGGGAAGAAGCCCCGGATACGATCATCGGGATGATCGCAAAACGTGATATCATGAGTTTCTATTACGGTCGCAGCCTTAAGTGGCAGTAACCGCCCGCCGCACCCAAATTCATTTTTTAGAGCAGGAGCAACGAGCCCAAGATTTGCTTGAACAGAGGCCGCGCGTTTCGCGTCGATTTCTTTATCAAGAGGAAGAAGTGCGTTCGATACCGATTGCATTTGGTCGGCTGGGATATTACGTTCGGCAAATACCTGCTTCCTACTCTACTCCGAGTTTTCGTCAGGCTTCACGCCATTATCTAAAGCACAACCCTTCCCTGTCCGGCTGCCCTCCAGACCGCCTGGAATCGCAACTGCATGCGCAACAAAATGGTTTATATGCGTGTATAATTGCCGGACTTGCATACATATTCACCACCCTTTTAGGGAAAGTTTTGTCATAATTGACGTTCATCCGGAAACTTTATGGCGCCCACCCTGCTGGACCCGCATTTGCCTACAGGATGGGGGGATTCAATTTCCCCCTCTTCTAAAGGGGATTTAATTTCCCCCCTTTTCTAAAGGGGGGCAGGGGGGATTTGAAATTCCCCCTCGTATATTCCGGACCCGTGGAAAAGGCGAGGCACACTCGCCGCGGCGCAGCCGCCACACTCGCCGCGGCGCAGCCGCATGCATCATCCAATTGCTAATGGAGTTTCAATGGAAACCATCCACATCGGGATCGACCTCGGCACAACCAACTCCACTGTCGCCTCCTTCGATGGAGAAGCCGTATCGGTGATTCCCAATTCATTGGGCGAAAACCTCACGCCATCGATAGTTCGTATCGACCGGCGTGGAAATCCCATGGTGGGAAGGCTTGCCGCCAGATACCTGGAAACCGACCCGGCCAACACCCGTGCCGAATTCAAACGGCTCATGGGTACCGACATCACTACCGTTTTTACCTCCTCGGGGCTCTCACTGCTTGCAGAAGATCTCTCCGCCCGTGTCATCATGTCGCTTCTAAGCGATGCATCGGATGCGCTCGGCTTCACTCCGAGGGCCGCCGTTATCTCCACGCCCGCGCTTTTCGAGCTCCCTCAGAATCACGCCACCATGCGGGCGGGCAGAATTGCCGGCCTGGAGGAGGTACTGCTCATCCAGGAACCAATTGCCGGCGCCATTTCCGCAGGATGGCGGCAGGATTCGCCCGGTCTGTGGCTGATCTTCGATCTTGGCGGGGGAACCCTGGATGTATCTCTTCTGGAAACCCGCGAAGGGTTTTTAAGAGTCATGGACCATTCAGGCGACAACTTTCTGGGTGGAAAAGATTTTGACAACATCCTGGCTGACTGGGCACTGGACCGGCTGCGGCAGCAATACGATCTTCCCGATGTCAAGAGTCCCTCCGGGCGCCGGGCCTTTCTCAAGCTGAAAAACGGTTGCGAGCAGGCCAAAATCGAGCTGTCGCGGGCTGAAAGGTCCGCCATCTTTATCCCGGAGCTTTGCGCCGACCGCGGCGGAAATCCCGTGGATGCCGACCTGGAAATCACCCGGGCGCAATTCGAACAGCTGATCGCTCCCCTGGCGGATCGAGCCCTCTCGGTGTGTCTGTCGGTCATGGAACAATGCAAGGTATCCCCTGACGAGATCGCACGAGTGGTATTCGTTGGCGGCCCCACGATGACCCCCTACCTCAGGACCCTCATCGGGGAAGCCTTCGGTGGAAGAATCGCCGAGGGGATCGATCCGATGACCGCGGTGGCACGGGGGGCCGCTCTTTACGCCGCAACGGCCGGACTCGATGCAAAGCCTGCCCAAACCGCGCCGCACCCCCTCAAGGGAATGGCGGTGCGAATCGAGCATTTGCCGCTCACTTCCGACATCGAGCCGTTCGTTGTCGGCAGATTTCTTCCCGGACCGGGGGAGCAACTGCCCTCAGCCGTGCGGATAAGGCGGGAGGATGGATTCACAAGCCCGGATGCCGCCGTCGGAAACGAGGGGAGTTTTGTCTTGCAGGCCTCCCTCCAGCGCTTTTGCCGTAACATTTTTACCCTTTCGGCAACCGATTCGGCAGGAAGCGAGATCCTGCTTGCAACGCCCCAATTCGCCATTGTCCACGGTGTTTCCATTGCCGACCCGCCGCTTTCCCGGAGCGTGGGAGTAGCCCTTGCCGATGACTCCGTTCATGTCTATTTCAAAAAAGGCACCGCCCTGCCTGCGCGCAAGACTTTCGTGCACAAGACCGCAAGAAGCGTATCCGCGGGCGGCGGCCAGGCCGCCTTATCTGTTCCGATCGTCCAGGGGGAATTTCACCGGGCCCACCGCAACTGCCTCATAGGCTCTCTCGAAATCGATGCGGTGGGGCTCGACCTGCCCGTCGGAACCAGGCTAGAAATCACGCTCTCGCTCGACCGCTCCGGGCAGATGCATGCCCGCGCGGACATCCCCTCGGCAGGCAAGACCTTCGACAACATCATCCACATCCTCATCCCCACGGCATCGCTTGAGACCCTCGAAGAGGGGCTTAAAGCAGCCGAGCCACGGGCCAACCTCGCCCTGAAACAGGTTTTCAGGGCCGGCGATTCCCGGTCGGCTCGAAATCTGAACCAGATCCCCGCACTGCTTGTCGAGGCAAAGCGTTCGCTCGAAGCCGCCCGCGGCGGGGACTCCGATGCGGGACAGAGGTTGAGGCGGCTCATTCTCGAGATCGAGGGGACGCTCGACTCAGTCGATCAGACCCTGGAATGGCCCAAACTCGTCAGTGAGGCCAATGAAAGGATGGAAGCCGCGGTGTACTGGGTGTCCGCCCAGGGGACAGCCTCGGAGCAGAACCTTCTGGACCGGGAGTTAACCGGGGCACGGTCGGCTATCGACTCGGGCGACGCCCTGGAACTGGACCGGCGGGTGAAAACAATTCGACGGCTGACCGACGCCGCCTATCTGCGCGACCCCCGTTCGCCCTTCCTCACCTTTGACTGGTACACGGAAAATATCGCCTCCGCAACGGATATCCCTCGCGCATCGGAGCTTCTGGACAAGGGGCGCGAGTACTACAGGCAGGAGGACGCCGAAGCACTGAAAAACATAAACTCTAAACTCCACGCCTTTTTTCCGGGTACGGAAGAGGAGCGCAAGCTCAGCTTCGAATCGGGGGTGCGCTAATGGCCGAAAAGAGCGCAAAGGCGGCAAATTTTCTAGCCTCCCACCTGGCCAACCCCTTCCTGGTGCTGGGTCTTTCCCCCGACAACCCTCCGGCCGCCGTCGAGCGCAAGGGGGCGCTGCTCCTTTCCATGCTGGCAATCGGAGCGGCCGAGGCGGCCCACTATAAAACCCCTTTGGGCCCCGGCAAAAGAACGGTCGAAATGGTGAGGGAAGCAATGGATGAACTTCGGGACCCCGAGCGCCGACTCATCCATGAGTGGTGGGTCCTTGACGAGGAGGTCTAGGTGGCGCCGTATTTCCTTTTCCTGCTGATTTTCTTCCTCCTGATCGGGGTGACGCGATCCAGAAGATCGCAGGCCCCCGCCACGCGCACTCCAGCAAAGACCGGGGTAAATGGGAAATTGACATGGCGGGCCCTTTTGCTCACTTTTTTCCTGATCCAGGAGTATTCGGCACTCGTGGCCCTTGCCACGTTCGCTCTGCTCCCCGCGACCACGTGGATTAAACCGGAGTGGCTAAGGGAAGCCATAGTAATTGCCGGCGCCGCCCTTCCCGCCTTGCTCATACTCATCCGCTCATGTCCCTGGCTTGCCTGGCGCATCTGTAGACCCATGGGGTTGTTCTTTCTTGCCCGGCGCATCTACTGGTTTACTCCCGGCGCAACCAGGCGGGACCTCGAAAACTTCGAAACCCTCCTCCTGGCATCGCGCTCCATTCCCCCTGCCCCCTCACCCCCGGTGAAAAACGGCTTGAGACAAAAGGTACTGAGATTTTTACACATCGACAAAAGGCCGCTTCCTTTCCTGGTGGATGCAAGGACGACGTTGATGCTCGCCTTGGCAAGAGAGGTCCAGGGCGATCAGGATCGCGCCGAGCGCCTTCTTCAGACATTCGAACTCTGTCCGCCGGCACTAAAGGCCCTCGGGGTCTTCCGTCCGTTTGTCTTCGAGGAACTGGCCTGGCATGCCGCAAAAAGAGGCGACTGGAACGCGGTCTTTCGCCGGGCGCGCATGGGTTCGGGCAGGGGGATGCTTCTAATGAGACTCATTGCCGAAAAGCATTCGGGACGCCGGGTGCATTGGGCCGCCCTCTGGTTTGCCGTGCTCATCTCACCGTCGCGGCGAAGAGCGCTTCGATTGTTTTCCGATGCACAAAAGCCCGTGCCCGGCGAATTTTCGCAGTGGTCCGGAAGCCTGCGTCCAGCCTCCGCCTGACCCATATGTCAATCCTTTTCAAGGCTTCGGAAGGCATATCCATCGAGATCGGGGAAGTCTTTCGCCTGGCCGGGTCCTGGGCCAATGAATTTAGCGTGCACAAAAAAGACAATTTGCTTCGCAGGGGCATGGAACTCGGCGCCCGCGACGTCTTCGGGCTTGCCCAAAAAATCGAGGAATCCGTCCTCGATGAACTCGAAGAGATGGCCGCCGCAGCCGAAGGGGAGATCCCGGGGAAGTCCTTGCCGGAATAAATCAAGATGCCACCTCCTATGAAGGCAGGCTTCTCTCCAGGCTCAGGACCCGTTTATACAGCGACATCGATTCTCTTTTGTGTCTTTTCCGGGTGGAAACAGACGAAAAGGTCGAGGAAGCAAAACTTCTCAGCGCTTTGAAAACTGGCTTTCCCTGCGCGAGTCTGTACGGAGATTTCATCTCTTGATGGGAAAGGACGAACTCTCCACGCTCTGGTACGGGACCCTGCGCAACGCGGTGTGGAACAGCATCACTCGCATCTTTAATGTACACCGCCCAAGGGTTGCATTTGTTTCGATGGTCATGTTCCACTGGGTAGCCGAGACGTGCCGGTTCCTCGAAGATGATGAGGGAGCGGCGGCAAACCGCAACAACACGAAGCTCTGTCGCGATGAACTCGTAATGAAACCACGTCTACTAAAACAAATCTCCAAATGGGCTGAGGCATGAACAACCAGGGGCAGGGCTTATCCCTGACAATTACCCACACGGCACCCGGGGTGTCGGATACCAATTCAAATTTTCCCCCTTTTCTAAAAGGGGGGCAGGGGGGATTTTAATGGCGCTCCCATTTAACAGAAATCTCATACCCTGGTCAGCGTCTCCCCCGCGCCCCTCAACCTTCGATTACTATCTTCCCACAAACTGCAGGAGGTCCTTTTCCCCCGCCAATGTGGCCTGTTCTTTGCCCGCACCGGGAACGCCAAACCCGGCCTGCCGGAGAAGGCTCATGCGGACCTCGCCGGACTGCGCCGGCTGCCCGGACTTTTTGCCCGAACCATAAGCTGCGTCGAAAGCATCATACCAGAACCCGTTTTCGGCATAAATCGCAGGCAACTGCCCCGCACCCGGCGTCCCGCACCTTCTTTGCGACTTCGGCCGATGGTTTGAGGTAAACGATGTTTCCGCCGGAATAGACGTCTTTAGCCGGCTGTGACGGGTCTGTTTGAAGGGTCACAAACCACTTGTACACCACCCCCGGCGAAAGCTTTGCGTTGTAATCGGAGAGCCTCACCGCATAAGTTCCGGCTTTTTCGGGAGATGGCAGCCTGGCGTCGATAAGGGTAGTTTGGTGCATTTCGTCGTTTAGCGTAAACTCGATTCCGCTGGTTGCAGGCCTGGAAATATACCAGTAAATTACAGGCTGCTCCCGGGAAACCGCGCCGACATCGTTTGGCGCAAGAGCGATAAGGGTCGGACCGTCCACCCCTTTTCCGCGCACAGCCGCGGCAATGCGCCCCCCTCCCGCGGGTGTGCCGCGCAGCGGCGGTTTATAGACGAGCAGCAGGGGTTTGGAATTGTTGCGGCAAAGCGCCATGCAGGGCAAACCGGCAATGGCCATGGCGAGCACAAAAAGCAATATATTCGAGCTTACAGAGCTATTTCGCATGTTTCCTCCTTATTTTCGGCCAAAGGCCCCAACACCTGGTAAACCTCGATCCGTTGATTTTTCCCCTTTAATGTTATCGCTCCCAGTTCCCTGCAATTGAATTCCTTTCGTGCATATTGCCATGTGCTTTTGCCGATGAGCACGCGGCAGATGTTTTCGGGGTCGAGACCCTTGTCGAAGCTCTCGAGGCGCGAGGCCACATTGACCGTGTCTCCGATGACCGTGTATTCGAGCCGCTGCCTGGAGCCCATGCATCCCACCACGAGCGGCCCGGTGAAGACCCCGACGCGCATTCTGACCGTGGTGCGCTCCTGCCCCTTCCATTGCGCGTTGAGCCGTTCGAGTCGATCCCCCATCTCCATGGCGCATCGCACCGCGCAGATTGCGTCCCGGCTAATCTCTTCTTCTTCCGTATGCGCCACGGGAACACCGAAAACAGCCATTACGGCGTCCCCGATATATTTATTGACCACTCCGCCGTTATTGAACACGGTCTCAGTCATGGCCTCCATGTACTCGTTTAGCCAGCTCATGAGCGCTCCCGGCTCGCCGAACTGCTCGGAAATCGTGGTAAAACCCTGCAAATCGGTAAAAAGAACAGTGGCTGTCAAATTTTGAGGCTTGGGAAGCCCTTCTTCGACGAACTGATCTCTTTGCGACCAGATAGTTTTGGCGATATCCTTGGATACGCAGCTTTCGAAAAGATTCATGAGAAGCGACCTCTGGCGCCTTTCAACCGAAAGCTGGTAGAACCTGAAAAAATCGGCCGACCCCATAAATGCCGCAAGCGGAGGAATGACAGGCGCCCACAGGCCGTCTAGAAACATCAGGAAGGCGGCGCCGGCCAAAAGGGCCGGAAACACGACGAGAAGAATCGCAAATTGCCTGAAGGTGGCGGCCTTGAGGCACACGAGATAACCCAGAAGCCCCCAGAGCACCATCCAGAAAGACTCCACCTGGGTAGACCAGTATGTCATGGGCTTAGAGCCCCCGGTCGCCGCATGGAGCAACTGGCTGATCACGCTGGCGTGCAGATCGACGCCATATACCTTTCGCCCCACGGCTTCAGACCTCTCTATGGGCATGAAAAAAAGTCCCGCAGGCTTTCGGCCGTGGCGCCAACGAGGACTATCCTGCCGCGAACGGCCTTATCGGGGAAGTCCCCGGCAAGCACGCGCCGAAGTGGAATCCTGGCAAACCCGGCCTTCATTCCGGCAAAGCTCAACAGAAACTGGTAGCCTTTGGAATCCATGTCGACATAAGCGCCGGCATTGGATTCGAGGGGAACGAAGGTGGTCTTGCCCAGCCTCATGAACTGCGGGTTCGAAGGGTCGGGCAGTGCCTGGATACCTTCCTTTTGCAGGTAGAAAAGCGTAAGGATTAGATCGAAGGAAGAACTCGTGACCTTGCCGTCATCCATGAACAGAAGGCCGCGCCGGGCGACCCCGCCAGGATCTACGAGCGTGTCGCCAAACCCGACCAGGCCCTGGTCCTTGACCATGAATGGAGGCCCCACCCCGGGAGAGGTGCTGTCGCCTACTTTCATCACTGAAACGACCGGGATGTCCTTGGAAAACAGCTCCCTTAGCTGCTCACTTCCGGGAGGCACCTCGATGTTGCGGAAGATGTCGACTCCGATCACTTCCGGACCGTGCGCCAGCAGGCTTTCGAGCATTTTTGCATAGAGCCCGTCGTTTAACGGCCAACTCTTCAACTCCGCTATGTCCCGTTCCGATATGGTCACAAGAACAATGCGGTTGTCGGGAACAGAAATCTGGGGCATGTACCCGAGGTAGTAGTCATAGACGGCAAACTCGGCAGATTCAAATACCCCGGTGCGGCGTGCGAGAAAAACCGAACAACAGACAACGACGCAAATAACCAGGCCCGCAAACCAGTTGGATTTAAGAAATTTCAACCGTGGCCAGGGCATGGCGTTGTCTCCCGTATTAGTCCCAAGCCTTCGGTAAGCCCAAAACGCAGGGTGCGCTCAGCTTTACCCTGACTATTGCCCACAAGTGTTCAATTCCCCCCTTGTCTAAAGGGGGGGAAAGGGGGCTTGCAAATCCCCCCCTTTTCTAAAGGGGGGAAAGGGGGGATTTTAAAGGCGCTCCCATTTAACTGGAACCTCAAACCCCTTTTTCCCTTACCGCCAATTCCCGATCATGAGGAAAGGCGACCAGTAGAATGGGTGGGAAAAGCGCGGATCGTCCATCAGCTTGAGTTGAGCCTGCTGGAGCGCCTGGGCCTCCGAAACGGACGGGGCCTTCAGTTCGTCGTAGAAATCCTGAACCAGTAAGGGGGCGGCCTGGTCGCTCACGTTCCAAAGGGTGGCCAATGCACTCCGGCTTCCAGCCTTTACCGCCACACCGGCTAGCCCCAGGGCCGCCCGGTCATCTCCCGCCGCGGTCTCGCACGCGCTCAGGACCAGCAACCCGATCCGATCTTTGGAGTCCTTCATGAGCCCTTCCAACTGGTTCATATCGATTTTCGAGTCATAGGTGAGCAGGAAGGTATCCTGCCCTTTGGGCCCAAAGCTGCCGTGCGTGGCGATGTGCACTATCGAATAGGAATTCTCCTGGAGATCTTTTTGCAGATTGGCTCCTACGAAAGTCCCGTTTTCAAGAACATCGGAGTTGTACATGGCATGGACGTCTTTTAGTTCGCCCCCGACATTTGGAAGAGGAGCGAAACCCTGGACCGATTCGGAGAGACCGGCGGCGAGCGCCCTGCTATTTGGGTCCACAGTCGTGCGCGAATCCGTCAAACCCAGGCTGGGAGTAACCGCCAGGGCAAATTTTTCGACAAGAAAACGATGCCCGTCGTTTAGCGCCGCAAACGGCACGGTACGCAGCGCACGGTCCGGTATAAACACCAGTGTATCGATGCCTCTTGCGGCCAGCTCCGC
Organism: uncultured delta proteobacterium; assembly: GCA_963813125.1. Lineage (GTDB taxonomy): Bacteria > Desulfobacterota > Syntrophobacteria > Syntrophobacterales > Syntrophobacteraceae > SbD1. The sequence continues at coordinate 42,970 of CAWEZA010000096.1, read as the reverse complement.
TTCCATCGGCTTAATAATGAGGCCGTAGAGCTTGCGGGCCTCGCTCATATAGCCCCAACTCGTCCGTCTCTGCAGGCTGACGCGAAAACTCGCGATATCTCGCGACAGGGCCGTCGCATCGATGGGGGTCGAATACTTCTTCATTCCGGAGTGGAAGCAGACGATGAGGTCGAGGCGATGGGGTAAAATTATGGTGTAGACGGCCGCGACATTGTCCGGAAGGTCCTTGAGGGCTGTCCCGTGAACCTGGCCGTGCACAATGGACGCATCCTGGTAGTAGTCGGCCAGTTCCGCGTTATCCATCAACTCGATAGCCTGGCGGGCCTGTGGCACCGATCCCTGATCGAGCAAGTTGACGACCGCGCTCCTGAAATCCCTTGCCGCGCCGCTGAAATCGCCATTATTCTGACTTGCGGTGCCGGTTTGAATAAGCTCGGTAGCAGATGCCATCTGCACGAGTACCGCGCCCTGGGCCAGGGACGCACTCACACTGGAAGAGACCCCGCCGACCGGCGCGGCTTCGGTTTCAACTTCCGTCAGGCTTCCCTCGATAGTCTTTTGCGTGACGCCTCCGCTCAAGCTGCTCGTGCCGTTTGCCGCCTGGGCGGTTCCGAGGTTGTTCTGAGTAGCCGCGGCCTGAGAGGCCGTAAGGCTGCTGATGATCGACGGGACATAAGTTTGGGGCTGGACCGCCGCGCCCGTGATCTGCCCGGAGGCCGTTTGGAACGTAATAGTGTAGTTGTTGCCGTTGTTTCCATCGACAATATCATAGCCGTTTACGGAAAGTGTCCTTGAGCCGGGCTGCGGCGAGTCGAAAACCTGGCTGAGATCGGTTGCCTGGTCGCTGCCCTTCAGTCCGCTGACGGTCGGCACGCCGTTTGACTCAACGGTTCCGTCATATGACTTGGTGTCGCTTACCGCGGCGATCACAAGTGCTGCCGGGGTTATGGTGCCGATGTTCCCGGAAGCCGAACTGGAGGCAAGCTGGTAGCCGTATACCTGGATACCGTTATTCGACGCGCTCGCGATCCCGATTCCCGATGCCGAAACCTGCTTGCCCGACCCGGCGTTTTTGTCGCTGAAAAGGCCCGAGGTGGGCAGATTCAAATCGACGGAGTCGCCCCCGATAACACCGCTCTCGGCAAAGTTGGCCGCGGTTAGAGATGCGGTTGTCGTCGCGTCATAGGTCTTATCGACAACTCCCTGGAGAGATACATCGATCACCGGGGCGAGGGAATAGAGCAAGCCATTTCCCGTGGCCGCGGCTGTCGAGGGATAGGAGGCATCGTACTGGATGAAGTTGGGGGTAATGCTGTTCAGGGTGTCCAGCCGGGGGTCGGTCGAATAGATCAGCCAGCTGCCGGTCCCCGCGTTAAGAGGATTAGCCGCGACGTTATTAATGAAGTTTCCCGACGCCGCGAGAATAATCCCGTTGGCGGAAACCCCGCCGGCCAGCGTAAGGTTGCCGCCGGCCTGAACCGTTGTGCCGGAAGAGGTGGTGATGCCGGTGGTACCGCCGGCTGTGCCTATTGTGAGATCTGCCGAATTCGAAAAATTTAGCGTCCCGGTGTTGGCCGCGATCGTGGTTACGCTGTTTCCTGCGTTTGTGAGCTGGTAGTTTCCGCCGCTCCCGAGCAATTCGAGTCCCGCCGCGGTGATTGGACCGGACTGTGAGACTCCGCCGCTGCTGCTGAGAGTCAGGTTTTGGCCCGCGCCGTTTATCCCGCCGTTAAAAGAGATACCTCCGGGGCTGGAGAGCATTGTGCCGCCCGAAAGCGTCAGCGCGCCGTTAAAGGTCTGCGTGCCGGTTCCGCTGGTGGTGATGTTGCCGTCGAGCTTCAAGTCCGAGGTAACGAGGCTGATATTGTTTGCGAGCAGCAGGTTTGCCCCCGACGAGCTGTAAGGTATGTCGGAGCTTGTCAGGCCGCCTTTTGCCCCGATGATCCCGGAAACCGATTCGCCGCTCCCGGAAAAAAGCGTATTTGCCAGAATGGAGAGCCCGGAGATGTTTCCGCCGTTCGAAAGAGAAACCGACGCACCGGGGGTTCCGGCCCCGGAGAGGAAGGCCAGGAGGCTGTCGCCGCTGGAAATGGAGCTTGAGGAAAGACTCGCGGAAAAGACGCCGCCTGCAATCGTGTAGCAGTCGCCAACGATGGTTCCGTCTACGGCGAAATCGATTAGATCGCCTGCAAGGTCCGTCAGGCCGGATATGGAACCGCTGACGGTGATCGAACCCAGGGGTTGCGGACCGCCCAAACTGGAGGACCACTGGAGATACGGGTAGCTTTTACCCTCCTGGATGGCCCAAGTGTCGGCAAAATCCCAGCCGACAAATGATGCCTGCTGAGCCATCTGGGTGTCGGTAAGACCCTGCGCGCTGTCCCATGTATTGGTGAGCCCCGAGGTGGTCGTATCGAAATAATCTGAGACAATGGCGCCGGCGCCATTGGCCGCATACCCGGCAACGCCGCCCACATTGGTGCTTCCGGTCCCGGTCGCTGCGACCCTGCCGACGTTGTAAGAATAAGCGAGGTACCCGGACGTGCCGATATATCCCGCAATGCCGCCCACGTAGTCAACTCCCTTGACAGAACCGAGGTTGGCGGTATCGGCGATCGAGCCGGAAAGATACCCGGCCACGCCGCCGGCGTATTGCCCCCCGCCCGATACCGCCCCGGTGTTATACGAATCACCTATGAAACCGCTCAAAAACCCGGCAAGACCGCCGGCATAGGGGCCCGAACCCGTCACACCGCCCGTGTTCCAGGAATTATATATATAGTCATAGCCCTCTGCATCCCCCACCAGCCCCCCGGTCATCTGGCCTCCGCTCACCTGCCCCGAATTGGACGACCCGCCGATGATTGTGCTGCCGTATGCGCTGTTGCTCGTGGCCCCGACAAGACCACCGGTATAGCTCCCGCTTCCGGTCACCGCGCCGTAATTGTTCGACTGGCTGACTGCTTCCTCAACGAAGCTGTATGTGCCGCTCGAATTCAAGTCGTTCATCTGGCCCACCAGGCCGCCGGTATAGGTGACCCCGGAGACCGGGCCGTAGTTGCTGGAACCGCTTACGGACGCCTCGGTCGTAGCTCCCACCAGGTACCCCACGAGGCCGCCCGTGCCTTCGTTCTGCCCGGTAACCGCCCCGAGGGTCGGCTCTCCAGCGCTGCCGTTGGTCGAGTTGGTTATCGTGGTGTCCTGCGCGTAGCCCACAAGCCCCCCCACGCCGGAATATCCCGTAATAGCGCCCGTATTGGTGACCGAATCGATCACCGCCCCCGTGGCGTAGCCGGCGATTCCGCCAACGTTGTCCGTTCCGGTTACCGCGCCGGAGTTGAACGAAGGGTCTATTGTAGTCGCGTAAGCATCCCCTGCGAGCCCCCCGACAAAGTTCTGTCCGCTCACCCCCATACCCGAGTTGGAGACATTGGCGATTGTCGTATTGTCGGCCCTTCCAACAAGGCCCCCGACATACTGGCCCCCGATTATGCTCCCTCCCGCCAGCGACACGTTGGATAACGTTGCGCCGCTCGCATACCCGAAAAGACCCACGTAATTGCTGGTTGGAAGGTTTATATAAAGATCTGAAATAGTCTGGTTGTTTCCGTTAAATATTCCGGTAAAGGGAGTCGATTGATTGCCTATCGGCGTAAATCCCGCAGACGAGGTTCCACTCGCATCTATATTCGTCCCCAACGCATAGGAGCCCGAGAGGTTTTCACTCAAGTCCTGGAGATCGGTTACGCTGTTTACGAGCATGTAGGCGGTAAGGTTGCCCGAGGCCACATCGGCCGAGTAATCGGTGGGATTTGCATAGGTGGTGCCGTTGGAAGCCGGGTTGTAAATGATCGAAACGCTCTCTCCCTCGAACATGCTTATCAGACCCGGCGCCCCGAACGTCACCGTACCGCTCCCGGTCCCCTGAGAATCGGCCCGAAGCACGAGGTTTCCATAGCCGCTTATGGCCGAGTTGACCAATATGTTTCCCGACGCATACAGGTCAATGTCCGAATAGGCAGTGATGCCGACCGTGCTGTTCACCTGCCCGACCGTTATATCGCCCGAATTCCAGAAGTTAATCGTCCCGGCGTCGCTTGCGGCAATCGTCCCGACCTTGTTGGACATGTTTGTCAGCTCGAAGTCTCCGTAGTCCAGAAGCTCCAGGCCGCTTGCGGTAATGGCGTTGTTCTCGCCGCCGCTCTGGATGACCGTCCCATAGCTATCAAGAGTCAGGCTGCCGGTGTTGACAGTGGAGTCGAGGCTTATGCCCGAATAACCGTTCAGCGTTGTGGATCCGCTGGAGCCTCCGGCTATCGGAGCTTCAACCCATACGGTCCCGGACGCCGAGGAAACATTTACGTTTGAAGCGGTAAGACCGCTCGTACTATTGACCTGGCCAATCGTAATATCGCCGTTGTTTTCGAAATTGATCGTTCCATTGGGGTTTCCATTCGCGTCCGTGATATTGGCCGCGAGCGTGCCCACGTTGTTTGACGAATTTGTCAGCTCGAAGTCTGCCCCGTTTCCGAGCAGTTGCAGCCCGGATACACTTATGGGTCCGGTTGTATCTCCGGTTTGGCTCACCTGCCCGTTGGTGTTTATAGTGAGGTTATAGCCCTTGCCACCGTCGCTCACCGTACTTTCGAATGCAATCAAGCCCGTGCCGGAAGTAAGAGTGGCGTTGGTTGAAAGCGTCACGGGGCAGGCATAAACTTGCCAGCCGGTCCCGCTGGTCGTGATGTTTCCGTCGAGCGTGAGGTTCGCGGCGATAAAGTCGATATTACCGCCGAGCACGAGGCTGTTGCCACCGGAATTGGAATAGGGGATATCGACGCTTTCGTAGCCGCCCATTGCCGCAAGGACTCCGGAGACCGATTCCCCGGGGCCGCTCAGCAGCGTATCGGCCCAAATGGTGAGACCCGATACACTCGAACCGTTCGTATGAAATACCGCCGCCCCGTCCGTTCCGGCGCCGGAGATGAAAGCGAGCAGGTTCTGGCTGCCGGAAAAAGACGAGGAAGGAACGCTCAGAGCGTAGAAACCGTTAGCCGCCGTGTAAGCCTGGCCAAAAGCGCTACCGTTCAGCACAAGCTGGACAACGTCCCCGCCAAGGCTCGACAGCGCCGAGCCGGAAATGTCGCCGCTAACAGTTACGTATCCCCCCTGCTGCCATTTGAGGGTTGGGTAGGCGCCTCCCGGGGCGTACCAAGTGTTGGTGTAATCCCAACCGGGAAAAGGCGGCGCGGTTTGCATCTGGGCGGTAGTGAGGCCCTGGCCGGAGTCCCAGGTGGATGTTCCAAGGCCCGATGCGTTCTTGTCGAAATAATCGGTGTTTATGTCACTGATTGTAGAACTGGTCACACCGCCAACGTCGCCATAGCCGGTACTGGTGGAACTGACAGGGCCCGCGTTGAACGAGTCGACCAGATACCCGTCGGTCCATCCTACGACTCCCCCGACTTCGCCTCCGCCCTGCACAACCCCCAGGTTATAGCAATTGGACACCAGGCCGGTATCCTCGCCCGCCACACCTCCGACCTCATCAGCCCAACCCGGTTACCTGCCCCGTGTTATACGATCCCCACACGGACGACTGGTTCTCGACCCCGCCCGCCACACCGCCCACTTCATCCCCACCGCTGTAAACCGCCCCGGTATTGTAGGAAGAGGTTACCGATGTCATGCCGTGGATGAGCAGGCTGTCGGTGGAATAATCATACGCCCACATATACCCTACTACCCCACCGACGAAATCGTTCTCTCCATTCCCTGTAACGGAGCCCAGGTTGTAAGAGTCGGTGACTGTCGCAGAACCGCCTTCGGCGGAAAGAGAGCCAACCACCCCACCAATGGTGCCACTGGTGCCGGTGACCGCATTTGTATTATAGGAGTTGCTCACAGTAGCCCACCCACCCCCACTGACCGAACACATGCCGGCCACGCCGCCAACGTCGTATTGCCCGTTTACCACGCCGGTGTTGAAGGAGTTGCTCACTGTCGCGGAACCGCCGCTCTCGGCGGAAAGTAATCCGACCACCCCGCCGACATCGCCGGCTCCGGTTATCGTCCCGCTGTTGTTGCAGTTGTCGATGAGTGCATTCCCGTTCTGATTGGCCTCGAAATCGCCTACAAGGCCGCCCGTAGCGTCACTGTAATCGCCGCCGGCGCTCACTGCGCCCGTGTTGTACGAAGAGGTTATGGTGGAGCCTTTCGCGTACCCTATAAGGCCGCCTGTAGCGTCACTGTACTCGCCGCCGGTGGTCACTGCGCCCGTGTTGTACGAAGAGGTTATGGTGGAGAAATCCGCTTCCCCTGCCAGTCCGCCTGCGTCCGAGCTATCAGAACCGCTCAGACTCACCGCCCCTGCGTTATAAGAAGATGCTATCGAGCAGTTCTTCGCATATCCTATGAGGCCGCCTGCGTTAGAGCTATAATCGCCGCTCAGGCTGATCACGCCCAACTGCGTGTTGTAGGAAGAGGTTATGCTGCAGCCCCCCGCGGCTCCCACCAGGCCGCCTACCGCGCTGCTGTCATCGCCTAGTCCGGTCACCGGGCCAGTGTTGAACGAAGAGACCACTGTCAAGGCCCCCCCTTCAAACTCGACCGGTACCGGAGATCCCGTCAGCCCCCCGCCGTATCCAACCAGCCCCCCGACTCCGGTATTTCCGCTCACCGAACCGGAGTTGCTGGAATTGCTGAGGGTGATGTCGGCTATGTTCGCCCCGACTATGCCTCCCACGACCCAGGAGCCGGGGGCGGTTATCGTGCCCGAGTTGCCGCAGCCGCTGATAGCGCCGTTTGTTGAGACCTGGCCAACTATACCGCCGACGTCCACCCACCCGCTGTCCAGTGCACCTGTTATGTCGCCGGTATTGGTGGAGCCCGCGATGGAAAATGTCCCGCCGTTCTGCACGCTCCCCACCAGGCCTCCGATATTATAATACCCGCTCACCGCGGTGCTGGAGTTGGAGCAGTTGCTTATGACCGCGTTGCCGTCCGCCTCCCCTACCAGTCCGCCGACGTTCTGGTCTCCGGTTATGCTCCCGTTTGCGATCCCGACGTTTTCTATCGTTGCGTTGTTCGTGTAGCCGAAAAGGCCCACGTAGCTGCTATTGGGAAGGTTGATATAAAGCCCGTTTATGGTGCCCGCGCTGCCGTTGGCAAGGCTGCCGTTGAATATTCCGGTAAAAGGCGTCGACTGTGTGCCGACCGGCGTGAAACCACCGTAGCCGCCCCCGCTTATCGCGTTCCATGTCGACGTCGCACTCGCGTCGATGTTGGTTCCGAGAGCGTAGTCGCCGGCGAGGTTTTCACTCATGTTTTGGAGATCGTTTACATTGTTTACGAGCATGTAGGCGGTGAGATTCCCCGCGACCACATCTCCCGAGTAGTTGGTCGGGTTGGCATAGGTAGTCCCGTTGGAGGCCGGGTTGTAATAAATCGCCACATTGTTCCCGCCGCCGGAGCCCCCGCTAAGACTTACCGCCCCCCGGAGCCGAAGTTGACCGTCCCGCTCCCCGTTCCCTGCGAATCGGCCCGCAGCACCAGGTTTTCCCCACCCGTCCCGGTAATTGCCGCGTTTACGGCAATGCTGTTGTTGGCAAGAAGACTCAGCGTGTAATCCGAACTCCAGGTAACCCCGCTCGATACGGTGATGTTTCCCTGGTCCGTACCGCTTCCGGCGTTGGTGTCCAGGGCTACGTTTCCGTTTGCCAGGTTGTTTTCGATCGTTTGCGGAGTGATCGTTCCGCCGCTCCCGGCGATAACGATGTCTGCGGGGTCGAGCAGCCAGATGCCGGCCGTTCCGAACGGCGCCAATGTCAGAACCGTCCCTGTGGCCTCGAGCGTGTTTTGGCTGGATGTTTCCACCGATCCGCCGTTTCCGCCCCTGGCGCCGCCCTTTGCGGAAATCGTTCCGGCAAAGCTGGTGTTGTCCTGCGACCAGACCGTGACCTGACCGCCATTGCCTTTTTGCGTTGCATTGGCATTGATGGTCGCCCCCTGGTCCACGTAAACGTCGTCTGCGTTACTAATGGAACTGTCCGCCCCGTGCGGTCCCCCGCCGACGTTTACCGTGCCTCCACCGGAGTATCCGGAAGCATCTATCGAACTGCCGGAAAGCAGCGCGACCTGCTTGCCGGTCACGGTGACCGTTCCACCGGTCTCGCCGGGGCAATTGCCCTTGGCGGCTATTGCGCCGCTATTGGTGACCGTGCCGGTCGCGCCACCGTCGAGAATAATTTCACCGTTTTTCCCACTGATGCTGTTAGCCTCTATTACCCCAGAATTGTTAACTACCGTGGACGTGACATCCTGCTCGGCCTTGGGCGTCATAGCCACAAGACCCGCACCCGCAGTTGCGGCCGTGCCCTTTTTGACTTCGGTGTCCAATACGGTTTTATCGACCGAGAGTTTGACGAGACCGTCACCGGCAAAATCCAGGGTCACCCTCTTTCCTGCCGCAAGGGCCACGCTTCCACCAGGCGCGGAAATAGTCCCCTGGTTGCTCACCTGAGGTCCGATCATCGCCACTACCCCGTATTTACCGGCGTTTATCGTCCCCTGGTTTACAATGCCGCCCTGCTGCCCCGTTGAGGTAAACGTGAAGTTGCCGGCAAGATAGTCCGCATTAGACAGGTTCAGGCTCGAGGCAACAAGCCCGCCAACGTTTATGCTGGCCGAGGAGCCGAAAATGATGCCCGCGGGATCCAGGAGGAATACCAGGCCGTTTGACTTGAGACAGCCGAGTATTTGACTCGGGCTTTGATCGAGTATCCTGTTCAGCGCGGAACTCGTCGAACTCGGTTGAACGAATATCACCGATGCGCTCTGGCCTATATTGAACGTAGACCAGTTGACGACCATGGTGTTTTGCTTCTGGACGACAGTCATATTGCTTCCGGAGGAGGTAATGGTGCCTTGGCCGGAAACGATCTGCCCGCCGGTGGGAAGAGTGGTCGAGGTTGGTGTCACCGTCAGCCCCATGGCAGACGTGATAAGCACAAGCATCACAGCCAGACCGCTTGCGAGGGCGAGAAAACGAACCGCGCACCTATCTATTCTCAGAGTGTTCCGAATAAACGCGAAGCGCTTCTTCGCATTCCTGTGGACAGGAGAATCGTTACCGTTCATCCCAGACCCCCGCGATTTAGACTGTCAAGAAAAGTGGTCGGCCGGCCGCAACCCGCCCCGTCACCCGCTTGGCTCACCTTTCGGCCCGCCATGGAATCTTTTCTTAGTTTCCAGGTTGCCCGAAGGGACACACACAAGTTATCAAAAAGCTTCCCGCGATTTCCGGGAAAGTGTCCGTTTAATCCAGGGCTCTTAGCTGTAATCCGCAGCCGCCCCCTCGATCCGTAAGATTCCGTGGTGAAGGCGTGGCGCAGCCGCTAAAAAGAAAATACCGTCTGTATCCAGAACCGGTTATCGGAACTCTTCCCGTCGGCATCCGCCCCCGAAAGACTTTCCCCGGGATTGGAGCCAATTGTGTGCGCCCATGCCACACGTACCGCATAGAGGTTTGTCTTGGTCAGGTTGACCCCGACGCCCGCCCCTGAAATCGTGTAGGAATTCCTGTCGCCGATCGGGGTACCCGAATTCGCGTATGGCGAGGCCCACAACATCGCCCAGCCAAGGTCGTAGAAGCCTATCAACTGGGTGGCGCCGATTTGCTCAAACACCGGGAGATCATAGTGAAGCTCGGCAGTGAAGATCCCACCGCTGTCCGCGGGGGCCTCCCCCACAGGATATGCCCTGACACCGTTGGGTCCGCCCAGGATGAACTTTTCCGAAGAGTCGAGATTTTCAAAGCCGACCTGGCCGTTTACGGAAAGGAAAAGACTCAGTCTATCACGCAGCTTCTGCAGCCGGCTCGCCGCGTAGTTGAATTTGGAGTATCCGCCGTTTGTCCCCGCCGTCTGGCTGTCCGTTTGAAGATCTGCGGGAACTGAAGAAAGGTCGAGGGAGCCTCCCGATAAGCTGATGCTGGCCACGTTATAGCCGCCCCCCCAAAAGGTATCGAGACGGTCCCCGTAAAGATGAAGACTGCCGACATTGACATATTTATAGTCCAACGGTTGCCCCACGCCGTAGTCCCACAAATTCTTCCAGTCATATTCGGCCCCGATCCATAGATTTTCGGTGCGGCCCCTGATGATCGGGTAGCTCGCGGTGAAGCCGGTCAACCGCGCCCCGCCGCTGAGGTCCAGGTCGAGTGTCGATTTGTCCACCACGTAGCGCATTTCGCCGTAATAAACACTCGCCCTCAAGCCGCTGTAGCCTATGGGGAAAGCGTAGGACGCCTGGCCGAACTGGTAGTTGAGGTTATCGGTCGTGGTCAGAAGTAGTTGGTCTCCGTAGCGGAAGGGGTCGTTCACCTCCATGACACCGTTTCCGTGCCACGAGTCAGTGTAGCGCGAGCCGTAGTTGTCTGCCCAGACCCTCCCGTCGACGAGCGGACCTTCGTCGGCATCCACCATCAACTTGGTCGTTCCGGGCTCGCCGCCGGGTTCCAGGGTGGAACCGGCGTGAATGCCGGGAATATCGTTCATGAGAAGAAGCGAGCGGACAATGTCTTGCTGGTTGACCGAACAGCCTTTGTCCACCGGGGGCTCAGCCATGTTTTGCAGCACCGACTGGTCGAGCCTCAGGTTGTTTCCATGGATGAGCGCCCGCCCCTCAAGCCTCCCGGCGATGACGGCGATCTCGACTATCCCGTCCTTTATCCTCTGCCTGGGGATATAGGCACGGGCTAAAAACCAGCCCTTTTCGTGGAGATATTTGGTCACCCGGTCCGCAACACCTCTTAGACCGTTGATCCCCATGCGCTTGCCGATCTCATTTTTTATAAGTTTTTGCAGCTCATCGTTGGTTGCAAGCCCTTCGAGCCCGGTAACCCGAAAGCCCTTCACAACGAGCGTGAGCCCGGTTTCCTCCATCTGCCTGGGCTGCTTTTCAGGTGTCAGCCACGGGTTGAACGGCTTTAGTTCGGGCGGCTGGGTCTGCTGCTGCTCCTTTAGCAACGTGCCGGCGTTTGGCGGCGCAACCTGCGCGGAAACTCTCGATTCGTATATGCAAACAAGCACAAAAGCCAACAGGACGCAGCAAATCGATTCCCTCATGAGTCCCCCCGTACCGCCCCTACCGCATGAGTCAAACGGATTCCATTTACAGATCGTTAGTATTTGCGCCTGTTCTCTATGGCCCGACAGGATTTTTTCCAGACGCAGGATTTTTCAAAGCTCGCCCCGGATAGGCAAATGTTTTTCCAGCAACGATATTATCGAATGATAACGCACTAGTATCCATCCTCCCCACGGGTCGAATCCCATTGACGCGGGAGGACACTACAGATCCCTCCCCTGTTTCAGGGAAAAGATCAAAAAAAAACAGTGAAAAATGATGGAAAAGGAGAAGGGATCAATATAAAGCCTGCCGCATCTATTCTAATACAATAACCGGGCGGATATTGTCAACCCTGGAAGGCTTTTATTTTCATGCGGAAGCCTATCATTGCCACTGAACGTTCGATTCCAATCATTAAAACCAGAGCCTCTTCCGTGGTTAGACATTCGACCACCACATGGATACGGCTCAAGTGATGTATATCGATGATAAAAGACACATGCGACCGGGAAAACGCGCAGTCAGCCCCGTCCTTGGGAAAGAGACAGCGCCTGAACGTGGAGAGCCGTGGAGAATGCTTCGGCTTGCTTGTTCTTCTCTACAGGGTCTGAATACAGACGAAGGGGGAATCTTTTTTACGCGGTGCCACGGCAGGGGAAACCACATCAGGGGGGCACAGCGGTTTTTAAACCATTATCAAATAAGGCCGGCGGTCAATATATGAGCACCGTTCGCCCATACGGGCCGCCGCTCATCGACCCTGCGAACGCTTGGGATCTGCAGGGCCGAAGTGAGGGCCAAACCGGCGACCAACTCATTTGCTGTCGGCCAGGTTTTCTCTTTCCAGTTTCACCAGGGTGTCCAGGTTCTTGCGAACCAGTTTCTGGGCGGTCTTGCTGTTGATTTTATTCGAGGTGCGCTTCCTGTATCTGATCTTTTCAGTCTTTTGAGTCTTGGAACCCATTGCGATCTCCCTGGCGTCAAAAAAATAAAAGACCCGGAATAATTGTCCGGATCGTCAAAAACCTGCGGTGCACGCGATATAACAGATAAGAACGATCATGTCACCAGATTTCCTCCGCCCGGCGGTGAAATACGACCCGGGCCCCGCCCGCCAATAGCGTCGACCAGTTTTGACAGACGCGGAAACCGCCCTCTGCCAATCCTTCCCAGATGGAGCGCCAATTGATCGAAGGCAAACGGGACATATTGTAAAAACTGCGTCTTTTTCTTCGTAACCCCCAAAAAACCGTAAGCCCCAAGGATCTGAAGATTTCGGGCAAGCCTTACCGCATTATACTTTTTCATGAAATCCCCCGGGAGACTCCCGGGCACGACCCCGTTGAAGACCAGTATGCCCAAAGGAGCCTGTCCTGCATCCGGTTCGGGAGCTTAACATAAGGGTCGATGAGAAGCGAAGCAAGGTCATAAGCCGGAGGCCCGAACCTCATACCCTGAAAATCGATGAGCCTTAGCCCCGCGCGGTGGACCATGATGTTTCGGCTCTGAAAGTCGCGATGAAAGACGAGCGAAGAGCGGCTTACTCCCGCGTCTTCGGCGATGGCCTCAAAATCCGGGCGGAGTTCTTCGGCGCAAACTTCAAACCCCATGCACTCATTGACGAAAGTTTTGCGGAAATACTCCAGTTCGCGCTCGTAGACAAAAGCAGGGTCGTACAGGGCGGAATCGAAGCAAAAACGCGGCTCAAAGCCCTCCGGGGCCTTCCTGTGAAGGCAACCGAGCATCCTGATCACCCGAAGATAGACGGCTTCGAGGCGCGGCCCGCGGGAGTGCACAAAACCCTGCAGATGCAAATCTCCGGCGTCCTCGAGAAGAAATCTCCCCCCTTCGGTATCTGCATAAAGAATGCGCGGCGCGGGCAGCCCCCTCGAGCGCAGGTGGTTGCCTATCAAAAAGTAGGAGTCGTTTTCGTCCGTAAGAGGCGCCTTGACCCGCCGGGGCGAAATCAGCCCGATAAGGGAAGTGTTACCGCAAAAAATCCTGAAAAATTTCCTGTCCGACCCATCTCCCGCAAGTTCCACTCCTCTCACATTCTCAGAATGGCCCAAAAGGCTTGCGGCCTTATCAAGCAGTTCGCCCAACCCTTGCCGATCGTCGCCGCTCGCTCTCACATCGCCTCCGGAGCAAATATTTTTCCGGCATGGGCCCCCGAAACTTTCAGTCCATCGGCCACAATGCAGTCTTTGAGGCGGCTGCCCTTTTCAATCCGGACATCATCCCACAGGATGACGTTTTCGAGGCTCACCCCCTCGCACACAGTCACTCCCCGGCCGATCACAACCGATCCCTCCAGACGGCAGCCGGGGTGTATCCGAGCTTCCGGGTGAATCGTAAAAACCTTTCCCGTTTCAACCGGATAAAAGACGCCCGGGGCAAGTCCGGCAAGTTCCATTGTCAGTTTCGCATAGCTTTCGACCGACCCCATCTCGCGCCAGAAAAGGTCGTGCTGGAAAAGTGCCGCGGGCGGGTCGCCTTTTGCTATCAGGCCTCGGTATACTTCGATAATATCGCACGAAGAGCCGGCGCAAACGCATGAAACGGCCGACGGGTCGATAAAATGAATTCCCGTAAACGCCATTAACCGGGTGCTTTTATCCCTGTTTACGATGTCCCGGGCTTCCCGTCCAAATCCCAGGACAAATCCGTCTTTGCTCACCGCCACGTTGTTGAACTCTGTCCAGTCATGCAGCAGCAGGCTGACCGATGCCCCCGAAACATTGTGGCGCCCGTACAGAGCGCCAAGGTCGGCATTGCAAAGGATATCAGCGTTTACCACGGCAAAAGGTCCATCACCGGCATGGCCGGCGGCAGACCGTATTCCGCCCCCCGTCCCCAGGAGCACCGACTCATGGAGGACTTCGACCGCAACGGGCCAATCCCTTTCCGAAACCGCGCCGCTGATGCGTTCCCCGAGATGAAAGGCATTGAGAAACACTGAGTCGAAGCCGCACCGGAAAAACTTTTCGATCCAGAATTCGAGCATCGTGGCGCCTCGAAGAGGTGTCAGGGCCTTGGGGCGGGAATTGGTAAGGGGCAGAAGCCTTGTGCCAAGCCCTGCCGCCAGAATCATCGCAAGCATGGGTTTGCCCTGTTTTCAGCCCCGCCGGGGGGCACCCTTGAAAAATCTCCCGTAGAACTCATGCGCCCGACCTTGCCGAGATAAAGAAATGCACCGTGCAGCTCCAAAACGGACCGCATGCCACTATACGATCTCTTCCTTTACTTGGCCACCTCTTTTGCAACCGTCTGCGGCCCCTGTTCCTGCATGTAATGTATAAATTACCATTGAAATTTATACACGACTATGGTTTAAGGGCATATCTACATGTTGGAGGTTGAAAATGTTGCGTACAACAGTCAAAAGGCAAGGAGCGACCGTTCGGTCAAGATGGGAACAGCCTGGCGCGTTCCGGATCGAAGCAGGGGCGCGGCAAACCGGCTCAGGGTTTAGCGGGCGGCAGATCGATCTGCTGATGAAATGCTCCGCCGGGCACGACATGGCGGAGTGGAACGAGTGGAGAAACCACAACCCCGCTGAAACCGTGCTGCTCCAGGGAGTTAACATCGCGAGGGCCTGGCTCCGGGGGGCGGATCTTCGCCGCGCAGACTTCAGCGGCGCAAACCTTCGCTCCGCCGATCTCAGCGGCGCGAAACTCGACGGCTTCGATCGTCTTTGGGCCGATCTCAACGGCGCCGACTTCAGCAACGCCGATCTATGCGGCACCGATTTTCGGGGGGCCAATCTCAGCGGGGCAAATTTCAGTCGAGCCTATCTTTATTACACCAATCTCAGCTGGACAGATCTTAGCGGCGCCGACTTCAGCAACGCCGATCTTTGGGCTTTTCTCTTCAGGGCCAACCTGACTTCGGTCGACCTCAGCCGGGCCAACAGAAGATTTCGCCTTCCGGGGTATCTACCCGGACGGCCGCGCGAATAAGCGCCAGGCATCAAAGATTTATCAGGCCGGCTGCCCCGTTTCCTCCAGGGCAGCTTTCGGCCCCTTACGCTTTGTTAATCGCATCGATCAACTGGCGTAGCCTGCCATAGCTCTTGCGGCTAAAATCGAGGACCAGTCTTGGAAGATGGGCGATTTCCGGCTCATCGCACTCTTCCGGCAGCGCCTCGCAAAGGTATAGATCTCCTCCGGGTTCCAATATGTCGCGGAATTCCATTTTCCACCCGGCAACGATCTCCTTGTCAACGGGCGACTGAAGGCGAATGACAAGCCGGTTGGCCAAAAATCTAAGACTGTGATAACGCCTGTAAAAAAGATTTATTACCTGCACGGCGTCCGTAGCTGAATTTACCATGGTGAAAAGGCTCAGGTCGTCCGGACCGATATAGCCACGAGCAAGCAATTCCCGTTCAACGTAATTTTTCCATTGCGACCAATACGTTCCATCGAGTTGATCCACGAGGATCAAGGGAATGGGATATCGTTTCCCGGTCTGCACCAGGGTGAGCACTTCCATGGCTTCGTCGAGCGTGCCGAACCCGCCCGGAAAGAGCGCTACGGCGTCTGTTTCCTTGATGAAAGCCACCTTCCGGTTGAAAAAATATTTGTAGCTGATGCTTCGAGGGCTTCCTTGCATCACGTGGTTTGCGTTGTCCTCGAAAGGCAGCCTGATATTTACCGCAAAGGAATGTTCTTCGCCGGCGCCTTCGTTGCCGGCCCTCATGATTCCCTGGCCGCCTCCGGTGATCACCATGTACCCGCACTCGGCAAGATCGCGCGCCAAAAACTTTGCCAACCGGAAGCAACCGCTTTCAGGCGTGACTCTTGCCGAACCAAATATTGTCACTTTTCTCACATCCCGGTACTGTCGGAATACCTTGGCGGTGTAGCGCAGTTCCTTTAGAGTCGTGGTCATGAGCTTGAGGTCAGCCCGCTCCCGGATCTCCTGCCCCGCTTTGAGAGCGGCTAGAATCATTTCCCGCACCATCGGGGGGTGGTGTACACCGCCAACGCGGTCTATAAGCTCGTCGATCAGGGGGTCGAGCTTTTCGTTTGGATGAGCAAATCGAATTTCCAATCCTTCGCCAATGACATTTGATACCAACTCTTTTCTCAATTTGCCTCCAGGTTTAGACTGTTCAGACCTTCATTCAAATGGCCAAATGAATTTCTATCAGATTACTCCATTCCCGGTTCGACTACACCGCGAAGATGTGACAATTAGCGCACAAAACCAATCCGGCCCGGCAGCCGGAAAAGGGGCGCGGGGGCCTCCCCTGCTCTTTTCAAGTCTACTCAAAGTGGGCGGATGTGCAAAAATTTCACGGGGAGGGATTTTGATAGTACATCGCAATATGACTTACTTCAGCTGACTATCCTTGCTGCCTCTTCGATTGTAGAATTCAACCGACTTTTGTCTTTTTTCGCGTTCCGACTGTCATTTGACACAATATCTAACTCCAATCACTGCCCTGCGGCGCGCTTCCGGAATTTCGGCCTCGCATTCCTCGCAACGGGTCAGACTCTCACCCTCGGGCAGCCTGCTTTTTGCCAACTGGACCGCGGATTTGACCGTTGCGTCTATTTGATCCTGCACCGCCTCGTCGCCGGCCCAGCCAACCGCCATGACTTTATGCCTTCCATTCATTAACATGATGCGTCGGCGCGGCCGTGCCGCTCGCGCCGTCCCGAGCACAACGCTACCATTTTAACATTAGCGCCCGGTTTGGGCGAATATTTCTAATTCCACTCCACCGCCTTCAAGTCAGAAATCGGCGTCCATGACGATCC
This sequence comes from uncultured delta proteobacterium, assembly GCA_963813125.1. GTDB lineage: Bacteria > Desulfobacterota > Syntrophobacteria > Syntrophobacterales > Syntrophobacteraceae > SbD1. Next base: position 26,075 of record CAWEZA010000096.1, on the reverse strand, counting down.
GGTAGCGAGCCTTCCCGGATTCGAGCCGGGCGAACGCCTCGTTAATACTGCTCATCGGGAAATGCTCGTTTTGTGGAGTCACATTGTGTCGTGCGGCAAAGTCGAGCATGGTCGCAATCTGAGCGGGCGAACCCGTCGGGGAACCCGAAATGCTTCGCTGCTGCAAGATAAGCGAAAACGCCGAGACCGGGATCGGTTCGAGCACGGCGCCCACGACATGCAGCCGGCCTTTGGGCGCAAGCATTCCGATCATCGCGTCCCAATCAAGATTAGCGTTGACGGTGCTGATCAGCAGGTCGAAGCTCCCGCCGAGCCTTCCGAGCGCCTCGGAGTCATTGCTCGAAAAAGCCTGGTTTGCTCCAAAACTCTTCGCCTCGTCGAACTTTCTCTCACTCGACGTAAACGCTGTCACATCACAGCCGTACGCGGCGGCAAACTTGACAGCCATGTGCCCCAGGCCGCCGATGCCGATTATGCCAACCCGGTCCGAAGGCTTGGCAAACATCGCCAGGGGTGCGAAGACGGTTACCCCTCCGCACATGAGCGGCCCGGCTTCGACAAAGTTCAGCTTCTCGGGAAGCGGAAACGCCCAGGCCCAATGCGAACGAATGTGAGTCGCGAACCCTCCGCTACGCCCAAGGATGGTAGGCTGCACCTGCGGGCAAAGGTTATGACTTCCCGACATGCACTGGCGACAGTGCATACAGCTGCCGGAGTTCCAGCCGACGCCGACTCGCTGTCCGACGGTGAGCCCTTTGGCATTGGCGCCCACAGCCGAGATCCGGCCGACGACCTCGTGGCCGAGAACAGCCGGGTACTGAGAAATCCCCCAGTCATTGTTAAAAACGGACAGATCGGAGTGACACAAACCGCAATGTTCGACAGCAACTTCGACGTCTTCTGCGCCGAGCGGCCCAAGATCGACCGTTTCGAGCACCATCTTCTGCTTCGCCGCTTTAGCAACCCATGCCTTATAATCCATATGTCCATCCTGTTTTCTGATAATTCCGGAAGGTGAGGAGCCGACTTCAAAGCCCTTATTTAATCAGTCCAGAGACCGCCCGCAACGCTAATCCTTCATCGCGGTCCAACTGCGCCGCGGGCGAGCGCTCCGGATCCCGTGGGGGTGCGGGGGGCACAGCGCCCCGCGCTTCTGTCTTTCCTGTCTGTCTTTTCCTGTCTGTCTTTTCCCGTTTGCCGTTTGCTGTTTTTTCAACACGCGGCAAGATCAACTGGTTCCCGGAATGGGCGTAAGGACTTATCGCACAAAAACTAACTTTTGGTTATAATTAAAATATATGATCTTCAATCCTCCTCGATGCCGGGAGAACCCAATGGGCAACTGGAATATCTGGGATGACAAACTGGACGAACTTTACCGAAGGGCCGAAGAAATCATCACAAATCGAAATGAAGGCAACGAAAGCGCTGCGGATATAAACCTGGCCAAGCTGATCCACGAACTGGAAGTGCACCAGGTGGAGTTGGAAATCCAGAACGAAGAGCTTCTGGCCACAAGAAACGAGTTGATGGAATCCAGAGACCGGTACGCCGATCTGTACCTGCATGCACCCGTGGGATACCTCGACCTGACCCGGGACGGTTTGATTTCCAGGGCAAATTTGGAGGCACGCAGAAAACTGGGTATTTCCCTGCATCTTCCCCCCAATCTTCCGTTCGGCACATTCATCAAGACAGAGGACCAGGGGAAGTTCAGGGCACTTATGAACCGTGTGGCAAAAAGCGAAGACGCAAAAGGAACCTGTACGCTCAGGACCACCGAAAAGGATGACATGGGAGCCTTCCTTCAGGTGGAACTCTCGCCTGAACTGGACGAGGAACGAAAGGTAAAAGGGTGGCGGGTGGTTTTTGTCGATATCACCGAGCGCAGGCTGGCGGAGGCCAGAATGCTGGAGACCGAGGGGCTGCTGCGGGCCGAACTCGAGGCCATAATGCGGCTGCAAAAGATCGGCTCCCTGTTCGCAACTGAGGATACCCTGGAGCCGGTTCTGGGCGAAATCGTGCTGGCGGCGATCGCCGTTTCCGGTGCCGCGTTTGGCGCCATTAAAATCCTCGACACCGAGACGGCGACGCTTCGGCTTGCGGCCCGCAAAGGCTTCCCCGAATGCTGGGCCGACTCCTCGAACGCTGCCCCTGAATGCCATGGGGCTTCCGGCGAGGCGCTAAAGCGCGGAAAACGCACGATAGTGGAAGATATCGAAAAAAGCCCGGCATTTGTCGGAACACCCGCGCTGAAAAACATGAAAAAAAGCGGGGTGAAAATGATTCAATCCACCCCGCTTATTAACCGGGCGGGAACTTTGATCGGAGTGCTTTCGACACACTACAGGACGCGGAAGCTGCTCGACGACCGCACGATGCGGCTGCTCGACATGCTGGCGCGGCAGACAGCGGACATAATCGAACGGGCTCAAATGACAGAGGAGTTGAGGAGGAGCGAGGAGCGCTTCCGCGCGATGGTTCAGGCAAGCTCCGACGCCATCTATCAGGTAAGCCCGGATTTCAAAGAGATCAGCCGCCTCTCCGGCCAGGACATGATTTCCGATACCGGCGAACACGGCGGCTATTGGCTCAGGAGCTGCGTCCAACCCGAAGACCAGGAAGACATGCTCGCTAAAATCAACGAAGCCATCCGCAACAAGAGCGTCTTCGAGCATGAGTACCGGTATCTGCGGGAGGACGGAAGCCCGGGGTGGAGATTCACCCGGGCGATTCCGCGCCTCGATGTCGACGGTGAGATCGTCGAGTGGTTTGGCGCGGCAGGCGACGTCACCGAGCGCAAGCAGGCCGAGGAGGCTCTCCGGCAGAGCGAGGAACGCTTCCGGGTCGTGCAGGAACTCTCGCCTGACGGCTTTGCCATCCTGCGGCCTGTCCGTGACGATGCGGGCAGCGTGGTCGATTTCACCTGGGTCTACGAGAATCCGGCGGTTGCCCGCATGACCGGCACCGACCCAAATGAAATAGTGGGGCGCAGTATTCTGGAGACTCTCCCCGGTCACCGGACCTCGCCCTTCTTCGAAGTATACCGGCATGTGGCCGATACCGGAGGAACCCGCGTCCTGGAGGAACTCTACAGCGGCAGTCGAGTCGCGGCGCCTACCTGGTACCGGGTGGTCGTGGTCCCGATGGGAGGCGATATTGCAATCCTGTCGCAGGACATCACCGAACGCAAACAGACGGAGGAGGAACTCGAAAAGCGCGTCCGGGAGCGAACGGCCTCGCTCAAAGCGGCAAACGAAAAACTCAGGTTAGTGCCTTCCAAGCTGATCGAAGTCCAGGAAAACGAAAGCAAAAGGCTTGCTTCGGAGTTACACGACAGCATCGGACAGACATTGGCCGCTCTAAAGTTTCGTATCGAGCACATCTCAACGATATTAAAGCAGGGAGCGATCGAAGAGGGAAAAATACTGCTCGACGAATTCATTCCGGTTCTGCAGCGCTCGATCGACGAAACCAGAACGATTTATATGGGGCTAAAGCCCACGATGCTAAAGGACTCCGGGCTTCTGGCGGCCCTCGAATGGTACCGCCGCGAACTTCTTGCCGTTTATACGAAAGTACACATAGAACTGGAGACGGCGATCATTGAGGAGGCCATTCCCGAAAGGTTAAAGACCTCCATGTTCAGAATTGCCCAGGAGGCGCTGAACAACTCGTGTAGACACAGCGGCGCCGAATGGATAGACGTTCGTGTCGCCCTTACCGACGGAAACATCGAGCTCGAAATAAGCGATGACGGAAAAGGGATGGATCTCGACTATATTCTCAAATCCACCATGGCGAAAAGCCTGGGGCTGGCGGGCATGAAAGAGAGGGCCGAAATCTCGGGCGGGAAATTTTACATGGAATCGCGTCTAAATGAAGGTACCAAGGTGAGAGCGGTCTGGCCGTCCATTGAAGCCCCGGCCGGCTGCTAAACTCGGGGGGATTTCAAATCCCCCCCTCGTATATTTCGGACCCCGTGGAGGCGGCGAGGCACACTCGCCCGCGGCGCAGCCGCCATCCCACAGGCCTTCACTACCCACCCGGAAATGACACCCCCGTAATCCGGGTCGGTTATCTGCACTACGCTCCTGCCGTCCGCACCTCTTTTCACGGCCACGTAGTCCCGGGCCAACCAGTTGATCACCTGCGAGTACACTTCATACTCGATCGAGAGGCCGCGGGTCCTGACTTTTTCGATATCGTCACCGGGCCACACGGGATAGACGGCCTGGGCGATAATCGGACCGGTGTCTTCGCCTTCGTCTACGAAATGGACCGTCACCCCACCCCATTTGCAGCCGTAGGCGAAAGTGTCTTCGTAGCCGTGTTGTCCGGGGAAAGACGGAAGGAGTGCCGGGTGAATGTTTATTATTCTCGGGCCGCCACGGCTTAGGCGGCTTATGAAATAAGGGGTGAGAAGCCGCATAAAGCCGGCCAGGCACACATAGTCCACCCTGTGGGAATCGATTATCCGGACCATCTCGTCTTCGGCCGCAACCAGCCTCGAAAGCCTTGCAAGCCGCTTGGCGGGGTCGTCATTTTTGATTATCTTCTGCCTTCTATCCAGCTCGGACAGATCGACAGGGCTCTTAGCATTTTGAAACCCGGCAGATTTTGCGGAATCGGCGTAATCGACCACAAAAGCGGGAATACCGGCCTTTTTTGCCCTCTCAAGACCGAAAGCCCCGGGCCTGTCGCTTAGCACCACACCGATTTCAGCGTCGAGCGTCCCCGCCGCGGACCGGTCTATCATCGCCTGGAGATTCGTCCCCCCGCCGGAGACAAGTACTCCAAGCCGCAGCTTTCGACTCAATGGTTCCACCCTCTACGCAAAGTAGCGAACCGCGTTCCGAAAAAGCTTTATCCCGTCGCCTTCCTCGGGGATCGGCCGGTTCTCCCGCCTGTATTTTTCCCTGAGATAAGTCCAATCCGGGTGGTTCGTGAAATGGTTAAACGCTTCGGGGTGAGGCATGAGGCCCGCTACCCTGCCCGTGCGGTCGCAAATCCCGGCGATATCTTCGACCGAACCGTTCGGGTTATGGGGAAACTCGCCGCCGGCCAACTTTCCGTCAGGCTTCGCATAGCGCAGGAAAACCTGCCCGCCCTCATTTAGCTTTTCGATAACCGCGCTTTCCGCAAAAAACTTTCCCTCGCCGTGCCGGACCGGCAGTTCGATGCTTTCCATGCCCGATGTCAGAACGCACTGGGACGCGCTGTTGACCGAGAGGTTCACCCACTGGTCTCGAAACCCCCCGCAGTCGTTTGCGATGAGCGCAACTTCCCTTTTCATGAGCCCCGGCTCGAACCCGGGCAAAATCCCAAGGTTAACCAGGACCTGGAAGCCGTTGCATATGCCGATCACAATGCCGCCGCTTTCGACGAAGGCCGAGAATCTGGTCCCTGAGCCGGTGCTTCAACCGCATCGCCATGATTACGCCCGCCCCGTGGTCGTCGCCCCAGGAAAATCCCCCCCCGATCACAAAAATCCGGTACGAACCAAGCGTTTTCTCACCGGCAACCAAACTGTTCAAGTGCACTTTTTCGGCCTCGGCCCCCGCAACCTCCAGTCCGTAGGAGGTTTCGAGATCGCAATTGAGGCCAAAACCGGTCATGACGAGCGCTTTTACCATTGTCAACGCCGAACTCCCCGGGACGACAAGAGCCATGGTCGCGGCTGGAAGCCGCTCCTACAACTATTCCAGGCCGATGTCTTTCCTATAGTAGATTCCTTCGAAATTGACCTTTTCCATTTCCGAAAGGGCCTTTTCCCTTGCCTCCCCGAGTGTTCCGCCAGAACTGACGATGCAGAGCACTCTTCCCCCGGTGGTAATGAGCCGGCCGGAAGAATCCACTTCAGTTCCCGAATGGAAAACGAGGCAGTTTTCATCGACCCGGTCGACACCCTCGATGGGCAGGCCGATCTTGTAGCGGTCAGGGTAGCCCTTGTACCAGCCTTTCTTACCCTTGGTCATACCGCTTGTGGCAATGAGGCAGAGCCGGTAGTCGGGGTCCCACTCGGGCTTGATTCTTTTGAGATCTCCGGCAAGAATCGCTTCGCTGATATCGACAAGGTCGGTCCGCAGCCTCGGAAGTATTACCTGGGCCTCGGGGTCTCCGAGGCGAATATTTATCTCCAGGACGTAAGGGGTAACTTCATCGTCCTTTTCTACGAGCATAAGCCCGAGGTAGAGGACCCCCCGGTAGACGATGGAGTATTTTTCGCGCACCCCGTTTATCAGGGGCTCGGCGACCTTGGACATGATGGTTTTAACAAGGGCATCGTTTAGCCAGGGGTGAGGCGAGTAGGAACCCATCCCCCCGGTGTTTTTCCCCTCGTCGTTTTCCTTTGCGCGTTTGTAGTCCTGGGCGGCGACCATCGGCACGATGGAGTAGCCGTCGGTGAAGCAAAAAAAGGAAAGCTCGCGGCCATAGAGCCTTTTTTCGACGACAACCCTTTGTCCCGCATCTCCGAATGCGCGCGCCTCCATGATGTGGCTGACCGCATCCTCGGCGTCTTTTACCGATTCGCACACCAGCGACCCTTTGCCGGCGGCAAGCCCGTCGGCCTTGACCACGACCGGGTACCCGACGCTTCTGATATAGTCGCGGGCTTTTTGCGGCTCACTGAAATTTTCGAACTCCGGAACCGGAATCCAGAGTTCGCGCATCATAGTCTTCGCGTCGCATTTGCTCGACTCGAGCCTGCTCGCCTTCTGGTCCGGCCCGATGATCGGAAGCCCTCGCGACTCGAAAAGATCGGAGATCCCCGCGGAAAGAGGCTTTTCAGGCCCAACGAAAGTCAGATCTATCCGCTCCTTCTGCGCGAAATCGGCCATCTCCTCGATCGTCCTGAGGTTCACGCATTCCGCCGTCCGTGCTATCCCGGCATTTCCGTGAGCGACATAGACCCGGCTTACCCGCGGACTGCTTTTGAATTTCCAGGCGATCGCATGGTCTCTGCCGCCGGTGCCAACCACCAAAATCTTCATTTACTCCCGCCCTCGCCAACAACACCCGTCAGATATTCGCAGATATTGGCGTCATAGCCGCTTGTCGAGCAAAAGGCCTTGCAGGCAAGGCGAAGGCTCGTCTTTGTCGATATACCGCCTTTTAAGGTCTCCATCTCCTTCAAGATTTCGGGGTAATCCGAAGGGTCTACGACCACGGCGACAAAGCGGTTATTTTTTGCGGCCGCGCGAATAAGCGTCGGCCCGCCGATATCAATATTTTCGATGGCCTCCTCCAGCGTGCATCCGGGACGCGCAACGGTCTTTGCAAACGCGTAAAGGTTCACGACAACCATGTCGATAGGCTCTATCGCGTGCTTTGCCATTGTCGACACATGGGCTTCGTTATCCCTTATCCCGAGAATTCCACCGTGGATTTTAGGGTGAAGAGTTTTCACCCTGCCGTCGAGCATTTCCGGAAAACCGGTATAATCCGATACCTCGGTGATCTCGACCCCGGCCTCGCGAAGCGCTTTCGCGGTGCCTCCGGTCGAAAGAAGCTGCACGCCAAACCCACGCAGACCTTTCCCGAAATCGCTCAGCCCGGCTTTATCGGTAACGCTCAAAAGCGCCCGGCGAATAACGAACATAATCCCCTCCTCCTTCTGGCCACTCACCAGTCAACACTCGGCCAGACACCTCCGGGCCACCCGTCAAGTCCCCCTTTTCTAAAGGGGGCTCAAATTACCCCCTTTTTCTAAAGAGGGGCAGGGGGGATTTAATTCCCGGAAATATCCAACTCCGGCAGTATCCCGGCAGTGCCGGGGGTATACCCAAGATTAATTATCGCCCGTTCAACAATTTCCCGAAAAGCTCCCGGGCCGCCTTCACCACCGGCGCATCTTCCGGAAGCTCGGCCGTCGGCTTTCCCTCCATGTCGAACTGCGAAATCATCGGGTCGGCCGGAAGGCAGTAAACCCTGTCGGTGCCGAAAATGCGGGTTACCTCCTCGGGCCAGCTCTCCGGCATCTCCCGGACCTGGTTTATAACCAGCACGCTGCGGGTGACGCGGATCGGCAGAGTCTTCACCAGCTCGGCGATGCGGCATGCGGCGGAAAGCCCTCTTCTGCTGGGATCTGAGACCAGCAGCAAAAGATCTATGTCCTTCTGGGTGAGGCGGCTGAAATGCTCCATGCCCGCCTCGTTATCGATCACGATGTACTGGTAGTTGTCGATGAGGCGTTCGATCAGGGTGGTAAGAAGATTGTTTGCCGCGCAATAGCAGCCCGCGCCTTCCGGGCGGCCCATCGCTATCAGGTCGAACCCTGAGGTCTCGATCAGGGCCTGTTCGACCTTCATCTCCATGAATATGTCCTTGGTCATGCCGGTAGGGACTTTTGTCTTCATGTCTTCGCGGGCTTCCGAAAGAGTCCCCTTGAGCTCCACCCCCAGGACGTCGTTCAAATTCGAATTGGAGTCGGCGTCGATTGCAAGCAATGGCTTCATGCCATTGCTCAGCATATAGCTGATCAAAAGACCCGCCACGGTCGTTTTTCCCGTTCCGCCTTTTCCGCCCAGTGCAACGGCAAAGCTCAAGTTCGCCTCCTGTACGATTTTTCTCCCGCGGGCCGGTTCATGGCCCGTCTAAAAATAATAGCCAAAAAAAGAATACATAAACCATCCCTCAGGCGACGTCGCTCGTCTGAGGATTCGTAAGCGTTCACCACAAAACCCCATTTTTTCCTTCGTGCTCTTCGTGCTCTTTGTGGTCGAATCTTAGTCCTGCAGTCCATTCATACCTGCGGGTCGGTAGTCAACCACGAAGAACACAAAGGGCACGAAGGAAGAGCAAAAAGTCGGGCTAAAAAGCCCCGGCAGTTCTTCGTGGTGAACGATTACGAGGATTCCTCTCCGCGAACCCGGTTTACTTCCCGCAGAAGATTGTCGAGTATCCCGTTTATGAACGCACCCGAATCGGGGCTGCCAAACGTTTTTCCAAGATCGATGGCTTCGTTTATCGACACTTTGGGCGGGATTTCCCGGCAGTAGAGCATCTCGAAGAGGGCAATGCGAAGAACGTTTCTGTCTACTATCGACATTCTCGCAAGCCGCCAGTTTGCCGAGGCGGAGGTAATCATGGTGTCGAGCTCGTCCCGGTGAAGATGCACGCCTGTTAGGAGGAGCTCGGCAAACGGACGCACCGCCTCGCCAAGTTCCGAATTCCCGTCTTTTCCGCCCAACGCCAGTTCCTTGTACGAATCGACGACCTCGCCCGGGGGCTGTGAAGTCATCTCCAACTGGTAGAGCATCTGCAAAGCTATCTCTCTGGATTTGCGCCGCTGGCCCAAAAAATCAACTCACTTCCGGAAAAAAATATTCCAATGAAAAAATAAATCCACTCTGCTTTACGGCACGCGTTACGTCAACGCTCAAGCCGACATCTGCTTCAGCAGGTTAGCCATCTCTATGGCTGCGTACGCCGCGTCCCAGCCCTTGTTCCCGGACTTGGATCCGGCCCGCTCTATCGCCTGTTCGATCGTGTCGGTGGTGAGCACCCCGAAGCTGATCGGGATCCCCGCCTCGAGCGACACATGAGCGATCCCCTTGGAAACCTCGGCCGCGACGTAATCAAAATGCGGAGTCGCCCCCCTTATCACGGCGCCAAGGCAGATCAGGGCGTCATATTTGCCGCTCTGCACAGCCTTTTTCGCAATGACAGGTATTTCGAAAGCTCCGGGAACCTTGAACACGTCGACATTCTGCTCGTCGGCGCCGCTTCTTTTCAGAGCATCGAGAGCGCCCCCCAGGAGCCTCTCCCCGATAAAATCGTTAAACCTGCTGACGATGATCCCGAATCTCAGGCCGCTGGCCAGCAGTTTCCCTTCGAAAACCCTCATGAAGCTTCCTCCTCGGCGGATATGCAGCTCAATAGATGACCCATCTTAAAACATTTGGTCGTAAGGTACTCGCGGTTGCACTCGTTTGGAGAAATTTCGAGCGGCACCCTTTCCGTAACTTTTATGCCGTAACCCGTAAGACCAACGATTTTCGTAGGGTTGTTGGTCATCAGCTTCATTTTCTTTATGCCAAGATCGACGAGTATTTGCGCGCCAATTCCGTAATCGCGCAAATCGGCTTCGAACCCCAGGGCCTCGTTGGCCTCGACGGTATCGTAGCCTTTTTCCTGCAGCGCGTAGGCCTTGATCTTGTTGACAATGCCTATCCCTCGCCCCTCGTGGTTGCGCATGTAGAGAAGAACGCCTTTTCCGACCCGCCCGATCTGATTCATGGCCGCACGGAGCTGCGCGCCGCAATCGCACCGAAGAGAGCCTAAAACGTCGCCCGTAAGACACTCCGAATGCACCCGCACGAGCACGTCGTCACTCGGGTCGATTTCGCCTTTTACCAGCGCAAGGTGGCTATACTCGTCGATATCGTTGGTGTAGGCTATTATCTTGAATTCCCCCCCATACGAACTCGGAAGCGTTGCCGTCGCCTCCCGGTGGACGAACAGCTCGGTCTGCATCCTGTATTGGATGAGGCTGGCGATAGTTACGATTTTGAGGTCATGCTCACGCGCGAAGATCTCGAGATCTGGCATCCGCGACATGGTCCCGTCTTCGTTCATAACCTCGCAAATCACCCCGGCGGGCTTCATCCCGGCAATTCTTGCCAGATCAACCGACCCTTCGGTCTGGCCGGTTCTGAAGAGCACGCCGCCTTTTTTGGCGCGGAGCGGAAAAATGTGACCGGGGCTAACGAGGTCTTCAGGCTTAACGTTGTCGGCGATGGCGGTGAGGATGGTGTGAGACCTGTCGGCCGCGCTGATGCCCGTCGTAACACCCTTGCGCGCCTCGATCGACACGGTGAACGCCGTTTGAAAAGGCGACTTGTTCATCGCAACCATCATCGGGAGTTGCAGCCGGTCGACCATTTCCGGGGCAAGCGCCAGACAGATCAGACCCCGTCCGAACCTGGCCATGAAATTGACCGCCTCGGGCGTAACCCTCTCTGCGGCAATGCACAAATCCCCTTCGTTTTCACGATCTTCGTCGTCGACCAGAATAACCGGCTTACCCAGCCTGAAATCCTCGAGCGCCTCGGGAATAGTCGCCAAAGGCATCTTCGTATCTCCTTATTTAAATGTTGAAACCGCTGTCCTATAACATAATTCGATTGATATCTTCAAGGCGCGGCTTGGGTTTACGCAAAACCGTGGCGCCTTAACAATTCGAGGTCTATTCCTTTACCACCGCCGCTTTCCTCCGATCCTTCCCCCCGGCTCATTAGCCTGTGCACGTATTTTCCAATGAGATCGGTCTCGATATTAACCTCCGAACCTGGCTGGAGGTCGCAGAGCGTGGTCATCGATGCGGTGTGAGCAACTACGTTCACGTCGAAGCCGGAACTGGAGACGCCGTTTACCGTGAGGCTGATCCCGTTTACCGCAATGGAGCCTTTTTCGATGACAAATCCCATGATCTCGCCCGGCAGCTCGAAAAAAAGCCGCACGGACCGCCCCTCGGGCTTTCGTCCCTTGAGGACCCCGACCCCGTCGATGTGCCCCGTTACCAGGTGGCCGCCAAGCCGGTCCCCGAGCCTCAAGGCCCGCTCGAGATTTACCCTGCTCCCGGAGGTTTTCCTCCCAAGCGTCGTTCTGGCAAGCGTTTCGGCGGAAACATCGGCGCCGAAAGAAGCCCGGTCAAAATCGACAACCGTGAGACACGCCCCGTCAACCGCTATGCTCTCGCCCAAAACCGCTTTACCCATATCGAAGCCCGGGCTTATCACCATGCGCGCATCCGGGCCGTGACGCTCCGTACGCAAAAGCGTCCCCGTCCCCTCTATCAGACCGGTAAACATAACCCGCTTACTCCCCTTGCCCGCAAGAAGTCAAACCTCAATAGAGCTCTTCCCGAAGCCTTCCGGCCACAAGAAGATCCTCACCGAGTTTTTTGGCATTGAGTCCATGCGCCTTGATACAATCGCTTATCTTTAACCTCGGGCGCCGGCCAGCATCGAAACCCCGCCGGGATCTCCCGAGAATTTTTGGCGCATAGAAAAAAAAGAACGCGTCCGCGTGCCCCGACTCGATAAAAGAGCCCAACACATGCCCCCCGCCTTCCACCAGGAGATGCGACAAGCGGTTTCGCCCCAACTCCTCGAGCAGACCCTCCACTTCGATAGCGCCATTTGGAGCAGCAAGTCTTAACACACGAACGCCCGCCTCGCTCAGTTCTTTTTCGCTGGACGCCGGGGCGTCCCTTCCGCAGACCACCCAAACCGGGGAGATCGAAGCCGTTTGGACCAGCTGCGAACCGGGAGAAATTCTCAACCCGGTGTCCAAAACGATTCGAACCGGTTGCCGGTATTTTTTCTTTCCTGCCGGCCGCGCGGTCAAAAGCGGGTCGTCGGCCATGACCGTTCCGATGCCGACAAGGACACCGTCCACGCGCGAGCGGATCAGGTGGGCAAACCCACGGGCCGCTTCGCCGGTGATCCACTTGGAATCTCCGGCGGATGTGGCTATGAAACCGTCGAGCGTTGCGGCGGACTTGAGCGTCACATAGGGAAGCCCTCCGGTCACGTATTTTATGAACGGCTGGTTTATCTGTCTGCATTCCCGCTCGAGTACGCCCCCCCGCACTTCCAGGCCCGCCCGTCTCAAAGCTTCGGCCCCACCGCCCGCCACATCCGGGTTCGGGTCGCCCATCCCGAATACAACCCGCGCGATTCCCGCCTCGAGGATCGCTTTGGTGCACGGAGCCGTATGGCCGTAATGGTTGCACGGCTCGAGCGTCACATACAGCACGCCGCCCCGCGCGGTCGAACCGGCATCGGCAATCGCGTTCACCTCCGCGTGCGGGCCGCCTAACTCCCTGTGATAGCCCTGCCCGGTAGTAACCGACCCATTTACGACAACCGCCCCAACCAGAGGGTTGGGGCTGGTCATGCCTGCGCCCTTGACTGCAAGACGCAGCGCTTTTTTCATGAAAAAGATATCAGGGTCGCTAAGAGCCATTTCCCCCCATCCGAAAGTTGATCAACACACCAGACTGTCCGCGTGCAGGGAGAAACCCGAGCAAAACTCAGCGACCTCGCAGGAAATAGATTGCAATCTCGCGTCGTCTCCAACCGATTCGAGGGCTCGATGCATCAGGCTCCCGATGGTTTCCATGTCTTCAGGACCCATCCCGCGCGTGGTAAGCGCAGGAGTCCCGATCCTTATGCCGCTCGTAACGCTGGGTTTGAGTGTATCGTAGGGAATGGCGTTTTTGTTTACGGTAATGCCGGCCTTGTCCAGAGTCTGCTCGGCGACTTTTCCGGTCAGCCCCTTCGAACTCAGGTCCACGAGCATCAGGTGATTGTCCGTTCCGCCCGAGACCAGCCTGTAGCCATAGCCGCTCAGAACCAGGGCCAGGCGTTTACTGTTGGCAAGCACACGCTCCTGGTATTGCCTGAATCCGGGCTGGAGGGCTTCCTGAAAGGCAACCGCCTTGGCGGCAATCACGTGCATGAGCGGTCCGCCCTGAATTCCCGGAAACACCTGGCTGTCCAGCATCTTGCTGTAGGTCGCCTGGGCAAGGATCAAGCCTCCCCTGGGGCCCCTCAGCGTTTTGTGGGTGGTAGAGGTTACGAAGTCGGCAAAGGGCACAGGGTTCGGGTGAAGGCCCGCCCCGACAAGACCGGCGATGTGGGCCATATCCACCATGAGGTAAGCGCCGACGCGTTTTGCTATTGCCGCGAACCGCTGGAAATCTATGACCCTCGGATAGGCGCTTGCCCCTGCTATTATCAGCCCCGGCTTTTCCTCGACGGCTGATTTCTCGACCTGGTCGTAGTCGATTTGCTCGGTATCGCGGCTGACTCCGTAGGAGACAACCCGGAAGAGCTTGCCCGAAAAACTGACCGGGCTTCCGTGAGTGAGGTGGCCTCCCTGCCGCAAATCCATTCCCAAAATGGTATCGCCGGGCTTGAGCGCGGCGAAAAGCACCGCCATATTGGCCTGAGAGCCCGAGTGTGGCTGAACGTTGACATAGTCGGCGTTAAACAGCTTTTTCGCCCGCTCCTGCGCAAGTTTTTCTGCCACATCGACGTGTTCGCACCCGCCGTAATATCTTCTCCCGGGATAGCCTTCCGCGTACTTGTTGGTCAGGACCGACCCCTGGGCTTCCAGCACAGCCATGCTTACAAAATTTTCCGATGCGATCAATTCCAGGCGGCCCTTCTGGCGTCTTTCCTCTTCCTCGATGACTCCCGCTATCTCAGGATCGATTTGCTGCAAGTACGACATGACTCATCCTTATTGAAATAGAACCCGCGATGATACTTTTCCTGTCCGAAACCCTGCCGTCCAGTATGTGCTGAGCGGCGCGGTAACTTTTAAATATACTCCAACAAGGCATGTTTGGCCATAGATATCGGTGTGGGAGTCCTGTTTACCGCAAATCATTTCCATGTTTCATTTATCGCAAAAATCGGCTAGTTTCTCCCCGAAACAGCTGTGGGCCGGACGCGAAAGTTCCGCGCCCCGGCCGTCATGGATAACGCTTGGCGGATGAAGGGCGTGAAAGAATTCGATTTCGGCTACCAGGTCAAGCTGAGCGCCAGGAGAAAAACGCTTTCAATAACCGTCCATCCCGACAATCGCGTCGTGGTGCATGCTCCCGCGACCTGTCCACGGGTGAAGATAGCCCGGTTCGTCGAACAAAAATCCGATTGGGTCCGCAAAGCATTTCAGGCCAATCTCCAGAGGGGCCGGCAGGTCGGGAAAAGAGGTTTCAAACCGGGGAAACCCTGCTTTACCTGGGCAAGGAGTATACCCTGCGGGTCGGGCATGGCGATACGCCGGAGGTCTTCCTCGAAGATGACCATATTTGCGTGCGTCTTCCCGCTGCGCAAAATCCGACTGGGCCTTCGATGGTTAGAAATGAGCTCAGGCAATGGTATCTTTCACGCGCCCTGGACAAAATCAAAGAAAAAACCTCGCTCTATAGCATCCGGATCGGGGTGAGCCCACAAAAGATCACCATCAAATCGCTCAAATCGCGCTGGGGCAGCTGCTCGACCACCGGTCGAATCAGTCTTGCCTGGAACATAATCATGGCCCCCGAAGAGGTCCTCGATTACCTCGTAGTCCATGAACTCTGCCACCTCGTTCACCACGACCACTCGGCACAGTACTGGTCGGTAGTCGAAGCCATTCTCCCCGACCACAGGCAAAAAAGAAAATGGCTCCGGGAAAACGGCTGCCGCCTGTGGCTCTAAAGGGGAGCCCAATTCCCCCCTTTTCTAAAGGGGGCAGGGGGATTTTAACTTCCCCCCTTTTCTAAAGGGGACCCAATTCCCCCCTTTTCTAAAGGGGGGGCAGGGGGGATTTTAACTTCCCCCCTCGTAAATTCCGGACCCCGTGGAAGAGGCGTGGCACACTCGCCCGCGGCGCAGCCGCCACACTCGCCTGCGGCGCAGCCGCCCCCATCCAGATTATAGCCCGCATCGCCCAGGGCAGCCTCTATTTGCCGGATATGCGCAAAATTACGCGTCTCGATTTCGAGTTCCACCCGGGTCTGGCGCACAGGCACGTCGGGCCCCCCCCGGTTGTGATAGATCTGCAGCACGTTTGCCTTGGCCGCCGCAACGATCGTCAGGAGCTTCAAGAGGGCGCCCGGTTCGTCATCGAGCCGGACACTGAACCGCATTATGCGCCCGTTCCACGAGAGGCCCTTTCGAATAACCCTGTCGAACAGGGAAATATCGATGTTTCCACCGCTTACGACCAGCACGACCTTTGCTCCGGCAGGCGCATCGATCAGCCCTGCCAAAAGAGCGGCCGTGCTCACCGCGCCCGCTCCCTCGGCAAGCACCTTTTTGCGCTCGAGAAGCATAATCACGGCTTCCGCTATGCGGTCCTCAGTCACCAGGACAATCCGGTCCACCTCCCTGCGGATTATGTCGAAAGGAATAGACCCTGTCTGCTTGACGGTTATTCCGTCCGCAAGGGAAGCGAGCGCGTCGACCATGATCCTTTCCCCGGCTTGAGTGGCTTTAAGGGCCGAAGGACACGTTTGAGCCTGAACCCCTATTATTCGCACCCGGGGCCCGACGCATGAACTGCTGCGCAAATTCCGGCGATCAAGCCCCCGCCGCCAACCGGAACGACAATCGCCTCCGCGTCGGGGATCTCTTCCATGATTTCCAGCCCTATGCTTCCCTGGCCGGCTATAATGGCCGGATCGTCGAACGGATGTATGAATGCCATGCCCTGCTTGGCCAGCTCCAGCGCCTTCCGTATGGACTCGTCCAGGCTCTGCCCTTCCAGAACTACTCTTCCGCCGTAGCCGCGGGTCGCCTCCTGCTTGGAAATCGAAGCCCATTCGGGCATTACCACGGTCGAGGGCAGCCCCGCCCGGCTCGCCGCCAGGGCGACGCCCTGGGCATGATTGCCGGCGGAAGCGGCCACAACCCCCTCCTTGCCGATCCGATCCAAGTCGTTTAGGATTTTGAAAGTTGCGCCACGAATCTTGAACGATCCGGTCACCTGGAGATTTTCCAGCTTGAGGTAGACTTCGAACCCCGAAACCCTGCTGAGCGTGGGCGAATACACTAGAGGCGTCCGGATGACGCGGTCCTTTAGAAGGGCCGCGGCCCTTTTTATCTCGGCAACCGAGACCATAATTTCAAACCCTTGAAGGTCCGCTTTGGCGAACCCGAAGCTGTGGGCGTCAAATCCCGGGTTTCCTGAAGAACCGCTAGCTCGTGTGTTTGGGCAGGATGAAGATAAAATCCGATCCGTTCTGTCTTGGTTCGTACCACATGTCGCCTTCGTGTTTGCGGACAATTTCCCGTATCAGGTACAAACCCATGCCGAAGCCGTCCTTTTTCTCAGCCCCGTCGTCAATATGAGAGAACTTGGTGAAAAGTCTGTCCCTGTATTCCTCCGGTATCGGGAGGCCGCTGTTGTATACGTTTAGCCGGTAGAAAGCACCATGATCCTGGAAACCGAAGGCGATGGTGCAGCCTCTTCCACCGTATTTGATGGCGTTTTTGAAAAGATTTCTGAAAACGGGCTTCAACCACATCATATCGGCGCAGATCGGGATGGTTCCCGCTGGAATGGCGCCCAGCCGATTATCGATCACTATCTGACATTCTTCGATTTCATTGGACACCTCATCGAGCACCGGATCTATGATGTCCTGGCGCAGATCGATCACTTCCCTTTCCCTTAAGACCGCCCCATCGATGGCATGCGCGCTCCCGAGGCACTCCTCGGCAATGGTGATCAGGTTTCGTACCCTCGTCATGAGATCGGAAACCGTATTCCACACCGATTCGTCCATGCGTCCGAAAGAACCTCGCAGCAGCAGCTTCAAGGTGGCGGCAATCGAAACAAGAGGCCCCCTTATGTCGTGGGACATCATCATCAGCATGTCTAGCACGTGCCGATTTAGTTCCCTTATGCGCCGCTCGGAATCCGAAAGCTCCCTGTTCTGTTTTTCCACTTGCAGGTACGCGCTCTGGAGTTGCTTAAGGCAGGTTATGTCCCTTACCACTCCCTCCCAGGAAACCGAACCGTCTTGCTCGAAGGAAAGCGTCGCGGTAATGACCGCGCTAAAAACCGTCCCATCCTTTCTCCTCAACGCTGCTTCAAACTCTTTGAGAAACCCCTCGCCCTCAAGCCGTCTTTGAAACTCTTGCCAAACCCCGGGATCGCAGAACAGCGCACATGCATTTTCCAGGTCGAGCAATTCCCGCTTTGAGCAGTAGCCGAACAACTCAACGCAGGCCTGGTTCAATTCAAGCATCTTTCCGCATCCACTCGAGACCAGACGTGGATCACCCGCCCTATCGAAAAAGCGCTTATACATGGTTTCGGCACTCTGTATCTGGAAGCCAACAAAAAGCCAAAGGTCCATCAGGCTCAGTCAGCCAGGCTCGCTCCAAATTCCCCGTTGAAATCAAAATCGAGTTCATCGGGCCCAAACTCGTCCTGATCTTCGGACCGGTTACCGAACCTCAACGACTGAAGTATGCTGGTGGCCTTTTCCTCGACTTCGGGGATCGTGTAAACAATGGCCCTCAATGATTTGAGCACTTTCAGCATCTGCTCTTTGTGAAAAATCGGCAGGACCGGTTCTTCCACCAGCCGGATCACTTCATCCAACTGGGACAGATTAGTGGAAGTTATTTGCACGTATGCCAATTTGGACCACCTATCCAGGAGATCTGCAGGCAAGCCGTCGATTTTGTTTGAAGGATCAAAGCTCATCCCCGTGAGCAAGGCGTTTTCAAGGCGGCCCAGCAGGGGTCTCACCTCAGCTCCACTCCACAAGTTGGTTGCCGAAAGAAGCTTTTCCCACTTGGGATAAATCTTGTTTTTCACCCACTCCCGGTCCTGGTAAGGAGACAGATACAGCCTCGCCAATTCTCTTTGTTCGACCAGGAGCTTTTGACCCAAATCAAACAACTCGCCCGAGGGGGTCAATTCCGGGACCCTTTCGCCCAGCAGGCAACACAACTCCTCGAGTAGGGGCCCCTTCCACTCCAGCTCCGGCAGGTGTTTTTGAAGCAGCCTCTCCCACCGTTCCCTGAGAATGCCTATCTGCGCGTTTATCGCCGAGAATACAAAACCGAGTTTAACCAGCGTGTTTCTCAGTTCGTGAGCCAGGATCTCGCAGCTTTCCAGCCGCTGACGGGCAAACTCTCTGCTCGCATTGTAGAGCTTTTCTCTAAACCACAGGGACAGCAGTTCCGTCCCCAGGCTCCTGGCCAGGTTGTGCACGGCCACCGTCGAGCGGTCTCCGGCCTTTAGGGACCCCGGCCGGAAATGTATCTTCACAACGGCGCACACAACAAATTCGCTGTCCCGCCAGATGGGGTTGCCCTGCCAATCGACCGGATACTGAATCTTTTGCGCATTGCCGTACAGGCTCTTTTTCCGAACCAATACCGGCTCCATGTGGAATTCGTCCTCGGGGTCCCCGGAGACCTGTTTTCTAACGCTGCGCGGGTCTTCCATCGGATCGTCGGCCGTCCAGCTGGTCTGCTTTTCCACGCACCACCCCATCGCTTCGAGGGGGCGGCCGGGCTGGTCCCTGTACATCCCCCATTTTTTGCCGGGGGCATTGTATTCCGAGTCAGCGGGCAAACCCCATTCCAGCTCGTCGGTGCCCGGTTTTCTAACTCCGGACAAAACGCGCACTGCCGTCAGTTCGGGCATGAGGCCGACTTTGTAGATAGTACCCTTGGTCGCAATGTCCAGCCATGAAAGGATAGTCCTTATCATGGTTCTGCACGTTGCAACTAGGAGGTCATCTGTATTTGTCATGTTCTTTCCGGGAACAAATCGAAATGAAAGACCAACCAGCAGAATCATCAATCTTGAAAAAGGCTTAGTACCGCATTCAATACTAATTCACAATTAGTTCCTTATCAACTCTTATCGTCAATCGGGCAAAGATTCCATGACGATTTTCGAGGTGCAAATCAGTTGAGTTGAAACAATTTCAATTCCAACCCTCTGCTGCGGAAGATACCATCCTGCCGAACCGAAGCCCCGCTCTCCGGCGCTCGCTGCAAGCCCCTTCCCGACAGGGTTATTGTGCATGTATTCGAGTTTCTCGCTTTTCGCCGCCTCGCCGACGCGCGAGCATGAAAAAGTAAAGTCCCGTTGAGAACTTTTTAAATTTACAAAGCCAGGGAAGGTATGCTAGAGAAGAAAATGAGGTGGTATATAACTATTATAAATTGGTGACAACCCCCCCGGTCTTCGCTGCGATCCCACCGCGACTGTGCTCACTTGATGTCGATGTCGATGTGCCCCGGAAATTCCCCGAAAAGCTCGCTTCTTTCCAATTCCCCTTTAGGATTGAAAAAGCGCATATGGCCGTCTTCATCGCAAAGCCAAAATTCCTTGGCGCCTTTCTCGAAATAAAGCAGCCTTTTTTCCTCCAGCTCAGCAGCGCTGTTCGACGGAGACGCTATTTCAACGACGACTTCAGGCGATTCGGGAAGCGCTAACTTCCTGATCCCGTGCTTTTTAAGGAACGCTGTGCTTGCCCAGGCAACGTCGGCAACTCTGGTGCCTTTGGAAGTTTCAACGGGGCATTCAGTGGATGCTATGCCCCTTTCTCCATGACGCTCCAACCATCCATATATGCGTCCTTGATACACGCCATGCGCATATGAGGCCGGGGTCATCATAATTTTCCCCCACTCATTCGTTTCGATCTTGAAAGGCAGGTCTTTGAGACTTGGATGCTCGACGACTTCACGCCATTCCATCTGTGTCTCCTTTCAAAAAGGTGCCGGGTGACAAAAACATCGAGGTCCTCGCCGCGGTCCCGGCAAGTCTGTCGCCATCATTTTTTGGAAACCTCCACCCTGCATCACGGTTCCAAACAGTCGTCGGGTCCACCACTCTTCCTGGAAAGGGGCCCAGGGAGGGGCTGCCCCGTTCTGGACACATTGTAACCACTATACAATATCTTTTCGCCCTGACCAGCAGT
Source organism: uncultured delta proteobacterium (assembly GCA_963813125.1). GTDB lineage: Bacteria > Desulfobacterota > Syntrophobacteria > Syntrophobacterales > Syntrophobacteraceae > SbD1. The sequence continues at coordinate 5,614 of CAWEZA010000096.1, read as the reverse complement.
CTTTTCCGCCGACGTTTCGCCCAGGTCCCGGCGCCCTGGTCCACCTGCCCGCATTCAAGTTTTTCCCTTGCTTTGTCGGTTGAGAATAAGTTGAAATCGTAGAACCCTGCCTGCCAAATCGGATCTCTCAGGTCCATTGTCGCCGCATGGGCCGGAAGATGCTCCTCTAACAATTTCTTCAACCGATGAGATGATTTTCTCTTCCACTGCTGAATGAAGCGGCTGCTTATTCCGGGCTCTCCAAAGTGAACAAGAGCTTGAACATGGTCGGGCATGATTACAAAGCCGGTGCAAGATCCGCCGGTTTTCTGCAATTCGTCGGCTGGAAAGTGAACGACAATGGACTTTACGCGATCATCATCAAGGATTCTTCGCCTTCTATAGCAGGAAAAGGTTACGAAATGAGCGTGGCCTTCGGATTCGTAGACCTTGCGCCCCATCGTCATCCCCTTTTGAGTTTTTATATGGCCTCTTGCGCTTCGCGCCCGGATATCAAGTATTTCGGGCCATCAGATGTTACATCCCTGCCGGGCTCGGTTCAACAAATTTAGCGACATAAATTCAACCGCAAGCCCCCCTCAATGCGGAGGCGGAACCATGATATCCAGCTATCTGTCTCGATAACTGATATCTGCGGCGGGGCCTGTCGGCCGGGCAATGGTGGAAAGCTGCTGTCCGCACGAGGGCCGATGCTTGCTTGGTCTGCGCCCGGCCCGGGGGCAAACAAGGAGGCGGCGCCCGAAGACGCCTATTTATTCACTAAAACCGTGCTTCTTTCCTTTAATCGATTCAATATCAATGCGAATGACCGCGACGGAGTTTAGATTTGCTTGCGGGTAGTCAAACTTTTTGTTGGAAAACCGCGCGACAATCATATCGAGCGCCTTAATCTTATCCGCTTCATTTTCAACAAAGACCGCTTTCCCAAAGCCGATCACGGTGCGGTGTTTCGCTTCAAAATTGCACGCTTTTTCATTTTCGAGAATGCCGTGATCGGCCGAAATCTCAAAACAGACTGTATTGTTGCGCTTTAAGATTTCGATTTTCGTCCCCGCAAGCGCCGAATGGAAGAAGATCGACACGCCGTCGTATGCATAAAACACCGGGACGAGAAAAGGGATGTTGTTATCGGAAAGCGCAAGGTGCATTAGCCTTTCCGAGTTCAGGATGGCATCGATTTCGGCCGGGGCCGTAATCTCCCGGTCTTTCCGCCGCATGGCGCCGTGCGGATGCGCTTCTGACGCAGTTTGCATAAACTGATTCCTCGTGTTGATCTGTCTACCCGTTCATAAAGCTTCCGGATGGATTTTCCGTCGAATACCAGGCAATCCGCAAGGCCCGGATCGGTTATTCCTTCTGATGCGTCCGACATGTCCGTTCTCCAATAATCCGCAAACTAAAATTCCCGTTGTGCGGGAACCTCCCGAGAAAAAAGCTCAATGGCTTAAAATTCGCGGATCTGACGCCCCGCACCTCGGCCCTACAGCTTTTGCCCCTCTGTAAGGGTCGAGGCGCGGCGCCCGGGCTGCGCTGGAATGGTTGAAGGGTTAATATTCGTAGTACTCTTCATTGTAGTGGCTGCGGCCGTAGTAGTCGGTGCGCGTTTCCACCCGCTGCGTGTAATGGTATGAAGGGTAATAGTAATAATACGAACTGGTCCTTCGCTCCACCACGACCGGAGGACTGTAAACCACCGGCGGCGTCCGCTCGACCACCACCGGGGGAGGGGCCGGCTGTACCATCGCAGGCGCAGAAGGAGCATATTCTGCTTCCGGCGGGGCCACATAGGCCGCCGGAGGGGTCTGGTAGGCCGGCGGCGGCGGAAGCGGAACGTAGCCGGGACTCAAGTCGACCCCGACGCCGAAGCTGACTCCGCCCGCATGGGCAGCCGGCGACATGCTCCACACAGCGGCGCCAAGAATGATAACCAGGGCTAAAGCGTAACGGTATATCGAGCATTTCCTCTTTGACATAATAACCTCCTCTTAAGTGATTGACCTGTGCGGGTCGGTTGGCTTTCCGTCGAATTCGCCCCTTTGCGGACTCTCGTTTCACAACCAACCCTTCAGCAAAGCGCATGCCACCGCTTTGCACCAAAGTCCCGGCCGCTCGAGCGGCTATTGCGGGTCAAATAAGGAGGATAAAACCAACCATGCGGCTCTCGCATTTCAACATTTTACCGCAACAAAGTAACTTTTACGATATTTCACCATTTCTTGAGCCATTAAGAGACAAGGGCGCAGGCAAAACCCTGTTCCACAAAAAGGTCGTGGCCCGCTTTCTGCCTTTTCTGTTGCCGCTTCTATTTCCGTTTCCGTTTGCCGCTTCTCGTTGCCGTTTTGCGGCTAAAAGCTACTTTGTGCTATAGGACATGCGGAAAACCCCGAGCCGCTTAGAACTCGGGAGTCCCGCTCCTTGAAAAAAGAATATGGGGTCATAGTCGAAAACAGCAAATCACAGCTGTAAATCACTGCTGTTACCCTGGCTGTTATCTTGCTGTTATCCATGCTGTTAGCTGGCTGTTAATTTGGGGCCTAAAACAGACTCTATATAATTAAATCCGCATGTTATAAAATCATAAAAAAAACTACGCTGTTTTATCAGCAGCGACCAGGACCTCGAGCACTTTTGCGAAAAGGTGTCCCAGAACGCGGCCCGAAGCCGCGGCCGTCTCGATGATATCCTCGATCACCGCCGGCACGTAAGCGTCGGGCAGGTTCACATTGGTTATCGCCGAAATCGCCAGCACATCCATACGCGCGTGGACAGCGGTTATCACTTCCATGATCGTCGACATCCCTACGGCGTCGGCACCGGCCATTTTCAGAAAACGCGTTTCGGCCGCAGTCTCGACGTGAGCGTTCCGTCGCCGATGACGACGCCATTACCCAGATCGTCGAAGTCGAAGATCTCCGGAGCGATTGAGAAACATCGTCCCTTGACCTTGACAGATTTCAGGGTCAATACGTACTTTCACGGGCCCCCCTTTTCCTTGCTGGGACTGACCTTACTATCCGGTAAAAGACCAGATTTTTGTATTCGTTGTCCGACGACAACTGGTTCAGGCACCGACGGGACGTGCAATTGCGTTGCCGACGACTACTCGGTCTCGATCTCTTCGCGGCTGATGCCCAGGAAGTAGAGGACCGCGTCCAGATAGGGCACCGTCAGTTCGTGTCGGCGTGCTCTTGCACGACGGGCTTGGCGTTGAAGGCGATGCCGAGGCCGGCGGCGAGAGCATGTCGATGTCGTTGGCGCCGTCGCCGACCGCCACCGTCTGCTCGAGGGGTACGCCGATTTCCTCGGCGAAGCGCGCGAGCGCCCTGGCCTTGCCGGCGCGGTCCACGATCTCGCCGAGCACCAGTGCCGGTCAGTCGCCCGTCGAGATCTCCAGACCGGTTGGCCGCGAGGTGGTCGACCGCAATTCGGCGATCAAGGGCTCGAGGACCTCCACGAAACCACCCGACACGACCGCCGGCACGTAGCCCAGGCGCCGCAGCGTGCGCAGCAGCGTTCGCGCACCCGGCGTCAGACGCAGGCGCGAGCGCACGTCGTCGAGCACGGACGCCGGTAGCCCGCAAGAGCGCCACCCGTCGCCGCAGCGCTTCGGCGAAGTCGAGGCTGCCGGACATGGCCAACGCGGTGATCGCCGCGACCTCGTCGGCCACACCGCACTCCTCGGCGAGCAGGTCGATGACCTCGTCCTGCAGCAAGGTGGAGTCGGCGTCCATCACCACGAGGTGCTTGGCCCGTCGGTGCAGTCCGGCGCGCTGCACCGCGAGGTCCAGTCCGCCGCCCGGGCGACCTCGGCGAGCCTCGCGCAGTCGCGGTGGTCGGATCCGCGCACCACCAGCTCGTAGCAGTCGACGGGATAACTGGCGAGGTGCACGATTCGTTCACAGGTCGAACCCGACGCGGCGATCGCCGCGAAGACCCTCTCCAACTGGGTCGCACCAATGCGGGGGGCGAGGAACGTGACGAGGAGTCGTCGCCGTCGCGTCGTCACTCGGCGTCACCTCTTCGACAGTCGCGGTGATTCCCTCGCTGACGATGTCTCGTTGCGCCAACGCCTCTTCGATCACCTCCGACCACGGCGTTGCGTGAACTCACCTCGCACAGACACCAGTGCGCCACGGATCGTTATCTGGGCGACGTCAGTGATCTCGATGCCGCGCGTCTCGAGTGACGTCGAGCGCGGCGAAGAGCTCCGCGCCGACGCCGACGCGGTCAGGTCCGCTCACCGTCACGAGGAACGTCGAGAACTCATTACAGAAGCGTAGGGGTTGTTGATCGGGCTAGGACTCTGAATGGTCTTCACCGGAGCGATCTCGCGCACTTCGGCGACGTGCGGATCGGTGCGTGCTCGAACTCCAGAGCCGAGGTAGCGCGAGCGCGACGGCGCCGACCGAACCGGTGCACGCCAACCTCCGAAGGTCAAGGAGAATCGCAAGGTCGTCCACGCCGCCATCACTCCGGCACGAAACTGTCCGGCGGTCGGTCCGAGCGAGTACGAGATCATCTCGATACCGGCCATGCGACCGCGCATCTCCGGCGGGATCGATTCGTTCCACATCGTGGTGCGAAAGATCCCACTGATCGCGTCCGCGCCGCCACCGACGGCGAGCCCGAGAAAGACGAGCCAGAGCGTCGAGGAGTAGCCGAAAAGCGCGATACCGAGACCCCAGAGCGCGGCGGCGACCACAATCGCGCGTCCGTAGCGATGGACGCTGCGCGACCACCCGGACGTGAGTGTCGCGACGAGGGCGCCGGCCGGTATCCCGCAGTACAGCAGCGGCAGCGCGTAAGTATCGTGGAACCGCGCCGCCACGAAGGAACTGCACGACCGGGAACGCGAGGATCATCGCCAAGAGGTCGATGACGTAGGTGCCCGACAATGTCCGGTCGGGACATAGACAGTACGCGCAGCCCCGACGAAGGGCGGCGACGTCGCCTTCGGCGGGCACGCTCGCCGCGGTCGCGCGCAGCGTGTACAGCAGAATTAGTGACAGCGTGAACGTCACGAGGTTCGCCAAGTAGACCGACCGGCACCGAGCTCGACCGCCGCGAAACCCCCGAGCGCCGGTCCGATTATCGACGCCGTCGTGCTGCGGATGTTCGCGAGTGTCGACGCCGCGCGTTGCAGATCGTGGGGCACGAACATCTGGTTCATGGCTTCGATGCTCGGACGTTGCAGGCTCCCGCGCCGGCAGCGACGAAGGCGTCGACGTAAAGGATCCAGGCCTGCGGATGAGGTAAGAGCGCGTTGACGAACAGAACCGCGGTCGACACCATCAGAGACCTGTTCCATTGAGATGATCAGTCGTCGGCGATTGAGTCGGTCCGCGGCGCACGCCACCGTAGAGCCCGAACACGACGAGTGGCAGCAGTTCTGCCAAGCCGAGCGAACCGACGTCAAGTGTCGAATGCGTCAACAGTCGTAGCTGAAATGGCACGGCGACATAGGTGGCCTGGCTGCCCAGCGCCGTCACGAAGCCGGCGATATAAAGACGGCGATACTGCGTGGAGACACGAAGCGGCGTGAGGTCGACGCCGATCCCCTATTCACCGGGTGGTCCCGATTGCCATCCGTTCTCTCGGGTGTAGTGACGCAGCA
>CAWEZA010000095.1:0-19701 GCA_963813125.1 uncultured delta proteobacterium | reverse complement strand
TGCGACGTGGCAGGCTCGATAAAGCGGCAGGAGACGCTGCTGGTCGAGATGCGCAACGCGCTACGGCGAATCGCGCATTGTTTTTCTATGTACCTGTTGCTTGGTTATAGTACGTATTGCTTGTTCTTCCGTGGCGTCCTCGGCACGCATGATGGACTGGACGAGCCGGGCGATGCCGATGCCCGCCGCGCCGGCACCCAAGAACACGAGGCGCTGGTCCGAAAGCCTTTCGCCCCGGTGACGAAGCACGGCGAGGATGCCCCCGCAGACCACGCCCGCGGTGCCCTGGATGTCGTCGTTGAAGCAAGGGAGCGGCGGCGGTAGCGGTCCGAACAAAGGATGCGTTCTGCGTTCGAAGTCCTCCCACTGCATCAAGGCCTCGGGGTAGACGAGCTTGACGGCCTCGACGAAGGCGTCGACGAAGGCGTAGTAGGCCTCGCCCCGAAGGCGGGCCTTGGGGTAGCCGAGGTAGGCCGGGTCGTCGAACTCTTCGTTGTCAGTCCCGCAGTCGAGCGAGACGGGAAGGGTCAAAAGCGGGTGGATGCCTGCGCCCGCCACATAAAGCGCCAGTTTGCCGATCGGTATCCCCATGCCGCCCACGCCCTGGTCGCCGAGGCCCAAGATGCGCTCGTTGTCGGTGACGACGATGAGGCGTACCCCTGCCTGCCCGACGTTTCGGAGCAGCTCCGGGATGCGGTCGATGTCGCTCGAGAGGGGTAACGATATAGCAGGCCGGCACCCCGAAGGTGCAGCAAGCCCGCGCCAGATCGTGGAGATCGAGGTTTGTAATCGCCGAAGCGATCGTGTCTCCCATCCTGTTAAGAACGGGGTAATGCGTAAGCGCCAAATAAAGCTGACCCATCTAAGCGGTATCCGAAAGGCAAAAGTCAAAAGGGAAAATCCGATTTTCCCTGCCTCCGACTTCCTGTTTCACTTTTGCCTTCTCACATTTTGCTTTCTTCGAGCAGTTCGCGGTCCTCGGGGCTCAGTTCCAGACGGGCGAAAAGGTCCGGACGGCGAGTCCTGGTTCTCATCAGGGCCTGCCCCCGTCGCCAGCGGCGAATTGTCTCGTGGTTTCCGCAAAGCAACACCGGCGGAACGGTCATCCCTTCGAAATCCCTTGGCCTTGTGTACTGAGGATGCTCAGGACCGGCTGGCTGAAAGAATCCTCCAGCGCCGACCCCTCATTGCCCAGCACCCCGGGAAGCAGCCTGGCCACGGAGTCGACGACGACCATGGCCGCAAGCTCGCCTCCGGTCAGAACGTAGTCGCCGATCGATATCTGGTCGTCGGTGAAATGGTCCGCCACCCGCTCGTCTACGCCCTCGTACCTGCCGCAAATAAGGATAAGGCGGGGAAGAAGACTCAAAGCGCGGGCAGTCTCCTGGTCGAACAACCGCCCCTGTGGACTCAACAAAATGGTCCTTGCAGCAGGGCCGCTTTCGCTGATTACCCGAAGCGCGCCGACTATGGGCTCGGGCTTCATCACCATTCCCTCGCCGCCCCCGAAGGGCCGGTCGTCGGTCATCTGATGCTTTCCCCCGGCGAAATCCCGAATGTTATGCACACGGACCTGTATCAGCCCACGGTCGCGGGCCTTGCCGATCATGCTTTCTTCCAGGGGGGAAGAGAACATCGAAGGGAAAATCGTCAGGATTTCAAAGATCATGAATCGAGGCCTTCGGGCAAATCCACTATGATTTTACCGTTCAGCAGATCCACCTCGTATACGACCTCTTCGATTGCCGGTACCAGCACTTCCCTGCCGCCGCCTTCCACCACGTAAACGTCGTTGCTTCCGGTTTCCAGAACGGCGCTCAAAGTTCCCAGCGCTTTTCCATCCCTAGTCTCAACCGAGAGCCCGATCAGCTGGAACTGGTAATATTCCCCTCGGGCAACTCGGGGAGCCGATCGCTTTCGACAAAAACCTCCCTGCCCGCCAACCGTTCCGCCTGGTCCCGGCCGCATATTTCTTCGAACTGAGCGATCCAAACCCGATTCTGAGCGTCAAGGCCCGAAAGAGTCAACTGGAGCTGCACTCCGCCTTCGATCCAAAACAGCTTCTCGCCGGTTTCCAGCCCTTCGAGGGTTTCGCCGTAAGGGAAAACCTTGAGAGCGCCCCGGACCCCGTGAGCCTTTGTCACCTTCCCTATGGCAACCAGAAGGGACTTTTTCATCGTTTCTATTCGATTATCTCCAGAACGGCCCTTTTGCGAATCTTGGTCGATGCGGCGCTGAGGAGCGTTCTCATGGCGCGGGCGGTGCGTCCCTGCTTGCCGATCACTTTGCCAAGGTCCTCCTTCGCTACCCGGAGTTCGATAACTGAGGTCTGCTCCCCCTCTATCTCGGAAACGCTCACCTTTTCCGGGTTATCAACCAATGCACGCGCCATAAACTCGACCAGTTCCTTCAACATGACATCCTCCGGGTGAATGCGCTGGGGGTCACTTGGGAATTCAGCTCAGTTTCGCATATTTTCTGATCAGGCTGCGAACGGTATCGGTCGGTTCCGCGCCCTGTCCCAGCCAGAACTGGAGCCTTTCGCTGTCGATATTCACAGCAGTTTCCGCTGGGAGCGGATTGTAGGTCCCGATGTTTTCGATGAACCTGCCGTCGCGCGGCGCCTCGGACGAAGCGACAACTATCCTGTAGAACGGCCTTTTTTTCCTTCCGCCACGTGCCAAACGAATTTTAACCGGCATTAACTCTAGACCTCCTGTTCTCACCCACACGCCGGTGGGGGAGTGCAACGCCCCCGGGGCGTTTGTGCATAGGGAATAACGATCGTTTCTGGCGTGCCCGAACCCACGGCGCACATATGGTTCTTTGACCAGTGCGATAAAACCTTTTTTATAATATATAATGACCAGATTAAAAAGGGAAAAATGACCCCTTTCGCCTCACTTTCCCCTTCTTTTTCTTTGTTGCGCCTCCACCACCCATCATCTGGCGCATCATCCGGCGCGAATCCTCATAGCCTTTGAGCAGCCGGTTGACGTCCTGAACGCTCGTCCCGCTCCCGATGGCAATCCTTCGCCTGCGGCTCGCGTTCATAACATCCACGTTCCTGCGCTCCTCACCGGTCATAGACCGGATGATCGCTTCCATGCGCACGAATTCCTTCTCGTCGACCTTTAGTTTTTTGAGCTCCTTTAGAGCCCCCATACCCGGCAGCATGCTCAATATCTGCTCGAAAGAACCCAGTTTTCTAACCTGCTGGAGCTGGTCGAGAAAATCTTCGAGGGTGAAGGCGTCCTGCCTGAACTTGCGCGCTATCTCCTCGGCCTGCTTTTCGTCGAAGGTTTCCTGGGCCTTTTCAATCATCGTCATGACATCGCCCATCCCGAGAATGCGCGAACTCATCCTGTCGGGATGGAACACTTCGAGGGCGTCCATTTTTTCGCCGATACCCACAAACTTTATCGGGCAGTTGGTGACCGCGCGGATAGAGAGGGCCGCTCCGCCCCGGGCGTCGCCGTCGAGTTTTGTCAGGATGACTCCCGTAAGACCGAGCTTTTCATTGAACGCCCCGGCAACCTGCACGGCGTCCTGGCCGGTCATAGCGTCGGCAACCAAAAGGACTTCGGCCGGCGACAGGATGTTTTTCAACCGCAGAAGCTCGTCCATGAGTTCGGCGTCGACATGGAGCCGCCCGGCGGTATCGACAAGGAGGGTATCGCAATTTTCAACGCGGGCGTAATTTAGAGCCTCTTGGACAATCTGTTCGGGGGTCTGGCTGGTCTTTGAAGCATAGACGGGAAGTTTGAGCTGACCGGCGAGTGTGATCAACTGATCGATAGCCGCAGGCCTGTAGACATCCGCAGGGACAAGACAGGGCCTTCTGCCCTCGGCTGCGAGCTTGCGGGCAAGCTTACCCGTGCTGGTCGTCTTGCCCGACCCCTGCAGCCCGACCATCATCACCGCGACCGGTGTACGCCCGGAGAGATTGAGCGGCTCGGCGCTTCCCCCCATGAGGGCGGCCAACTCATCGTGGACTATCTTCACAACCTGCTGGCCGGGTGTAAGGCTCTGCAACACCTCCTGCCCCACGGCCCTCTCCGAGATGGACGCAACGAAATCCTTGGCCACCTTGTAGTGGACGTCGGCTTCGAGCAGCGCCATCCTCACTTCCTTGAGGGCATCTTTTATATTGGATTCGGTGAGCTTGCCGCGACCACGCAAGTTCTTGAAAATTTTATCGAATTTTTCCGATAGATTATCGAACATTTCCCCCGCCTCTCGGCTCTCGCCTCAGGATATGAATTCGGCCGGCTTCACGCCACAATCTTGACAGTATAGCATTCCTCAGCAACAGGGTCCATCGGAGGGTTTATCCGCGCGGGGTAAATTGTTCTGCCGGGAATTCCTCGTCTGTTGAGGTGCAGGCTTCCAGCCGAGATCGTCCTTGTTCGCGGCTGGAAGCCTGCACCTCAACCCTACAAAACAATCTCACTCGAGCACGATCTCTCTAAAATCGTCCGGCTCAAGTATCGGTTTTTCTTCGGGCTTTCCCGCCCAGGCCATCGTAAACTCGCGAAAATAGCTCATCATTGCGATGTTTGCCTTAAAGCGCATCCCGGCCTTCAACTTATCCACCCCGAACCACCCGGCCGGGAAAAAAGCTTCCACGGCAATGTGGGGGAGGGACTCGTGTATTCTTTGCAGGCGCCCTTCCGCGGGCAGCTTCTCTACGGAGACGCCTTTTTTTAGCCTGAACAGCTCCGGGTCGATATCAAAACCGTCGGGGGAGGAAGGGTTGTTCCGTGGGACGAGGTAAATGGCCAGGTGATTTTTGGCATCCTTTGTTTCCACGGTGAAATGGAGCTGAAAGGCTTCGGATTTTGGAAATTCATTGCCGTAGTCGAGAAAATTCGGGTCAAGATAGACGTCCGAGAGGCTGAAAAGGTAGAAGCCCTCGGGCCTCCAGGCGAGGTGAACCTCAGCGAAGGGTACATGCGGGGCGGGAGCGTTGAAGCCGGAAAGAAGCGTTTTTTCCTTGTCCCATTCGACAAGCGACTGATCGCGGACGTCGATCCTGTAACTGGCCCTGGCAACAAAGACCGGCCCGCCCTCCCCGGCTCTTTTCGCCGCGAGGTCCCGGGCCTTTTCGTGCGCCGGCTCCAAGACCGGGTTTAATTTTTTCAATTGTTCGGTGAGCAACCGGTAGGGCCTGTTCGACGTATCGATAAGCCCCATATCGTAGTTTTCCCCGTCCGCCCGTCCTCCGAGCGGCTCGTCGCAGTACTGAAACCACTGCGCGCCGGCAACGTTGGGGAAACGGGCAAAGTTTAGAAGGGCTCTGCCCGCCCCCCACGCCCTCTCGGCCTGGGTCGGGACCGTCATGAGGTGTCCGGGGTTGGGATGAGTTCCGCCGGTATTCTCGTTCAAGTTGCCGCTTCGGTTTTGAGCGGCGGAAAAAAAGAATTCGCTTACGAGCACAGGCTTATCGTCTAGTTTTCGCAACCCGTCGAAGTAGTAGGGCGCGACCCAGCCGTCGGCGGTATCGACATTGTAATTTGTCGAAATGACGTCCACATTGTTTCCCATCGCCCGTATCACATCCTGGTGGTAATAGAGCGGCAACCTGTCGCCAAGCACGAGCGCCCGTGGGTCGGCGGCGTGAATGGCCCTGTACATCAGTTGGTAATAGCGGCCGGCGACAGCGCTCATAAACCGGTCAACCAGCCGGATGCCGTTTCCTCCCACTTTCAATTTCAGGGCGGCCCCGGCTTTTTTGAGATCCTCGAAGCTTTTCGCCCCGCCCCGCGGCGAAAAATCGGAAAGCAGATTCGTCCAGCTTCCTCCATAGGTGGTGTAGAGCATTCGCCACAGCAACTGCTTGGTGTGGTTTTCCCAGGGGTCTTTGAGATACCAGGTGAAAAGCGCCGAATTCCACCACCCTATTTCATTATCGCTGAAGTACCCTATGAGTTGAGGCAGGTTCCGGTAGGGGGCGGTAAGCTCCCGTGCCCTTTCCTCGGTGGTTTTTTCCATTTTGGGATCGAAGGGGTCGAACCAGTGGAACCGGGAGCCGCGGCCCAGTTCCAAATCGACCATGAGGGGCAGCCCTATTTTAGGCGACCTGTCGGACCAGCCGCCAAGGGTGTTGAAACCCCAATGTCTCAGCTCGGCTCCGACATCGTCTCTCCACTTGTCGATCGAGGGGTAAAAATTGGCCCAGTAAAATGCATGGGCTGCCAGGCCCTTTTGGCATCGAAGACCAGGGGCGACGATGTCTACGCCCTTCGAATAAAAAGGCTTCCCATTGGGGTCGATCAGCCACCAGACCCCGTTGATCTTTTCGGTTTTCCACCCTTTGGCCAGGTGTGTTTCACCCGCACGGGCAAAGCCCGTAGTCGAGAGCAAAACGGCAAAAATCAGAAAAAAAGCATACCGAAGCAAAATCCCCCCGTCCCCAATGCTGTTGCTTCAGAAGAAGCGTCCACCACGTAGTCCCATTGTTTCCTTCGTGCTCTTCGTGCACTTCGTGGTTGAATCTTAATCCTGCGGTCCGTTCAGGGCTGCGGGTCAGTAGTCAACCACGAAGTGCACGAAGAGCACGAAGAGCACGAAGGAAGAGTAAAAGTATGGAGAACGGGTTCCCCGATCCTGAGTGATTTTTCTTAAATCAACATCATTGCCCCTGCGCCCCTTTAGAAAAGGGGGAGAATTTTGATCCCCACTCTTTTCTATTCGCTGAACTGATATTGATACAGGGCGGCGAAGGGTCCATTGGCCCCTATAAGCTCGCTGAAAGTCCCCTGCTCGACGATCTCGCCTTTGCCCAGCACGACGATCCTGTCTGCCTTTCGCACGGTCGAAAGCCTGTGGGCGATAATGAAGGTGGTGCGGCCCGTGCTCAGTTGTTCGAGGCCTTCCATGATGAGGGCTTCGGTTTCGGAGTCCACAGAAGAAGTCGGCTCGTCCAGGATCAGGATGGGAGAATCGCGAAGGATGGCGCGGGCAATGGTGATGCGCTGGCGCTCCCCCTCGGAAAGCGTTGCGCCCTGCTCTCCCACGATCGTGTCATACTTTTCGGGGAGTCTTTCGATCGAATCGTGTATCCGGGCAAGTTTTGCCGCGGAGACTACTTCATCGATCGATGCTTCCGGCCTCCCGTAGGCTATATTTTCCCGGATCGATATAGGAAAAACGAGGGGGGGCTGGAGCACCATGGAAACCTGGCCACGAAGCGACTTCAGCTTATAGTCGCGAATGTCTACGCCGTCTATCAGGACTCTTCCTTCCAGCGGGTCATAGAAACGTGGAATCAGGCTGACCAGGGTGGATTTTCCAACACCGGTCGGCCCCACGAAAGCGATTTTTTCCCCTGGATTTACGCTGAGGTTTATGGACTTCAGCACCGGCTGCCTGTCGTTATAGTGAAAGCAGACGTTTTCCCACACCACCCCGCCCTTTGCTCCCGATTTGGAAAACGAGCGGCTGCCATCCTTCAAGTCCCTTTCGATTTCGAGTATTTCGAAGACGCGATCAACACCGACCTTGGCGCCCTGAACCATCCCCCAAGTCTGGCATATCGTGTTTATGGGGCCGTAGAGCGAGGCCAGGTAGGCGGTAAAGACGATTATCGCCCCCACCGTGAGCCGGCCGGACATGACGTGGTTTGCCCCCACCCAGACGACCAGGGCTGTCCCGGCGGCCATCACCACGTTGACAATGCCCGAGTAGACCGTCTGAAGGGTATAGAGACGAAGGCTCGCTACCAGGCTTCTGTCGCTTGCGCTCATGAACTTGCGCTGCTCTTCCTCTTCCTTGGTGAACGCCTGGATTATTCGTATCGCGGACATGGCCCGCTGCACGACGGAGTAGACTTCGCTTTCCTCCTGGCGCGCAAGGATGGAGGCCGAGGTGATCCTGCCGCTCATGACGGAGATGGATACCAATAGAGCGGGACACACGGTCAGGGCAAGGATTGTGAGTTGCCAGTCGATGTGTATCATCACCCCGAACATGCCGCCCAACAGCACCAGGGCGGTCACTATGGGAAACACCCCGTTCATGGTAAGGCTCTGGATGGCGAAAGTATCGGCTGTGACCCGGTAGAGCAGGTCTCCGACCTGGCGGCGGTTGTGAAATGCCAGCGAGAGGCGCTGCAGATGGGCAAAAAGGTCCCGGCGCATGTCATTTACCATCTTCTGGCCGATCTTGATCGTCGTGTAGTTGTTCAAAATCGTGATGGAGCCAAGGACGAGATAGATGACTACGATGCTTCCGGTCGCCAGGAGAAGAAGAGTGCCGGTGGAATAGCCTTTTGCGAAATGAAACGATACCGGTTTTGCGCTCAGCACGTTGTCGATTATGATCTTGAGCGGCCAGGGCTTAAGAAGTTCGCAGCCGCTCATGATGAAAACCTCGGCGAGCGCCACGATGAACGGCAACCGGTAGGGCCAGATATACTTGAGAACCTTTTTCATCATAAATGATTTCTTCCTTGCAAAACCCCTTTCAATTTAGTACTTTAGCGCCGCACGAACGTTCGGCGCCCGCTCAACTCCTTTTCTCGACGCTTCGACTGATAAATTTCAACGGGTATTTAATCCGGCTCATATAAAAGGGAAAGCAAAAACTCCCCGGGCGACCAACAATTTTTTCCGACCCAACAGATATTGGCGGCGCAATATCTCCCACAATCCCCGAAGTATCCGCCTGTTGGAAGGGGCGCCGCAAAATTTATTGCATTGCCCGTTCACCTATTCTAAATAACCTTAGTTTTGTTTTACCGGCGTGTTGGAAGTGAATTACTATTTTTCTTAAGTCTGATGGCCTTCAGGAGGTACGCATGAGCCAAGGGAAAGATCTTTTGGATGGATTAGAGGAGAAGGGGTTCTCGCGACGAAATTTCATGAAGTATTGTGGAGCCCTGACCGCAACGCTGGGACTGTCCTCAGCTTACGCGCCCAAAGTGGCCGCCGCGCTCAAAAGCGCCGCGCGGCCTCCTGTCGTCTGGCTTTCGATGGCCGAATGCACGGGCTGTGCGGAAGCCGCGCTTCGAACCTCATACCCGTGGATCGACACGTTGCTGCTGGACATCATTTCGATGGACTACATGGACACGATCATGAGCCCTTCGGGCGAGGCCGCGGAAAAGTCCCTTCATGATTCGATCACCAAACATACCGGAAAATTTATTCTTATAGTGGACGGCTCGATTCCGACCGGCGCGAACGGAAATTACGGGACAGCGGGCGGCAAGACGATGATCGAGATCATAAAGGATGTGGCGCCCAAGGCGCTTGCCATAATCTCGATCGGGACGTGCGCGGCCTACGGGGGACTGCCGGCGGCGGCGCCCAACCCCACCCAGGCCAAGAGCATCAGCGAGGTTACCGGCCTAAAGACGGTAAACATCCCGGGATGCCCCCCCAACCCGATCAATCTCGTTGGGACGGTCGTAAATTATCTGCTGTTCGGAAAGCTTCCGGCGGTGGACGCCCAGGGGCGCCCGCTTTTTGCCTACGGCCAGCTCATTCATGACCAGTGCCCGAGAAGGTCTCATTTTGACGCGGGCGAATTCGTCACGAGCTTTAACTCCGAGGAAGCCAGGAAGGGTTTCTGCCTCTACCAGATGGGGTGCAAGGGCCCGCAGACCTACAACAACTGCCCCAAGGTCATGTTCAACGAAGCGACCAACTGGCCGATCGGGGCCGGACACCCCTGCATAGGCTGCAGCGAACCGGGCTTCTGGGACAAAGACGCTCCCTTCTTTAAATCTCTTGGGTGATAGGGATAATTTGAGCGATCCGCTTTTTTTATAAGGAGAAATAATCATGGCACGAGTGGTAATAGACCCGATCACCAGGATCGAGGGACACCTCAAAATCGAGGTGGAAGTACACGATAAGAAGGTGACCAACGCGTGGAGCAGCGGGACTCTTTTCCGTGGCATAGAGATGATTCTGCAGGGCAGGGACCCGCGGGACGCAAACCTTATTACGCAGCGGGCCTGCGGCGTTTGCACCTATGTCCACAGCATGGCCTCGATCCGGGCACTGGACAACGCCATGGGAGCCAAGCTGGCCGACAACGGGCGCATCATCCGCACCCTTCTCCACGGCTCCCAATACCTCCATGACCATATTGTCCATTTCTACCACCTTCACGCGCTCGACTGGGTGGACATCGTGAGCGCTCTAAAAGCCGATCCCAAGAAGACCGAGATGCTCGCCGCGAAAATCTCCCCCAATGCCAACGGAGACGGCGTAAACGATTTCCACGCGGTGCAGGAGCGCCTCAAAAAATTCGTCGCAAGCGGTCAACTCGGGCCATTCGCCAACGGCTACTGGGGCCACCCCGCCTACAAGCTTCCCCCGGAAGCCAATCTTCTGGCCGTTGCCCATTATCTTGCGGCCTTGAGGCAGCAAACACGCACAGCGAGGCTTATGGCCATATTCGGTGGCAAAAACCCCCACATCCAGAGCATGACTCTTGGCGGGGTTACCTGCGCGATGGATCTATCGCCTGACAGGATCGCCGAATTCAAGTACCTGTGGAAAGAGACCATGGATTTCGTCGATAACGTCTATCTCCCGGATCTGCTCACGGTCGCGAGTTTCTACAAGGATTGGGGCAAAATCGGCGGGACCCAGAACTTCCTTTCCTACGGGGACTTCCCGATGGGGCCAAAGGAACCCGATGACTTCCTCATGCCCCGCGGCGCCATTTTTAACCGCAACCTGGCCAAGGTCGAACCGGTCGATGTCGAGCATATCACCGAGCAGATCAAGCACAGCTGGTATGAAGGCAAGCCCGAGGGGCTAAACCCGGCCCATGGGGAAACAAAACCCGCCTTCACCAAGTACGACACCAAGGAGCGCTATAGCTGGATCAAAGCGCCGCGGTACAAAAACCACGCCATGGAAGTGGGACCTCTTGCCCGCGTTCTGATTGCCTACGCCAAGGGCGTTCCGGCGGTGAAGGAAAACGTCGACATGGTCCTGGGGAAGCTCGCCGTTCCGAAAGCCGCGCTTTTCTCCACCCTGGGCAGAACCGCTGCGAGGGGGATCGAGACCAAGGTCGTGGGAGACGCGGTGGGGACCCTTCTTGGCCAACTGGTGGCCAACCTGAAGAAAGGCGACCTCAACATCTGCGATCCGCGCCCCTGGGAACAGATGCCCGCCGACGGCATGGGCGTCGGCCTAAACGACGTACCCCGTGGAGCGCTCGGCCACTGGATCACGGTGAAGGGCAAAAAGATCGAGAACTACCAGATGGTGGTTCCCTCCACCTGGAACCTCGGCCCGCGCGATGCCCACGACAAGATGGGGCCGCTTGAGGAAGCGCTCATAGGCACCCCGGTTGCAGATCCCAAAAAACCGGTGGAAGTGCTTCGCACCGTTCACTCCTTCGATCCATGCATTGCATGCGCCGTGCACCTGATCGACACCGAGAACGACGAAGTCTACAAGTTTGAAGTTGTCTAAAAGCGGCTTTTTGAGTATCTATTAAGGGATTCGGCCCGTGCGCGGGCCGCGTCCCCTTTTTTTTCGCCGGATACAAACGAGGCGGTCTCCAAATGAGTGAAAAACATATACTGGTGCTAGGGGTCGGGAACCTGCTGCTGGGCGACGAAGGCACGGGGGTGCGCGTCATCGAAAAGCTCGAGGATGAGTACGTCTTTTCGAAAAACGTCGAACTCTACGACGGGGGTACTCTTGGGCTCCTGCTGCTCGATCCCATCAGCCGGGCCGACTTTGCCATAGTGGTCGATATCGTGCGCGCGGGCAGCGCGCCGGGAACGGTATACCGAATCGAGGAAAAGGATTTTTTCAAAAAGATCCCTTACAAGTCCTCGCTCCATGAGCTCAATATCGTGGAGACGCTTATTTTCGCCGAAGAGCTTGGAAACAAGCCGGAGACGGTCGTGATCGGAATCGAGCCTCAAGACTATACGTCGTGCAGCACCGACTTGAGCGGCCCCGTGCGGAGCCGCATGGAGGATATCGTCTCCGCGGTCTTAAAAGAGGTTGAAAGAGCGGGAGGCGGTTGGAAGAAGACCGAAGAGCCGGCAAAATCCGCGCGTCCGTTGTAGGGCGCGGTTAGCGTCATTGACGGCGCCTCACCCCGGAGATGTTTAACCTAGGGGGGGACCCGTTTTTTTCCCGATGTGCAAAACCTTATGTTTTGAGAAAGAAGGAAAAACAATGTGCCTGGCCATTCCGGGTGAAGTGGTTCAGATCGATGACGGCGTTGCAACCGTGCGGATTGGAGACTCGCTTAGAAAGGCCTCCCTTCTGCTGCTGTCCGAAGAACCGGAGCTCGGCGACTATGTCATAGTGCATGCCGGGTTTGCGCTTCATGTGGTCGATCCCGCGGAAGCCGCCGAATCGCTTCGTCTTCTTCGCGAGATGGCTGCATTCGCCGATGAAGAACCTTCATGAAGGCAGAACGAATACATGAAAGAAAGCATTGAACGCTACAAGCCGGCAGTGCGCCGGCACTGGCTCGTGTTCGCCGCTGGTGTCGAATGGTCGGCCGTGGGTGTTGGGCTGGTTTCGGTGGCATGCTACTGGCTCTACCCTTCGACGTGGCCGCTCAGAATCGCTCTTGTGGCGCTTAGCGTCGCCCTCGGCGTGGCGATGTATTTCCTCGCATTTTCCCGCCTGGTTAGAAAAAACCTCAAAAGGATCGACTGCAAACCGGAGAGGGTTTGCCTTTTCGCCTTTCAGGCCAAACGGGTTTATTTTCTCATTCCTCTTATGATGGCAATGGGCTATACGATCAGGCACTCCTCCCTGCCCAAAGAGATAGCCGCGGTGGTCTATTTCACGATGGGACTGGCGCTGATCCTCGGAAGTTCGTTGTACTTCCGGCAGTTTTCGACCGATAACGCCGGCTGATTGCCACCTTTGGACCGTCTGTTTTTCGACAAAAGGAGAGCGACGCTTGGCCATATCTGATCGCAAACTCTACAACATAAAACTCCGAAACCGGGTCATCGAACTTGGCCGGCGCACGCTCGTCATGGGTATTCTCAATATAACCCCGGATTCCTTTTCGGATGGAGGCAGCTTCGACGACTTCGACCGGGCGCGGGCGCGGGCTTTCGAGTTGATTTCCGCGGGCGCGGACATCCTCGACATAGGGGGCGAATCGACAAGGCCAGGATCGGCCCCGGCGCCTGTAGAGGTTGAACTCGAACGGGTGGTCCCGATTATCCGGGAGGTGCGCAAGGAAAGCGACATCCCGATCTCGGTCGACACCACGAAGGCCGAAGTGGCAAGCAAAGCGCTCGAGGCCGGTGCAGACATAATCAACGATGTGAGCTCTCTTCAGTTCGATCCCGACATGGTGAAGGTGGCGGCCAAATCCCGCGCCCCGCTGATACTTATGCACATGCTGGGCGTACCTAAGACGATGCAGGTAAATCCCTTCTATGAAAGCGTCATATCCGAGATAATCGCATTTTTGGAAGAGCGGATGAGATACGCTGTTGAAAACGGCGTTGAACGAAACCAGATAATAGTCGATCCCGGCATAGGATTTGGCAAGACCGCCACGCACAATCTAAGGATTATACGAGATCTGGACTCCCTTTCATGCATGGACCGCCCCGTATTGCTGGCCGCCTCGCGCAAGAGGTTCATCGGGGCGATCCTCGGCCGCGCGGAAATGGAAAGGGAGTTGGGGACCGCCGTGGTCAATGTTTTCGGTATTGCAGCCGGCGCCCACATACTTAGAGTTCATGATGTCGCTTTTCAACGGGAAGCGGTTCGACTTGCGGAAGCGGTTCGTGAAGGGTGTTTTTCCGCCTGAGCGGCCGCGAAATTTTCACCGCTTCCCTTTAAACTCATCTTTTCCATTTTCGATGGAGATCGTATGGGCAAGCTTTTTGGCACGGACGGAATCAGAGGCGTTGCAAACCTTTTCCCCATGACGACCGACCTGGCGATGAAAGTCGGGGCCAGCGCCGCATACATTTTCAAAAAACAACACGGCAGGGCCAAGATCATCATCGGAAAAGACACCCGCCTTTCCGGCTACATGATCGAAAACGCCATCACTTCGGGAATCTGCTCCATGGGGGTCGACGCGCTCGTGGTCGGTCCTCTGCCAACGCCGGGCATAGCCTATATCACGAGCAGCATGCGCGCCGATGCGGGCATAGTCATTTCGGCTTCCCATAACCCTTACGAGTATAACGGCATCAAGATATTCGGGTACGACGGCTTTAAACTCCCCGATGAAACCGAAAACTACATCGAGGATCTCATTTTGAGCGGGGATATAGACAACCTGCCAAAGCCCCCGGCATCGGGGATAGGCAGGGCGCGCCGCATCGATGACGCCCAGGGCCGCTATATCGTCTATCTGAAAAACACCTTCCCCCGGGACCTTACTCTGGAGGGGATGAAGATAGTCATAGACTGCGCGAACGGAGCCGGGTACAGGGTCGCCCCGACTGTTTTCGAAGAGCTTGGCGCCGAAGTCGTGCTCACAGGCGACAGGCCAAACGGCAGGAACATAAACAGGGATTGCGGCGCCCTTTTCCCCGGGAATATGGCCTCGGTTGTCCGCGAAAGCGGCGCCAACGCGGGTTTTGCCCTTGACGGCGACGCAGACAGGGTAATCCTGGCCGACGAAAACGGCGAGATACTAGACGGCGATCAGATCATGGCTATCTGCGCCAAGCATCTCATGGAACGCGGAAGCCTCAAAGACAACACAGTCGTTGCAACGATTATGAGCAACCTCGGCTTCGAAGTGGCGCTGCGCTCCATGGGCGCCAACCTCATCAGGACCCCGGTCGGCGACAGGTACGTCGTCGAACAGATGCGCAAGAACAATTACAACCTCGGAGGCGAACAATCCGGCCACATGATTTTCCTCGACCACGGCACGACGGGCGACGGAATTCTTTCGGCCCTCCAGGTGTTTGGGGTCATGCTCCGCGAAGGCCGCCCGCTCTCCGAGCTAAAAAGGTCATGGAACATTACCCCCAAAGGCTTGTAAACGTCTCGGTGGGCACAAAAAAGCCTATCGAAGAGGTCCCGGAGATCGTCAAGCTCCAACGGGCAATGGAAGAGCGGCTGGGGGCCGAAGGACGGATCGTGATCCGGCCCTCGGGGACAGAGCCGGTCATACGCGTTATGGTCGAAGGGGCCGATTGCGATGTCATCGAGGAGGTCGCATCCTCCATGGTGGCCTGCATCCGGCTGCACATGGACGTCGAACAGTAAACAGGAACCGATTATGCTTCTCGCCTTGGATATAGGCAACACCAACACCGTGCTGGGTTTGTTCGAAGACGACGTCCTGGTGCACGATTGGCGTATCCGAACCGAAGTCAACATGACGATCGACGAATACGCGATAACCCTTCGCAGTCTTTTTGCAGTTCACGGGATAGAACTGGGCAGTGTGAGCGATGTCATCATCTCGTGCGTTGTGCCGCCCGTGCTGAACGCCACCGAGCGGTTTTGCCAGAAATATTTCAGCACCACCCCGATGGTGGTGGGCCCGGGGATCAAGACGGGGATGCCCATCCTCTACGACAATCCCAGGGAGGTGGGCGCCGACAGGATTGTAAACGCCGTTGCGGCCTATGAACTGCGAAAGGACGCGGTAATCGTCGTCGATTTTGGCACCGCCACTACCTTTGACTTCATTTCCGAGCGTGGGGAATACATGGGAGGGGTTATCAGCCCCGGCATCATGATTTCATGCGAAGCGCTTTTCCAGAAGGCTTCCAAACTGCCAAGGGTCGAGATATTCGCACGTCCGCCCTCCATACTGGCCAAAAACACCATTTCGTCCATGAATGCGGGGATAGTTTTCGGATATGCGGGCCTGGTCGAGGGGATCATCTTGAGGATAAAAAAAGAGGTGAACCGCCCCATGCACGTGATAGCGACCGGGGGGCTGGCGGCGCTTATCGCCAGCGAATGCCCGGTTATAGATGTAGTGGACGATTATCTCACCCTAAACGGGCTGAGAATAATTTTCGACCGCAACAAGGTCCGGCGTGTTGCCTGATGAAGTCAAGAGCGGGATTTCGAAGCCTTGGGCCTGGGAGCGGGGTGGCTCTCATCGCACCGGCGGGCACTTTTGACGAACAGAGCTATGAGTTGGGGGCGCAGGTTCTGCGCTCCGCCGGATACCAGGTCATCCCCGGCAGAAACGTTTTAAAGAGGCGGGGCTATCTCGCGGGAACCGACCTGGAGCGCCTCCATGATCTGACCGAGGCGGTCGTCGACCCGGCAATCGAAGCGATTGTCTGCATTCGGGGCGGCTACGGAAGCGGGCGGCTTCTTTCCCGGATTCCGTTTGAAAGTTTCCGCGCAAGCCCGAAGCTCTTCATCGGACACAGCGACATCACCTTTCTGCATCTTGGCCTTTCGACCATGGCCGGATGGATCACGTTTCACGGCCCGAATCTTATCGGAATGAGCGCAGAGGCGCAGAGGGCGCAAAGTGTTCTCGATGTCCTGTCGGGGAAAATCTTCGTTTCACTGGACGCTTTCTCCCGAACAGGTCCTTACGCCCGGCAGGGTCGAAGGCCCGGTGCTTGGGGGAAACCTCTCCTGCCTTACCCGACTTATCGGAACACCTTATATGCCCGACCCCGCGGGCGGGCTGCTGCTGGTCGAAGACTGCGGGGAAGCCCTCTACAGGCTCGACCGGATGATGACCCATCTAAAGCTCGCCTCGGTCCTGCCGGTTCTCGGGGGCATCCTGCTCGGGGATTTCGACCGGTGCGGCGAGGAAGACGACATATGCGCGATGATCATGGATCACGTAAGCGACTACGGCTATCCGGTAGTTCGCGGACTTCCTTTCGGCCACGGCGGCAGAAACGACGTGATTGCGCTTGGCGCGCCTTTTTTACTGGATACCGATGAACGTGTGCTCGCCATACTCGAAACCCCTTTTGTCCGCTGATTCGCAGTCCCGCCTCGACACCGAGTTCGAGGGCGCCGTTTCGAGGGGCGTCTTTTCAGGGGCATCCCTTCTTGTCTCGCAAGACTTAAAGCCGATATTCGAACGCACGTGGGGAAGGGTCCAAACGGGGGGCGCTCCGCTCACCCCGGCTGTGCGATTCGATCTGGCATCTCTTACAAAACCGCTGGTGACAGCCCCGCTCTGCATGGCGGCGGTGGACGCCGGAGTTTTTGAGCTGGACGACCCCATTTCGAGTTTTTTCCCGGGCGCATGGACGAAGACAAAAAACCGATCACCGTAAGGAGCCTGCTTTCCCACTCATCGGGCCTTCCCGCTTACGCGCCTTTCTACCTGGAGCTGATAAAACTGCCTGCGGGTGAAAGGAGGAACGCGCTCTCTTCGATGATCTTAAAGACCCCGCTCGATAACCCTCCAGGCAAAGCCGCCCTATACAGCGACCTCGGTTTTATGCTGCTGGGACTGATCCTCGAGCAACAAATGGGTGGAAGGCTCGACAGGCTCGCCCGGGACGTTTTGTTCGCCCCCCTTGGCATCGACGAACTCCATTTTTGCCCGGTGGACGAGACCCATGAGCTCTTGCCTGCGGCGATTCTGCAAGCAGGCATCCTGTCCGGCGCCACAGGCGCCCCTGCGGCGATTTTGCAAGCAGGCAACCCGGCCGGCGCCACGGGCGCCGCCTTTGCCGCCACGCAGTTCTGCCCGTGGAGAAAGAGGCTGCTCTCGGGTGAAGTGGACGATGAAAACGGTTGGGCGCTAAACGGTGTCGCCGGGCATGCCGGTCTTTTCGGAACCGCCAAGGGGGTCTTCCGACTCCTGTCGTTTCTGTGGGCCATCTACGAAGAGGGTCATGTCCCGCACCTCCCGCCGCAGTCTTCCGACCCCTCTTCCGCCCTTCCGCACATAGCCGCGGAGACCGTGCGGCTGTTCTGGACCCGGTCCGGCCCCGGCGCGCCGGGGGCAGGTCCGGCGGGTTCGGGGGAATGGTGCCTGGGCTACGATACTCCGAGCCAGAAGGGCTACTCGAGTGGTGGGCGATTTTTTTCACCGAAGGCCGTCGGGCACCTCGGATTTACCGGCGTCTCCTTCTGGCTGGACCTGGAAAAGCGAATCCTTATAATTCTTCTTACCAATCGTGTTCACCCGACACGGCAAAACGACGAAATCCGGGACTTCCGACCGGTCTTGCACGATATCGTCATGAAAGCGCTCCTACATGCAAATTGACACCGTAAAGAAAATATACCTCGTGGGCATCGGGGGGATCGCCATGGGGACCCTGGCGACAATGCTAAAGGAAAGCGGCTTCGAGGTGGCGGGCTCAGACCTCAACCTCTACCCGCCGATGAGCACACATCTCCAAAACCTGGGCATTCCGCTCTTCGAAGGGTTCTCGCCCGAAAACCCCAAAAAGTTCGCCCCGGACCTTTTCGTCATGGGCAACGTCATCCGGCGGGACAATCCGGAGGCGCAGTTCGTCATGGCGCAGGGCAAGCCTTGTCTATCCATGCCTCAGGCGATTTCCCGGTTCTTTCTGGACGGGCGCAAAAGCATCGTGGTAGCCGGGACCCACGGGAAAAGCACGACATCGTCTCTTCTGGCATGGGTCCTCGAACGGGGCGGCAAAGACCCGCGCGCCTTTATCGGGGCTTTCCTCAAGGACTGGGGCAGAAGCTACCGGCTGGGATCGGGCGAATACATGGTGGTGGAAGGGGATGAATACGATACGGCCTTTTTCGACAAGGGGCCGAAGTTCCTTCATTACCAGCCCCACATCGGGATAGTTGGAAGCATCGAGTTCGATCACGCCGATATTTTTGCAGATCTCGAAGCTATTCTGAAAGCTTTCCGCAACTTTGTCCGGCTGATCCCCGCAAGCGGCTTTCTCATCCTCAACGGCGACGACCCGAACTGCGTCCCCATGGCCTCCGAATGCAAAGGGCGCGTGATCACCTACGGCACTTCGCGCCGCGCCGACTGGATGATTTCAAACGTCGAGTTCCTTCCGGGCGAGGTATCCTTCCGACTGCGAAATCCCGTGACGCACAGGGAGGAAACTTTTTGGTCGAAACTGCCCGGCAGGCACAACGCGTGGAACGTCACCGCGGTCATAGCGGCGGCGACCCTTGCGGGAATGACCATGCAATCCATACAGGAGGCCGTGCTCGCTTTCGACGGGGTAAAAAGGCGCCAGGACGTCATAGGAGAATTCGGGGGAGTTCTCGTAATGGACGATTTCGCTCACCATCCGACCGCGGTCCACGAAACGCTTCTGGGCCTCAAGCTCTTCCATCCTTTGCGGCGGTTGATCGCCGCTTTCGAGCCAAGGAGCAACTCCAGCAGGAGAAACGTTTTCCAGCAACTCTATTCGGGCGCGTTTTCCGCAGCCGACATCGTCTGCATAAAGCAGCCCCCCGCGATGGACTCGATCCCCGGAGAGGAAAGGATGGACGCGGGGCGACTGGTGGAAGACATCCGCAAGCGGGGCAAAGACGCCCGCTTCTTCGAAACCTCCGAGGCGCTGCTCGAGTTCCTGCTAAAGTCCGCCAGGTCGGGCGATCTTATTGTCTGCATGAGCAACGGGAGCTTCGACGGCCTCACGCAGAAACTGGCCGGCGCACTGCGGCCGCGTGAAGTTGAAAATGCTCCCGGGGCTTTGAGATAGAAGGGACAGCTCCGTGCTTTGCCGCGGAGCAGTCTTACAGCCGCGATCAAGACGGGTCGCGGCTGGAAGCCGCTCCTACATAGACGAGGAGTTCCCGCATAGACGAGGAGTTCCCGGCA
>CAWEZA010000094.1:0-105460 GCA_963813125.1 uncultured delta proteobacterium | reverse complement strand
AATTGATCGTGGCAACCTGGTACTCGTCGTCCACCTCGGGAGCCATGGGCGAATCGGAGCCGGTTTGCAGGAACTCTTCGTAATCCATGCCCTCCATCGGCTTCTCATCGCTGATATCGCATATATTGACCACCGCTTTGATATTGCTGAGTTCGCCTGCCACAGGCTTTATCAAATTGGCAAATTCGTTGTCCACGAACAGAACTTTTGAATCCGAATGATTTAGTATATACACGACCTCGCGCGAAGACAGCCGGATATTCACGCTTACAAGCGCAGCTCCTATCATGGGCACCGCGTAGTGAGCTTCGAGCATCGGGGGGGTGTTTGGACAGATGAAGGCGACCTTGTCGCCCTTTTCTACTCCGAGCTTTTTGAGAGCGCTTGCCAGGCGGTTGACCCTGTTCAAAAACTCCCGGTATGTGTATCGCTTGTCCTCATAGACGACCGCGGTTTTGTCCGGGTAAATCGATGCGCTCCGGATCAAAAAATTCACAGGAGTAAGAACATCAAAAAATACGTTGCCTTGGGCTTCTGACATAACGACTTCTCCCTTTCACCTGGCGTTGAAATAGCGCTTTAAAATTCAATCGGTCTATACGGGGGCTCCACGGAAGAGCTATGTACAAAAGCACACTTTTACACCGACTTTCAAGTTTTTTTTTGCATCCGGGTAAAGCGGGGAAGTCATGGCAAAAAACCGATCCGGCCGCCCCCGATCGGCAAATACCACGGACCTTGCCGCAAATCGCATATTAAACGCTCAAAGCGGCTCCTAACGTGCTCCGGGGACACCCGGAAACCTCTTCCCCCCTTTCTAAGGGGGGGCAGGGGGTGGCCCGGATACTTGCATCCGGGGGGCGCGAAGCGCCAAGAGGCCTTCCGAGGAACATTACAAGACATCTCCTCATGTCCCCGAGTGACACCCTGAAACCATGAAAAGCCCGTGGTCTGGGCAAGGCAATCCCGGCTGGCGGTCCCACCGCCAACTTTTCAAGACAGTCGCCGGACTTAAGGGCGGTCTTCGCAGGGGCCGCCATTTTTTGTCAGCCCTTTTTCCATGGCAAAGAGTGTTATCGAGGAAGCGCTGTGCAGGTCGAGTTTCCTCATCAGGTTGGCGCGGTGTTTTTCAACCGTTTTGATGCTTATGGACAGGCAATCCGCAATTTCCTTGTTCTTGTTCCCCCTGGCTATCATTTTAAAAATTTCGCGCTCCCGCGGAGTGAGGCTCTCCCAGGACGTACGCGATTTGACGCCCTTCCCGCCTCCCAGGTATCCTTCTATTACCTTCTGTGGAAATGCCGAACCTGCGCAACCCGTGCCCGAAAAAACATCTCTTATTGCCAGCATCAATTCGTCGTGGGTGGCGTCTTTTAGAACATAGCCATCGGCCCCGCTTTCTATCGCGTTCAAAATACGGTCTTCCGTCTTGTGAACGGTGAGTACGAGGATTTTCGTCGACGGGCTTATTTTTTTTATTTCTTTGGTCGCCCCCACTCCGTCCAGCACAGGCATCGCCAGATCCATTATGACCAGGTCGGGCTTGAGGGCTTTGACCAGCCGGACGGCCTCCAGGCCATCGGGCGCCTCCCCCACGACCTCGAAGGACGCGTGGGTGGACAAAAGCATTCTGAGTCCCTCTCTTAAGATTGCGTGGTCTTCGGCAAGAACGATCCTTTTGGTCTCCGGCATGGTTTGACCCTTCTGCTGAGAAACTCTTCAGATATACTAGTCTGCATCAACCTGAAAGCAATACCCGTGCCGTTGATTGGCACCCACGGATTCTCCACGAATTCCATCGCGGACCGAGACTGAAGGAAGGGACAAAAATATTGAGCTTATTGCGAGGGGAAAATCGAAAGATATGGCCGCGTCTGGAAGGGCAACGTCTGCGGGAGACACAGTCCACACCGGAGGGCAGGCCGAAAAGAAGCATCTATCAGGCTTATGGTGCTTTCAGTGCTGCACATTTCAGGCAACTGCCAAACACCTTGGCATAGGTCGCGCACTACATTAAAACAGGCGGCCTGATACCCAATACCCTATTCCCCCCATTTTCTCTCCGCCCTTGCTCTGAATTAGTTTTTGTGCAAATGTGATCATCCGGTGCTTTTTACAAACATATCCATGAGCATCCATTCAAATTCCAAGGCTGAGGGGATATTAAAAAGAACGCCGCCATCATTGACGATGATCCGGAATTGGCGGGGAGGCGCAATAATTACCGTACGCGAAGAAGCTTGGGGTTATGAATACTTCAGGAAATCAGATAGGCGAGGGCTGTATATTAGTCGGCCCGCTCTTCAATGGGCCCATGCGGGTGGAGACAGTACGTTCCAGTGGAGATGGGACTTGGACTGTGGGTCTAGTCGGCGCCCAATTCGAGCGATTCCGCAAGGTGACGTCAAACGTCCGAGACCTCGAATGCCTTACAACGTGGCCGATCCGCCTTATGGCGGTTTCCGAGCGGGCAAAGCATCTTTTTGGCGACGATGGAGCCGAGGCCGTTGCCGACTGGATCGAGCGAGAGCCACGCGGAAATTACCAGATGCTGCTTTTTCCCGAACTGGAAAAAGATCGCATTCCGAAGATTCTCGGCCGAAAAAGCGGCAGGGTCATGCGAGACCTGCCTTCGGAACAGGATCGCGCCCCGACTTCCTGCGCCTGGCCAACGCGCTATCTGCCCTGTACCCGACTGGCAGCGAGGAAAAGCGCCTGCACGACGCAATGCTGTTGGGGGCGTTGAGGTAAAAACCCGATCGTCTGCATATCATTTACAGCCTATTACCACTGGTCGGCCTTGAGGTGGTACAGGGGAGGGAAATGATTCTTAGAGACGCCATTGAGGGTCACTTGAGCGACTACACCATAGTGTACCGGGTGCATGCATCGAGGCGAATGTTTCAGCGGGATATTTTCGAGGAGGATGTTGAACTTATTTTAGAAAGAGGAAGTGTTGTTGAGCGGTATGATGAAGATTACCCGTTGCCGAGTCTGCTTCTGACCGGCGAAACGTCAGGTGGAAAGCATTTGCATGTGGTTGTGGCGATAGACTCGCCGGAGAGAAAATTCATCATCATTACAGTTTATGCGCCTGATCCTCTCAGATGGACGGACGGTTTCTCCAGGAGGGTAAAATGAGGTGTGCAATTTGTCAGAATGGCGTAACTGCTGAAGGTTATGTGACCGTTGTCTTGGAAAAAGAGCATACTACCCTGGTTTTCAAAAAGGTCCCCGCAATGATCTGTGACAACTGTGGGGAAGAATACGTCTCGGCGGAGGTTAATAAAGCGCTTCTTCGCCGCGCCAGGGAAGAATTGGATCGTGGAGTAGTTCTGGAGATGCTGAATTTTGCTGCATGAAGTATTGGGGCAAGAGGTGCATTCAAGGTCGAGTACGTCTGAAGAAGACATCGAAGAGATAAATCTATGGGAGCTTGGTATAAAGTCGCTACACCGAGTAAAGAAGTCGGAGAAGGGCGTTCTTTTAACCCCGATGAGTTCCGCGATCCACCTTGAGCAGGTCATCGCCGGGACTGCTCCCGAGGATTACCACAAACCGGACAAATTTTTCGCGCGAACATGCCGGGATCGTTCTTCGAAGGCTTTCCGGCGAAACCGCGAATACCGCACCATTAATGACTCTTATTACGCAGTTCGGAGGTGGCAAGACTCACACGCTTGCCTCACTATGCCATCTTGCATCCAACGGGGCGCGGCGCCTATGAAGGGGACCGGTTCATGAGCCTGATTCACACCTGCCGGCTCGCCGGGACCAATCCACTGGCCTATATCAACTGGCTGCTAAAAAATGCCCGGGAAATCGAAAAATCCCCCAAGACTGCATGCCGTGGAATTATACGCAAGGTTGACCCAATAGTCCGCGGGACGCCCGCGATGCCCGCCGGCTCGCCTATCTATCATTCTAATCTGCTCGTACGAGGGGTGTTTTTCTCGTCTGTGCACGCTAACCGCAAGAACACGGTTCTCCTCCGGCTCATAACCCCGCATGGGGAGAGGTAACAGTATGGTCAAATAGAATCAACACGCTTGTTATTGTCTCATAACCCCGCATGGGGAGAGGTAACCGATCCGAGCAAGGTAGGGAGTGACCAGATTTTGCTCTCATAACCCCGCATGGGGAGAGGTAACTTCTACGAGTCGGAGTTTGGCAACATCCTTGCGGTGCTCATAACCCCGCATGGGGAGAGGTAACACCTTCCCTGACAACATTGAGCACATTATTGACCGTCTCATAACCCCGCATGGGGAGAGGTAACCTACGACGGGACGCCGGAAAGTGCCCTCGATATCATCTCATAACCCCGCATGGGGAGAGGTAACCGCGGAAAGCATTCTAGCCGCTATGGCCGGATATATGCTCATAACCCCGCATGGGGAGAGGTAACGTCGGAGGTCAGGAGGTCCAGGCCCGGGAGGTCGGACTCATAACCCCGCATGGGGAGAGGTAACTGTGAATGTCTTCAGCCACCTGGGCCGACTCCCAGCCTCATAACCCCGCATAGGGAGACGTAACATCTGCGATCACCGTTTACAATGCGCCCGGAACGGACTCATAACCCCGCATGGGGAGACGTAACTTGATACTCGGTGCGCCGCCTGGTCGGGCGCGACCTCATAACCCCGCATGGGGAGACGTAACTGGCCGGATAACGGGCCGCTCGACGCTCGGGTTCATCTCATAACCCCGCATGGGGAGACGTAACCAGCGTACGCCCCACCGGCCCACGAGACTTGCAGCACTCATAACCCCGCATGGGGAGACGTAACCATGCGGAAAGTGCCGAGAACTGCAGCTTTCGAGCGACTCATAACCCCGCATGGGGAGACGTAACAAAAATGGTCCAGGACATTGACAGTCGCGGCTTCGTCTCATAACCCCGCATGGGGAGACGTAACCATACGATCACGCGAGGACTTGACGGGGCTGTGCGTCTCATAACCCCGCATGGGGAGACGTAACAAGCGTTCCAACCAGTATGACGATCTGCTTTCGCCCTCTCATAACCCCGCATGGGGAGACGTAACGCAGTGGCCACAACGCGGAGCACAATCGCCTGACGGCCTCATAACCCCGCATGGGGAGACGTAACCACACTGATACCCACGTAGTCGCCAAATACGCGAGCTCATAACCCCGCATGGGGAGACGTAACGTCACAGAACCACGCTTGCTCATAGAGTGACCTGTCTCATAACCCCGCATGGGGAAACGTAACTTGTTATAGGTCCGCCTGGTCGGATGTGACCCTGGCGACTCATAACCCCGCATGGGGAGACGTAACGACTGTTGGCAGGCCGCCCGACGCCACGCCTCGCCGTCTCATAACCCCGCATGGGGAGACGTAACACGCATGATCTGTGACGGTTGAGCAGCATGGACGGCTCTGCTCATAACCCCGCATGGGGAGACGTAACCCTCGGAGATAAACCACATGTCGCCGGATTGAGTGACTCATAACCCCGCATGGGGAGACGTAACGACGTAGTTGCGGGCGAGCAGTTCAGCGTGGAAGATCTCATAACCCCGCATGGGGAGACGTAACTCGGCAGTTCTCCCTGAGTGCCGTCTGGCGTTTGAAAACTCATAACCCCGCATGGGGAGACGTAACCCTTAAACGGCGAATGAACTATGTCGGATTTCGTGGACTCATAACCCCGCATGGGGAGACGTAACGGGATTGTCGGTCAGCCAGGTGCGATATTCCAGAACTCATAACCCCGCATGGGGAGACGTAACTGACATGAAGCGCTGCTCGGCCTGAGATCGCTGGAGTCCTCATAACCCCGCATGGGGAGACGTAACAATCCGTGGAATGGGACTGTTAGAGCCTGACTATGTCAGCTCATAACCCCGCATGGGGAGACGTAACCTGCGGAACATTTTCCACGCCGGGCTGTTTCGGTCTCATAACCCCGCATGGGGAGACGTAACACCGGCCCCGGATTGCGATGTGACGAAAGAAGCGGGCTCATAACCCCGCATGGGGAGACGTAACGTACAACGTCGGACTCCGATGCTTCCGGTATTTTTGATCTCATAACCCCGCATGGGGAGACGTAACTGTCATCTTATGGGCCGAGATTATGTGAGTCTGCCTCCTCATAACCCCGCATGGGGAGACGTAACGATACGGATTGCTGTCGGAGCGAGTTAGATTGCCTAGGGCTCTCATAACCCCGCATGGGGAGACGTAACGGCCATCTATTGATAGTATGGCAGTGGTGAACCGACTTGTCTCATAACCCCGCATGGGGAGACGTAACATTAAACTCAATGGCATTGGACGATAAACGGTTCCCTCATAACCCCGCATGGGGAGACGTAACCATCTTTTGCCAGCATCGGGTGCGAGCGGTGCTGGTCTCATAACCCCGCATGGGGAGACGTAACTGCCTATTTTTCTGAGTGCCTCGATGACATTGTTGCATCCTCATAACCCCGCATGGGGAGACGTAACCCAGACGTGTTTAGCGTGACGACATGTATATACCGAGATCTCATAACCCCGCATGGGGAGACGTAACTTGTCTTCGCGTGGGATACGATAGCAAATGCCGACAACTCATAACCCCGCATGGGGAGACGTAACATGAGAGTCGAAGTCGGAACGCAACGTGACTACACTCTCATAACCCCGCATGGGGAGACGTAACTCGGGTATGCCTAGGTCGATCCCATGGACCGCAGCTCATAACCCCGCATGGGGAGACGTAACTCGCGATTGCTGCCGAAGCCATGGCTCGGCTTAAGGACTCATAACCCCGCATGGGGAGACGTAACTTGGGTCTTTGTTGCTTCGACCGGCTATCTCGGCAGCCTCATAACCCCGCATGGGGAGACGTAACATGTCAGGCGACACGGCGAGCAAGCCGGGCTAATAATCTCATAACCCCGCATGGGGAGACGTAACCCTTGTTTTCAAGCCATTCTATCGCATTCCTGTCCCACTGCGCATCTATGAAATAGCCGTAGAGCAACAGTCTGGGGCGTCGAACACCTGCTGATTTTTCTTCTTTTCCTGTCGAAGTCATCTCATCAGAGCACTCGAAAGTCGGTCAAATGTGTGTTGGCTTCAATGCGTTTAGCCTCACCCTTGCCACTTTCGCTTCTAGCGAAATTTGCCACTTTTACATTGTGCCGGTTTGCGGCGACCACCTCCGTAACCAGTTCTCCGGGCTCAAGCAGACGGCTTACGGCGCGTCTCAGCTCGGTTAGCTTAGCTTCCGACAAGTCGCCGCAGAAGACTGAAAACTGAATGTGCTCCAGGTACTGCCGAAGCAACTTTTTGAACTTCTCGGTACGTTTTGCCTGCACGTCGTAGGTCATTAGCACATACATGAATCAAACCTTTCTCTTGAAGGATTCATATTCGGAAAGTCCCAGGATGTGACGTTCGATCCCCAAGGCTTCCCGATAGATCCATTCACGAAATGATCGATCCTTGTATGTTTCTTCGAGTCTGGCGGCGAACTGCTCTGCTACGTGACGTCGACCGGCCTCAGTAAGCAGGCATACGCCTTCATGTTGCTCGAACCAGTTATCCGCGACCATATTCTTGCGCACCATGCGGAATATGAGCGAATCGGCCAGGATAGGTTTGAAGGGTTCAGCGAGATCGAGGCTAACCGATGCCCGACCGCTCCCCGGAGCGTGCAGCCAACTCAGAGTTTCGTCCAGGTGGGTTTTGAAAGTCTCGTGTCGTACCACCGTATAGGTCATCTGGTTGAGAAATGAGATGAGGCAATTGACCGGATTATTGGGCGGGCGTCGCACTCGACGGCCGAAGTCCAGATAAGGGTCGATGTGCTTCCAGGCGGAGTAATAGACTTCGTGCAGATTCCCTTCGATGCCCATGAGCGTCATCGTGTCGCGGGTTTTCCCAATTTTTGCTGAAAGAGAGTTCATGTCCTCCAAGGGTCTCTGTAGAGCATGGTTTCCGCGATAGACATAGTAGAGCAGGTTGGCGTGCATGTTGTGGGCCGCCCCACTCACAATCTCGCGGGCAAGGGTGAGCCGCATGTCGTTGTTCATAATAGATTCGGCCTGGGCCAGCTTTACGCGGCCCGACTCATGGTCGGAGACGGGCTCGAAGGCGCCCTTGAAATACCCGTAGTAGTCGAAGACGGAGAGTCTGACCCCGTGCTTGCCGCAAAAGCAGAGCAGTTTTGAGTTGAGATCGCTTTCGGAAAGGAGGACGATATGCCTCACTTTCTCCACGGGAAGGGAGCGCGTGCGACCGGCCGCTACAACGCTCAGCGTATTTTCCCGCCGCCGCAGTTTCGCCTCTCTCGACACAAAAAGTGTTTCCATGATCCCCTCGAATTTCTTAATCGACTATGATCATACCTCGATCAATCGAAATCACAAAAGCTCGCTGCCGAACATGTCGGACACAGAGGAATACGCGAAACGGACGGAACACGTTCCAGCGCGGCAAGCTGTTCCAGTTCCTCTGAGGCGCTCCACAGCCGCAGCAATCGATCGTCGTCTAGCTCCACTTCCCGGCGCCGACGGGTTGAAAGGACGTGAGTGAATGCCTTCCAACGCACTCCGCTTGCAATCGAAAGCATTACGGCGTAAAAGGCCGTCTGGTTGTCGGCGGCATCAACAGCTCCTCCCGTGCCCTTGTTCTCATAGACAATGTGCGCGTCCCAGTCGATCCGGTCCGGAGCAAGCCCGAACAGTCCCTGCACGCTATGGTCCCTTGCATAGCTTGTTTCGTGGCGGGCTGTTCCCAATTCGACCCTGTGGTGCCATTGGGCGAAGTTGATGCGGTGCAGGTACAACCAGGCTCGACGTTTGCACAGTTCCACGTGCTGGAAGTGCAGACCATGCAGCCCGAGCCGATCCACGCGCTCAGCAAACTCCGCTGATCGCATCCAGTTCCAGGTCATCTTCATCACTCACCACCAGTCCGGTCAAACTCACCAGTTTTTCTGCAGCCGCCATGGCTTCGGGAAAATCATACCAGGCTTCGGAATCGGGCATGGAACGATCCTCAAAGCGGCGACACCATTCATCCACTATTGAGCTGTCGTCCTTCAGTACGTGTGGATAAGGCGTATGAGGAAACAGGACGCTCTTTTTTGCCTCGACGAAGCGTCGTTTGTCTTTGATCCAGTCATCAAGATCGCCGGTGATGCGAATTTCTTCGAGGCCGGCCCGGTCGGAAAAGACGAGGGGAAATCGTTCGAGGATATCCGTGGAGCGTCTCAACCACAGCTCGGGGACGTGCATGCTTCGCCCACGCTCATCCAGCACGCGAATCCGGGGGGCGATATCACGCATGACGCGAGCCTCCGCTTCGAACCTGTCGCACCACTTTTTCGCCTGTTTGCCAACGCAACGGTCTTTCTCCATGGCACGCACCTGTTGAATCAAACTGTACACATGACCGGCGGGTTTGGGCTGATAGGCTTTAAGATGAGCCCATCTTCCACCACGGTTGGCCCAATGATCCATCATAACTTTCCAGTATAACCCTGCCGTGTAGGCTGCTCGATTAGACAGCCGGCCGAAATGGCGCGGGGAGTCTTCAGGACGGTCCTCGAAGCGGAGCCGGGCCGCGCGGCCAAGGAGGGCGGTAAGGTCCCCGATGGCGGCTTCCGTTCCATCGTGCTCCTCCATCCAGAGCTGAAGCTCGCGAAGCCAGGGCCGCCGATTGGCCTCTTCTCCATCCGAGCGAACCACCACCAGGCCGCAATGGTCCCCTCGGGCCGCCCGGCCGTACCGCTGGAGAAAGTTCAAGGGCTCGAATCCGGGCTCCATGAAGAGCATGTCCGCCCTGAAGGTTACCCCCACCTCCACGCTTGCCGTGGCGATCAACACATCGAAGTGCTCCGGCTGCTGTTCACGGCCGACGGCAAAAAATCCCCTGCCGTCATCCCCGACCGTTGAATCACTGATGGAGTTGATGAGAAGTGCGCGGCCCGGCGCGACACCGGCTTCCCGAAGGGTCGCCTGCATACTGGAGAGCTGCAGCCTGAGATCATGCAGTCTGTCGTACATGACCACCACCTGTCTTCCCTTTTCGATTTCATGCCGTATCGCCACAACATGATCTCGGACCAGGTCCGATAGGCACGGTGCGTTGGAGAGCAGAAGACGGACGTCCCCGTGGACCGAACGTCCCGATTCGGTCAGTTCCTCATGCAGCTCAACGATGCGCTCTTCGGGAATGTCGAGCTTCCTCAGAATTGGTCTGATGTCGAGAGGCGTTGCCGAAAGAAAACTCACTTTGGCGCGGACTCCATCGGCCTCGGCGGCAAGCTTGGCAATGAGCCCCGCAAGCCCGAAACCTCGCGCGGAAATAGTGTGAAATTCATCGAACACGATGTGCTCGAAATTGGAGAGAAGATCGAAAACGCCCACATCGGTTTGACCCGCCTCTTTTTGAAAGCGGAGAAGAATGTGGCTTACCGTCTCGGGAATGGCGACGATCATTTCGCCTCCCGCTCGCGTCGTGTCGAGGTCGAAGAGCTCGCGGATGCGGCGGGCGCCGATATTCACGACTCCTTCAGCTCGCTGCCTGACGGTCGCATCGGAACTCCACAAGGCGAGCTTGTGGCGGGCAACCTCTTCGGTCCAACCATGATCGCGAACGAGATTTTCCGAAAGCCCGGTCAGAAGGTTCTGGGCAAGGCGCCGGGTGGGAACGATGAACAAAACCCGATCCCCCCTGGCCATTGCCCGTTCGAACGCGTAGGATTTCCCGGCCCCGGTGGGCGCCTCGGCTATTCGAATTGGGGCCGGGTTATCCAAAAGCTCCCTTTGCAGCGGCGAAAGCCCCGACTCGGCCTGCCGACCGACACAGTGGCGTTTGACCTTCACCTCCATCGGTTCACCTCATTTCCCGCACCGTCTATGTCCATCAAGGGGGTGAGCTGAATTTCATAGAGGCAGTAGCGGCCCACGGGGAGTTCACGCCCGAAAAGTGAAGCCGTGGCGGCATTCAACCGCACACTGGGTACGTTCTCTCGTCCCGCTCTGCGCAACCTCACCATGCCGCCCCGGTGCAGCCCGATGCGGATTACGATCTCTTCCCGGCGCGACTCCGCGAAGGGATCGAAGCCGTCAAAGCCGAAAAGCGCCCCCCGGAATACCTGTCCAGGCGGCACCTCCTGGGTGTAGAAAAAGTCCTTGAGATTTCCCTTTTTGGCAACGTCCTGGATCTTCTTCTGCATGCCCGCTTCTGCATCCAGGTTGAGGCGTCTTGCCAGGGGCGGCAAAAGCCTTGGTTGATCGGCTATGAAAACCGAGGTACGGTACGGCATGGCACCGAGGTGTCCCCTGTAATCCTTCGCAGGTAGACCCGCCCGCGCCGCCGCCATCCCGAGACTGACGGCCAGGCCGAAAGCTACGGCCCGGTCGCTTATCAATTCAGGGAGCGTGGCGGTTCCGCTTTGTACCATCAGACTGTGATAGGCGAAGGGGGTGAGGGTTTCAGCCTCCATTGGAATCGTCAGGAGTTTCATGGTCACTTCCCCGTTCCGAACCAGCTGTCGAAAAGATGGCCCACCTTTCGGGCCGCGGCCTCGTACTGTGAAGCCAGGCCGGGGTCCTTGGCGATGAAGAGGTCGATGAGCCGTGCCTGGTAATCCACCAGTGCGCTGCTGCCCATGAAGACTTCATGGATGGAGGAGAGCTGTGCATGTAAGGCGGGAATGACCGTTGCAAAGTCCGCTCTGTCACAATCGAGCTTCTTTACGATTTCATAAGGTGATGTCTCGGCCCGCTCGAACCGTGCTCCGTAAAGCCCGACCATGTGGGTCCGGATGTTTACACCGGTCACGCCGGTCTGGCCGCCGTAGGCCCCGGCCAGACCGATGGAGAGGAGAAGATGATCGAGGCCTTCTATAGGCAGCACGCGTCCCTGCGTGGAAAGCACCTGCACCATGAGGGTCCCTGGACGGATAAAGTGCCTGGTGAAGAGGTTCTCGCTGTTGCGCTTGGTTGCGGCATCGAACAGCGTCCCATCCTCGAAGGCTCGGTTGTGGAAGGTTTCCTCGACGCAGAGGTGTTTTGGGAGGAGACTCAGGGCGTCGGAATAATTCGTGGCGGTGCGGACCGGGAGAATACGGTTGTCCTGGTTGGCCGAATCTCCGAAGACGAGCGTGTTGAGATCATAGGCGTCCGAAGGTTTCTGGTTCTTTGTGAGCACGGTCTTGTTTTGCGGAAACCTGCCACCGACTCCAAAAGCGCGAAGGACCTGAAGACCGCGCCCCCGCTCCGGGTATTTGAACTTGTTCGGCACGCCTCGGACATAGACGTCATCCCCGATTTCGATATCCGTGATTTCCTGCTCCAGGTTGCGAAAGACGACGGGCGCGATCGCCTCCCTTATCAGCACAAGACTGAGACAACCGAGATTCTTGCGTCTGGGGTGGATGTACTGTTCCTTATCATTGGCCACGCTCGTTTCGACGAGTTCATTGATGTCCGCCAGGTAAGATGCAAACTTTTCCATGATATCCTCCTTTTTATCCCGCATTGGTATTTCCGTTATTGCTTTCGGTTTGCCGTTACAAATGCCATGCGATAGATGCTCGCCATGACTCGCCGGTCATTCTGGCCGGGCATCTTTCCCTTAAGCGCCCCAAGCCAGACATTCCGGACGAAAAGCTCCGCCACCTCAAGACACCGCTTGCGCACCGCCTCGCTGTGGGTCAGCCAGGTCTTGTCTCTTCGCGTGAGATTCGTTTCGAGCTCTCCCGCGACCGCGCATATAAGCGAGGCTTCGTCCGCCTGACCGATTCGGCGCGCAGAGGCGACCGAATCCATGGCGATCTTGAAAACCAAAAGCTCCTCGTTGGCCGAAGCTCCCGCCAGAGGTCTCTGCTGTATACTGGCGGCAGCCTGTCCAAATCTTACGAACGCTCCATCTTGTTCACTCATGCCTCGCTCCTTTTCGTGAAGTCGATATTGAGACACCAGGTCGGAAAGCACTTCCCTGGGGGTTTTATTATTTTCTTTGAGTTTGCACCATGCCTGACAGACGGCGCCTAGGCGTGTTGATGGGTTGGCGTAGCGCCGGAATACATCGTAGCCAAGCCCCGGTGAATCGAGCAAGAGGTGGGCCGTTTGCAACTTTTTGAGGGCCGTGGGAAGCTGTTCGAGCCTCAAACTTTTGGCGCCAAGTAGGCTCTCAATCGAGTTCGGCATGGCGTCGAAGTGGAAATAGGATTTTTGTGGAACGGGAAGGCCTCGAAAAACGTGAATAGGGCGTCCGATACGCCGGCAGGCTTTGATCAAAAGCCTGAGTTTATCCACTTGATCGACGAGCTTTTCAGGAATACTCTCGATCCGTGCTATGCGAAACCTCCGCCTGTAGATATCCGTTTCATTAATGATCCTGCCTTTGTTGGGATCAAGCCGGCTGAGATCGTAGATGGACATGGCAGGCATGGCCAGATCGTCGATAAGGGCCAGGCCTCCGAAAAGCCCGCTCGTGGTGGGTGAGGAAACGAGGGCGGGTACACCTTCTTTACGCCCGCCCAGGTTCTCGTGTACCTTGGCGCGCCAGGTGTGCTCCGCTACCGAAGGGGCGCTTACAATTGTATGGGCGCGCTCCGATGTAAGGGATTCGGGCCGGCCTTCACGGCCGGAAAAGGCCGAGACCTTTACTTCGTAGAGACCGAGCCCCTGGTCGATCGGCTCATCAAAAGGAGCGGGCTCATCGGTAAAAAGACAGCGTCCTTGCGCGGACTCATCCTCGGGAGCAACCCGGCTGTCGCCGAGAAGTTGCCTCATATGCCGCTCCACGCCTTGGCTGACCTGTGCGCCTCGTCCGGTGATGAAATCGCGCATGCCGCTCTTATCGGCCCCGTCGCCTTCAAGCCAACGCTGGAGCAGCCCTCCGCTTCCCCAGATGGCGTCCCGCAATCCGCTGCCGTCCTGAGCTGTCGCCCTCGCCCAAAGGGCCACCATGTTGCGCCGTGACGGATCGGGCTCCTTGATGACCATCCCGACTATCCATTCGGGACAAGCTTCCGAAACGGTTTCCAGCAGTTCCAGTTCTCGTTGCGCACTCGTTGGAACTCCCTTTTGGGCACCCCCCTCAAAACCCAGGTTGAGCAGCAATGCAAGGTGCGCGGCTTCATAAAGGATTTCCCTGCTCGGCTCCTCCATTCCATCGAGGGTGCTGTACAAACGTACAAAGGATGTCGTCGGTGCCTTTTTGGGCCAGCGAGGAGCAAGGCCAACGCTGGAAAGCATCTGATCCAGGCGATCTTGCACATCTCCCCTGAATGAGGCGCCGATCTTCAGAAGATCGGGGATAACCTTTTGCCCCTGTCCCCTGGCCATGAAATCGGCCAGGTTTTCGTGCGATGGGCAACCGTCCCTGAGCGTCGGCACGCCACGGTTGGAAATATTCATTCTGAGATCGAAAGGAAGCTTCCTGCAGACCTCGATTATCGCTTTCTCGATAATGACATCGGCTTGCTCTTCGGGGATGAGCATAAAGAGCTCGCCGTCCCGGTGGGTCTCGATTAGCGGAGGC
This sequence comes from uncultured delta proteobacterium, assembly GCA_963813125.1. Classification (GTDB taxonomy): domain Bacteria; phylum Desulfobacterota; class Syntrophobacteria; order Syntrophobacterales; family Syntrophobacteraceae; genus SbD1. Next base: position 90,936 of record CAWEZA010000094.1, on the reverse strand, counting down.
ATACCGGCGGTTCTCACCGATGCGCGGGACAGACAGCGCTGCAATTCATCGAGCAGAAAAGGGTGATGAGGATCGAAAAGCGAAATTGCTTTCCAGGCTCTAAGGAAGTTGTTTCCAAGAACGCTCTCGTCAGTTCGAATCCTCTCCATCACCCCGGAAAGTCCGCCGTGCAAAGGATCGTCCAGGCACCAGATGCCGTCAAGTTGATCGGAGAGACGAACGAAAAGCGGCAGGGATTCAAAACCCCGTGGCGGCAAGGTCTTCGGCGGGTGGCGATGCGCCTGGGAAGCTTCGACCTTTTCGATGAGATAGCGCATCTGGTCCGGCTCGATCGGGGCGGCGAGAGAGTTAATGTACGCGTCGAGTCCATAGCGGATCATGGCTTCCTGGACCATGTCGTCAGTTAGTGGAGTATTGCGCGGCAGCCGCAGATCCTTATCCAGGTCATGCAGGAAACCAATGGTTGCGATTACCCTTAATCTTGCGCGCAGCAGAACCGGGTCCATATCGGGGTTTCGACTCAACCATTCGAACGCGGCAAAGACCAGTGCCCCCCGTACCGTTGATAACAGGTGATCGAGCAGCGAGATATTGTAGTACTGGGCATAGGGGTTCTTGTCATCGGCTCCGTCTTCCGGGTGGCCGCCCTTACCGCTTATGGCGAGGAGTCTGATGACGTTCGGATGGGCGATTTGATCTTTCTCCAACTTGAGCTTGGTCTCCTGGCCCAGGGGTACGTCCTCCCGGTCGTAAAACACGTGCTTTCCCACAACGTCGCCGAGCAGGGCCCCATAGACTTCTGAGGCTGCCTGTACGGCCTTTTCCATCCAGGTCTGATCATTCATCGGCCGATTCCTTTCTCGGCAAGCCCGATAGCGCCAAATCCGTTGCGGTTCTTTTCCCCTATCCCGGCATACCAGGCGAGCCGCAAATCCTCCTCGCACCCTTGAAGCACGAGGGGAAGGAGCATGCCGATCACAAAGGCTCTTTTGCCTTCCCTGGTCTCCTTGATCCGCACGAGGGTGTCATGGCGGGGCTGAATGCGTAGATAGAGGCGGTCAGGATGAAGTCCAAGCGTTGTTGGACGTCCGGCAATACGCGAGAGGCGCTTGTTTACAGCGGCCGAAAGATCGAAGTCATCCACCTTGTTGTGCCAGCGGAGCTTCGAACCCTCGCTGTCTTCCCTGGAGATGGCGAGAGGGGAGAGCATCACGACTCCGAGAGCTGTTTGTCCCGGAGCAACGGGGTCCGGATCGGGAAGGATCATTGCCCGGGCGAAGTCCACCGCTTCAGCCGTGTGAGAGCGTCCGTATCTCACTTGAGCGGGATCGAAGCGAGTTAAGTGATTCGCCAACTCCCGATCGGGTGTGGACACAACCAGGGTGTGCACCATGTTCCCGCCGTCCCTGTGTCCTCCCAGTGCGGCGAAATTCCAGGGGCGGGCCTGTCTGCCGACCACGTCCTCCGATGATGCGCCCGTCGCTGCCCATGCCCCAACCAGCGCATCGTGCAGTAGATCGAGATTCCTGTAAGTTGCTTCTTGTCCTCTTGGAAGTGAAAGACGTATACGGTACATGTCGGTCCTCCTTTTCGTAGGTGAAAAGGATACTGCGGTTTAGGCAACTCCGCAATAGGTTCACATGTAAACTAAGATGACATGTGCCAGGAAAGGTACTTCGTGGAAACCGGACTTCCAGAACGCCTGATAGAGCGTTTAGCATACATCGAAACCGAGTTATTTTGGGGTGATGGGGTGACTGCAAGGCAAGTCGCTTCTGCTTTCGGCTTGAGCCGCCAGATCGCTCAGAAGGTGATCGACCGATATCGCAAGGAGTGTCCAGGACAGATGTACTACGATGCCAAGCAAAGGCGTCACATGCCTGCGGCGTCTTTTGAGCCTCACTATATTCGTACGACTCCTATCGCCTTTCTGGACTACCTGCGTGGTCAGGCCCTCGTGGGGCTCTATCGTGAAGACCGGGATTGGAGCGATTTGGCGGTAATGGATGTGGATCGGCTGCTTCGGCCTGAACTGCCCGTGCCTACCATAAGGACGGTTCTTGCCGCGCTCAGGCGGCGGCAGGCCGTCATGATCGATTACCGCAAAAAGGACTTGGAACCGGGAATGGTTACAACGCGTGTGATCTCGCCCCATCACCTGGTGTTCGCAGACGATCGCTATCATATCCGTGCTTTTTGCCACACAAAGGAGCGCTACCTTGACTTTGTTCTCTCTCGGATAGTGCATGCCGAGATCGCTGCGGATGATTGGATCTCGGCGGAGTATGATCGGGAATGGAGCGAGATTGTTGAGTTGAGATTGCAACCCAATCCTTCTCTTCCCATCTCCGTGCGGGAAGCGGTGTTGAGAGGATTTGAGAAGGTCGAGTCGGGCTTTCGGAGCATACGGACTCGCAGAGCCCTTTTGTTCTATATAAAACGGAGGCTGTTGGCAATCGATCCCAAGTACAATGAACCCTTATGGTGTATTGAATTACCCACTAACGGGGAAGAGGGTTGAACTGCAATGCAGCTTAAGGCGCATAGCCTGTTGAGAAGCATGGCAGCTATGGGATTCAGACCGCTTTTCCCGGAGTGTGGCTGCGGAAAAAAGGGGCATACAGCGGTCGCGCTCCTCTTGGTCGCGCGACCGCTGTATGCCCCTTCTCATTTTGCGGGAACCGCCCACCTAAATATTGAACCCGATAAAACACATTCCCTGGCCGAGCCCTATGGATTTAAATCAGCCTAGATGCCGGCGCCACCAAAGTACCAGTCCAATGCACCCTTTTCGATCTGCTGTTGAGCCGCATGGCATTCGTGCAGGTCAGTCGCACACACCTTGATCAGGCCTTTTTGCTTGCAAACGGCATTCGTTGTCATCTGAGCCCCCAGCATCATTTTGGCCCCTTTTTTCATCATCTCCTGCCCCTGCTGCGTTTGGCCGCTGGACATCATGGAGTCGCCTTTGACCACCATCTCATAGCCCTCGGACATCTGCTTTTGAGCCGCCTCGAGGTCCGGGTCCTTTATGCCCTTTTTAGCTACAGTGGCCATTATCTTGTTGTTTCCCGCCATCATCCGCTTGGCGCCTTCCATGATCGCCTTCTGACCTTCGGCCATCGATTTACTGTCTTGAGCCCTCAAACACGGAGAGAAGGCGAAAACAGCCGCTACTGCAAAAAGGGTTAAAAGAACTGCGAAAGACCTGCCTTGTTTTTTCATCTTCTTGCTCCTCATGATTTGTCACTTCCAAATAAATTTACCGGAGATGGACCTCGTGCCCCCCTTGGGCCTGCGCCCCGCGCTCACTATGCCTGGGTGGACGGTTCCCGCAAAATGAGATGGGGGATACTGCACTGTCTTGCGCACCAAAAAAGAGTGCGCCCCGAGCATCGCCTCTTTACCGCCTTGTTTCCTCATTATTGATTGCACAAGTAATTGATTTGAATGTTGCTTCGTTTTATCACAACGAACACTTTCCCATCGTGAACCGCCCCTGTCTATTCGCTTCTCCTGCTATTTCGCGAGTACTATAAGAATCTCTGCCATAACTGTCACCATGTTGTCCAGCTTTTTAATTAGTGTCCATCCGGAAACCACTGTCACGAGGGTGGCGACCGCGATATTAACGTTTTGCCTTTTCTGGTTGCCCTATTTATTGCCGCTTTTCGTTTCCACTTCTGGATGCCGTTTGGCACACCCAGCTCCCTCAACTGTATAATTACCTCGACCGGGGCCGGCCCATTGGAGTTCGTCACGTAAAAACGGCGGGTGCGGCTCAAAAAAACAAAGGGGGCGATAAGTCATAAGTATGATTGGAAAAAGTATTGATAGTAGAGGTTTTTCGATACCCACCGCTGTTATCCATCACTCACTGCTGTTATTCCATGCTGATACCCACGCTGTTAGCTCGCTGTTAACCCGGCTGTTACCTGGCTGTTATTTCGGTGGCTAACATCCACTATACAACCAGATATCGGGCAGTTACAAAAACTGCAAAATTTTTCCGCTGTTTTATCAGCACGGCGCCATAAAGCAACAGAAGAGGGGATTTTATGAAAATCGAAGTGGGGATATGCGGATTTTGGCCCTGAGATTTGATCGGGACGACTGGATTTGAACCAGCGACTTCTGCGTCCCGAACGCAGCGCTCTACCAAGCTGAGCCACGTCCCGATCCAATGGTGACGCATATTTAACAAAAATTGTCCCCACTGTCCACACTCTTTTGGATGCAATCTTTCGCGGCAAGGGAGAAGATGGCCAAAAACCCGGCGCAGTGGTATAGGTGACAAATCGAAAAGGCGGCGGATAGCCCGACGGCAAGTGAGTTGATCCGGCCGATTGGAAAGCTTTTTAGCAAGGAAAGACACCGATGAATACGGGTGGACAGAAAATCGTCCCATCTTACGAGAGACTGCTCCTGATATGCTGCACGGTCACTTTTGCATGCTATTGCGGCTCCTACATGCGAATCCCGATCGTGCCGCTCTACGCCAGGCTGCTTGGGGCCGGCACGGTGCAGGTCGGGGTGATCAATTCGACTTTTCTGCTCGTTGCCGGTGCTTTCTCGCTTCCCCTTGGCCTGGTCTCCGACCGCATCGGTCGAAAGCTCCTCATCCTCTTTGGCCTTCTTGTCATGGGCATCACCTCGCTGTTGCTCGGCCTCACAACAACCGTGCCGCAAATAATCGCTTGTTTACTCCTTTTTCGGTGTGGGCCTCGCCGCCTTTGGTCCCACGATGATGTCCTTTGTAGCCGATTTTTCGCCCATGACTCACATAGGCCGCTCCTACGGCTGGTATACCCTGGCCATCTACAGCGGCATGAGTCTTGGGCCGGCGATCGGAGGAGGCATCGCCCAGATGCTGGGCTATAAGTCGGTCTTTGTCTTTGCCGGAGTTTTCCTTATGGCTGTTGGCGCCATTGTGTTTTTTATTCTCCCCAGGGCCAGGCACGTGGTGATAAACCGGCCGCAGAAACGACCCGCCCTCGATATCGTGCGGGGCCTTTCGCGAAACCCTCTTCTTCTCACCTGCTGGCTGGTGACCATGGGGGGCTGCATGGGGCTCGGCATGTTCATTACTTTCATACCCCTTTACGCACAAAACCGGGGGATGCAAATCGGACAAATCGGCATCATCTTCGGAGCTCAGGCCGTCTCCAACGCCTGCTCCCGCATTCCGTTCGGGCGCCTTAGTGATTCTGTCTCCCGGCGAAGCGACCTGGTGACGGCGGGCTTTGTCTGCTATGCAGCCGCCCTTGCCGGCTTTGGCATCGCTTCCAGCCTCACCGGGTTCGTACTCATGGCCGTTGTGACAGGGGCCGCGATGGGACTCGCCTTTACCGCCACAGGGGCTCTCATCGCTGAAGTCGTCGAACCGGCCGTTCGCGGGGTCGCAATGGGGGGCTACAACAGCTGCATCTATCTGGGCATGATGCTCGGCTCCCTCGTCATGGGGGAAGTCATCAGGTCGACCGGATATCCACACGCCTTTTTCATCATTGCCGGAATCAATCTGGCGGTAACGGCCGTTTTCACACTGGTGTTCACTATCACTCGCACCCGGGCCCGCTTCGATGAGCACGGTTAAAGAAATCAGGAAAGGAACTGCCATGCCCGACCCCAAACGCATTCTCATCGCCGTCGACGGCTCTTCACACTCGCTTGACGCTGTCAATTACGTCGCCTTTCAGTGCCGCGGACTAAAAACCGAGGTGAACCTTCTTTATGTGTTCCCGATGGCCTCGGATGAACTGGTTTGCCAGATCAATGTGAACGGGGAGTTTAAACGCGCCATCCAGGAAAAATACAATGAATTTAACCGGGAATGTGAGCGCATGGCGCAGGATTCCATCGACCGGGCAAAAGATGTCCTCATTGAACTTGGGATGGCGCCCGAACTCGTAAGCGGAGTCCCCCAGATGTGGCAGTCGGGGATAGCCAGAGACATTCTCAAAGAGGCCCGCAAAGGCTACGACGCCGTGGTGGTGGGCAGAAGAGGAATAAGCCGCATTGAGGCCCTGCTGCTCGGAAGCGTGTCCACAAAGGTCGTCCAGGGAAGCGACTCGACACCCGTCTGGGTGGTGGGAAACAACCCGGCTGCCCGTGCCGGGTCCCCGAAGGTGTTGCTGGCAGTCGACACTTCGGAAAACTCCCGCAAGGCCGTCGAATACTCCGCTGATTTCGCCGCGGGCAGCGGCGCGGAAGTCACCCTTTGTCATGTGGTGCGCCGTCTTATTCCCGGAGCCGGCACCCCGGCCTTGGAACTGGCGGGCGATGATATTGAACGAGAACTCCACCAGACAATGAAGGGTAAAATCCAGGAAATGTTCGACACATACCGTGGTGTACTGGAGACTGCGGGGGTGGCGCGGGAAAAAATCGCCACAGTGTGCAGAACGGGCAGTTACAGCCGCGCCGCCGAACTCCTCGACGTTGCGCGCACCGGCGGATTCGACACGGTGGTCCTGGGACGGCGCGGCATCTCGGCGGTGCGCGAATTTTTCATGGGAAGGGTTACAAACAAGGTTCTAAACGGCGCGGAAGACCTCTCGGTCGTGATAGTGCCATGACAGTCTCCCCTCGGGGACTTATGAGTTCTATACGACTTTTCGGGCAAGGAGAAAGCGATGATCGAGATCGACAGGCAAGCACCGGATTTTTGTTTGACCGCCGACGATGACTCCACGGTATGCAAAAAAGATTTGAAGGGCATGTGGGTCGCTTTGTATTTCTATCCCAGGGACAACACCAGTGGATGTACGACCGAAGCGCTGGAGTTTTCGGAGCGGATGGCCGATTTTTCAGCCATGAAAGCGGCCGTTCTTGGCGTAAGCCCCGATTCGGTTGCATCTCACAAAAAATTTAAGCAAAAACACAATCTGTCCTTAAAGCTTTTGAGCGACCCCTCCCACAATATGTTGGAAGCATATGGAGCCTGGGGTATCAAGAAGATGTACGGGAAGGAATCCACAGGCGTTATCCGCGGCAGCGTGCTGATAGACCCTCATGGAATCGTCCGCAGGGTCTGGCCCAGAGCGAAATCATCGGGTCATGCGCAGGAGGTCCTCGAGGCCTTGTCGGATTTGGCAAAACAATGAAGTCTTCCGGAATTCAAATGAGACCCCCAGCCGCGGGCGCTCCAAGGATGAGTCAACCGCTCGTTTTGCTTATGGCCGCGGGCGCCGGGTTAACGGTCGCAAACCTCTACTACGCCCAACCCCTGCTCGATGTCATTCGCCGGGGGCTCGGGATGTCTGTTGCCGCAACCGGGCTCGTCGTAACGGCATCCCAGTTGGGCTACGGTTTGGGGCTGGCGTTTCTGGTGCCGCTCGGAGACCTCATGGAACGGCGGACTCTGGTGGTCGCAATGACCGTTGGGAACTCAGTCTTTCTGGCGGCAATGGCCTTTGCCCCTTTGTCTTCTGTTCTGCTTGCGGCCACCCTCATGGTGGGCGCACTCTCGGCAGTTGCCCAGGTTCTCGTCGCCTTTGCCGCCTCACTTACCGGCCCCGCGGAAATCGGACGGGTTGTCGGCACTGTCATGAGCGGGCTCCTGCTCGGCATTCTTCTCGCCCGCACCGCGGCGGGTTATTTGGCGCAACTCGCTGGCTGGAGAGCTGTCTTCGCGGTTGCCTCGGCAGTCATGATCGCACTTGCGATCGTTTTTTACCGCGGACTGCCCCGGCACCGCGCCCACGTCGGCGGGAGCTATCCCGCTTTGCTGAAGTCCGTTTTCTCCCTGCTTATTGAAGAGCCCCTCCTGCGCCTTCGAGCCCTTTACGGCGCCATTGCATTTGCTGCGTTCAGCGTGCTGTGGACCCCTCTGGCCCTGATGCTTTCACGTCCCCCATACCGGTTTTCCTCGGGAACGATCGGAATGTTTGGTGTGGCCGGTGTAGCCGGTGCCCTCTCGGCTTCCCTGGCCGGCCGGTTGTCCGATAGGGGGCTTTCTCGCCCGATGACCGGGATCACTTCGGCCCTTCTCGCACTTTCCTGGGTCTTCCTGAAGCTGGGCGACCACTCGGTTTTGATACTCATCTCGGGCATCATAGTGCTCGACTTTGCCGTACAGGGACTGCACATTACCAACCAGGGCCAGATTTACAGCCTGCGCCCCGATGCCCGTAGCCGCATCACCTCGGCCTACATGGCGAGCTTTTTTGCCGGAGGCGTTTTCGGCTCGGCAGTCTCCTCTTTTACTTACGCTCATTGCGGCTGGGATGGAGTCTGCATCCTGGGGGCGGGTCTCGGAGTGGTCGCCACGGCTATATGGTTCCTTTTCACCCCTTAGACGATGCCGATTTCCTTACCCAACACCTTATAGGACTTTGGAAACTCAGGCTCAAAATTTTGATAGGGAGTAACCGGGTACCTGGCGCCTATGGCTTTGCCGGCTTCTTTCAACCCCCTTACAACCTCGGGCAGCAGTCGCATAGGGACTGCGAAAGTCATCTCGTCATCCTGCGTTCCGGCAAATATGCGCTCCCCGTTTCCAGGAACCACGATCCGTGCTGACTGTTTTTTGTAGGGAGCAATCAGGTACTCGTCGCACTCCACCTTGCCTCCGCAGTCCCCCGCACATCGCTCTCCCGTGGCAAACGACCACGCTTGGGCAAGCCGCATGACCTGGGCCGGGTTTCCATATATTATACATGTGTCCGGATCAAATGATGCCTTCTCGGCCGGCGCCATGAGGATGCCTGTAATTTCGCCGTTTTCAAAACGGCTCATGGAAGCGACTTCCCTGGAGGCAAGTTCTCGAGTGCTGGCGAAGGTCGCCTCGCAAAAAAGGCGCGAAAGACTTGCCTGAGGGTCCGGTGATTGGCTCAGTCCAAAGACGATGGCCGCGGGAACGCAAGTCACATCCTCTTTCGCAAGCCCCACCGTCCAGCCGTAGTTCCTCGCCATGGTTACACCCTGACAAATTGTGATCTTCTTTCCCATAGACACGGAAGGACGCCTTGCCTTCTCCGGAAACTGCTCGCCGTTCTTAAGAAATTTGACCGCAACAGGGAAACTCTTGAGCCTGAGATTCCTCTCGGATGAATGCCGCTCCATCTTTGAAGCTCGCCTCGTTCATGCCTTGCTCCTCTGCTTGTCAGAAATTGAAAACCTTCGCCTCGGAGGCCATGTCGATCAGGTGAGGCCCACCATCCAATGCCATGTTATAAAAAAATTTCGCTTCGTCCATCCCCCGGTTCTTGGCGCACGGCGTACAGACCCCGATCTCCACCTCATGCTCCACCAAATAAGGCAGGTGGTCATTGGGACAATCTCCAGTCGTGGTCTTAACGGACAGCGCCCTTGTCTTATCCGCCCACATGACACCACCATCTATAAAGAAGATATTTACTTTATGGCCTTTGGAGTGGGCGATTTTTGCAAACTGAAAACACCTTGTCGCCGCTTCGTTATCGTCCTTGCTCAAAACAAATAGAAAATTGGCCATGCTCTTGCTCCTTTTGGGATCGTTACGGATGGGACGTATGGTTCGGCAGAATGTGTTCAATTCCCACTATACGCCCAAGTTCTCACAAAGAGAATGTCAAACCTCCACAATTGGGTTATGAAAACCGTTGAGTATCGGGTACATGTTTTCTTGCGGCTTAACCAACAGGCTTTCCATGGAGGTTGGGTACTATGGAGGAGCGTAATTCCATCGACGTATTCCAGTACCATGAGCGGACGAAGCATCACTTCAACCGCTTTTCGCGATCCCTGGGGTATATGGACTGGAAGAACCAGCCCGATCCCTTCAGATCGTTTTCGCAAACCCAACGCACCTTTCTGCCTCTCATTGAAAAGGACCCTGAAGCTCGACATCTCGATCTCTACCAAAGGGGAAGTAACCATCAAAACCCCGTGACGATCGAAAATATCGGAGCCTTTTTGGAACTCTCCCTCGGGCTGTCGGCATGGAAGGCCATTCCCGGGAACCGCTGGTCTTTGCGCATGAATCCTTCGAGCGGAAATCTTCACCCAACGGAATGCTACCTCATTTTACCGGCCCTGAACCCTTCCATAGCCGGCGGAGTGCATCACTACAATCCTTTCGATCACGCTCTTGAGATGAGGGCCGAGGTTGGAGAAGATATCTGGATAGCACTTCATGATCACTTTGGACGCGAGGGGTTCCTGGTTGGCCTTGGCAGCATATACTGGCGCGAGTCATGGAAATACGGCGAGCGCGCCTTCCGCTATTGCAATCATGACGTCGGCCACGCGCTCGCTGCCTTGAGTTTTTCGGCAAACCTGCAGGGATGGAAGTTAAATTACCTGGATGCTCTCTCTGATGAACAGATAGAGAAGGTGCTGGGCTTTGACCGAACGCAATGGCACGATTTGGAAGACGAAGCCCCCGAGGCGCTTTGCTTTGTGTGCGCAAACGGCGCTGAGTGCACTTCCAGGCGTTTTCCCGGGGAGATCGTTTCGGCTTTTGAAAAGCTCCGCTTCCAGGGACTGCCCAATCCGCTCAGCGCAAACCAGCACAGATGGGAGGCTATAGATTCTGTGCACCGGGCTTCGAGAAAACCCGAAACGGAAGAAAAAAAATTTCACCCCCCAAAGAGTTTTTACAACACCCCCCCCTCCCCCCTTTCGGCCGCACAGATCATACGCAGCAGAAGAAGCGGGCTCGCATTCGACGAGAAGGGCTTTTTAAAAAAGAACCAGTTCCTCTCGATACTCGATAAGACTATTCCGAGAAATGACTGCGCCCCTTTCGATATGCAACACGATGAGCCCTGTGTTAATCTTTTTCTTTTTGTCCACACTGTCCACGGTCTGGCCCGCGGGCTCTATTTCTATTTTCGAAACGAGGATAGGTTTGAGGATATGAGGCGGGCGACCGACCCTTCCTTCTTGTGGGATCGAGTAGATAAAGAAGAACCCCTCTATATACTTCGAGAGGGAGATTTCCGGCAGATTGCGGCCCAAATGAGCTGCAACCAGGAGATTGCCGGCTACGGAGTCTTCTCTCTTGGCATGATCGCCAGCTTCAATCAGATCGTTGAAAACGAACCGTACCGGTACCGGCGCCTTTTCTGGGAGACCGGCATGATCGGCCAAGTGCTTTACCTGGAAGCCGAGGCACACGGAATTCGGGGCACTGGGATCGGGTGCTTTTTCGATGATCCCGTTGGTGACCTCCTTGGACTCGCCGGCAACAGCTACCAGAGCCTGTATCACTTCGCAACCGGTCTTCCCATCGAGGACCCTAGGCTGATAACCCTGCCGCCATATGCCCACCGGATGAGAGCCGGGAAAGTGACCTAGGAAAAAGGACGGACATGGATACTGATTGCAGGCAGAAACCGCCACCAGAACTCCTGGAAGGCATAAGACAATTCAATCGTGGCGAATACTACGAGTGTCACGAAACACTTGAGCAACTCTGGAGAGAGGAGACCAGGGAAATACGAGACCTCTACAAAGGTATTCTGCAGATAGGTGTAGCTGCTTTCCATGCACAGCGCTCCAACTTGAAAGGAGCTGCGAGGCTCGTCTTGTCCGGCATGGAACTTCTAAGCGGTTTTGCCCCCGAGTGCATGAAGATCGATGTGGAACACCTCCTTCAATCAGCTGGACGATTCATGGATGAACTAAACGAGCTTGCCTCAGTTCCAGGCCTTCCCCTGAAGAACATTCCGGTTATCAGATTTATTGAGTAGATATTTCACCAGGAGTTCTCAAACACAATGATTCATGGGCGGAGCCTCTGGCGGTAGTTTCTCAAAAGTCCCATTACCACCCCGATAACCTCAACCTCACCTGCGGCCGCCCTGATAGGCTCCATGCTCTCGTTTGCGGGCCGAAGCTCTATTTCATTTCCATTTTGATAGAACTTTTTGACCGTTGACTCTCCATTCACCAAAGCCACCACAGTCTGCCCATTTTCCGCCTGAGGCTGCCTGGTCACTATCAGGATGTCGCCATTCCTGATTCCATCGTCGATCATGGAATCCCCTTTGACCAGCAGGGCGAAATTGGTTCCATTTCCCAGGAAATTGTCCGGCACTTCAATAGCCCCAGGCACCTCAACAGTCTCAATTGGAGTCCCTGCGGCCACGACACCAAGAAAGGGAACCGATCCGCCGCCGGTTTTAAGAGAAACCAGTTCCAGTACCCGTTTCCTGTTTTTCCCTGGAATTCTGAGATAGCCTCTATCCTCTATCTGCTTTAGATGTTTAAAGACAGCGTTCAACGACTTAAATCCCAGATTGGTTCTAATCTCTTCATAGGAAGGCGCATGGCCGTGCTGATCGATGAACTCTTTCACAAAAAGATATACCCGATTCTGAGCCGGGGTGAGTCCTACCACAGGATATCCTCCTTGCCGGCTGAGTTAGTATCAATTCGGAAGCTTCTCATTCACTTTTCAGGTGAATATTAGGTAGAAGTTTAAGGAGCGTCAAATATTTTCTTTCACCTGAGCGCGACCGGGAAATGAATCGCCAAGGCCATTGGCGGCCGGCCGCATAGAGTATATTATCTTCAGCAAGCAAAACTCGAAAGGAAATCCCTCGAAAAGGGAGGAATCGATCGTGAACGATTTCCACCGTCTGGTGGCAACCTGGTTTGCCGAATCCATCGGTGCGCCGACGGAAGTGCAGACGCTTGCCTGGCGGCAAATTGCGGCTGGAGAGCACGTCCTGATTGCGGCTCCCACCGGGAGCGGGAAAACAATGGCCGCCTTCCTTTGGGCATTAAACGAGTTGATAAGCGGGAAATGGCCACCCGGCCAAGTAAGCGTGCTTTATGTTTCCCCGCTAAAAGCGTTAAACAACGACATCCGCAAGAACCTGACAAAGCCGCTCTCCGAACTCAAAAAGATATCGGCCCGCTCGGGAACGCATTTTCCCCCAATCGAAGTCGGCATAAGAACCGGCGACACCCCGCAGTCGGAACGTCGCCGCATGATTCACAACCCTCCCGAAATCCTTATCACAACACCGGAAAGTCTCAATCTCTTACTGAGTTCCCACGGTGGGCGATCCATGCTCACAAATATCCGAACTGTGATTTTGGACGAAATCCATGCGTTGATAAGCGATAAACGGGGCGTACATATGATCACCGCTATCGACCGACTGGTACCTCTTTGCGGTGAATTTCAACGTATTGCGCTTTCCGCCACCCTCCGGCCCCTCGAAACAGTCGCCCAATTTATCGGGGGCTATCAAATGACGGGCGATGCCAGCGGTGGTGGTTACTCGGCGAGACGCATCCGTATCGTATCCTCTTCGAGGCAGAAGGACTATAGACTCGCAGTGCGCCTCCCCGCAGGTGAAGTCGAGCGGGGGACACCCGAAGCATTTTGGCGACCGTTTGTCAGTGCGATTAAACAGATCGTCAACATGAACCGTTCGACTTTGATATTCGCCAACAGCAGGCGTTTATGCGAAAAGATCACATACCTGTTAAATGAAGACGAACCCGCCCCGGTGGCATACGCTCATCACGGCTCCCTTTCCCGCGAAATCCGAACTGAAGTCGAGCGAAAACTAAAAGCCGGAAAACTGCGGGCCATAGTTGCCACAAACTCGCTGGAGTTGGGCATAGACATCGGAGCACTCGATGAGGTGGTACTGCTTCAGGCGCCCCCGACTCTTTCTTCAGCGATTCAGCGCATCGGCAGGGCAGGACACAAGGTCGGGGAGGCGAGCCGCGGAACGCTTCTTCCTGTCGACGCGCAAGACGTCCTGCATACGGCCGTAATGGCGTGGGCAATACTTGCCCAGGACATCGAAGCGGTTCATCCCGTAATTTCCCCGCTGGACGTACTTGCCCAAATCGTTATCTCCATGACCGGAGTTGAGACATGGAACCTCGACGATCTCTATGCCTTGATCAGAACGAGCTATCCATACCAGTCACTTAGCCGCCCACAGTTCGATCTCGTAATCGAGATGCTGGCGGGGCGGTACGCGGGAAGCCGCCTGAGAGAATTAAAGCCGCGCATAGCCGTTGACAGGCTCGAAAACAGGGTGACGGCAAGAAAAGGTGCGCTTCAGGCGGTCTACTTTTCCGGCGGCACCATCCCGGACAGGGGTTATTTCCATTTGCGACACAATGAAAGCGGGGCACTTGTCGGGGAACTGGACGAAGAATTTGTCTGGGAAACAAAAATCGGCCAGGCATTTACTCTCAGCACACAGAACTGGAAGATCGAAAGGATTACTCATAACGATGTTTTCGTAACTCCCGCGAGCGTTCTCCGCGCCGCCCCTCCATTCTGGAAGGCGGAGGAAAACCTGCGGGATTCGCATTTTTCGGAGCGCATCGCGCAGTTCCTGGAAGCAGCCGATGAACTGCTGGATAGCCATGAAGGAAGGGAACTGCTTTCAAAAGCATCGCCTGTGGGCTGTGAAGCGCTACAGTAGGGCCCGCTGTCAGCTCTAAAGAATCTCGATCAAAACTCCCTCGAGCATCTGATCTCTTTTCTTTCGGAGCAAAAGGGGGGGGCGGACCATCTTCCGCACAGGCATCATCTGCTGGTCGAACATCTGGCCGCCGGCCCCGGAGGATATCCCGGAAATCAGATCGTGCTGCACACTGTCTGGGGAGGCCGCATGAACCGGCCGTTTGGAATGGCGCTCGAAGCCGCCTGGGAAAAGCGTTACGGGTACAGGCCGGAGGTCTTTCCGGGAAACGACTCCATTTTGCTGCAACTGGTAGACGAAGCTGAGGGCAGCGAACTGCTGTCCATGGTCACGAGCGCCAATCTAGCCGGGCTAATCAGGCAGAAACTCGAAAGCTCGGGGTTTTTCGGGGCAAGGTTTCGGGAGTGCGCCGGACGAGCCCTGCTGCTTCCCCGCCGCAGGATAAACGAGCGCATGCCGCTTTGGCTGAGCCGGCTACGTTCCCAAAGACTACTCGAATCCGTGCTCCAGTACGAAGACTTTCCGATCCTTCTCGAAGCATGGCGGACCTGCCTAAATGATGAACTAGACCTGGAAGGACTGACGAAGGTACTCAGCGAACTGGAATCGGGCGCCATCAGATGGTCGGAGGTTCATACCAGCAGCCCGAGCCCCATGGCTCGATCCATCAGCTGGCCACAAATAAACCGGTACATGTACATGGACGACCAGCCACGCGCGGGAAAGGGTTCGAGGTTAAGAGCCGACCTGCTGCGGGAGTTGGTCGCAAGTCCCGAACTGCGCCCGGCGATTTCTTCCAAAATAGCGGAAAGTTTTGAACTGAAGCGCTGGCGCATCAGCCCGGGATATTCCCCGGACACCAGCCTGGAGCTGGTCGAATGGGTAAAAGAAAGGCTCCTTTTGCCCGAGCCCGAATGGGAGATGCTGCTGTCCGCCATGCGGCGCGATCACGTGCCGGACATGGAAACGCTTCTCGCCTCGGCTGGAGGCAGTCTGGTAAGGATTCACCCAGCCGAAACCGCAGATCCGCTGGTAATTGCAATCGAAAATCTTCCACGCATAAGCCACGGTTTAAATTGGGACATCGAGTCCATGGAGGCCTCAAGGGTTAACTCCGGTGAAAAGCTTTGGGCTTTAGAGATCAGGGCACTGATAGCAAAGCTGGAAATTTCCGAGTTGGAAGAAAGGGACGAGGCTTTTACCGCTATACTTTCCCAGTGGCTCCAGTTCTATGGACCGAGGCGAGCGGAGTTCATAAGGACCACGCTCGGAATTGAAAACGAAAGGCTTTCGGCCGCCGTGGAGGCGCTGATCGATACGGAAAGCCTCATTTCAGGACATCTCATAGCACATGACGATCGGGAAAGAATCTGTGACAGCCAAAACTATGAAATGATGCTCCGGATATCCAAGGCTGCGGCGAGGCCCCAATTTTCCGCTCTACGCCTCGAAGGGCTCCAGCCCTTTCTTGCCCGGTGGCAGGGCCTGACGAGTGCGGAGTCTGAACCGGGTCCCGACACCCTTTTCAGAAGAACCGAGCAACTGGTCTCCTACGGTGCTTCGGCCGAACTTTGGGAAGCCGAGATCTTCACGGCCCGCCTCAGGCCCTACGACCCCTCCTGGATGGATTCCATAATGCAGCAAAGCGATCTTCGCTGGATCGGGATGGCGGGCAGGCGAGTGGCGCTATCTTTCGAGCAGGACCTGGATTTACTGCAGGAAGAAGAAGAAAACGGGCAAAACGAGGATGCCGGCAATGGTCGCAAGTTTCACGAAGAAAAACCCGAGTCCAAAAGACACCTTCACATGGTCCCGGCCGAGGAGGGAATCAACCGGCTTTTCCCCAACCCGGGAGCCAAATACGGCTTTTCAGCCCTGGCGGGTTCTTTCGGCGGCACGCCGGGCAACCTGGCCGATATCATCTGGAAAGAAGTCTGGCGAGGAAACCTCACCAATGACACTTTCGCATCCCTTCGGCATGGCATAGAAAACAATTTCAAGGTGAGCGACCAAGCTGTGGCAGGAACCAGGTACAGCCGAAGACGCCACGGCAGCAAAAGGGCCGCATTTTCCATGTGGAAGGGCTCGCTTCCGATGGCCGGCAACTGGATGCGCGTCCCATGGCCCGAACCGGAGGAGGGGGAGGAGGATTCTTCTGGAGAAAGCCGAGCGAGACAAAGAACGCGTTCGGGTGCTCCTGGAGCGATACGGCATATTGTTTCGCGAACTGCTGCAAAACGAGCTGCGGGCCTTTAGCTGGAGAAATCTTTTCAGGACCCTGAGGCTAATGGAACTTTCCGGAGAAGTTCTTACCGGCTATTTTTTCGAAGGTGTTCCCGGGCCGCAGTTTATTTCTCAAGAAGGTTTCCGCATGCTCCAGGCAAAATTTCCTGAAGATTCGGTCTACTGGATTTGCTCAACGGACCCCGCATCCATTTGCGGCATAAAACTCGATGCTCTCAAAGGAAAGCTGCCTCGCAGGGTCTCATCGACCCATCTTGTCTACCACGGAAAAGAGCTGGTCATGGAATCGCGGCGAAACGCAAAGGACCTCGCGATTCACGTACCGGAAGACTCTTCAAACCTACAGTCCTATTTCGGCCTTCTCCACCATCTGCTCACGAGGAGATTCCAACCGATGCGCGCCGAATCGTTATCGAAACAATCAACGGCGAGGACGCATCGAGGAGTCCTTATGGCGATGTTCTAAGAAAAGGCTTCGACCTCTCGGCTGAATTCAAGCAACTGGTTCTGTACCAAAGACATGGGCATGCACAAGGCGCATAAAACGTGTCCATCCTATGGCCTGCCGTCCCGGGGCAAAGACTTGACGACAGAGGCAATCTCGCGGCCGAGAGTTTCCACGGCGCGGCTTTCCGCCGCCACGACTCCTCGATACCCGCCGCCGGCCCCGACCGACTCGCTCACCTTGGAGCGGCTCATCACGAGCAGCTTTTTCCCTTTATTTCCCAAAACACTCCAGCTTGCATCCAGGAGGACTTTACCGTCAGAGGTCTTTTCGAGATGAACGATGTTTAGCGTAACCTGGTAGCTTGCGGGCATGGAGGCCGGCCACGGGAAGACACACACGTGCGCGCCGTTTAGCTGCCCCGAAAGGTCATCGGCAAGAACACGGGCCAGGTTTTTATCGAGCGGCTCCGCCCACCGGTCGAACTCTGCAAGCCGGAGAGTGTCGGGTGAGGGGCGCGTAACTATCTGCGGACGGTCCAGGTAGGCCGGGATATCGACAGGGCCTACCGCCACGACCATGCAGGGCTCCTGGACAGCAGCCGTTGCCTGCCGAGCGGGGCCCTCCATCGAGCGCAGAGTGTAGTAACTTATGGATGCGGACCGGGCGCAGCCGCCCAGGGCGGCCAGCGCGAAAAAAAGAGCGGCAAACTTTAAACCCCTGACTTTAGCCATTTTCCCCTTCCTGTATCACAACGACGCTCCACACCCGGCAAACCATTTGCCGTTCTACTTGCCTTTTCCCCGCACGAGGGCCTCCGGGTGGCTATCGAGGTAATCGGTCAAAATCCGGAACGAGCGAGCGGCGGTCGACAACTCGTTCAAGGTGGCCAAAAGCTGGATACGCATAGGCGAGTTATCCGCAGTAAACCCGTCTATGGCGTTATTGGCGCCTTTAATGGTCACCCCGGCGGCTTTCAAGGTTTCATTCAACTGGGCGACAAGCGGCGGAATCTCGGTATTTAGCTTTTGAGCGAGCTTGGCGGCATTGGCGAACATTATCTTGGACTGGTCCAGGTTGCCCTTGGCGCCTTCGGCCAAAGGTTTGAGCTGTTTGTTCAAATTCACGAGCAACTCGTGCGCGGCCTTCGCGGACTGATCGAGCGAGACGATTGCGCTCGTAAGATGGGACGAACCGATGAGTTTTTCAGTCTGGTCAAGAGTTTCCAGGAATTTGTTGGCAATTTGAGTCAGAGGGATCGACTGCACTGTCTTGGCAATTTGCGAAAAGGGGGATTCGATAGTGGGAATTTCCGGGTAGCCGTGCTCCGCGCCGACATATCTCACGGGTTCATCGGGAAAGAAATCGAGATGTATGCCGAGTTGGCCGGTTATAAGGCTCATCGTCGAAAGCTGCGCCCTAAGACCCCGCTTTATCAGCACCTGAAGCAAGGTGGGCCCGCCACTGGCAACCTTAGTGGTGTTGTCGAGTTCTTCTCCCGACTGTGATAAGGAAACCTTTCCGGGGTCGATCTCTACAAAGACCGGGATCTTTAGAGAAAGGTCCTTTTTGTCCATGACGACTTTTATATCGGTCACCGTGCCGATTTTGACCCCTCTAAAATCCACCGGGGCGCCGACGCTAAGACCGCTTACCGAGTCGGAAAAGAAAAGAACGAACTGCTTTTTCTTTTTGAACAAATCTCCGGAGCCAAACAGCAAGAGCCCCGCGACTAGAAGCGCAATCGCCCCTACGACAAACCCGCCGATCAGCCTGGTATTGGCCTGCTTACTCATTTTTTAAAGCCTTTTCTAAAATTTCGAGCATCCCGACTTCCCCGCTCAACTCGGCAGCCCGTTTCAGGACTCGCCCCTGGTCAGAAAACTCCTGATTTTCGGATCGCGGCTTTCCTCGAGCAGCTTCTTCGGATCTCCTACCGCAATCATGGTCCTGGTTTCCGCGTCGAGGAAAACCGAGTTGTCGCCGATAGAGAAAATGGACGGCAATTCATGCGTCACGACCACCAATGTCGTCCCCAGGCTGTCGCGGAGTTCGAGTATGAGTTCATCGAGGTGGCGAGCACTTATCGGGTCGAGTCCAGCCGAAGGCTCGTCGAAAAAAGTATATCCGGATCGAGGGCCATCGCGCGGGCGATGCCGGCGCGTTTTCGCATCCCGCCGCTGATTTCCGAAGGGTAGAACTCTTCAAAGCCGGCGAGGCCCACGAGCGCGAGCTTAAGAGAGACCAACTCCTTAATTTCGGCACTGCTCAAGCGGGTGTATTCGCCCAGGGGAAGGGCAACATTTTCGGCAAGGGTCATCGAACTCCACAACGCCCCGCTCTGGTAGAGGATCCCGAAGCTTTTCATAATGTTTTTCCTCTCTCCCGGACCCGAATCCCAGAAGCTCTCACCGCTATAGAGGACCTTCCCGGCAGCGGGCTCCTGCAAACCGACCATGTTTCTGAGCAGGGTGGACTTGCCGCACCCGCTTCCCCCCATGATGATGAAAATATCCCCACGTTTTACGGTGAAGCTGAGATCGCGCTGGATCACAAAGCTTCCATAAGCCATCGTGAGATCAAGCACCTCGATGCAGGCCTGCCCTTTTTGGAACTTACCCATAGGAGCCTTAAATGCCTATCCTGTCGAAGATCACCGTGAGGATGGCGTCCGAGACAATAATCGCGACGATGGCCGTCACCACCGCGGAGGTCGCAGCCTCACCAACGGCCGAGGCGCTTCTTTTGCACTGCATCCCGCGAAGACAACCCGACAACGCAACCATGACGCCGAACACCACGGCTTTTATCAGGCCCGGGAGAAATTGCATGAGGCTCAAGGCGGCTTTTGTCTCATTGAAATAATTAATGGGGGAGATATCGAGCAAACTGACGCTGACGATGCCCCCGCCCACGATCCCCATAAGATTGGAGTAGAGGCAAAGAAGCGGCAGCATCAACACGAGCGCCAGCATCCGGGGCATTACGAGAAACTCCATAGGCGAGATGCCCATAGTTTTGAGAGCATCAATTTCCTCGTTTACCTCCATGGTCCCGAGCTGTGCGGCGAACGCCGCGCCCGTTCGCCCGGCCATGACTATCGCGGTCATCATCGCGCCCATCTCGCGGGCCATGGCGATTCCGACAAGGTCGGCAACATAGATCTGCGCCCCGAAAAGTTTTAGCTGGACGGCCCCCACAAAGGCCAGGATAAGGCCCACCAGGAGGCTGATAAGGGAGACGATCGGAAGTGCCTGCGCACCGCACTCTTGTATGTACAGAAAGAGGTCCGAGCGCCTGAACCTCGCTTTTCCCCGTATGACTTTGCAAAACGAAATGGAGGCTTCGCCGATAAAGGCGAGTATTTCACCAACCGATTTGCCAACAGACAGGACGTCTTCGCCCAGTTCGGACAAAAACCGCACCCTGTGGTGCTCTTTGTGGGCGTCTTTTTTCCCCGGAGCATCGGAGGCAAGCTCGAGGAGCCGTGCGACCCCATCGGGAAGCCCAATACGTACGACCTCGACCGATTTTTGCAAACAGCATTGAGTCAGCTTCGAAAGGTAGGCCAAAAGAGAGCTGTCCCAGTCGCCCAACTCGGAGGCGTCGAAGGCAACCCGGGCCGGAGGCGGCTCTACCTCGAGTGCTTTTTCGAATTCATCCGTTGAAGGCAGCCCGCTTTCGATATTCCAGTTGCCGCCTATACGGACAAGAATCGTATCATCGGCTGCCCGGTCGAAGCTAATACCCATTTTCCCCGCAGCCTGTCCGGCGATATTCACGATGTCCCCTTCTCAATGGCCAAGGGAGCTCCAGTGCTCCCGCAATACGCTTTGAGGCGGATAGTTCTATCCCCATCCCCCAGGTACGGCAAGAAAAAACGTGAGTGCTGATAAAACAGCGACTTTTTTTTGCATCTTTGCATATCGTATTGATTTAAAAGCATATTGATTGATTTTGACGGCAAAAATAACAGCGTATAACAGCATGCAATAACAGCCAGGAACAGCGAAGGTAACAGCGTATAAAAACAGCAGCCGGATCGCTGTTATTAGAGCCTGTAAATTGCAGGTGAATTGAAAATTGAGAATTGAAAATTGAAAATGCATTTTTCCGCCTCCTGGTTGTGCCAAGCACTGGGATTTTAGCACCCGGACCCGGGGGGCGCAAAACGGCAACCAGAAGCGGTAAATAAAGGCGGCAAAAGAGAGGGCAACGAGAAGCGGCAACGACATCTTCCGGATGACATCTTGGGAGCGACAACAAATACCTTGTCCAAGTCCCTATTTTCAGTGGGTTACAGATGATGACGAGGCCGCGCAGAAATTTTGACGTTTAGGGCTTACACCCCCTAACTTGAAAATGGAGGCTCAACGGGAACAATCTCTACCTCAAGGCGATCCTGTCCCCGGATGACCGTTAGCTTTACCGGGTTTCCGACGGGCCACTCGGAAAGGAACCTGTGAATGTGATCTACTGTCGCAACGTCATGTCCATCAATGCCCACAATCACATCGCCCTCTCGAACGCCGCCGAAAAAGGCGGGACTTCCCGGAGCCACGGACACGACCTCGACCCCTGAGTCGGCATTCAGCCCATAGAACCGCACTAGACGACGAGGAAGCGGACGTTGCTGAACATTTATTCCCAAATGTCCGCGTCTGACTCTTCCCAGCGTCAACAGTCGGGATACCACCCATTTAGCGGTATCGGAAGGAATAGAGAACCCAATCCCCTGGGCGATAGCTATGATGGCAGTGTTTACCCCGACGATCCGTCCTCTGGAATCGACCAGCGGTCCACCTGAATTACCGGGGTTTAGAGGCGCTGTATGTTGAATGATGTCTTCTATGAGGCGTCCATCAGCGCTCCTTAGTGCACGACCAAGTGCGCTTACGACGCCCGTCGAGACAGTTGACTGAAAGCCGAAGGGATTTCCTATGGCTATCACCAGTTGCCCTACGCGCAAGGCCGATGAATCTCCAATCAATGCATAAGGCAACGCCGACCCGCCTGCTCGTATCAGAGCCAGGTCCGTGGCGGGATCGGTTCCGATCAGCGCAGCCTCCAGGTTCGTTCCATCCCGAAGCGTTACAGTAAGACGCTTTGCGCCTCGAACCACATGATCATTGGTGAGAGTGTAGCCGTCAGGAGTAATGATCACCCCAGAGCCCGATCCGGCACGTTCTTGTGTTCCCACCTGCTGAGCGCTTATCCCGACCACCGCCGGTCCCACCGTATCCACGACGGTTATGACGGCCCGTGAATAGGCGTCAAGGAGTTCGACATCCTGCCTGCCTTCAGCACCGACCTCACACCGGTTTAGCTGATCTTTGCCCTCTTCCTCACCCTTTATAAGATTTAAAACACGCTGTAAGTTCTCCACTCCCGGTATCCTTCAGTTATCTTATCGAGCAGTCGGTCCGTTTCCCTATATTCCATAGGAACGGTTCGCATAAAGTCAATACGGCAGGACAACAACCGGGATGGCGTCTCGCGGAGGCACCGAATCGGAGTAAGCTCTTTGTATCGAAGTCTTTGATGTCGCAGCCGTTGGAACCGCCAAGACTCAGCTTTGTCACACCCTTTCCATAAGACTGTAACACCAGAATCTATTTTGATAGCTACCTTTCGCCCAAGGTGCCGCAGCACCAAATCCACCCCGGGAATTTAAATTTAGCAAAGGAGAAAGAGGGTATTGCTCCCGCGGGCAGTTCAGCAGGAACACACCCCAGTGCTGCCCGGACTTCCACTTAGCACGGAACAGGCAAACGATCTTTAGCTTTCAACAGCTTCTCAATTGCCGGGTAGGAGAGGAGACAAGCGCCTTCTCTTACCCGATTTCTTCAGCGTTTCCTGGAAAAGAAAGGAAAAACATCTATGAAGAACTTTAAGTTGAATCGTAGCAAGTGTTTTGTCGGGCTAGTCGTTCTGGGCGTTGCCGTTGTTGGAGCCTCGGCTTTCGCCAACGGTTTTCCGGGCTTTCAGCCTGAACAGTTTCCGGACTTTCAGCATGAACGCATCGTGCTGACCAGGAGCGTTTACGAAGGAACCGCTTCCACCGTGACGGTAGGAGAGACTCTCCCGGATGGAGTGACAGCAACCGCTAACGGCAGCTATCCCTACGTATTCAATAATGCAGCGGTGGATGGCAGTTTTGCGGTTAACGCACCGATATATCTCGACGAGTTGAGGAGTGACGGCACCCTTGTGAAAACTGTAGCCGTGCCCACCAACCTTTTGACAACCAGCTTCGAATCCAAGTCCGAACTTGCCGTAAACCTGTCCCAGGACGGCAGGTTCCTGACCCTGCTGGGGTATGTGGCGCCGGTCAACGCGCTGGACGTATCCAATTCGAATACGCCGGGCCATATTGATCCGACAAATCCGGACACCCCTTCCTACCAAAGAGCGGTCGCCCAGATCGACTCAAAGGGAAATGTCGAGGTGACGCCTGTTGACGCTTACAGCGGAGACAACGGTCGTGCGGCGATCCTTGCAGGCGGAAATTACTATATGGTCGGAAATGCCGGCAATGGGTCCGGGACAGAACTGCCCATTATCGTCGATGATACGGGCGTACAGATGACCACGCCGGGCGGAAACGCCGAGACGACAGTGGTCGGCGTGCTACAGGGAACATCGGGCAGCAAAAATGGCTTTCAGTACGGCTATTCGGTAACAGAGTACGGTACGCCGGCGTATGCCGCGGACAAGTCCGGCAAGGATGACAACTTTCGCGGCTTGACGATCTTTAATAACACGCTGTATGTAACCAAGGGAAGCGGTAGCAACGGCATCAACACCGTATTCCAGGTTGGCACGGCAGGAAGCCTTCCAACATTTTCCAACGCCTCGACTACGAATATATCCATCCTGCCCGGTTTCTCCACTACCCTGGCCAAGCCGGGTACCCCCGCCGCAGGCGTTGGCAACCCATTTGGCATCTGGTTCGCAAATGCGACGACTCTTTACGTGGCTGATGAAGGCGACGGTACGACGGCGGACGTTACAACCGACCCATATTCGGGCCTGCAGAAGTGGAGCCTGGTGAACGGGACGTGGACCCTGGACTATGTGATCACAAGCGGTTTAAACTTCGGACAGCAGTATAGCGTGGCTAATGGACCGCATAGAGAGATATACCCTGCCAGCCTTTATCCGGCTACGGCCGGACTCCGGAACATCACCGGCATAGCGCACTGGGATGGCACCGTCACAATCTACGCAGTCACCTCCACTATCAGTACCTCAGGCGATCAGGGCGCCGACCCCAACAAGCTCGTGGCCGTGACGGACACGCTTTCGGCCACGAATCCGCCCAGCGGCGAGACTTTCCATACGTTAAGGGCCGCCGGTTACGGCGAAGTGTATCGTGGCGTTTCCATGTCGCCGACGTCCTGTCAGTATGATGAAAATGGACCTGGTCGAGCCGGCTGTCAATAAACCTCAACCAAGGCACAAATTTAAACAAGCCGGTGGCCATAACGGCCACCGGCACAAGTTGATTTCGTCAAAGTGATTCAATACGCCAACGCGATACCCCCGGCTGTACTTCTCCGCCTGCATGATTGCGAATCTTCCGACAGGAATGGTGTTAATGGAGAATGGCCGGGGAGAATAGGGGTAGAATTGTGCCGACGCTTTCCTAATGGGGTCCAAGGCTTTGATAGGTTGATAAAAATCGACGTACCTCGTCGCTGCTGTTTTCGGGGAGAGATGGGTTGACTCTGCGGTAACCTGAAAGGGGACCGGCCTAAACTCCCCGCCGAGGGAACCGTCCCAGCGGTGTGTATCTTCATGGGCTTTAAACGGCTCATCGCCATGCTTTGGGGCAACGCTGTCGAGGATCATCTGTTCGACGGTGTTGGCTTCGGTGAAAGTCATTCGACAACCTCCCAGTGCCCGCCCCTGTCCGGGCCAATGCGCCGGATTCTGCCTTGTGCTTTCAGTTTTTCGATCTGTTTCTTGATTGCCCGATCCGTGATACCCACGCTTTGAGCCAGGTCCGCAATGGTGACCATCGGATCGTCCCGCATGAGTTCGAGGATTTTCCGGGAACTTTTCTGGGAACTTATTGACTCTTCCGCACTTTTCTCCGAACCGATCTCGGGTTCCATCGAACCTGCAATCTCCTTCCTGTGAACCGTGGCGGTAAATAGACAGCCGTCCCGGTCGTCGGTAAAGTCGATCTCCGGCCAGTTTTCCAGCGCCCGCTTGATGCCGGACCCGAGTCCCCGGTACGGCAACAGCCCTTTGGCGATGTATGACACCAGGATCGGATTGCGGATTGCCTTTACGATGAACCGCGGTTTGGTCCACTCCGGCCGTTCGGCGAACAGCAGGACCCCGGCAAGGTTTAGCATGCCGTCATCCGTAGGCAGGTTCATGTTCTGAAGGAGGGTCAACAATTCATCCGGCGAATCAGGCCAGGACTGCTGATAGACATCGCGCAGAAAATCCCGGAAGCGAAGAATGTTCGAGACCTCCAAAAAACAAAAAGTGGCTTCCCGTAACATTTAATGGCAATTAGTTGTCCCCTATCAGAGTCAGTCCATTGCAGTATATATGGTTACTATCCGCCGGTGGTGACGCCGCCGCCAAAACATCATCCAACCTGGATGCCTTCACGAACCTTGCTGGGCTGTCGCCTCTTTCCAGCGCCTTGAAGTGTTCCTTGCCACATGCGATCTTCGCGTTTTCGCGGTCGCGAAGATCATCCGCAAACATGCCGCCCTTGGTTTCGACAACGAAGTAGAGGCGCTCGGCGCCATCCTTCTCCACCAGGACCGCCCAATCGGGGCAATAGGAGCCAAGGGGTGTCGGCACTTTGAACCAGCCGGGGAGCTTGGCGTAAACCTTGACCGCTTCATTCTTCTCAAGTTCATCGGCAAAGCCGGCCTCGACGCTTGATTCGTAAACTACATGCTCAAATACCGATTTCCGCATTTCGGTCAGCATATTTTTGAGATAACCTGTCAGTTCTTCCCGCTCGAACAGCTCCTGCGCGTAGAAGTACTCATCTCCCAGCCGCTGATATTTGATCCCGTCGACAATAGCCAGCCGCTTGACTCGATTTATCGATTCGCCCGCCAACTCAATGAACTGCTGGGGATTGCGGTTAAAATCATCGAGTCGCCCGCTTTCCGTCAAAATGCGCACAATGGTGCGGCGGGTGAGCTGGGTCTTGTCCTGCAAGTCGGTAACCAAATCGGGCAGTTCAATATCCCGCTCGTCGATCACTACGGGCGCGGCGGTGCTTGTCTCACTTGCTTCCACGCCCGCCCGGCCAATGGCTAAATCCGCCTTTCGCCACTGAAGCCGAGTCTTGACGACCCGCGGGGCATTCCGGATCGCTCCGATGCATTGGCGGATGAGTTTCTCGTTGTCGAAATCCACACGATATGTAGTCTTATCTTTGATACGGTCCCATAGCGCCGTGAACTCTTGGCCATGCAGGACCGCCTGGCGGGTACGGACCTGCTTGCGTTCGTCAGCGTTCTTTATTTCGAGCTTGCCGGACAGTTTTCGCAAAATTTCCCTGATCTGGGGCAGTTGAGCCATCAATACTTCCGGCACAACCAGCGAACCATCTTTTAGCGCCGTCTTAAGTGAGTCCCGCACCTTGCCTTTGGTATCGATATACCCCTGTTTTTTGAGGTGCTCCCACAATACTTTCGACTGCTCGAAGCCCAGAGGCGTCACTTGGCCATCGGCTCCGACAACAGAAACCCCGGCGAACTGGTGGTCAGCGACAATGCCAAAACGGATTCCCGTATCCTCCTCGATCTCCTTTTGCAGGTTTTCGGCAAACTGCTCAAAACCCTCTGTGGCAATGACGGTGAGCGTGTTGGTTTCAAAGCCATGGAGCCTCTCGCCTTCCTGGTTTACGCACAGGCGGAGTCCTCGCCCGATGGTCTGGCGGCGCGCCCGTTCGGTTCCCATTTCCCGTAGCGTGCAAATCTGAAAGACGTTTGGATTATCCCAGCCCTCTTTTAGCGCGGAATGCGAGAATATGAATTTAAGGGGAGTCTCAAACCCAAGGAGCTTTTCCTTCTCCTTCATGATCAAGTTGTAGGCCCGTTCCGCGTTGTCCCGGTTAGATTGGTTGTTTTCGGCGGTGTCGGTCCATCCTCCCTTTTTGTCGATGGAGAAATAGCCATCGTGTACCTGCTCGGCAGTTGCCGAAAGATCGACCTCCTGGAAAAGCGTTCGATAGTCCGGGTGTTTGGCGAACCGTTGATATTCTTCCTCGAATATGCGGGCATAGTCGCCTTTAATGGAATTTCCGCCGGGGCCGTACTTGCGGTATTTTTCCACAGCATCGATAAAAAACAGGCTCAAGACCTTGATTCCCCGAGGGCGGAGCCTTTTTTCCTTATCCAGATGCTCCTTGATGGTGCGGCGAATCATCTCCCTTTTGACCGATAGCGCGTCAACGTCGCCGTAAGCCTGTCCGACACCAAGAAATTGTTCGCCGCCGGGCACGCGAAGTTCCATGAACTCCTTACCCTTTGCGACACGTATTTCGCCAACGCGACAATCCGCATATATCGCGCGTTTTGCTGTCTGCTCCAGGTTATCACCGTCCTGGACGCTCACTTCCCGGCGCCGGACACCCGACGCTGTTTGAACGTCCAGTTCGACCTTGGCCGTGATGACGCCGCGTATGTTGCTCACCGACAGCAGCCGCACGTAGGGTTTATTATATGCGCCTTCAATGGCGGCCGAGGCGACCTCGATCTGCTTCACCAGTTTGCGCTCGTAGGCGTCCACCGCATCCAGCCGGTAAACCATGTGGTGTTTGTCCGCATGTGTTGCCGAATAGCGAAGGGTGCACAGCGGATTCATTGCCCCAAGCGCTTCCTTGCCGCGTCCCTCCAGACCACCGTCCACGCTTTGCGGCTCATCTACCAGGAGAACGGGACTGGTGGCCTTGATCAGGTCTATGGGCTTCTCGCCGCCGGTCTTCTCAGAGTCCTTGTAAAGGTTATTAACGTCTCTTTTGTTAATCGCTCCGACCGTCACCACCATTATCTGAATGTGCGGGCTGGTGGCGAAGTTGCGTACCTGTCCGAGCTTGCTCGAATCGTAGAGAAAGTATTCGAATGGAACGTTGGCGTAGAGCGCGCGGAAATGATCCTCCATGATCTGGAGCGACTTGTAGACTCCTTCCTTGATGGCTACCGAAGGCACGATGACGACGAATTTGGTGAAACCGTAGAGTCGGTTTAGCTGGAAAACCGTCCGCAGATAAACATATGTCTTGCCCGTGCCGGTCTCCATCTCCACGGTGAAGTCGCCCGAAGCGAGCGTGGAGGAAGGCGGCAGTCCGTTGCGCAGTTGAATGTCATGCAGGTTCTTCAGGATTTCATCGTCAAGCAAGGTCAAGCGGTTCCCGATGCCCAGATCGTTTTGTGCAAAGGCGTGAGTTTGGTAGCCCCCCAGTGCGTATTGAGTGACGGTGAACTCAGTGCGGCAAATTTCCTGGCCTCGGAACAGGTCGCAAACCGCCTCGATGGCTTGGAGTTGATAAGGAAGATCTGGTTCGAAATGGAGCTTCATGACTGCTTCTTTCCCTTCTTACCAGGTGTCGATTTGGCAGTTTCCTCCAGGGTCTTTATCAGGTCCCTCTCACCCTCTTTTTCGAGGAATGCACGCCGGCGAGCGGCAAACTGCTCATATTCCGCTTCAGCCTTAGAGTCGGCACTCTCTTTGCTGACTGTTCCCGCCTTGGGGAGGACGCGCCGTTCGTTGAAAATCAAAAAATCGTTCAGCTTCATCTCCCAGTCCTTCAGAAAAACCTGTTTGCGACGGCGCGCCTGATCTTCCGCGTAATCGAGCCACATCACAACAATTCTGTTCAATTCCACAATCTCTTTTTCCGCCAGATAATTCTTTGCCACGGTGACGTCCGCTTTGCGGACAGCATCACCCTTCCATGTGGTGAGTCCCATGTTGGGTTTCGTGTGGTCGGCCCGGCCGTCAATCAGTTCCGCGGCCGTTTTTCCGGTGACCGCGAAGTGAAGCTTGTTCTGCATTGTTTGGAAAAACCTCGCACACTCGGGAGCCTTGGGCTGATAATCAGCGGCCAGGGCGAATATTTCTTTTACCCGCAAATACATCCGGCGTTCGCTTGCGCGGATGTCCCTGATTCGCTCAAGAAGCTCATCAAAGTAATCCGGGATGCCGGAACCTTCCACCGGCGGATTCTTCAGCCTCTGGTCGTCCATGATGAAACCCTTGACCAAGTACTCCCGCAAGCGTTCCGTGGCCCATCGACGAAATTGAGTGCCGCGTTCGGAGCGAACCCGATAGCCTACCGCAAGAATGGCATCCAGGTTGTAGTGTTCTATTACACGGGCGACTTCTCGTTCCCCTTCTCGTCGAACTATCCGGAATTTCCGGATAGTTCGCTCCGCTTCAAGTTCGTTTTCACTATAGATGTTCTGCAAGTGCTCGTTAATTGTTCTTACATCCTTCTGGAACAATTCCGCAATCAATGCCTGGCTAAGCCACAGTGTTTCATCAGCAAAACGGCACTCCACGCGGACCTTGCCGTCTTTCGCCTGATACACAAGAATCTCGCCTGCAGGCAATATTCGATTTTCATCCATGGTCACAGGCTCCTCACGTTTCCCATTCCATGCTGCTGGAGAATGGCGGTGAGGTTGGTCTTTGCCACGTCGTCGGCGAAGGCGCTGTCACGGAAGACTGAAGTGCTTTCACCCTCCGGGGCGAGTTGCTTGTGCCACTCGACGATGCCGAGGGCCAATGGCTCGACCTCATCTCGGGCGATCTTTGAAGCAAGACAGACGACGAGCGTGCCCGCACCGATGCTGTGGACGGTCTTTCCGGCGATGGTCTTTTGTTCGATGGGCACACAGAGGTCGAGGCCGAGCTTGAGAAGCAGTTCGTATAGGATGTCCGCCTCGGTCCGGTCACTCCGAAGATGCTCGATGCTTAGTTGCACCGCCTGCTCCAGATTCTTGCTGACCGGGTCCCAGGCGCGGATGTTCGAGGTGTCGAGTTTGAAGACACGGAAGCCTATGTCACCCGGGAACATCGGGTTTGCTTCGCGAATCTTCTTTCCGGCCCGGCGAAGGCGTTCTTTGGTTAATTCGGCGATGGTGCGGGGTTTGCCGAGCTTATCGCATTCTTCGGCAGCAAGTTTCTGGTCTCTATCTTCCTTATCCAAAGGTTCCGGGAGTTGGACAAGGATGAAGCGACGTTTGCCGTTATCATGGGCATTATTTGTTAAAACCGCGTGTCCAGTGGTTCCACTTCCAGCAAAAAAATCAAGGACTATGCTTTCCTCATGCGTTGCGAGCGCGCAGATTTTCCTAAGGAGCTTTACCGGTTTAGGAGTCTGAAAACATGCGTCCCCGTTGAACATCTCCTTTAACTCCGAGCTGGCTTGTTTATTGGTTCCAAAGTTCTCATGGTTCCACCAAGTACTTGGCGTCAGGCCCTCTGCGACCTCGGATAGGAATTTCTTTAGCATAGGCCTTCCGTCGCCGTTTTGCCCAAATGTGATGCGGTTGTCAGTAAACCACGCTTTATACTGGGCTTCGTTGCACCGCCAATATCTACCAGGTGGAGGCAGAAAAGTCTGACCTGTCGGACTTATAATTGGGAATTGGCCAGCGGCGTAATACTTGCCTGCGGAAAGATTTTCTGCTTTCCACGGGCCACGGGGGTCATTGTCAGGATTTTTGAATTTGGCTTTCTGCTCCTCCGAACGATCAAAACGCCCTAAACCGGCATAATTCGCGTCTTTAGCAAAAATGAGAATATTATCATGGGTGTTAGAGATAAATTCAGCTGTCATGTTCGCTGTATAAGCTTTCTGCCACACCGCATTTCCAACAAAATTCTCCTCCCCGAAAATTTCGCTCAATATTGTTCTGAGATGGTTAACCTCATTATCATCTATACTCACAAATAAAAATCCATCCTCAAGGAGCAGATTTCTCGCCAGTTTCAAGCGTGGATACATCATGTTGAGCCAGTCGGTATGGAATCTGCCCGATGCTTCAGTGTTGGAGCTGATCTTCTTGCCATTGCCGTCCACCTGGCCGGTCAGCTCCAAGTAGTTCTTGATATTGTCCTTAAAGTCGTCGGGATAGACAAAATCCTTGCCCGTGTTATAGGGCGGGTCGATGTAGATGAGCTTCACCTTCCCGGCATAAGATTTCTGCAACAGCTTGAGGACTTCGAGGTTATCGCCCTCGATCATGAGGTTTTCCGTTGTTTCCCAATTCACACTCTCTTCCTGACAGGGTCGCAACGTCCCGGTTGAAGGGGTCAGGGCGAGTTGGCGGGCTTGGCGCTTGCCGTGCCAGTTGAGGCCGTATTTTTCCTCCCTTTCGTCAATCCCACCGCCAAGGAGTTGTTTTAGAACGTCGAAATCGATCTTTCCCTCAGTAAAGGCTTCAGGAAAAAGCGCCATTAGCTGCTCGATGTTCTCTGTGAGAATGTCGGCCGATTTTCCGTCGAGCCTTTTCATGAATCAAACTCCTGAGTCGCTTAGCTGTCGCTCGATGAATTTTTGCATCTCCTCTTTATTCGGCAGCTCAAGGAGGTATCTGGACACAAACAGTTGATTGTCCATACCGGCTAGAGCATATTCGACCAGGGCATGGTTCTTGCCAGTGCAGAGGAGAATGCCGACAGGTGGGTTGTCACCCTCAACCATCATATTCTTTCGATACCAGCTCACATAGGTATTGAGTTGGCCGATATTTTGCTGACCGAACTTTTCCAGTTTCAGTTCCACCAACACATGGCATTTCAGGATACGGTGGTAGAAAACCAGATCCACAAAAAAGTGCTCATCGCCGATCAAAATGCGCTTTTGCCTCGCCTCGAGGCAGAATCCGTGTCCAAGCTCCAAGAGAAACTCCTGTAATCTGTCCAGAAGCCGATCTTCCAAATGGAAAGGCCGGTACGTTCGTAATAAAGGCTGCCAATCTGTCGTTTCAACTCCCTCACCGACCAGTTTCCCCGGATGCACTCGATTTCATAGAAGGTACGCTGTACGGGGTCTTCGCACTTCAGAAGTTCGGCAATATGACTGAATGAAAGTTTTTGAACAAAATCCACCGGATTGTATCCGAATGGCGGAGACTCGGCGCTCGCCTTTGGTGATTCGATAACTCCCGAGTCGAGCACGAAATCGGCAGACAGTGTCTGCCGAATCTCCGCAAGCAGGTTTGATGGCAATTTGGCGGACAGCGCCTGCCAGATTCCAGGATAGCTTTGGTAAAATTGTCTGTACAGCCTCAGAGAACGGGAGGCCACTCCATCCAGCCCCAGCCTTTCCAACCGTCCGGATAGCGTTGTCATCAGATTCGTTCCATAGCTTGCCCGATCTTCACCTTTCTGTTCGTACTTGGCGATATGGCAGCCGATCAGCCAATTTCGCAAAGTCAAGCTGACATTCACCGTCCTACTCGCCTGTGTAACCAGTTCATCATGGACCAGCCGGATGGCGCCGACCAGTTTTTCAAAATCCCACTCGGTTTCCTGGTCTTTCTTGTGGCTCATAAATTGCTTTTCACCTCGACCAACGCGGCTTCCAGGCGTTTGATCTCAAGGTTTAGTTCGACGCGGCGATTAAGCTGCGATTCGCGTGTGGCCAGGGCGCGGAGGGCAACAATCTGACGCGTCAGCCGGTCGTGTTCAAAAAGCGCTTCCCGCCGGGCCGAGGCGGATTCGGGGCTCAGTGGCCGAACAAACTCCCCTGTCAGTTGCGCGGCAAGAAATGCCTCCAAGCAATCCTTCCAGCCCTGATACAATGCCAATAAATGGGCTCGTGGCTGGGCGGCAAGAGACAGGCCGGCAAGGAACGGCTGAACTGCGGGGTGATCGCCAATCACGCAAGTAGTAATGGCCTCGTCAAGCACCACCTTGTCCGCTTCATTCCGCGCAAGCCGTTTATGGGCTAAGGACAGCGACAGGGTATCCGACCGCGCCGTCACGAGCAACACCGGATATGGAATCGCCCGATGGATCAATTCCACCAGCCGCCCCGGCTTGGCAACAGGGCGAAGCGTTAGTGAGAGCACGGCAATTTCAAGGTATTCACGCACCGCATCACGATAGTCCGGCACGCCGATTGTGGTAGGCTTCAGGGCGGCCAACCAGACCAGTTCCTCGATTCCTTCGTTGATCCGGCGTTTGTCGACTGTGGTGGGGGCTCCCCGCTCCACCAGCAATTTTTTGGGTATCCGCTGGTCCACCCGAGATTCAGGCGGCAGGACTAAGAGCAGCGATAACATCCATCGCATTCATGCACTCGCCTCCGGCAGAACCACAAGAAACGCAACCACCTCGAAGTCGTTCATGCCTGCGAATTCCCCCTTGCCGGCATGAGTGCCACCCGGGGTGAAAAGGCTTGCGACGGCCCTCTCCTCCTTCTTGCCCACGATGGAAGTCACCGCGGCGGAGAGCAGTCTCTGAGCGGCCACCATGTTCTCGCCGTTCCGTGTGGTCTTGTCAAAGCGGGCACAGGCTTCCGCGTCCGGATAATCGCGGCCGACACAAAGCCTTCTGAGCCGGTCGAGGATTTGCTTGGCCTGGGTAAAGGGCAACAGGGTGGCTCCATCATCGCCGACATGAACCAGGTAATGCGGCGCGAGAGGATACCCGGGCTCGACTGATTTCAAAGCCGCCTCGCCTTCGGCTCGCAGACAGAAGATAACGCCAGGAGGTATAGAGGCATCAGCCGTGCCGTTTATAGTAGTAACCGCGAAGGCGCCGAGCGGAAGACGTTCCAACAGACTCTGATTTTCTTTGAGGAAACCAGCCAGGTCAATCCGGAAATCGGTAAGCGTCAGGTCGGTAATGGAAACTCCGCTGGAGAGGTCTTCCAGGTCGATGACGGCGTCCTGCAGCTTGAGAAGCTGTTTGCGGCGGTACTCCAGATCGTTCATCCGGTTGCCGGACTCCAACTCGATGAGGTTTTCTTCACCCGTTGCCGAAACATCCAGGAGCACCATACGGCCGCTGACACGTTGTTCGAGATTGATGTATTCTTCCAACTCCATGTTGGGCCAGAAATTGACGAGTTGAATACGACTGTTGGGCGAGCCTATGCGGTCAATGCGACCGAACCGCTGGATAATGCGAACCGGGTTCCAATGGATGTCGTAGTTGATGAGAAAATCGCAGTCCTGGAGATTCTGGCCTTCAGAAATACAATCCGTGGCGATAAGCAGGTCAAGCTCGCCCTCGCCGGCAAATTCTTCGGGGCGCTCCTTGGAACGAGGCGAGAACGCGGTCAGGATAGCTCCAAGGTCTTTGCGCAGACCGGGGAGCGTTGTCCGATTGCCGCCCGTACCGGTAACCAGCGCGCTGTGAATGGAGTGGCTCTTTAGCGCCAAAGGCGCGAGTTGTTCATAAATATAATGTGCCGTGTCGGAAAAGGCGGTGAATACAATGGCCTTGCGATTGCCGTGGTTGATTGGATTGCCGCACTTTTGTTCGATGACCCGGCGCAGGGCTTCGAGCTTTGCGTCGCGTGCGGCGCTGACCTGCCTGGCCGCACTATGAAGGGTAGCCAGACGGTTGCGATCTTCGGTGAGGTCTTGCTTCCAACGTACCAGATCGACGTCTTGGAGCAGCACCTTTACCTTGCGGCCGACAAGGAGAGTCTCAAAGGCCGGGTCGTCAATATCCACATCCGCAATATCCAATTCCTCAAACGATTCCGCGTGCGCCTCAATCCTGGCCAGCGTCGCCTCCACGTCGGCCATTTGGCGACCGATGGTCAGCGCGAATGAGGATACCGCGCTTTCCATACGTTTGAGCACATTGACACGCAGCAGGTGAACCAGACTTTCCTCGCGGTCGACCTGACGAAAGAATCCCTCGCCACCGCGAATCTCGGTGCTGTATTTCGCATCGTAGGCTTCCTGTTTGTGAGGAAGCACGTATCGCAAGGGTGCGTACACCGCAAGATTTAATCGTCTAATTTCGTTATTGATTTCCCGGACGGAGCGAAACTCGCCCGCGCGGTCCACGTCCGGCTTGATATTGATGGGCTTAAGCCGTTCGGGGAATTGTCCTGTTTCGGCAATCCCGTAGTACTTCTCTATATGTTTGCGTGAGCGGGCGATGGTCAACAAGTCAAGGAGTTGAAAATAGTCAAACCCCAACATGTCCACCAGTCCTTCGGGCGCGCGCTCGCCGTCATCTGAGGCCAACCAGCGGTTGAACTGCTTCTGGGCCAGCCGAGTGGTTGCATCGATGCTGGGAATGCCATGATCGAAGAGCGCGGCATCGTCCCCCTCGGTGATGAAGGCTATCTGGTTGCGCAGGTCCGCCAGACGGTTGTTCACAGGCGTGGCGGAGAGCATAAGGACGCGCGTCTTGACACCTTCCTTGATGATGCGGCGCATGAGGCGGCCGTAACGCGTTTCACGTTCACGGTGCGTCGCTTTGTTGCGGAAGTTGTGGGATTCGTCGATGACCACGAGGTCGTAATTGCCCCAATTGACATGCGCAAGGTCTATGTCGCCCGATGTTCCACCATCACGGGAAAGATCGGTGTGGTTCAAAACGTCGTAGTTGAATCGGTCTGATGAGAGAATGTTGCGGCGGTCGTTGGCTTTATAGAGCGTCCAATTGTCCC
Source organism: uncultured delta proteobacterium (assembly GCA_963813125.1). GTDB lineage: Bacteria > Desulfobacterota > Syntrophobacteria > Syntrophobacterales > Syntrophobacteraceae > SbD1. Next base: position 55,220 of record CAWEZA010000094.1, on the reverse strand, counting down.
GCAATCGTTTCGGCGCCAGCACCAGGACCCGGTCATTGCGCAGTTCGTAATATTTAATGATCGCCAGGCCCTCAAAGGTCTTACCGAGGCCTACACTGTCGGCAATGATGCAGCCGCCAAACCGCTCGAGTTTTTCTATTGCTCCGACGACTCCGTCGCGCTGGAATTTGAAGAGCTTTTTCCAAACGGTGGTGTTCTTAATGCCCGTAGCGGACTTGACGATCCGTTCTTCATCGAGTTCATCCCCGCGTGCTTTGAAGAGTTGAAAGAGGACCTGGTAATAGATGAGCGATGCGGCGCGGTGACCGCCCATTTCTTGAAGCTGCTCCAGCAGTCGTTCTTTCGCTTTTAAAGACGCAGGTATTACGTTCCATAGGGATTCATACCAGGTGGCAAAGAGCACTGCCTCCTCGGGCGTTTCCGTACACTGGATCAGGCTGAGTTGATTGCCTGGAGCAAGCCCCAGACCGGCGGTTGAAAAGGGACAATTCCCAGTAATAATCCGGCTTTTCGTCGTGTCCGGGTCCCGAACGTAGAAAGCCGATTGAGGCAAAAGCGCTGAGGACGCTCGCACCTCAGTGTTTTTACGAATCCATTTCGCGCACTCCCCGGCAAGCCAGTGAACCTGCAACCGATTGCGGGCCGCACGATCTTCAGGAGAGCCAAGAAGCGTCAAATCACCATCGGCATCAAGAGGGAGTATGAGGCGTGACGGACCTGCATTGTTCAGCAGGTCTCGTAATTCGAAGAAAGCGAACAGAGATAAAACAGGGGAGGCGATGTCCAGCGAAGCATCGTATTGAACTGCTTGCCGCAATACATCGACCACGCGATTTGTGCCGGTATTGTTGATCAGCTTCATAGAGGGCTTCAATCGATTGTTGATGACTGGTTGTTACTTAGCTGCCGCCTTGGTCATGGAAAAATCATCATAAAAATGCGTGAGCAGCATCTCTATAAAAAGTCCATAAAGAGGGGTTCCAACCCCAAAACATCAAACATTCCGCCAAACAGAATATGCCGCCGCCGAGATCCAGATACAACACAGTTATCCTTACAGCTTTGCCTGACTTATCGCCACAATTTTTCAAACCGAGCCGGATTGGCCGCCGTGTAAATGACAGTGTGCCGAATGTTCCGGCGCCATAAGTAATCCTGGATCAGCCGCGTATGCGCGCCCTGGTCGGCCAAAGGATAACCGCACGCGTGGCGCAGCATGATGTCCTTTTGATTTATGCGAGTTTGCCTCGGGGCAATTCGTGACACCGGGCCGGCGGACTTTTATGTGGCCAGAAATCCATCAGCGTCCTTGCTGCGCGAAGATCCTTCATTCGGATATGGATCTTTTTCGCCCTCAAAGCTCCGTGGATCTATTCGAGCCGCACCCCTTCTTTTAAGTCCTTCTGGAGCATCCTGTTCTTGAAGGTGATGTCCATAAGGTAGCACAGGCCGAAAAATAATTAACCTGCTCAGTTACTTTTTTTTAATCAGTCCCCGGAATCCGACAACGAACTATTGACTCCTTCAGGCTCAGAACTATCAGCCTTGCAGGGCTGTTCAGATCGATGTCCTCATGATTTGCCTTGTGTCGTTTCTCCCCGGCGGGCGGCTGTGGTTCGATGCCGGACATGGGCTCCATGAAGCCATTTGAGGTATGCCGCAACATATCGCGCACCTTGGGCGCCTTCTGGAAATACTGTTTCCGAGAGGGCTATGACGTACTCTGCCCCGCTTGTTTTGCGACATACGGCTATTAGGCCGCGGCGAGTATTGCCGTCGTAATCGATCTCGGTTACCGAGACAGGTTCGCCGATTACACAGACATCAGCGGGTAGTAGGATATTGTCCTCGAAAGCCTGCAGGAAAGCCCATAACTGCTCATCTTCCCCGTAAGCGTCCACGAGAATCTCCTCGATAAGTGCATCAACGCCGGCGAGGCTGGCCTTTTGCTTCCTTCATTTCGTCGCCACCGGTTTCTCCTCTATCAATGCTCATGAGCGACGCCTGGCACTCGTTTTTTTCCGTACCCCATAACTCTTCAACCACCAGAAGGTATTCCCGAACTCTATGCTTGGCAAAATCTCACTGATTCAGTAACGGCAAAGACATACTAAGAAATTGGATATTCCGCCCCTTCAGGGCCTTGTGGGCCATTGGGCGGATCGGGTCCCGGGGCCGTGCCCCTCATCCCGGGGCGTTGCCCCTCATCCCGGGGCGTTGCCCCTCATCCCGGGGCGTTGCCCCTCATCCCGGGGCGTTGCCCCTCATCCCGGGGCGTTGCCCCTCATCCCGGGGCGTTGCCCCTCATCCCGGGGCGTTGCCCCGGGCTATGATATTCGGCCCCTTCAGGGCTGGCGCCAACGCGGAGCTAACGGGAAATAGAGCCTAACCCACAGGAAAAACCGCCTCCATCGAGATTTTAATATCGCTGCCCTGTGAGGCCGCTGTCATGCTCCATCCATGTTCGGTAATTAATGATGTTCTTAGTAAGTTCCAAAGGGGGGACCCCAAGCAACTTCACGGGTCGGAAAATGCGGGGCTGATCGAGACGTAAGGTAAAAGCAGCCACTTGGTTTCGTATCTCGGAAGGGACCGCATGTTGATACTTTCAATGCGCCGAAATGGTTGCTAAAAGAGCCACGAATCCCATTTTAGGCCTGATGCGGGGGCGTCGGATTCTTTAGATAGAAGACATTAAATAGAAGATGCCTTCTATTTAATGTCTTGTGCTTTTTTCGCGAAAACCGATGGAAATTACTTATACCAAGTTGGGCGGGGATAAACCCCGCCCCTACGCGGGAGAAAGCCTCATACCACCGCATTGGTATCATCTTGAACGCAACCTGGTATTAGCTTTCGGGCTTTGGAAACTCCAAAAACATTCGATGCAAACAGTTTTCTATTCAATTTTATATGAGGGAGTTCCTGACTCCACAGGCCGAGGCCTTCTTTGGTTCTTTTTAGACCGATTTGCGCCTTCCCTAAAAATCTCTAGAACCTGAAACTGAGCCCGGCATCGACCATGCAGGCACTGTAATTGGCGCGCCCTATTTCCGCGTTGGAATCCAGCCGAACGGAAAAGTTCTTTCCTGAAAACAGGGTGATGCTCGCGCCAAGCATACCGAAGTCCGTGCCCAACCGCTGGGACTGGAAACCGAACGGGACGCCCGCCTGGGCAAGATTGGCATCGATACCCCGGCTGTCGTTGGAAAACTCGTGCTCGTAGCTCGCATACAACTGGGGCGCGACCACCGCCTGGCCGCACTTTATGGCGCTCGCGAGCCTCACGCCGGGACCGAGTTGAAGCGAGTCGGCGTGCTGCGAGCCAACGTTGAGATCGAGGGAACCCGCCCCGGTTTCGCCGAATCCATTGATCCAGAGGCTGGAATAGGCGAGGCTCGCCATGGGGGTGAGCACAACATTCCCGGCTCTCAGGTCGTAGCCCGCCTCTCCGTAACCGTTGAACATGTTGCCTGTCGTCGAACCCGTTGCCGTGCGGTCGATAAACGCGATCTGGCGGTTCGTGCTGAAAAGATTTACAGCGTACCCGGCGGACCCGAAGGCGTAGAAGCAGCCGGGAAAGTAAGCCGCATAAAGGTTGACGGGCACGGTGTCGTTTTGCACATTTCCCAGGTTGTTGTAGAACCCCGCGTCCGTATGGCCGTATCCGCCGGCGACGCCGACAAGCAGGTCGTCTCTTACCCGGTAGTCCGCCCCGGCGGTAAGCCCGCCAATGGAAAAATTATATCCCGTCTGGTTTGCGGTGGAACCCTGGGAGCCCCAGAAGACCTGCGGGTCGGCGTAGAAATTCCACCCGTTCACCTGCCCGGCCGCGCGGGACCCGGCGCCTTGAAGTGCTGAAGCCCCCCCGAGATCCATGGCCAAAGCGGGGCATTCCCCGCCGGCGACTCCGGGGTTTTCGTCTGCAAGGCCGGCGTAGCGAAGGCTTGTGATCCGTTCGCTTAAGTCCTGCCGGAAATAGGCGGACGCCGCAAAGCCCAGGTTGGCCAATGAGGCCGCCATGTCCGGCGAGATCTGCTGATAGACGTTGGCAACCGAATTGGCCTGGGAAGTCGGGATGCTGTCGATAGCGTGCAAAACGGTCCCGAGGTCCCCGGTAGTGGTTCCGGAAACCTTGTTGAGCATGTTTCCAACCTGCTGTTGGTTCTGTGTCAGGGTGAGCGCGGAATTGGCGTAATCGCGAACGGCGCCGATCGCTATCCCCGGGTCGGCGAGATTTTCCTCCACTCCAACCAGAGTCGCGGTGAAGTTTGCAACCGTGGGTGCGCCGGTTATGCTTTGCGCGTTCATGATGACGTCAAACGTTTGGCCGGGATCGGGGACGAAACCGCCCTGGAGCACAGGAGCTATCGTGCCGCCGTTAAACGTCGCCTTTCCGGTATTGGCCATGTCGAGCCAGGTGTAGTTGTCCGCCGAAGCTATGCCTATCTGCAAAACGGAGTTTTTGCCCTGCGTGTAGTTGCCGGTAAAAACGGACCCGGCTTTTGAGGGGATGAAGGTCCCGCCTTCGTTGTCGAGGTTCCCGTCGATGGAGTTGGCGCTAAGCGTCCCGCCGTTCAGGTGGTACGTGCCGCCGTTCATTTCGATGCCGTATTCGGCGCCGCTGCCGGAGACTGTATTGCTCCCGCCGGTCTGGGCGAAAGTTCCCGCGCCACCGCCGCCCACATATTCGAAGTCCGCCCGCAGGACGCCGCCATAGAGATTGTAGGAGCCGACGCCGGCCGTACCATTCCCCAATATGTCGGAGCCCACATACAGCCCGCCGGTAACCGTATTGGTCCCGCCCGTCTGGGTGAACTTCCCCGTGCCCCCGCCGTCGCCTATTGTCTCGCCAGGCATGAAATCCGCCGAACCGGGCGTCCCGTTTCCAACGGCGTTAAGGGCGCCGCCGCTGAGATTGTAGGCGCCCGCGCCCGGACCCTCACTCGATTGAAACAAGTCCGTGCCGACACACAGGCCGTCTGTGACCGTGTTTGTACCGCCCCTCTGGTTAAACGTACCCGTACCCCCGCCTTCGCCTATGGACTCGCCGGGTACGAAAACCGTCGGACCGTAGTACACCGCGCTCCCCCCTTGGGCCGTCAAGGCGCCGCCGCTGAGATTGTATACGCCCGTGCCTCCCACGGGTACGATTGGGGACGGGGACAGGGAATAATTGATGTTGGACCCGACAAACAGGCCTGCCAGGACCGTATTGGTCCCGCCCGTCTGGTTGAACGTACCGATTCCACGGCATGTGCCTATTACTTCGCCGCCGACAGCTTGAGGCAATCCGGAAGCAACGAGGCCACCCCCGCCTAGGTTGAACACGCCCACGCCGCCCACGCCCGACCCGTAAACGTCGGAGCCCACAGCCAGGCCGCCATCTGTTGCAATATTGGTCCCGCTAAATTGATTGAACGTCCCCGTACCCCCGCCATCGCCCACTACCTCGCCGCCATCGGCGCTGTCGCCGACTATCGCCGCCCCGCCTGTGTTAAGGACGCTACCGGCGCCGCTGAGATTGTATACGCCCGTAGAGCCGGTCATCAGGGTCCCAGCCAGCCGCCACGCGCCGTCGGACCCGATAAACACCCCGTTGTTGCACAAATTGTACCCGCCCGTCTGGTTAAACGTCCCGTTTCCGCCGCTGTCGCCTATCAGTTCGGCGCCGGAACCCTCCAGGTTGCTGGAACCCTCTATTAATTTGCTGATTAAAATGCTCCCGCCGCTGAGGTTGTACACGCCGGTGGAACCCTTCCCCGACCCGGAAAAAATGTCGGACCCGACAAACATCTCGCCGCCGATGATGGTATTGGTCCCCCCGGTTTGATTGAAAGTCCCCGCGCCTCCGTTGCTGCCGACGTATTCAAACGAAAAGCCCGTGGTGACCGTCGTCTCCGGGAGGCCGAGGGTCCCCGACATCTGGATGGCGCCCGTCCCGCCAAGGTTGTATGTTCCGCTCGCACCGCCGTTTAGACCCACACTGAGCGCGTTGTTGACCGTATTGGTGTAGCCGGACTGATTCATTATCCCGCCCTGCGGGCTGACGCCCACCGACTCATTGTCATAGCCGATGCTCGTGGTGACATTATAAGGTGAGTTGCCCACGCTCGTGTCTACGGTCAGGTCCGCCGCGCTGACCGAGACAGACCCGCACAACGCCGCAACAGCCAGGATCGAAAGAGTGAAAAGCAAAATTCCAACACGCCTGCCGCATCTCATCGAGCACATCTTTACCCCTCCTCGTTAAAACCAAGCTTCCCTTCCCTCCGACCGTCCGGGCCTTGTCGGCGCGTATTTATTCGAATCGAAACGGACTCGATGCGACAAGTTCGGCTACTCATTGATCGGATAAAATATTTTTTCCATAAGAGATAATTTTACCTATTCCGGCGCGAGTCCATTGCAACAGTGGACCCGGGGAACTATCATTTGAAAACTCTATCAAACCCAATAAACACTTGATGGCAAAGGAGGATTATGGTTGAGCGACCGAATGCGGTTACCATGCGGGGTCAGCCGCTAACCCTGGTTGGAGATGAGGTCAAGGCCGGCGACAAGGCCCCCGATTTCGAGCTACTCGACAACGGCCTTGCGCCGGTAAGGTTGTCTGCCTACGCGGGCAAGGTAGTCGTAATTGTTTCCGTGCCCTCCCTGGATACTCCTGTCTGCGACCTCGAAACCCGCAGATTCAACCAGGAAGCAGCGGGTCTTAGCGAACGGGTCGCAGTTGTCGCAGTCAGCATGGACCTTCCCTTTGCCCAAAAGAGGTGGTGCGGCGCGGCCGGTGTTTCTCACGTAACCACCCTCTCCGATCACCGGGGAGCTTCCTTCGGCCTGGGGTACGGACTTTTGATAAAAGAACTCCGGTTGCTGGCAAGGGCTGTAGTCGTGGTGGACCCCGGTGGAAAAATCCGGTATGTCGAACTGGTAAAAGAAATCACGAGCGAACCCGATTACGAGGCGGCGCTCAAAGCGGTAAACGAGTGTTTGGGCGGGTAAGCCGGCGGCTGCGGCGGCTGCGCCGCAGGCGAGTGTGGCGGCTGCGCCGCAGCGGGTGTGCCTCGCCTTCACCGCGGGGTCCGGATTGGGGGGCGGCTAACCTTACCGCTAGGGCTTCAAAAAATCCCTCACGACATCGAACCACCTCCAGGTTTGAACCTTGCGAAACGCTCCGGCAAAGGGTTTGGGGGTTCTGTTGGATGGGAGCGGTATTAAAATCCCCCCTGCCCCCCTTTAGAAAAGGGGGGAATTTGGGACACTCTTAGAAAAGGTGGGAATTTGGTACCCGGCTTCCCGTGGGGTGGGCGTGGCACAGTCGCCCGCGGCGCAGCCGCTGAAAAAGGGCTGAAGGGAAATTTTCCTTTCAGCCCGAGGTCTTCTTTGCGCGATTAAAACCCCCCCTAGCCCCCCTTTAGAAAAGGGGGGAATTGAATCCCCACAGCTTTGGCCACGCGCTGGTTTACGGACAGCACATGGTCAGAACAGGGGTAAGAGAACCACCCTCCAGCCTGCCCTTGAACCCGAGGGTTTCGGCCACCTCGACCGGCTCATATTCCAGCAGGAATCCCAACGCCCTTATTTTTTCGTTTACGGGCAAGTCCGAATCCACCGCTATCCAGTCGTATCCGTCCTTGGTAAAGCGCACGCCCCTTCTCGTATCCAGGCCCCGCGCCTCCACGTACTTGATGTTGCGGGACCGCGCAAGATCGCGCAACGCCGTATAGTCAAGCCTGCTCGCTTTTTTTCTGTTTTCCATAAGAACACCACCTCCGTCAGCACTTTCCATAATCACTAACCGGAGGCTTCGCCATAGGGAGGAGATCAGGCCGTTTCCGGCCCGAAGGCCACGACATCGTCGATACTTTCGGCATCCGAGAGCAGCATTACAAACCGGTCCACCCCGAAGGCGATTCCGGCGCACGGGCCAAGGTGTTCAAGGCTCGACAGGAAGGCTTCCGGCATGGGATAGTCGATCCCCTCGGAGCGTTTTTTAGCCTCGATTGCCGAAAGAAAACGCATCCTCTGCTCGAAGGGGTCGGTCAGTTCGCTAAACCCGTTGGCCAACTCGACTCCCGCCCAGAAAAGCTCGAACCTTTCGGCAACCCCGGGATCTCCGGGTTTTATCCGGGCCAGGGCCGCGAGGCTTGCCGGGTAGTCTTCGAGTATGCATGGAGTCGGAAACCCGAGGTTTTTCTGAACCTTTTGCGACATGTCGAGATCGAAGCGGTCCTCGTCGGGGCGAGGGCCAGGGTCCCAGCCGGCAAATTTTTTAAACGCATCCCTTACCGAAACCCGCTCCCATTGGGACTCAAACTCGAGACCGGCGCCCTGAAAGCGCAGGCCGCCCCGCCCGGCGACCTCGCCTCCGACAAAGCGGACCAGCTTTTGACAGTCCCGCTGCAAGTCTTTATAATCTGCGCCTGAGCGGTACCACTCGAGGATCGTGAACTCGGGGTGATGGAACCTGCCGTGCTCACCCGCCCGGAAAGAGCGGGTTATCTGGCAGATCTTTTCAAAACCCGCGGCAAGCAACCGCTTCATGTGAAGTTCGGGACTGGTGGACAGAAAAAGGCAAGGGCCGGCCGCAACCGGGCTGATGTGGACCTCCGGGGCCGGAGCGGCGGTAAGCAGCGGCGTCTGGACCTCAAGGAACCCTTCACTTTCAAAAAAGGCGCGAACAAGTTTAAGGACGCGGCATCGGAGTTCGAGAAACCGCCTCTTTTGGCCAAGGGCCCCTTTTTCATCTACTTCCATCAGACTTTTACGCGCTCCACATACTGGCCATTCCTCGTATCGATCCGAACTGTTTCGCCTTCTTCGACGAACAGGGGGACCTGGATGACATGGCCGGTCGAGAGCGTGGCCGGTTTTGTAGCCCCGGAGGCGGTGTCGCCCTTGATTCCGGGGGCGGACGAGACGATCTGCAGATCGACGAAATTGGGAACCGTAAGCGCTATGGGCCGTCCATCAAAAAGGAGCACGCTCACCATCAGATTTTCGGACAAGAAAGTTGGACGCATCTCCCACGGCCTCGCCAGACATCTCGATTTGCTCGAAGCTCGACATGTTCATGAAGTGGAAGGTCTGGCCGTCATTGTAGAGATACTGCATTTCCTGTTCTTCGAGGTCCGCAGTGTTAAATTTGTCGCCCGACCGATAGGTGCGGTCGAACTGAGCACCGGTGATCATGTTTTTTAGCCGGCAGCGATAGAGCGCCTGGCCTTTTCCGGGTTTGGTAAATTCGAAGTCCACGATAAGATAGGGTTCGCCATCAATTTCGAGCTTGGCGCCCTTTCGCAGTTCACCGGCGGTGAGAACGGCTGCCATCAGAAATCCTTTCGAAGTATTATTTGATTTAAACTCAATATTTTAATAGTAATTTAACAAAATGGTCAATGCAGTTTTAGGTTTATCCTGTATGTTTAGCATCTGCGCGGCTTTCGGCTCGTAAGTAAACCCGCCGCGCCCGGCTAGCCGACGGGGTTGCAGGACTACCGGGAGGGACAAAGATTTAATCCTGACAACCCATGAAAATTCAGTCCCCAAAAAAAGGAGGCAAGGATATGAGTGAGATTCTTTCGGTTAAGGCAAGAGAAATACTCGACTCGCGCGGAAACCCCACCATCGAGGCGGAAGTTCTGCTCGACAGCGGCTATATGGGGAGCGCGGCCGTACCTTCGGGCGCCTCGACGGGCTCAAGAGAGGCACTCGAGCTTCGCGACGGAGACCCGGACCGGTTCATGGGAAAAGGGGTCCTTACCGCCGTGCAAAACGTAAACGACGAGATCGGGCCAAAACTCATCGGGATGGAGGCAAGCGACCAGACGGGCATAGACCGTTTCATGATCGACCTCGACGGGACGGAAAACAAAAGCCGCCTCGGAGCCAACGCCATTTTGTCGGTCAGCATGGCGGTAGCCAAAGCAGCCGCGGCCGAGAGCGAAATGCCCCTCTACCGCTACCTGGGAGGGGTGTCGGCCAACATTTTGCCCGTGCCCATGATGAACGTTTTGAACGGAGGGCGCCCATGCGGACAACAATATCGACATCCAGGAGTTCATGATCGTGCCCGCGGGGGCGCCCACTTTTCGCGAGGCGCTTCGAATGGGGGCGGAGACTTTCCACAACCTGAAAAAAGTGCTCAAGTCCAAGGGGCTTAGCACCTCAGTCGGGGACGAGGGCGGATTTGCGCCCAACCTGCGCTCGAACGAAGAGGCGATGGAAGTGATCATGCAGGCCATCGAGGCCGCCGGATACCGGCCGGGAGAAGATATCTTCATAGCCCTGGACCCCGCCGCGAGCGAATTTTACGACAACGGCGTCTACACGCTCAAAGCCGAGGCGAACCCGAAAAAAAGCTCGCAGGAAATGATCGAATTCTACAGCGCCTGGGTTGACCGCTACCCGCTGATTTCGATCGAAGACGGGCTGGCCGAAGGCGACTGGGACGGCTGGAAGGCCCTTACCGATAAACTCGGGGCGGACCTTCAACTGGTAGGAGACGATATTTTCGTAACCAATACGAAGATACTCTCAAAGGGCATAGCCGAAGGAATCGCCAACTCGGTCCTGATCAAGCTGAACCAGATCGGCACCATAACCGAGACCATGCAGGCGATAGACATGGCCCACCGTGCGGGTTACACGACGGTGATCTCACACCGCTCCGGGGAAACCGAAGACACGACCATCGCCGACCTCGCGGTGGCCGTAGGATCGGGCCAGATAAAGTCGGGTTCGCTTTCGAGATCCGACAGGCTAGCCAAGTACAATCAACTGCTTCGAATCGAGGAAGAACTCGACGAGTCCGGGTACTACGCGGGTCTTTCGGGCTTTAAGCTGGTCCAGGGCTAAGAAGCCTGACTCCATCTTAATTGCCTTTTGCATTGCCGCTTGACCCGGCGCGTCTTTTAGAGTAATGTAACAGATTGTTGATGGCGGCATACCCAAGTGGCAAGGGAGCGGTCTGCAAAACCGTTATACAGCGGTTCAAATCCGCTTGCCGCCTCCAGAAAATTCAAGGGGTCGGTCCTTTTAAGGACCGGCCCCTTTTTGCGTTTGGCAGCCTGAAGCACGCGGGCCGGTCTACCAGACTTCCGGATAGGCCATCGAGGTGTAGAGTTCTTCGAGCCTTACCTTGTGCGATCTTTCCATGTTCGATAAAGTCACAAACATCTGCTTCTGGTCGGAATCCGTACTGGAATTGGCCAGGCCCTGGTAGAGCAGCATGGCGTCTTCTTCTTCCTTCATGGCCAAACCGATTGCATCAGCCGGCTTCATGTCGATAGAAGGTCTGGGTTTATCGATGGTTTCGGCCACCTTGTAATCGAGGACCTCGGCAAAATGAAAGGGTTTTGCCCCGGTCAGAAAACCTTCCAGGAAAATCTTGTGCTTGCGCTCCTCTTCGGCCAGCTCGGAAAACAATTGTTTCAGGCTTTTATCCCCGGTCTTTTCACAAATGCTTTTGTAGAAATCATGAGCGGCTATCTCATTGCCTATCGCCATTTCAAGAATTTTTTTGTACTCAACAATTTCCATATCGTCTCCCCGACAAGGCGCAGAAGTTATTTCGAATCGAGTGCCTTTTTGGCTATTTCCCGCCCGTAATCCTGAGCCATCTTGTTTCCGCCGCCAAGGTCGGCCGACTTTAGCTTGAGGGGCCCCCCCACCATGCTCATCTTGAGGACATGGGTCATGGTGTCGAAAATGCGCCCCGGCGCCTCCCCGCTCCAGCCAAAAGCCCCGAACGCCCCGCCGGCTTTGCCTTCGAGATTTGCCTTCTCGGCGGAAAACAGGAAGGTCTTCATCGATTGAAGCATCTCGCCATGGTAGGTGGCCGACCCCAGAACAACCGCGTCGTAGCCGTCCAGTAAATTTTCGCCGCCGGCCTGGTTGACATTGAGCAAGTCAACGTCAAAGCCTTCAAAACGCATCCCTTCCCCGATCAATTGAGCAATCTTCCGGGTCTGATTTGTTCGCGTCGCAAAGATTATGGCTGCTTTGGGCATCGTTATTTTCTCCTAATAGATTTGTTTTTCCAGGTTAAGGTAAACATACCCCCTCGACACCCGTCACAGACGCGGGTCGATCGAGCCGGGTCCTCCGCAATCGGGCGTATAGCAGGTGACGTTCAGGAAATCACATTTTTCCCCGCACCCGGGACAGGTTTCGGGCGGGCGGGCAGCCGTTGCGAGAAAGCCGCACTTGCCGCATTTCCAGTACGTCAGCCCACATTGCGGGCAAATGTCCCCCACGAATTGTCCATCGCTCGCGTGACCACAATGAGCGCAAGTTTTTTTCATATGGACTCCCTCCTTATCTTTTACGAAAGAAGCGGTTAATCACGCCGGCATCCAAGCCATCCCGGTTTTTCAGCCAAAACGGCATAGACCCGAGATTGCATGAAGTTCAGTCTTTAAGAAACAGGGTGCAGTTTAGAACCATTCTAACTTAGAGTCAAGTGCCTGATGGGTGCGCTGCGCGCGCGGCGGGTGTGCCACGCCCACCCCACGGGGTCTGAATGGGAGGGTGGCTGTGGATTCCCTGCCGGAATTCGGCTTCTGTCATGTTCTTGCCAAGGGCTCTGACAAAGGGTTTGGGGGTTCTGTTAGATGGTAGCGCCATTAAAATCCCCCCGGCCCCCCCTTTAGAAAAGGGGGGAAATTAAGTCCCTCCTGCACCCCCTTTTAGAAAAGGAGGATTTTAACTCCCCTTTTCTAAAAGGGGGAAATTTGAATTGGTATCCGACGACCTGGAAGGATAATTGTCAGGGTGAGGCTTTGCTCACCCTAAGAGAAATGAGCGGCTTACGGAGGGTATATGGCGCGGGATTTAGCGGTCTTCAGGCCGCAGATGTCACATGGGGCAGATTCGGGGACTTGCCGGAGGCGCAATTTTTTTCACCGCAGGAGTTGACCCGGTGAGCGAGAATAGCTTCAAGGACGGCTCCGCCAACCGCCCTTGCCTTATCGGAAATCGTGTGGCAGCGATCGGTATCGCCTCCGGGATCAATGTCTCCGATCTTGAGGCCGCGGCTGACACGAAATTCCGGCCTGATCAGGCCACGCAACACACCATCAATTTCGGCCACGACCTGTTCGCCGCCTACCCGACCGATCAGCTCGCCTTTGCGGACAGCGTCGCCAATCCGCTTTTCGGGAATAAACCTGCCCTCCGAGGGCGAACGCAAAATGCGCTCGCAGGTGAGCCCGCCCACAGCGCCCGGCACCCCGGTGTTCTTTTCCGCTCCCCCCCGGTAGATGAGCCGGCCGTGGTTGTGCCCGGGATTAGTCTCCACGACCGCGTGACAGTCTTTGCCGGCGGAAAATCCCGGGCCGAGGGCGATTACAAGCGAAGCATCCCGGATGGAGGTTCCCAGGTTTCGCTTGGCCAGGATCGCATCGATCACAACCCCCGGCTTTAAATCCCCGATGCTTTCCCATTCCGGGTCAACCCGGACCGGTATCCTGCCGGCCCGCCAAGCGTCGAGGACTTCCTCCCTGCCAGAGACTCTCACCGCCTCGATTCCTTCAACTGTCATCGTCCCGTCATGGACCGCCTCGCTATAAGAGACAAACCGCCTGATCGCCAGAGGAGCCGCGGTTTCAAGCATCAAAATCCGCCTCAGATTAGCGCGGAAAAGCCTCGAAGCTATTCCCGAGGACATCTCCCCCGCTCCCTTGATTACGATCACCAAATCTTTTAGAGGCCATTGCATCCCGGCAGCCCAGCTCCACTCAATTCAGTTTTTTTTGTCAGGTTCATAAATTCGCTTCTCTCGAAGCCAAGCAGCCTGAATAACGAGAGGCGGTCTCCACTGTTCCATTTTACCGAAGCGTGCACGCAGCCGATTCCACGGGTCTCACAGTATCTCAGGATTTCAGCCGCAAGCTCCACGCCGATGTCTTGTTCGGCAACCCCCGGGGCTAGCCCCATGGCCACAACCCAGGCGCCTTTTTCCTGCTCGAAACTAAGTGTCAGCAGCTGGGCGATTATAAACCCCACCACCCTTCCCTCGAATTCGGCGACAAAACAGGCCGACTCCCCGTCCATGATATGAGCCTCGAGCAGCCTCACGAAGTCGGCGTCAACGGGTCTTTTGGCGGCCAGCCCGTGGAGACGGGATATTTCCACGGAATCTTCAAGCTTCATCGGCCTGGTGAAAGTGCTTCTTTTAGTTGAGTTCATTATTTACCTTCAGCCATCAAGGCGACGGGTTTCACCTACCCTGCGACCAATTCTCGCACGGCCGAAGGCTACGCTTGTAGTTGATAAATGTCAAATAGCAATTTTTAAAGTACACTAGTGTGCTACTGCATACCATATCGACACTCCGGCGGCTGCGCCGCGGCGAGTGGAACGGCTATCTAAAAAGCAGGATCACAGATGAGTTGCTTTCTCCTCGGAAACTTCATGGTGGGCAACGCTTGCGTTTTTGCCCAAAAGAACCGCCCCCGGCGGGTTCGGCGTCTGTCATATTCTTGCGAAGAGCTCTGGCAAAGGGTTTGAGGTTTCTGTTAAATGGGCGCGGCATTAAAATCCCCCCTGCCCCCCTTTAGAAAAGGGGGGGAAATTAGCTCCCCTTTAGAAAAGGGGGGAAATTGGCCCCTCGTTAGAAAGAGGGGGGAATTTGAATTGGTATCCGACACCTCGGGTGCACGTGTGGGTAATTGTCAGGGTGAGGCGACCCCGCCTCGCGCCTCCGCCCTACAATCTGCCGGAATGACGAAGTGGGGGTACTGCAGGAACTACGAAACTGTTTCCGATATTGGAGCCTTAAAATTTGAGAGGGCCGGGTCCATTCTCAGGGTCCGGCCCCCCACAGATCCGCCTTGCATCCAGTAATTGCAGGGGCAAAAGGTGGGATGGAGCAAAGCGGTATTACAACACTACCTTAGCTGCATCTGGTCGATTACCGCGCCCCCGACCGCTCCGGCGGCCGCCCCGGCGGCAACCCCGACGATCAGGGGGGCCCCTACGATGGCGGCAGCCCCCAAACCGGCAGCCGTACCAATCGCCCCGCCGCTAAGCACCCGCTGATCGGTCGCATCCATTCCCGCGCACCCGCAGGCGCAAGAGACGAAGGCAAGAATCACCACCCACTTGAGTAACTTCATCTTTTTCCCCCCTCCTCTGGACTTCCAACACCTCATACCAAATTGCGTTCACGATCGGGCTCGGGCGGGGATAAACCCCGCCCCTACGCAGGAGAAAAGCCTCATGCCGCCGGCGCTCCGATATCGGCATGAGCCTGGCATGGAACCGGACTGTTTATGAGGCGCGCCAAAACACTCAGTTCGAAAGGTTTTTCAAGAAAACGGCATATGCCCATTCTCAAAGCTTCCCGCCTGGTCCGAGCATCGAGATTGCCGCTCATCAGTATGAACGGCATGCCCGGACACCTGAACGAGAGGAAACGGAAAAGCTCCAAACCCGATTCGCCCGGCATCTGCAAGTCCGACAGGACCAAGTCGTAGTCGCGGCGAAGGAGGCATTGTCGCGCCCGGGAGACCCCGAGGGCGGTATGGCATTCAATGCCGTTCATATTCAGATATTCCCCAATGATAAAGAGCAGATCTTCATCGTCGTCGACCACCAGCACTCTTCTCATACCGGATCCTTCTAATTTCCAGGTCACGCATCCAAATAACCCAGCCAAAGCTACATATGTTGAATGCATACGGCATGCCATGACATAAATGCTTACCGGGAGCGGATCTGCGGCTATTCGAGCGCACAAAATGCAGGTTTTAGACTACAGGGTCGAAGGGAAAAAAAGACAGAGTCAATTGGCTTTAAAATCGGAGGGGTTGATGCCGTGCTTGCGCATCATCTTGTATAACTCCGCGCGATACCTTCCCGCAAGAACCGCGGCCCGGGACACGTTGCCGGCGGTTTCGGTGAGCACCTGGGTAAGGTATGCCCTGTCGTGCTCTTCCCTGGCCTCGTCGAGCGGCATGAGCCTCTTTGGGGTAAGCGACTCGGCGCCGCCCAGGAAAAGGGATTCGACGCTTATCACCGCCTGACTCGACAGGGCCACGGCCCTTTCCACCACATTCGCCAGTTCCCGAACGTTACCCGGCCAGCCGTGGAGCATGAGCCGCTGCATCACCTCGGGAGAGAACCCCTTGACGGATTTATTCATCTCCCGGTTGAAATGCTGGAGAAAGTGGCTGGCCAAAAGCGGCACGTCTTCAATCCTTTCACGCAACGGCGGCAGGAAGATGGGTATGACATGTATGCGGTAATAGAGGTCCTCCCGGAACCTGCCTTCCTGGATGGCTTTCCAGAGGTCCTGATTGGTTGCCGTTACCAGGCGGATATCGATTCTTATAGGCTTTACCCCGCCAACCGAAAAGAATTCGCGGTCCTGGAAGACCCGCAAAAGCTTCACCTGGAGGGGCGGGGAGAGCTCGGCGATCTCATCCATGAAAAGCGTGCCCCCGTCAGCCATCTGGAGCAAGCCCTTCTTCGGGCCGTCGGCGCTGGTGAAGGCGCCCTTAACGTGGCCGAAGAGCTCGTTTTCAAGCAACCCTTCGGGAATAGCCCCGCAGTTTATGGCCACAAAGGGGCCTTTGGACCTGGGGCTGCTCAGATGAATGGCCTTGGCCATAAGTTCTTTTCCGGTGCCGCTTTCCCCGTAGAGGCACACGGTCGAATCGGTCGAGGCTATCTGTGCGACCTGGTTCAATATGTGCTGCATCTTGGCGCTCGACGCGATGATATTATCGAAGCGGTACCTCTGCTTTACCAAGTGGCGGAGCCGGTCGACCTCCACTTTCAAACGGCCGACTTCGAGGGCCTTTTCGATCCGGTACAAAAGGTCCTTGGCCTCGAAAGGCTTGGTCAAAAAGTCGTAGGCCCCCTTTTTTGTGGCCTCCACGGCCCGTTCGATGGTCGCGTAAGCAGTGAGGAGGATCACGGGCAGATAGGGCTGGATTTTTAGCAGCCGCTCCATGAGGGCAATGCCGTCCATGTCGTCCATCTTGAAGTCGAGGATGGCGGCGCTGAAAATGTTTTCGCTTGCACACGCAATGGCTTCCTCGCCTCCGGCGGCAACGGTGACCTCGTATTTGGCCGCTTCAAGACGCGCCTTCATAAGTGTCAACAACCCGGGGTCGTCATCGACCGCGAGAATTTTTTCCTTAGCCATAAACCCCTGCCCCCGCCCGCAAATTGGAAACCACCCCCTCGCCCCCCGGGGGAAAGTGGTTCCACAGTTAAAGACTTATCAATGGGGAAGCCCCCGCTCCTTTTTTTCCATCTCGATATCGATTTTCCGCGAACCTTTGAGCTGCCTGGTAAGCTCGCCGATGATTTCGTCTTTGGACCTGATTTCATCTTCCAGGATCTGGCGGTCCACTTGCCAGTCCTTTGCCATGGCCGCTTTATCCTGCAAATCGGCCTCTTTTGACTTGAGCTTCCGGCGAGCCATAGCGCGGCGCAGGTTTTTCTCTTTCATTTCCCTTACGATCAATTCCCGCCAGACGCCGGCCTCGGCCGCCCACGGAGTCCCGGGCGCCCCGGCGACCAGGTCCGATATATACCGGAGGGCCCTTGACGGGTCGTAGTAGGGACTTTTGGGATAGGCGTAAAGAAAGCAGAGGTTAAAAAGCGCCACGGAGCATTTGGCCGGTTCCGGACAGGCTTTGAGGACCGCCGAATTTTCGGTGAAAAAGGTTTTGTAATCGCCGGACTCAAGGACGGCCCGGGGAGGAAACACGGACGGCCGCGGCGCCTCCGAGACCGGCTTTACATGCGAGGGCACGCAGCCGGCAATTAGAACCAGGACGAAAAAGGCCGCCGCCTGGCGGAGGAATCTCTTTTTACCCATTTGCAGCTCGAATCGGCAAGGTTGAAGGCTGAGCAGTCGAACACACCTCCGCTACCATGGGCAAAACCACGTGGAAGGTCGAGCCGCACCCGATTACACTTTCCGCCCAGATTCTTCCCCTGTGGGCCTCGACTATATGCCGGGCGATAGCCAGGCCGAGCCCGGTCCCTTGCCGGCCCTTTGCATTCGGGTGTCTGCTCTGGTAGAAGTGTTTGAAGATATTATGTATTTCTTCAGCAGGGATACCCGGACCCTGATCGGAGACCCGGACTTCCACCGCGGCGGGCCGCCGGTTGGCGCTTTTTACCGCAAATGCCTCGACCCGAACCTCCCCCCCGGATGGGGAAAACTTCAAAGCGTTGCTGAGCAGGTTGTCGAAAACCTGCTGAACTCTTCGCTCATCGGCCTGGAACATCGGAATGGGCTCCGCCACGCTGCAGCACAACCGAATCTCCCTTTTACGGGCGATCAGATCGACCCCCTCGATCGATTTGCCGATAAGGGACTTCAGGTCGCACATAGTGAATTCGTAATCCATCATCTCCGCTTCCATCTTGGACAGGTCGAGCATCGAGGAAATGCTTTTAAAGAGGCGCTGGCTGTGATTTCTAACCACCTCCAACACTTCACGCTGACTGGAGGTCAGTGGCCCCGAAATTCCTTCGAGCAGCAGCGCGGTCCCTTCGCGAATGGCGGTAAGAGGCGTGCGCAACTCGTGGGAGACATGAGCCGTAAAATCGGCCTTAAGGCGGTCGAGGTGCTCGAGTTCGACGGCCATCCGGTTGAAAGACTTCGCCAGCTCGATCACCTCCGCCGGGCCCTCGACCCTGGCCGTGCGGAAAAATTCACCCCGCCCGATGGCCCGCATTTCCCGCGCCAGCCCCCTTAGCGGATTGCTGATGCTGCGAGCGTGGATGCAAGCCATGACAAAAGCGCCGGCGATTCCGGACAAAGCGAGCCAGAACATCACCCGCGCAGCATCTGCCGCACTGTCCCTGGCTGTGGCCATCTTGCGGGAGGCCGCCTGTTCGCGCAGCCGAACCATCTCGTTGATCTTCCGGATTATTTGGTCTCCCAGGCCGGATCTCGCCGCTTCAGAGCCGCCCCGGCCAAAATTGGCCAGATCGGTCCGCTTCACGTATTGACCGTGAACCGATTCGATCCGGCTCAAAAGGCGCCTTTCGTCCCTGGAGCCGATAACCTGGCGGATTTTTACGACGGATTTTTCAAAGTCGCCTCTATCATTTTTGCATTCATCCCGAAACGAAAGATCGCGCATGAGAAAATACTCCTCGGCGTTTCGCATTTCGTCCAGGAAGCTTTTGAGAAGCGCTTTCTCATCGCTTACGCAGCGCGCGTCGACCGTAAGCGCCTGCGTATTTAGCTGCGAAACGAGGCGAAGCTTACTTACGGCAAAAATACTGATGGCGATGATGATCATTATCAGAGTACTCTGGGCGATCATCACCCGTGAAAAAATAGTCATTTTCATTCGCATTGCCCGACGGCTTAAAACGACTTTCTCAGTCAACTCTGTTGGTGGACTATCAATTGGGAACTGGTTTGGAACCATAATTTAGTTCCTCGACTAAGTCAATAGCGGCCGGTCAAAACCCGGGACATTGATGGATACAGGATTCATGCCAATGAGCCCAGGCAAAGGTCGCTCCAATGAGCGGGAGGCCGCACTGTATGGAAAAGCCTACAGCCGCTTTGGGGTCAGGATTTACAGGATTAAAAAAAGAGCCGGCCTGACATCACGAACGAGAAACCGGGAGGCCAAAACTTGGCCCGGCCGGACCGGATCGACCGGATTGACGGAAAAAGATTTTGATTGGCTCTTAATCCTGTTAATCCTGTTAATCCTGTCCAAGTCTCTTAGTTTTTTGGCGGCCGCGCTGACAGGAAATACTTTTGGACAGGATTAACAGGATTTACAGGATTAAGAAAAAACAGCCGGCTCGACAACACGAACGAGAAACAGGGAGGCCAAAACTTGGCCCGGCCGGACCGGATCGACCGGATTGACGGAAAAAGATTTTGATTGGCTCTTAATCCTGTTAATCCTGTCCAAGTCTTTTAGTTTTTTGGCGGCCGCGCTGACAGGAAATACTTTTGGACAGGATTAACAGGATTATAAAGGCAGCCGGCTTGACGTGATTGGCAAATTTGGAGGCCAAAGACTCAGCCCGGATGGACCTGATTGACTGAGTGGCTGTTAATCCTGTCTAAATCTTTAGATGGAGAAGAGGCAAGAGATGGCAGAGCGCAAACTTATTTACAGGTGCCAGCAGTGCGGTTATGCAAGCCCCAAATGGATGGGCAAATGCCCCGAATGCCAGGTCTGGCACAGCTTCTCCGAGGAGTTTTCGGCGGTGGGGACGGGAAAAGCGACCGCAAAGCTTGCCAAAGCCGCATCGGCCCACCCGCAAAGCCTCGACGAAATCGAGTCCGACGGAGACCTCCGTTACCAAACGGGAATAGGCGAGTGGGACAGGGTGTTGGGAGGTGGGCTCACAAAAGGGTCGCTCGTCCTTTTGGCGGGAGACCCGGGGATCGGCAAATCCACCCTTCTTCTTCAGGCCCTCGCCAGGATGGCGGGAGATGGCGCCGTTCTTTACGTTTCCGCCGAGGAGAGCCCCCAGCAGCTAAAATCCCGCGCTCAAAGGCTTGGAATTTCCTCACCGGCCCTGTTCATCTATTCGGAAACCTCTCTTGAAGCGGTTCTCGATGAAATGCAGAAAAAGCCCCCGCTGGTCGTAGCGGTCGATTCCATTCAGACCATGTACACGAGGCTTTTGGATGTGGCCCCGGGATCGGTCAGCCAGGTGCGGGAATGCGCTCAGAGGCTCATGAGAGCGGGGAAAGAAGCGGGAATCGGAATTTTTTTAGTCGGCCACGTCACAAAGGAGGGGGCCATCGCCGGCCCGCGCACCCTCGAGCACCTCGTGGACACGGTCCTCTACCTCGAAGGCGACAGGACCCACACCTTCCGGCTGCTTCGCGCGGTCAAAAACCGCTACGGGTCCACCAACGAAGTCGGGGTGTTCGAAATGAAGGAAAGCGGCCTGGAGGAAGTCCCGAACCCTTCGGGCGTACTTCTGGCCGAGCGGCCAAGGGGGGTTTCGGGCTCGGTGGTCGCCTGTTCGGTCGAGGGCACACGGCCGATACTTGTCGAACTCCAGGCGCTTGTAAGCGCGACCGGCTGGACGCAGCCGCGCCGAACCAGCATGGGTGTCGATACAAACCGGCTCTCTTTACTCCTTGCCGTGCTCGAAAAAAAGCTGGGTTTTAACTTCGCGCAGCAGGACGTCTTTGTAAACGTGGCCGGCGGGGTGCGGCTGGTGGAGCCCGCGACCGACCTCGCGCTAACGGTCGCCCTCATCAGCAGCTACCTGGACAAGCCGCTTCCGCAGGACCTCGTCGTCTGGGGCGAAGTCGGGCTGGCAGGCGAAGTGAGGGGGGTCGGGCACAGCGCGCTCCGGGCCGCGGAGGCCTCCAAGCTCGGCTTTAACGCCTGGCTGATGCCGGCAAGCAACTCCGAACAGCTTTCACAGGAACACGATGGACGCTGCATAGGGGTGCGGTCCCTCCAGGAGGTCCTCGAGACGATTTTCGAGGGCTGGGAGGGAGCGTCCCGGCGCAGCGGGGACCCACGATGAGAGCGAGCTGTAAATTCTCCAGGATCGCTTTCGGGCGAACTGGCCTCATGGGCCGTGCTGGAAGATCAATTCTGCACGGCTTTCCTCGATATCCGCCCCCTTTTTCACGGCCACTGCCTGCTCGTTCCCAGGACTCATTACGAGACGTTGACCGACCTTCCCGATTCGGCAGTCGGGCCATTTTTTTCGGGCGCAAAACTTTTGTGCCGCGCGGTCGAAAAAGGCATGGACGCCGAGGGGACTTTTATGGCCATAAACAACACGATAAGCCAGAGCGTGCCGCACCTTCACGCGCACGTGGTCCCAAGGCGAAGACAAGACGGCCTCAAGGGGTTTTTCTGGCCAAGACACCCGTACCGGGACGAAGGACAAATGCGGGAAACCGCGGAGAGGATCAGGGCAGCGGTGGAAGAACTGAGAGCCGGCAGAGGATGACCGTCGGCCACCCCCGGGTCTCGGTTACGCTCTCGACCCGGAAGTCGGGCTCAGCGAAGGCTTTGAGAGATTCGAGCATGCCGGGCAAAAAACCGGCGAGAACGACCCGGCGGGCGCTTTTCCAATCTTCTGAAGAAAGGATTTTTTCAAGAACGGGCCACTCGACGTTCATTACCAGAAGGTCCGGGCTAACCGAGACACATCGGAGCCCATCGGCCCGTACAAAAGCGACCCTCTCGGAAACCCCGTTCAAGCGGGCATTTTTCACCGCGTTTTCGATGGCCATGGGATTGAGATCTATCGCCAGGGCGGTTTGCGCTCCCGAAAGCGCGCACGCTATGGCCAGGATTCCCGTGCCTGCGCCGAAATCGATAACGGTGCGGATTTCATTGGAGGCAAAAATGTCAGATATCGCAAGCAGGCAGCCCTGCGTGGTGGGATGAAGGCCGGAGCCGAAAACGACGCCGGGATCGACGATAAGCCTGGTCCTGCCTGGCTTTTCAGGACAATCCGCCGACTTGGCGATATCGAAACGCCCAAGGCTTAGCTCCCGATCGGAGACGTCCTGCCATTTTTCATAGGGCAGTTCGTAGCTACCGGTAAGCCGCAGGCCGGAACGCGATTTCAGCCATTCCGAAACAGCCCCCGGCGATTCTTTTCTATAAAAAAGATAATAAAAGGGCGGCTCGGGCCAAACCCCTTCGAGCCCCTCCGAGGGCGCGCCCTGCGGCCGGCCGTCTCCTGTGATTTCGTATACTTTCAGCATTTGTTCCACTTTCGAGGACCCTTATGTTTCCGGGCGGGCGCGCAAACGCATCGCGCCGCCCGGCCCGGTGTCGACCGTCCGCAATCTTGACCGATGTTCAGCTCAAAAACAACTGGACATGCTTTTTTCATTTAAATTACTTAACAGGTGTTGTTTTCGACTTGACACTAATAATGACTCTAAACTAAATTTCGCCAAGACTGGTATAAAAAGTATTATGAGAATGAGGCCAAAAAGAGCGAGCGGCCCTGGGGAGGCCGATTAATTCAAGGGTTTGGCATGGTTACAAAGACCGGGCCGCCTTTTTGATAGATATCTTCCATCGTTTGGTATCGTGTTCGTATTCATTATCCGGCTCATGTTGTGAAACGGCGCTGTCGCAAAGCGGCGGGTGCCTCTGTCGCGCGGCTTGTTGAAATTGTGAAATCCGAACTGCAGCATACAAGCGGGGAATTTTTGACTTAATGGAAGCATCTAAAACCAATTCTGGTTTTGTGTCGCACCACGAACGTTTCACGCCCCGGCACGTATATCACGCATGCATAAGCACAGTTTTTTCCCGGTTAAAACAAGCAGAAGACAACGGGAAGACCTGCGCTCCCGCTCCGCGCATGAGGGGTAAGGCCATGCCGCCGGTCATGAAATATCTACACATTTGTCATATTCCCGTAACAGTACGCGGGCATTTTAGCCGGAATCTATGTCTAATAGTTGACCGCGTTACACCGGGAAGCCTCGGGACCCGCGACTTTTTTCTATGGCTTAAAGCCTCTGAGAAGAGCCACGGGCGCTGCTGGACAAAGTTTTTTTAAGGCGCGGCCCGCCACAGGCGGGGGCATATTCACGGAAGGGGGTGAGAAAGGGGCTGGAATAGAAGAGGGGCTTTAGTATGGAAAGAGTGAAACAACACAGATTTGAGGAGGAAAGATCAATGAGAAAATATCTTGCACCATTCATAGTGCTGGCGTTCCTGCTCTCGCTGTCATTGACGGTAAGGGCTGTCGCCCAGGACCAGGCGCTTGCGGAAAAGCTTCTGATCATCTTGAAGCAAAATCACCAGATTAGCCAGGAGCAGTACGACGAGCTTCTGCGGGAAGCACAGCAGGAAAAATCCGCGCAGAAGAACGCGGTAAAACAGCAGGTAAAGCAGGAAACCGAACAGGCAGCCAAGGAATACAAGGAAAAGCACCCCTTGAACGTTACGGCTTCCTGGAAACACAACCAGATCTACTTTGAGTCAAACGACGGCAACTTTACCATGCATGTCGGTGGTTACGCCCAGTTCGATTTTGGCGGCGATACAGTCAACGACAGGCTCAGGAATGGGTTCTTGGCCGCTAATAGTGATAAGGTCGGGCTTTACGGCGCAGAAGCCAGACGCGTGAAACCCACTATCGAAGGCACCATGTTCGGCGATTTCGACTACAAGGTGCAGATAGATTTCGGGAGCGGAACCGCCACGGGCAGCTCTACCACCGACA
Source organism: uncultured delta proteobacterium (assembly GCA_963813125.1). Classification (GTDB taxonomy): domain Bacteria; phylum Desulfobacterota; class Syntrophobacteria; order Syntrophobacterales; family Syntrophobacteraceae; genus SbD1. Next base: position 31,037 of record CAWEZA010000094.1, on the reverse strand, counting down.
CACTCCAGGACGTGTGGATGACTTACTACGGCTTCCCCTGCTTTGCGAACATCAGGGTCGGGCACATGAAGGAGCCGTTCTCTCTCGAAGAGCTGACCAGCGATGAATGGCTCGAATTTACCGAGCGCTCGTCGGCTAACGCCCTTGTCACCGCGAATGCCAACAGCGACCGAAACACCGGCATCATGTTGTTCAACACCGCTTGCGATCAGCGCATGACCTGGGCGGCCGGCGGTTTTATGCAACAAGAAAATGCGTCTGGAACTTCCGCACAATCATACGATGACGTGAATTTCTCAACCAGGGTTACCTATCTTCCGTGGTATGCGGATAACGGCTGCGAATTGTTGCACTTTGGCTTAGGTTACCGTCACCTGTGGCGCAGCGACAACCCCGGCACTGTAACTCAGGGCAACGTCGGCGCCCAGCTTTCGTTCCTGAACAGCCCCGAATGGCACCTGTTCGGTGAGAAAACTGTCAATACGGGCGCCTTAGCGTCGAGCGGCGTTGACATGGTAGACCCCGAGTTCGCATTCGTCTACGGGCCTTTTTCACTCCAGGGCGAATTCATCGATACCTTCCTCACCGACGCCTCCATGGCATATATCAGCCCGACCAAGAGAAGCAATGCGAACCTTTACGGCTGGTATGTAATGGGGTCCTGGTTCATCACCGGGGAGCATCGCGCCTACGACCAGAAGTACGGAGTTTTCGGCCGACCGACGCCTGCGTGTAACTTCAACCCCGCAGCCGGCACATGGGGCGCCTGGGAGCTCAACGCGCGCTACGACGCCGTCAATTTCAACGACGGTACTATAACCGGCGGATCGGAGCAGAACTATACGGGAAGTCTGGACTGGTACCTGAACCCGAACCTGAAATGGATGTTCGAGTATACTCACGCCCATATGAACGGCGTCATTGCACAGAGCGCTACCAGCGCCAGCACCTTTAACATACACAATGGAGACGCGGATATCTTCGATACGCGGTTCCAGGTGGACTTCTGATCTAGAACCTCTATCCGGCAGGACGGCCTGAATTTTAGACCTTTTTGTGACACGCCGTTCCTGCTGACATAATAAACCCCGGGTGGATCAGTTTCCGCCCGGGGTTTTCATTTTCAATGAAAAGATCAACCGTTATAGAATTGGTGCCAGGTCGAAGCTGGCGGCGCATAACTGCTACCCTCCACGCCGGCACTTGAGCAGTTGCATTTCGGCAAGTGCCAATTGCAGGGAGACAGAAACGACAGGCTAAACCCGCAGACCGAGCATTGGGCATTCGCATGGGTACTGAATACGCTTCCGCCCGCCATGGCCAAGGCAAACGCCATCACGAAAACCACAAACAACTTTTTATTTATCTTCATTTTATTTGTTTTCATTTTATGCCCTCCCTAATCTTTATTCTTACAAACTAATCGTTCGCCGCTCTTTTTTAAGCATCCTATACTAATATGTAAAGTAAATCTCACAGGGGATGGCAATACAAAAAGCGGAGGGGCTTCGTTCAGGCGAGGGTACGGATCGTTTCCGTTTTAATGTTCAGATTTAATGTTCCCAGTAAAGCCCTGATAATAGAGATGATCTGTTCGTCCTGAAATTCGGACTTTTTCGAAACAGGCCATCTCAGGACATCTTCTTCTTTCCATTGCCTGCGCAGGAAAATCGCGCGGCGGCCACGGGGGGCCCACACATTTGGGTCGGTCGGTCCGAAGACGGTGATCGTCGGGACCCCGACGGCCGCGGCGAGGTGACTCACGCCCGAATCGCTTCCGATGTAGAGTGCGCAAAGTGAGAGCAGCGCGGAGAGTCTTAGCGGCGTGAGGCCTTTTACCACCGGTATTCCTTCCGCGCGCGCGGAGTTTGAGAATTGGTCGAGATACCCGTCGGCCGGACCGATGGACAGGAGCGGTTGAAAAGGTAGTTCGCGGCGCATCCAGTCGAGGAGGTCCCGCCAGTTTGCAAGCGGCCAGACCTTTCGCCTGCCGCCGCTTCCCGGGTGGACCAAGACCGGTTTTAAACCGATCCCGAGCTCGCGGAGCAGGGCCTCGGCGCCCCTTTTTTCGGAAGCCGGCGGCGAGAGTGCGAGAGGATTTCCGGCTATCGCCAGACCGAGTCCCGCGAGCTGCCTGCGAATAAAATCGGAGACGTGCTCCCGGGGGTCTTCCGGCAGGGGGAAGGATTTAATCCAGCTCACATTGGCAGAAAGGCGAGCCGAGAGGTTATCTGCCATGGGGCGGCTTCCCGTTTGCCCAAAGATCAAGACACGACCCGCCTCGAAGAGGAAATCGGGCAGCGGTGCGGCGCGCCACAGGCTTTCATGCAGGAGCGCGGAGGCCAGGGGTGAGTCGCACGGATAGCATTGCCCCAGGTAGTTCTTTTCGGCCAGAAGCGACACATGTGCGGGTTTGGACCAGAAATCGACACGGGAAAAGCCATGGATTTGGGCAAGCTCATCGACTGCCGAGGCCGCCAAGACGAAATCCCCGAGGGCGCCCTGGTGGAAGACAACGGCTCTTTTTCCTTTCGGCAGGCCCTTCGGGCCTGAGCGACTTTGGGCCGACTCACACATAGCTTTGATTCCTCACCCGGGTCAAAAGCCGGGGGCGACAGGCGGCTGCGCCGCAGGTGAGCGTGGTTCGCCTCCTCAAGTTGGACCAAAGGGCGTGCTCGGCGTCTGTCATGTTCTTAGGAAGCGCTCTGGCAAAGGGTTTGAGGTTTGTGTTAAATGGGAGCGCCATTAAAATCCCCCCTGCCCCCCCTTTAGAAAAGGGGGGAATTTGAAATCCCCCCTGGCTCACTTTTAGAGAAGGGAGGAAATTGCCCCCCCTTTTGATTTGAGTTGGTATCCGACACCCCGGGTGTACGTGTGGAGAATCAGGGTGAGGCTACCCCGCTTCGCTTCCCCACAAACCGCCGGAATGGACATTTCAATTTATCTTTGACATAAAGCGGGAAATAGGCAAGAAAAACCGATTAATCGGATAAAGGAGGAGACACTTTATGCAGCCCAAAAACATACCCTTGGACGAAAGAATCATTTTTGCGCTTGACGTGGATTCGGTAGACCAGGCAAAAAAGCTTGTGGAGCGGTTGGAGAGCCGGGTCCATTTTTACAAGGTCGGGCTTCAACTGTTTCTTACGGGCTGGTTTCCAATCGTTGAGTGGATAGCCGCGCGGGGGCACAAGGTGATGCTCGATCTGAAATTCTACGATATCCCGCAGACCGTCGGCCTTGCCGTCGAGCAACTGGCGGGCAAGGGCGTCACGTTTGCGACTGTGCACGGAAACGAGCCGATAGTCAAGGCCGCAGTCCAGGCGGCCGCGGGAGTAAAGATACTCGCCGTAACGGTGCTGACCAGTTTCAGCACTGAAGACATGGGGAAATTTTTCGGCAGCCGGGGCACAGTGGAGGATTTGGTGCTCGACAGAGCGCGTGGGGCTATTCTATCGGGAGCGGGTGGAATAGTGGCCTCGGGCGCGGAAGCGGTTTTGCTGAGAAAAGAGTTGGGGGACGACTGCCTCATAGTGACGCCCGGGATTCGCCCCGCGGGGACCGCGGCGGGTCGCGACGATCAGAAACGGGTGGTGAGCGCCGGCCAGGCAATCGGGGGCGGCGCCGACTACGTAGTGGTCGGCCGCCCGGTGCGGGATGCGGCGGACCCCATCGCGGTAATAGAAGCGATGCGGGAGGAGATTTCATCGTCTCTTAGCGGACAGGGCTAAAGTTTTCAGTCCAAGCTTCCGATTATATTGGCTGATGACCTATAAGTAGCACGTCCTTTTTCGAGCGTCCCGAGGGGGCTCCGAGTGGAAAACCAAGAGATCTTGAAAATGATGGGAAAAGAGACGCCGGTACAAGGCGACCGCAAGGCTTTCGAGAGGACGGAGCAGACCGGGGTCATCTACGAGATGCTTATCGGCAAAGGCTATCTCGACGAGGAAAAGCTCAGATACGCCAAAAGGGTACATTCGAAGCTTGGGGGAAACAAGACTCTCACCCAGGTTTTGCAGGAGCTAAAATACATAACGACCGATCAGCTCCGGGACACCCTTTCGGCCAGCAAGGTCAACCTCAAGCTCGGCGCCCTGCTGGTCGAACTCGGACTTCTGAGCGATCACGATATAAAGACGGCGATCAACCTGCAAAAAGAATCGACTGTGCGGAAGACCTTGGGCGAGGTCCTGGTGGAAGCCGGCTTTATCGACGAACGGGGCCTGCTGGAAGTGCTTTCCTACCAACTGGGGCTTCCCTACCAGCAGCTGGAAATCGGCCGCATGGATGCCAACCTGCTGCGAAAGGTCCCTACCAAATGGTACACCCTTCATCAATTTCTGCCGGTTGACAGGGCCGACGGACAAGTGACGGTGGCCTTTGTCGATCCACTCAATCGAGAAAGCCAGGATGCGGCGGAAAAAATTTTCGGACAAGTCAGACAAGTCCTCTGTTCCAAATCCCAATTCGGCGAAGCTCTAAGAGCACTGGAACATGAAGCCACCCTTCTGAAAACGAGCCAGCCCGACGAAAAGTCGGTGGTCGGCATGGTAAACGGTATCCTTGAGGAAGCGGCGAGCGCCGGCGCGAGCGATATTCACATCGAACCCATGAGAGACAGGGTACGGATCCGGTTTCGCCTCGACGGGGTACTGGTCCACTACAAGGACCTTCCTCTGCTAATGGGTCCTCCCTTAACGAGCCGGCTAAAGATCATGGCAAAAGCCGACATAGCCGAGAGAAGACGCCACCAAGACGGCAGGATTGAGTTCCAGGACACACGGACCGGAAGCACGATCGATCTAAGGGTTTCATTCTATATCACCGTTTATGGCGAGAACACCGTCCTGAGGCTTCTGGGCAGAAAAGGGAACCTGCTGGGTCTAAACGAAATGGGGATGTACCCCAAAATGCTCGAAAGGTACAAATTCGACGCTCTCGATTTCCCGTGCGGCGTCATCCTCATCACCGGCCCCACCGGGTCCGGGAAAACGTCCACCCTCTACAGCTCCATCAACCATCTCGAGAGCATGGACACAAGCATCATAACCGTCGAGGACCCGGTCGAGTACATGATCGACGGAATAGCCCAATGTTCGATAGACCCCAAAATAAACCTCACATTCGAAGAGAGCCTCAAGCATGTCGTAAGGCAGGACCCGGACATCATAGTGATCGGAGAGATACGGGACCGTTTTTCGGCCGAGACTTGCATCCAGGCCTCTCTTACCGGCCACAAGGTGATCAGCACGTTTCACACCGAAGACAGCATCGGGGGGTTGATCCGGTTGCTCAACATGAATATCGAGGCATTTCTGATTTCTTCGACGGTAATCTGCGTAGTGGCCCAAAGACTTCTCAGGCGGGTGTGCAGCCGATGTGCGGAGGACTACATTCCTCAGTCCACCGATATTCGCAGACTCGGATACAGCGCAAACGACCTGAAGGGTGTGGGGTTCAAACTGGGGCGAGGGTGTTCCGAATGCCGATTCACCGGATACAAGGGAAGGGTGGGCATATTCGAACTGCTGGTTCTAAACGAACCGGTCAAGGACGCGGTACTGAACAAGAAAACGGCTTATGACTTAAGGCGGATCAGCACCGAGACCTCGGGCCTGGTGACTCTTCTGGAAGATGGAATCATGAAGGCGGCCAACGGGGTAACGACCATCCAGGAAGTTTTCAGGTCTCTGCCTCGCATGGCAAAGCCCAGACCTGTTCACGAACTAAGACGCCTTCTGGGCACGGAGTAGTCAAGGTGGATCAGAAAAACAGCTCACTTGTGGACGTGGTGGAAGAATACGCGGCTTCGGAGACGCTCAACCTTCCGATATTTCCAGCAATAGCCCGCGAGTTGTACGCAAAGATAACCGATGAAAACAGTTCCATCGGGGATATCGCGGCAATTATCGGCAAGGACCAGGCAATGGCCAGCCAGATGCTAAAGCTTGCCAACTCGGCATTCTTTGCGGGCCTAAACAAGGTGCGCACGATAAGAGAGTCGATCATGCGCCTTGGCGTAAGGCAGGTCTACAACTGCCTGGTGGCAAGCAGCCAGAAGGACTTCTACGTATCGCACGACCCGGTTATAGCCAAGCACCTCCAAACCCTCTGGCAACATGCCCTGGCGACAGCCAAGGGCTCGCATTGGCTTCTGCGCAAGACCGGATACCCCGAGGAGGCCGATGAGGGATTCCTCGCCGGCCTTTTTCACGACATAGGCAAACTGCTCCTTCTAAAGGTTTTCGACACAATAAAGTCGGAGAGAGAAGATGTGGTACTCTCGGAGACATTCATACTCGAAATACTGGATTTCATGCACGTAGACCAGGGATGCCGCCTGATGCGGAGCTGGAGCATACCGGAAGTTTACTGCGATGTGGCAAAACGTCACCATGAAGAGGATATCGACGGCATGGACCCGCTTCTTCTGGCGGTGCGCGTAGTAGACCAGGTGTGTTCGAAAACAGGCGTCAGCCTAACCCCCGACCCGACGATCTCGCCGGCAACCCTTCCGGAGGTCATGGCGATGTCGGTAAAGGAGATCGTTTTGGCCGAACTCGAAGTGGTGATCGAAGACAGCCTCCACCAGGATATTTAATTTCAGGAGGGGGAGACGGCAGCCATGCCCGGGACTAGACCAGCGCCCATCCGGAAACCCTGGTTCCACCAAGCGCGTTCAAGATCGGGCGGGGATAAACCCCGCCCCTACACAGGAAAGGCCTCTAAGCCCTCCAACCGATGAAATCGTGAACGCAACTTGGTATCAGTGTCCACATCGGGGGGTTCCGGATGGACACTAGACTACTGGGAAGGCGTCGTCGTGGACTGCCCGGAGGAGGACGAAGGCTGTTTGGCCCTGGGAGCGGGCAAATACATATGCTGCAACATTTTCCATGAATTTTTCTCTTTTTCCTTTTCCTCCCGCTCTTCTTCCCTGGACTCCTTCTCCATTTTGGGGTCGGTGGTATATGTTACGGAATCGTCGGTCTCGATTCGGTCGGCAAGAAGTATCCGGGCAGCCCGGCTCTTAGCCGTCAACGAAGGCAAAGGAGCACCGGGCCTTAAAGCCTTGCAAACCCGCCCCCCATAGAGCGCAAGGCAGGCAATGAGAACGACAGGGAGAAAAGCGCTCCCTTTCATAAGGTTTCTCCGCGTTTCGAGCAATTGTCCCCGGATGTTACAGATAGTCTCCCCGGCTCCATTTTACCGATTCCATGTATGCGGTGACCTTGGTTTCCTCGGCAAGGTCCCTCAAGCCGGAGTCGGCGGGCAGAGTGGACGTTTTGTCGGCAAGGGCCGCGGCCTGTTCACTCACCTGTTGGACAAGCGAGTCGATTTGCCTGGGAGAATTCGCTCCCTTGAGAGCATTCCGCAAAGAATCCAGCCCGTCGAGGACACCGCTTATGGAAGAAATCGCCTGGGAGGTCGGGGATGATTGTCCCGACGCCAGGGCAACGGGTTGGAGGCCCCAAAGCCCGGCAACGGACGCGACTCCGCCAACAGAGCTATCCTGTGAGCCGGTTTGCCCCGTCGAGTCCACCTCGTTTTGGAGAAGTGCCGCGAAGGGATCGGTTGCCGCACCGCTCGCCTGCCCTTTTGCCTTGGCCGACGATTGCGCGCTCTTCTCCACTGCCTGCCCGCTAAGAGTTCCATCTATTTTCATTGTGCTTTACCCCCAAACATTTTGGCTTCGTGGCAACGCCAACAATCGCTCAATCGATGTGGAAATCAAACTCCGGTTAGAAGTTAAGCAATTTCTTTGCCAAACAGGCGAAAAAACTTGCGGCTGCGCCGCAGGCGGGTGTGCCACGCCCACCCCACGGGGTCTGCAGTATACGGGGTTTGTCTTCTCTTTTTCGGCCTGGTTTCCCGGCGGCGCCTCCAGCGCCCGGATAGCAAGTATCCGGGCTACCCGCTGAATCTATTGAGGGGGAGCGCCACTAAAATCCTCCCTGCCCCCCTTTAGAAAAGGGGGGGGATTTGGCCCCCCTGGAAGGGGGGGGGATTTTGAATGGTTCTCGAAATACCTTCTAACTATGGAAAGATTTTCCGGCCGAGGGAATTTTATGCCGATTTTCTCTTTAGGGGCACGCGCATCAGCGCCGAGGTCCCCTCCCCGGTCTTTTCCAGGCTCACCTCGATCCCGTGGGGGAGAAGGAGCTGCCTTGCCGCGAAAAGGCCAAACCCGAGATGGTTTTCGGCAGGACCGGTCTTGATGTCGGATTTGGGCCATCTGGACTCGAAAAGTCTGAAGAGAATGGAAGGGTCCACCCCTTCGGGCAGCCCGGGGCCAGAATCGGTAATTCTTACGGTTATTTCGTCGGCCTGCATGGAGGTCTCAACGATCAGCTCCTTTTGGGGCGAAGTCTTCAAGGCCGTGACGCCGTTTTGGAACAGGTGGAACACGGCCGGCGCCATGTCTTTGCCCGGGACCTTGATGTGAGGGAGGTTCCCCGTAAGACGCAACTCGCACTTGACGTAGTGTTTGAAAAAAAGATCGGCACGGAATAATTTCACCATCCTGGTCAGGAGGGCGTTTATATCTATCTCGGTTCCATGCTGCTCTATTTCATAGAGCTGCATGAAGTCCTGCAAATCGGCGGCGAGGTTAAACACCTGCTGGCGGATCTGGGTCAAACGTCTGCGCTGCGTTTCGATAAGCGCGGCCCACTCTTTATTTTCACCCGAATGAGTCTTGAATATCCTGTCCTGGGTATCGATGCTTGCCAATAACATCTCGGCCAGCATGCTAATGTTATGAAGAGGTCCATTGGCGTTGTGGACAAAACCCTGCACGAACTTGCCGGCATAATTCATCCGGTCCTTTTCATACAGAGCATCGAGGTAACGCTTCCCGGAGATTTTACCGCCTCCTGGCGCCTGTTCGGAATCCATACCCCCGGCCTGTTCCTTGTCATTTTCGATATTGGGGTTATTCGGATTTATCGCCGTCTCTTTCGATCTTTTTAACGACATCGACAAAAGCATCCACAACCTCGGGGTCAAACTGCCTGCCCCGGTTTCTCACCAGTTCGGCAAGCGATTCGCCGGCCGACATAGTCTGGCGGTAGGACCGTCGGGACGTCATAGCGTCAAACGCATCGGCTACGGTCACTATTCTGGCAAGCACAGAGATCCCGGTGCCCTCCAGGCCGTCAGGATAACCCGCACCGTCCCATCTTTCGTGATGGTGCCGTATGATGGACCTTTCCTCCGGGCTCAAACCCAGTTCGGCCACGATCGAATCGCCTATGGCCGGATGTTTTTTGACAATTTCATACTCTTCCGCGGTCAGCGGTCCGGGCTTGGTCAATATGGAGTCCCGAACCCCAATTTTTCCTATATCGTGAAGATAGCCGGCGGTACGCAGCGATTCGAGCTGTCCGCTGGAGCAGCCGAGGATTTCGGCCGCCATTACCGCGTAACGGGTGACTCTTTCGGAGTGTTTTCCGGTGTAGAGGTCTTTAGCTTCAAGTGCATTCACAAGGGATCTCAATATACCGTAGAAGTTGCTGATAAGGCTCTCGTAGAGCGCCATATTTTCGACGGCCAAAGAAGCCTTCTTTATCAGGAAATCGAACAGGCGTCTTTCGTCTGAAGGCAGCACGCCGGAGCCGTTTTTATGGAAGGCGACTAGAAGTCCGAAGGGTTCTCCGCGGATTCGCATTGGCCAGCAAGATAGGATTTGCTCGGTTTGGGGCGAATTTTCGAAAATTTGCTCGACTTCCTCGGGTCCGACCAGGATATGACTTGCGACGCTTACCAGCAGCTCGCGCATCCGTTCTTCCCGGATGGCGATTTTTTGAAACCAGAGTTCTTCGGGCTGCCACCCGAAGCCGGCCATGCCGACAAAACCGCCTCTGTCCCGGGGCACCAGGTAGAAGCCGACCTTTTCAACCGATTCGAGCGAGGATGCCAGCTGGACAATTCGCGGGTACAAGTCCTCGCTCGAGCGAATTTCGTCTATCTCCCTGGATATATGGAACAGCTTGGTCTGTTCGCTGACCGTGCATTCGAGCTTTCGGTTGACATGCTCGAGTTCCTTTCGGGCCTCGACTTCGAACCGCAGTCTGATATTTTGCTCGAGGAGCTGCCTCTCCTTGGTGATTCGTTGCAAAGTGAGGGCGACATCCTGGAGGGTGAAAGGCTTGGTGAGAAAGTCTGAAGCCCCCTGCCTCATGGCCTTTATCGTGTATTCCATGGTTGGGAATCCACTCATCATGACCACCGGGAGCCCGTGATCGCGGTCCTTTATGGCGGTAAGGAGCTGGAGGCCGTCGATGTCCGGCAGACGCAGGTCCACAAACGCACAGTCAAAGGATTCCTCGCTTATGGCGGTTATGGCTTCTCGCCCGCACAGGCAGGCTTTCACGGGCTCATGTCCCAAGCGCTGCAGGCATTCCTGCAAAAGCTCGCCGAGCATCGTATCGTCTTCCACGATCAAAATCTTCATAATCGTCCCGACTCTATCCTGCTGACGATGAGCTTCTTGAGTCTATCGAGTTCCGGATCCGAGATTATGCCTTCGCGTTTTAGCCCTTTGAGGGCTTCGAATGCGGCAATGGCCCTGTTAGCGTTTCCCAGCGGTTTTTCGAGGAAGGCATCGGGTCTTGAGGACCTCGCCGGATCGGCCCGAAAAGGGTCCCCCGGAAGGAGGCCGCTGTTGTCGTCACCGTTGCCGCCAAACTCTCTGCCCTCAGAGAACACACCTTTCTTTGCAGCTTCTCTATTTCCAGAAGCAGGCCGGCTCTTTCCTTAAAAGCCTTTACCCGGTCGACGGCATTCCTTATCGTCACCCCCACCTGCTCCATCATGAACGGCTTCTGTATATAATCGTATGCCCCTAGTCTCAAGGCCTGGATGGCGGATTCGAGACTTCCAAATCCCGTTATCAAGATGCAAAGGATATGCGGATAGAATGTTCTGACCTGCCTTAGCAGGGTCAAACCGTCCATCCGCGGCATATTGAGGTCCGAGATAAGGAGATCGAAATCGCCGGCTGATAACTGTTCGAGGGCAGCAAGACCGTCGGGTGCAAGCTCGACGGCGGCATCGGCCTGCTCGACCGTTTCGGCGAGAATTTCGAGAAAAACCTCGTCGTCATCGGCCACGAGGACCCGCACGACTGTTTCATGTTTTTCCATCATTAGCGGCTCAGTCTACCACAATGGTTTACTCTTTGTCATTAAATACAATCCGGCCAACCGACCTTCACTTACCATGCACGTCCTGTTCGAGAGGCTTGGCGAGGTAGACGGCAAATAGTTGGGCGAGGCGGTCGGCCAATACTTTGCACCTCTGTGCGGGTTCGCCCACAATCGTGTTCCAGGTGAGATCGACGTCAGGACCAGGCTCAGACAACGCGCTCTGTTTTATGTCCCAGAGGACCTGGCCGTTTGCGGCATCAAGAATGCGGATGCGCACCACGAGCTTTGTCGGCAAGCCTCCCGATCCGTCCATCAAGTAGAGCAGGGATGGAACTATCGCGAGGGAGCAGCCCTCCTTTCTCGTATACCAAAGCGCCTCGGCATCCGAGCCGACTATTTTGGGAACCACCCTTATCCGGGCAAACGGACGTCTTTGAACAAGCATTGCTTCATACACGCTGGTCAGCATCGGCGAGCTTGCCGCCATCTCGGGCGGCGCGCTGAAGGCAAACAGGCAGGCGTTGTCCATTCTGTGCTGAATTATGGAGGCCTGGACAAACACATCCATGGTCGCATCCACCGGCCTGCAAGAGGTGGCTTTGAACTGCGAATACAGACAACCGCCCGTGCAGCAACTCGCCGCCATAAGGAAAAGTGCGACCAGTACCCGCGTGGTTGAAAAACCCTGGACAGCTTCCGGGTGTTGACGATCCATGATACTTACGATCTCCACTCATCGGATGAAAAGAGGGGAAATTGCGTCCGGCTCTATTTTCGATTCCCGCTGCCTGCCGGCCACCATTGTAGAAGTGTCGGCCATAGATAAATCGGATTAATACGTAAAACTCTTTAACAAAAAATAGCGACCCGCGGCAACCGACCATTCAGCTGTCACTGCTCACCACATACGCATGGACGGGCGTATCCAGACCCTTGACCAGGATTTTACCGAAAAGCATGGTGGGAATAAAAGGGGCTACGAGATCGCAGGTATCCTGAGAGATGAGTATGCCGTCCACGGGAGCACTGGATTCGAGTCTTTTGGCGAGGTTCACGGCAGACCCGAGGACGGTATAGGAAAGACGCCTCGAGGAGCCCATGTTTCCGACGACGACCTCGCCCGTATTTATCCCAATGCGCACGTGCACGGGAAATCCTTCCTCCCCCGCCCACTTTGCGGTGAGTTCCCGGGCTTTTTTCTGCATCTCCACGGCCGCCCGCACGGCTCTCAGGGCATGGTCCGGCACGGGTTCGGGGTCTCCGAAAAAGACCATCAACCCGTCTCCGATGTATTTATCGACGGTACCGGCGTGGGCAAAGACGATTTCCACCATCGTTTCAAAATATTCATTCAAAAAGCCGCGGATCCTGTCGGGCGAAAGCGAAGACGAGTGAGCGGTAAAATCCTTTATATCGCTAAAAAGGATAGTCAGCACTTTTCTCTGGCCTTTGTTTATCCTCGCCGGATCGGCAAGTATCTTTTCGACCACCTGCGGGGCGAAGTAGGATTCGAAGGACCTCCTCAAGGCCTCTTTTTCTTTTGCGTCGCGCAGGTATCGCAACACCCCGATTGTCGCCGCCGCGGCCGCAGTCGAGATCGAGGGCCCGATGACGTCGAGCATGAACCCCGCGGTCAGGAAAAAGAAAAACGCCGCGGCCACGTAGCACGCTATCAGAAGAGCTGTCGAGCCCGCGAATAAAATCGGGGAAAAGCAGACCGCAAATATAAAGACGGCGACAACCATCGCGGCCTCGACAGCCGAGGCATCAAAGGGGCTCATTTCGGACAAAAAATTCCCGGAAAGAATCGTCTGAATCACGTTGGCATGCAGGCCGCTCAAGGGGAAATTTATATCGACCGGCACGGCCCCGATATCGGTTGCGCCCGTAGAGACATCCGAGGCGACAGCGATTTTACCCGAGAGCTCTTTTTTCCACATGGCGAAGGTGTCCCGGTCATCGGAGGCGGCAAGGACCTGCGCGAAATTGTAATGACGCATCGTTCCCCACGGGCCGATAAAATTTATGATCATCTCGCCGCGCATGTCGATGGGAATGAACAGATCGCGCGGGTGGCGGCCGGGGGAAGCAGCGTCCTTCAGGCGAATGTATCTGCCGGGTTTTACGGTAATTTTGCCCGGCCCAACCCCGAGATAGTCGCAAGTAAGGCGGAAGGGCAGGCTGGGATAAAATCCCCCGGGGCATTTTATCAGCAGGGGCACGCGGCGGATGACGCCGTCGGCGTCGGTTTTCAGGCTTATAAAACCGATGCCCCGCGACACGTTTGCCAGGGCGGGAAAGGTGATTATGGGCTGCGTACCGGTATAGAACTCATCGGCATTGCCGTCGACTTTTAATACCCACCGGGTGCGGTCGATGTATTGGCGAACCCGGGGGACGGTGCGGCCGGGGGAAGCAGCGGTCCGAGGTCCGAACCCGATGGCCATGCCAAAATAGGCGTTTCCAGCCCCGCGGGTCTCATTTATCAGGGCCAGGTCGTCTGCCCGGTCGGTTTCGGCGGCAAAAATCAGGTCGTAAGCCTGGGCCGCAACGCCCATCCGGGCAAGATTGCCTATGACCCCGGCATACTGGGCACGGGTGGGGTAATAGGTTTTGAGTTGCCGAATGGCGGTGTCGCTAAGATCTACGTGGACCACGGTCCCATCGTATGAGGGCCTGATGGCGGCGATCGAAGAGCGCAGCGTGAAGAATCTGTCGAAGACCTGTGAATTCCAGGTTTCGAACGTTGTCGCGCCAAGTTGGAAAATCAGCTGCACAACGCAAAACGAGGCGATTGCCGCAATCAGGTACGTCCGGTTGCGCCGCAGGCTATTGGTGGTGCTCAATCGTGTAATTCCTGGCAGTTAAGCCCTTTGAGACGATCTCGTCGGCAAAAGCCGCGATATCCAGCCGCCGGGAGCCCCTGTCGTCCTGGACGCTTCTTAGCGCCCCCCCGATGGTAACGGGCCGCTCTGCGGGGGCGCACAGCTCGCGGCGCTGCCTGCCCAACTCGGCTATCCGGTCCCGAAGCGTTTTTGACGCTTCCATTTTCGCATCCCCCGCGGCCGAGACATACTGTTGATACGCTTTTTCCAACCCGTCGAGGCGTTTTGCGGATGCTATCAGGTGGAACACTTCCCTGCCGGGGTTATTGTCGAGTTTAAACCAGCCGTCCGCGCGCGGGATGTAGTACCTCTGTCCGGGTTTGTAGAATTGGGTCAACTGCTGGAGCGTGTAGGGAAAAAGAAGTTTGATGCCGTTACGGCCGTCATCGTAGAACAGGTAGACGAAACATCTTTTTTCGAGTTCGACCATCATCTTCAGCCGATCTCCGGATTTTAGGACCATGTCCTGGGTAACAGGCATGGCAATGCTCTTTCCATCACGGGAGGAGGTAACGGCAAAGGCCCACCGGAAGTCCACGTCGGGATAGAGCGAGGGGGAGTTGGACCCGGCGGGAGGGTCAGCGACCGCCCGGGACACAGTCCAAAGGCTGCCGGATTCCAATACGGGCTGGAAAAAAAACAACCCAAAAAGAACCAACGCAACGGCTTTCATTTTGAATTTCATACGATTTCACCTCCTGTTTTCTCCGCTAGGGAGAGCGCACTATCCGAAACCCTATATCGTCGCCCCGGTTGTCGGGCAGGCCGCTTCTGCGCATAGCGCAGCGGGCGGCGCCCGGGGGGTCGTGCCAGCACGCGCCACGAATCACCCGGCTCTGCCCCATGCTTTCGTCGATATTTTCCGGGTTGTTTTTGTCAAGCTGCACATACGCATCCACCGCGTAGACGTCCTCGCACCACTGGAGCACGTTTCCCAGCATATCGTAGAGGCCGAAGGGATTTGGCCGGAAGGAGCCGACCGGCGCGGTCGTGGCGTAACCGTCGTCGCATTGGTGAATGGCCTTGACGCCCAGCTGCTTTTGGGCGGTATAATCGGCCACGTTTTCGTGGACACAGGCCTTGGAGCTGTCGTCGCCCCAATAGCGGGAGGTTTCGGTACCGGCGCGGGCCGCGTACTCCCACTCGGCTTCGGTTGGCAGCCGGAAATGGTATTGACCACCGTTTTGCCCGGTCAGCCACTGGCAAAAATTGTTGCCGTCCCGCCAACTCACCTCCACCGCCGGCTGATCGGCGCCATTTAGCGAATGGCCTTGGAACTGTCCGGAGTCATGATCTTTCTGGAAGGCCCTGAACTGTCCATTAGTCACCACGGTTTTGCTCATCCAGAACCCATCGACGCAGACCTGGTGGACCGGCCCTTCGTCCTGCGAGCGGTCATTTTCCTTTTGGGGGCTTCCCATCAGGTAGCATCCGGGAGGAATCCAGACGAATTCGAGCCCGGTAACCGGCTCCTTCCAGGTCTTGAGAATGGTCGCCTGGGTTTCGCCGCGAGAGGCGGACTGCACGGACGGAGCGGACGGCTGGGCGGGCGCGGGGGCCGGGGGTCCCGGACGCCGCGGCTGTACGGAAGCGGTCTGCCCGCTCGAATGGAGCGCGGGAAGAAAATAGAAGTCGCCTATCAGGGAGGAGGATTCCCACGGCACCTGTTTTCCGCCCGTGGCCTCGCTTACGGCCAGTCGGACACGCTTAAAGACGTCTTCTAACTGCAGCCCCGGCTGGACCATGGCCTTGATGAGTTCGCCCGTATAAATACCGTTTTCTCCCGAACCGTCATTGGCAACAGAGCCCGGCGCGGTCGAATAGGCGATAAGAGTTCCGGTGGGGGCGAGCACCGAGGCGAGCCCGAGCGAGAGGGACCGGAAAATCCGGGCAAAGGGGTTGTCCCGGCAGGCGTCGATTATAACGATATTCATGCGGTTTTTGGCCCAATCCATCTGGCTGAGCACTTCACCCATATCGACCGCTTCGTATTCGACCTGGCTTTCGTTCTGTATGGACGCCTCGACGGGGATGAGGTAGTTGTGCCCGTTTAACTGCACCCCGTGTCCCGCGAAATAGAAGAGCCCGACGCCCCCTCTTTCCTTCAGCTTTTGGCCGAAGGCTTCGATTTCGCGCTTCATCTGCTTTTGGTCCAGGTTCTCTCTAAGGGTGACATCGAAGGAAAGCGAGGTGAGGGTTTTGGCCATGGCGGCGGCGTCATTTGCGGGATTTCGCAAAGAACCGGCGGCATAGGTTGCATTGCCGATGACAAGGGCCGTGCGCTTGTCGGGTTGGATCGGCAGGGCCTTGGGCTGAGCCGGGGGCGGCGGGTGCGGGTTGTGCCGGGGTGAGGGGTTTGGGTTGTGCGGAATTTGCGGCCTGGACCGCGGGAGTTCCCGGGCCGGTGTCGTTTGCCAGGGCAACGCGCGCAAAAGATGCGACGGTTCCCAGAAAAACTACCAGGAAACAGTAGAAAAGTGTCGTTTTGCCGGATGAACAACGCATTGGCTCTTCCATCCCATGTCCCATGAAAAAAGGGAGTTTTCCCTGAAGGCAAAACTCCCCGAAGGATTTACCGAAGCCGGATTACAAAAGATCCTCCCGGAGAGCCACAACTCACGAATAAAATTGCGGCAAACCGAAACAGCGGGCATTATAAGTAAGATTATCCTGGCCTTCAATAGAAACATTAACGGGGTAAAACCACTTTTGACACCGAAGACAAAAGAAGTTATCTTCCCTCGCCGCAGAACCGATGGTCAGTTGGAAGATAGGATTACATTTTTTCTATTATCATGGCCGTGGCGGGAAGAAGGCACGTAAAAGGACGTTTGATGAGGCTCGACGGAAAATCAAGGGGGATACTGGCTATCCTGGGAATTATTTGCGCGGTTCTGATCGTAGCCGGGCGTCTATACCTCGATATCAAGATAGCAAAGTTCATCGCCGAGGAGGTCGGCAACCGCTTTCTTTGCTCCAGTTGCATCTCCAAACTGCCGGATCTTCTGCTTTTGCTGGTGTGCCTCATCACGCTCATCAGTTGGGCCGCACGGTTGTACCTGACGCGAAAACCCACCAGGCGGATAAACACGGATTTTTTTGAGTACATGGGCTCGGCGCTGCCCGCGGTGTTTATTTCCAAGACGGTTTTAAAAGACGTGTTCGGTGGAACCAACACTCGCACCTGGCTCGTGCACCCCAGTCTTCTCGAGTTCCACTGGTTTCAGGGCGGGGGGGATTTTCAGGGTTTTCCGTCGGGACACATGGCAATTTTCACGGTATTGCTGTTTGGAATCGGCCGGTATTTCCCCCGGCTGCGTCCGCCTTGCATAGGTCTGCTCATTGCCCTTGCCCTGGCTTTAATGCTAACCGAGTACCACTTTCTAAGCGACATTGTGGCCGGCTTTTCAGTGGGAGTGATCATTGACCTGATTGTCAGCGAGGGGATTCCATTTGCGCATCGCCTCGCGGGCCGCAGCGGTTTCCACAGAAAGCCCGAGTCCATATAGCCTCGGCCTCTTGCGCTTTGTGCCCGGATAGCAAGTGTCCGGGCCACCCACTGAAATCCCCCCTGACCCCCCTTTAGAAAAGGGGGGAAATTAAGTCCACCTTGCCCCGGAAATTAAAATCCCCCCGGTCCAAACACCCTTTAGAAAAGGGGGGAATTTTAAATCCCCCCCTGGCGGCTGCGCCGCGGGCGAGTGTGCCTCGCCCCCTCCACGGGGTCCGGAATATACGAGGGGGAAGTTGAAATCCCCCCTGCCCCCCTTTAGAAAAGGGGGAAGTGGTTCCGGGTGGGCACTGGTCAGGGCTTGTCCGCAAATAAAACCTTTGCGCCCGCATCCGGCTTGTCTCAAAATCCGGCGCAATCCCTAAAGGTTTATTTAAGGACAAGCCCTTGGCTTTTTTAGCAAACCATCACTCACCGGCCGGCTTGCGGCGCCTTTTGACTACGGGCTGCTTTTTTTCTTCCGCCGGCTCGACGTTTTCCTCTTTGCTCTGCCTGCGCGCCTCTATGGCCTTCACCAGGTTTGCGGGCAACCCTCTTTTCTTTGCCGCCTTGCTTCGCGCCTTGGTCAAGGCCTTGGCGGCCAAAGGAGTACGCATGGGGAAGCCATATTTTTTCTTGTACTCTTTTGAAGTGATACCATGGGATATCAGATGTTTTTGGGTCAATTGCTTCATTTCGGCGCCGCATTCAAGGCAGATCACCTTGTCATTCTGAATTGAGTTCTCCGGGGAGACTGGTCCAGAAGGTTTTTCCTGCGTTGCCGCCCCCTCCTGCACTTGAAGCAGATCGACTTCGCCGGTTTCCGCTTTTTGCAGCTCGAGCAGAGTCCCAAAGACTTGCCGGAGCGATGTCGTGATTTCAGTAGCCGACATAGGCGCTAAAGAAACCTGCGTCTTTACTATCTCTGACGCGATCTCGATAATTTTAGTTCCCATTGAAACACCCCTTCATCGTGGAGTAAATTAGTGTTCATAATGGACCGAGTTCGTTGGGTTCTGCTAAACTCGACAACCATATTTGCGATAATTATAAATAGAGACTTCGGCTAATGCAACACGATTCTTACGACTTGTATTACCAGCCCGAACACAGCAAGTGTTATCCCTGTCGCTATTGCCACATCGGCCAGGTTAAAAATGTAGGGTTGAAGTCCGGCGACGTTAAAATTTAGAAAATCGATGACTCTTCCCAATGCGATTCGATCAATAAGGTTGGAGAGACTACCCCCGCAGAACAGAGATATACCAAGCAGAGGAAGAAATTGAAGTCGGTGGGAAACCGTAAGGAATAAGATGATCAGAGACAACATTAGGGCTGCGGCGACAGTCACTGTTTGCCCCCGCCATTTTGCGGGCAGCAGGAACTCAAAAGCGAACACACCGCCTCTATTGTCCGTGTAGTCAAGTTTCACCATCCCTTTACACAGCACTATCGGTTTTGTTTTTGGCAGATCCGATCTGACTATTTGTTTTGTAATCTGGTCGGCGCCAATACAAAGGAAGACTATCAAAAGGACGAAAAGAGTTCTTTTCCAGCGTTTCATGCTTTTATAAGCGTCTTTATTCCGAAGACAGTCAACGCATTTGCCGTGGTATTGGCAGCCACTTTTTCCAGGGGTTCATTTCGGCATTGCGCGACTTTTCGTGCCGTATGCAGGACGAAGGCGGGTTCGTTTGTCTTGCCCCGGTACGGGACGGGCGCGAGATAAGGAGAGTCGGTCTCAACGAGCAGTCTGTCGAGCGGAGCGCGCTTTACCACGTCCTGGAGGGATTCAGCCCTGGGGAAGGTGACCACTCCGGGGATGGACAGATAAAGCCCCATGTCCAGGCACCTTCGCGCAGTCGCCCAGTCTCCCGAAAAGCAATGCATGACAGAAGGGGGAAGGGAGGGGGCGAATTGGCTGACCAGCGGGAAAAAATCCTCCCAAGCGTTTCGAATATGGAAAATCACGGGTTTTTCGATCTTTACGGCCGTTTCCAACTGGCGCCTGAAGCACTCCACCTGAACCGGCCGGGGCTGGGTGTCGCGGTAATAGTCCAGGCCGATTTCCCCAAGGGCTACGACTTTGTTTCCGGAGGCTATCTTTTCGAGCTGAAGGAGGTCTTCCGGGCTCAAGTCGAAGGCGGCATGCGGATGGATCCCGGCCGCAGCATAAACGGCGTTGTTGTCTTCAGCTAACCGGGCAGCCTTGCGGCTTGACTCCATATCGATTCCTATCGTAACTATCCGGCTTACCCCGGCTTGCGAGGCCCGCTCGATAACGGCGGCAATACTGTCTGCAAATTCAGGAAAATCGAGGTGCGCATGCGAGTCGATCAATTCAAAAGACACAGGCATAATGTCCGAACCTTTCAAGCAACAATCGGTTGATACCCGCCGTGCGGGGTTTTCTCTTGCCGTCCGCAGGAGACAAACCTATAATGCCCCTCTGCCAACTTTAATATAATTACCAGTTTGCGAGGTAAATTGATATGAGCAGATTCCCATCCGTTCTGGCGGCGGCGGTTGCCGTTTCCATTCTGGCGCCGGCCGGCGCCGCGCTGGCTGTAAAAGCGTACACGACCAACACTCAACCGATTCCTCTGCGGGCCGCCCCATCGGACAGGGGCAGGACCCTGATTATGTTGCCGCCATCCTCGGAGGTGGAACGTGCGAAAGATCGCTCGTACACCCGCGTGTTTTACCGGACGCCGGAAGGCAAAATGGAGGAAGGGTGGATTTCATCGAAGTTCCTTAGCGCCGTTCCTCTCGATTCAACGCCGCTAAAGGAGTTGAGCGCGGAAAACCAGGCGCTCAAAGCCCAGGTGGCACAACTCCAAAATGACAGCTCCGGGCTGTCTGAAAAAGAAAAAGAGCTGACGGACAAACTTGGCACGATCAATACGGCCTACGAGCAGCTCAAAAACGGTTCGACAAACTATCTGAAACTAAAAACCGAGTACGACTCCGCCAAAACCGGACTCGACAGGGCCCGCGCATCCATGGAGACCCTGGTCCGGGAAAATGAAAACCTGAAGCTCTACCACAACATCCAGTGGTTTTTGTTAGGGGGATTCGTCCTGCTGTTGGGCTGGGTTATGGGATGGGGTTCGACCAGGTTGCGCAGGAAAAGGCGACAAAGCTATTATATATGAGTCAGTCGGAACGAATTGCGCCCCGGAAGACATCCCCGGGGCGACAATCGAAATGATGAAAACCAATTATTTTATTTTCAGCGACTATTGCCAGCCGCGGCGTTTTATTCAGCACTCTCCCCGACGACCGCCTTGTCGAATTCTTCCTCCAGCGAGTCAATCAGTTCCTTTACCGACACGATCCGATCTACCCGGTAGGCGTTTTTTCCGGCAAAAGCGAACCCCCCCTTGAGCTTGCCTTTCTGTGCGTTTGTCAGGGCCATGGCGATGCAATAAGGGCTGTCCGAACAGTTGCATGAGGTAATGCAGTGGTAGGGGCATTTGAACGGTTTTTTTCGCCCTTCCTGGATGCTTTCGATAAAGTCGTTCTTTATGGCCCTTCCGGGAAGCCCAACCGGGCTTTCAATGATAACGAGGTCTTCTTCCCTGGCGTTCACATACGCTTTTTTGAATTCGATATTCGCATCGCACTCGTGAGTGGCAACGAACCTGGTCCCCATCTGGACCCCGGCCGCGCCGAGGCTCATGATCTTCGAGGATGTCGGCCCCGGTGTAAATTCCACCGGCAGCTATGACCGGGATTGTGACCCCTTTTTCCCTTTCAAAAACCCGGACCGCCTCGACGACTTCCGGGATGATGTTTTTGAGCGAATAGTGCGGGTCTTCGAGCTGCTCGGGACTAAATCCCAGGTGCCCGCCGGCCATCGGCCCTTCGACAACGAAAGCATCAGGGAGCATATCATAGCGCGTGAGCCACCTTTTGCAGATGATGCGCGCCGCCTTGGCGGAAGAAACAATAGGGACCAGCTTGGTGCGGACGCCATCTTTGAGGTACTTGGGCAGATCGAGTGGAAGCCCGGCGCCCGACACGATAACGTCGACCCCTTCGGCGATCGAGGTCTTGACCATGTCGGCGAAATTGGTAAGGGCGACCATGATGTTGACCCCTAGAATGCCTTTGGTCGCTTCTTTCGCTTTTCTGATCTCTTCCCGCAAAACTTTTACGCTGGCTTCGAGGTAGCCAAGATCACAGTCGGTGTCCAAAACGCCCAACCCGGCCGTGGCTATGACGCCCACCCCGCCCTGTTCGGCCACCGCCGCGGCTAAACCGGAAAGAGAAATGCCTATGCCCATGCCGCCCTGAATAATGGGAACCCTGGCCACCAGATCACCAATTTTGAGCCTGGGGAAAGTCAAAACGTCTCCAATTCTTTTCTGGAATAGATTAATTATTCTTGAATTTATCGCAAAAATAATCACTTTAGGCAAGCGCAATAGAGTGTTACGATCGAAAAGATTTTACTCTTTTGGCTTTTTGGACCATTTTACTTATTCACGTCGCCGTTTGCGCGGCAGACCTCCCCGGCCGACGTGAATAAGAAAATGGTCCAAAAAGCCAAAAGAGTAAAATCTTTTCGATCGTAACACTCTATTGCGCTTGCCTAAAGTGATTATTTTTGCGATAAATTCAAAAAAATAATTAATCTATTCCAGAAAAGAATTGGAGACGTTTAAACTAACCCCAGGCTCAAAATTGGTGATCTGGTGGCCAGGGTTCCCATTATTCAGGGCGGCATGGGCACTAGGCCGTTTCTCTTTCCCGGTTTCCGCGCGGCGGTGGCCGAACAGGGCGGGGTGGGCAACAAAGCCACGGCCGGGTTGGACATTTTGGACACCGATATTGATCTTGGCTACCTCGAAGCCACGTTAAAACATTTTCGGGAAGAGATCAGAAAAACGAAGAAGGACAAACGGATTTAGGGGTCAACATATCGTGGCCCTGACATTTCGCCGACATGGTCAGACCTCGATCGCCGAAGGGGTCGACGTTATCGTGTCGGGCGCCGGGCTTCCACTCGAATTGCCCAAGAACCTCAAAGATGGCGTCCGCACCAAGCTGGTCCCTATTGTTTCTTCCGCCAAGGCGGCGCGCATCATCTGCAAAAGGTGGCTCACGCGCTATGATATGCTCCCTGATGCTTTTGTTGTCGAAGGGCCGTCGGCCGGCGGGCACCTGGGATTTAGTCCCGAGCAGCTCGAAGACCCGCACTATTCGCTCGAAAGACCCATCCCGGAAGTCGTCGAGGCGGTCCGGGTTTTTGAAAGGGAAAAAGGGGTCACAATCCCGGTCATGGCTCCGGTGGAATTTACACCGGGGCCGACATCCTCGAGATCATGAGCCTCGGCGCGGCCGGGGTCCAGATGGGGACCAGGTTCGTTGCCACTCACGAGTGCGATGCGAATATCGAATTCAAAAAAGCGTATGTGAACGCCAGGGAAGAAGACCTCGTTATCATTGAAAGCCCGGTTGGGCTTCCCGGAAGGGCCATAAAGAACGACTTTATCGAAAGCATCCAGGAAGGGCGAAAAAAACCGTTCAAATGCCCCTACCACTGCATTACCTCATGCAACTGTTCGGACAGCCCTTATTGCATCGCCATGGCCCTGACAAACGCACAGAAAGGCAAGCTCAAGGGGGTGTTCGCTTTTCCGGAAAAAACGCCTACCGGTAGATCGGATCGTGTCGGTAAAGGAACTGATTGACTCGCTGAAGGAAGAATTCGACAAGGCGGTCGTCGGGGAGTTGCTGAATAAAACGCCGCGGCTGGCAATAGTCGCTGAAAATAAAATAATTGGTTTTCATCATTTCGATTGTCGCCCCGGGGATGTCTTCCGGGGCGCAATTCGTCGACTGACTCATATATAATAGCTTTGTCGCCTTTTCCTGCGCAACGTGGTCGAACCCCATCCCATAACCCAGCCCGACAGCAGGACGAATCCCCCTAACAAAAACCACTGGATGTTGTGGTAGAGCTTCAGGTTTTCATTTTTCGGACCGGGTCTCATGGATGCGCGGCCCTGTCTGAGTCCGGTTTTGGCGGAGTCCTTCTCGGTTTTTAGTTTCAGATAGTTTGTCGAACCGTTTTTGAGCTCTCGTAGGCCGTATTGATGGTGCCGAGTTTTCCGTCAGCTCTTTTTCTTTTTCAGACGGCCCGGAGCTGTCATTTTGGAGTTGTGCCACCTGGGCTTTGAGCGCCTGGTTTTCCGCGCTCAACTCCTTTAGCGGCGTTGAATGAGAGGAACGGCGCTAAGGAACTTCGATGAAATCCACCCTTCCTCCATTTTGCCTTCCGGCGTCCGGTAAAACACGCGGGTGTACGAGCGATCTTTCGCACGTTCCACCTCCGAGGATGGCGGCAACATAATCAGGGTCCTGCCCCTGTCCGATGGGGCGGCCCGCAGAGGAATCGGTTGAGTGTTGGTTGTGTACGCTTTTACAGCCAGCGCGGCGCCGGCCGGCGCCAGAATGGAAACGGCAACCGCCGCCGCCAGAACGGATGGGAATCTGCTCATATCAATTTACCTCGCAAACTGGTAATTATATTAAAGTTGGCAGAGGGGCATTATAGGTTTGTCTCCTGCGGACGGCAAGAGAAAACCCCGCACGGCGGGTATCGACCGATTGTTGCTTGAAAGGTTCGGACATTATGCCTGTGTCTTTTGAATTGATCGACTCGCATGCGCACCTCGATTTTCCTGAATTTGCAGACAGTATTGCCGCCGTTATCGAGCGGGCCTCGCAAGCCGGGGTAAGCCGGATAGTTACGATAGGAATCGATATGGAGTCAAGCCGCAAGGCTGCCCGGTTAGCTGAAGACAACAACGCCGTTTATGCTGCGGCCGGGATCCATCCGCATGCCGCCTTCGACTTGAGCCCGGAAGACCTCCTTCAGCTCGAAAAGATAGCCTCCGGAAACAAAGTCGTAGCCCTTGGGGAAATCGGCCTGGACTATTACCGCGACACCCAGCCCCGGCCGGTTCAGGTGGAGTGCTTCAGGCGCCAGTTGGAAACGGCCGTAAAGATCGAAAAACCCGTGATTTTCCATATTCGAAACGCTTGGGAGGATTTTTTCCCGCTGGTCAGCCAATTCGCCCCCTCCCTTCCCCCTTCTGTCATGCATTGCTTTTCGGGAGACTGGGCGACTGCGCGAAGGTGCCTGGACATGGGGCTTTATCTGTCCATCCCCGGAGTGGTCACCTTCCCCAGGGCTGAATCCCTCCAGGACGTGGTAAAGCGCGCTCCGCTCGACAGACTGCTCGTTGAGACCGACTCTCCTTATCTCGCGCCCGTCCCGTACCGGGGCAAGACAAACGAACCCGCCTTCGTCCTGCATACGGCACGAAAAGTCGCGCAATGCCGAAATGAACCCCTGGAAAAAGTGGCTGCCAATACCACGGCAAATGCGTTGACTGTCTTCGGAATAAAGACGCTTATAAAAGCATGAAACGCTGGAAAAGAACTCTTTTCGTCCTTTTGATAGTCTTCCTTTGTATTGGCGCCGACCAGATTACAAAACAAATAGTCAGATCGGATCTGCCAAAAACAAAACCGATAGTGCTGTGTAAAGGGATGGTGAAACTTGACTACACGGACAATAGAGGCGGTGTGTTCGCTTTTGAGTTCCTGCTGCCCGCAAAATGGCGGGGCAAACAGTGACTGTCGCCGCAGCCCTAATGTTGTCTCTGATCATCTTATTCCTTACGGTTTCCCACCGACTTCAATTTCTTCCTCTGCTTGGTATATCTCTGTTCTGCGGGTAGTCTCTCCAACCTTATTGATCGAATCGCATTGGGAAGAGTCATCGATTTTCTAAATTTTAACGTCGCCGGACTTCAACCCTACATTTTTAACCTGGCCGATGTGGCAATAGCGACAGGGATAACACTTGCTGTGTTCGGGCTGGTAATACAAGTCGTAAGAATCGTGTTGCATTAGCCGAAGTCTCTATTTATAATTATCGCAAATATGGTTGTCGAGTTTAGCAGAACCCAACGAACTCGGTCCATTATGAACACTAATTTACTCCACGATGAAGGGGTGTTTCAATGGGAACTAAAATTATCGAGATCGCGTCAGAGATAGTAAAGACGCAGGTTTCTTTAGCGCCTATGTCGGCTACTGAAATCACGACATCGCTCCGGCAAGTCTTTGGGACTCTGCTCGAGCTGCAAAAAGCGGAAACCGGCGAAGTCGATCTGCTTCAAGTGCAGGAGGGGGCGGCAACGCAGGAAAAACCTTCTGGACCAGTCTCCCCGGAGAACTCAATTCAGAATGACAAGGTGATCTGCCTTGAATGCGGCGCCGAAATGAAGCAATTGACCCAAAAACATCTGATATCCCATGGTATCACTTCAAAAGAGTACAAGAAAAAATATGGCTTCCCCATGCGTACTCCTTTGGCCGCCAAGGCCTTGACCAAGGCGCGAAGCAAGGCGGCAAAGAAAAGAGGGTTGCCCGCAAACCTGGTGAAGGCCATAGAGGCGCGCAGGCAGAGCAAAGAGGAAAACGTCGAGCCGGCGGAAGAAAAAAAGCAGCCCGTAGTCAAAAGGCGCCGCAAGCCGGCCGGTGAGTGATGGTTTGCTAAAAAAGCCAAGGGCTTGTCCTTAAATAAACCTTTAGGGATTGCGCCGGATTTTGAGACAAGCCGGATGCGGGCGCAAAGGTTTTATTTGCGGACAAGCCCTGACCAGTGCCCACCCGGAACCACTTCCCCCTTTTCTAAAGGGGGGCAGGGGGGATTTCAACTTCCCCCTCGTATATTCCGGACCCCGTGGAGGGGGCGAGGCACACTCGCCCGCGGCGCAGCCGCCAGGGGGGGATTTAAAATTCCCCCCCTTTTCTAAAGGGTGTTTGGACCGGGGGGATTTTAATTTCCGGGGCAAGGTGGACTTAATTTCCCCCCTTTTCTAAAGGGGGGTCAGGGGGGATTTCAGTGGGTGGCCCGGACACTTGCTATCCGGGCACAAAGCGCAAGAGGCCGAGGCTATATGGACTCGGGCTTTCTGTGGAAACCGCTGCGGCCCGCGAGGCGATGCGCAAATGGAATCCCCTCGCTGACAATCAGGTCAATGATCACTCCCACTGAAAAGCCGGCCACAATGTCGCTTAGAAAGTGGTACTCGGTTAGCATTAAAGCCAGGGCAAGGGCAATGAGCAGACCTATGCAAGGCGGACGCAGCCGGGGGAAATACCGGCCGATTCCAAACAGCAATACCGTGAAAATTGCCATGTGTCCCGACGGAAAACCCTGAAAATCCCCCCCGCCCTGAAACCAGTGGAACTCGAGAAGACTGGGGTGCACGAGCCAGGTGCGAGTGTTGGTTCCACCGAACACGTCTTTTAAAACCGTCTTGGAAATAAACACCGCGGGCAGCGCCGAGCCCATGTACTCAAAAAAATCCGTGTTTATCCGCCTGGTGGGTTTTCGCGTCAGGTACAACCGTGCGGCCCAACTGATGAGCGTGATGAGGCACACCAGCAAAAGCAGAAGATCCGGCAGTTTGGAGATGCAACTGGAGCAAAGAAAGCGGTTGCCGACCTCCTCGGCGATGAACTTTGCTATCTTGATATCGAGGTATAGACGCCCGGCTACGATCAGAACCGCGCAAATAATTCCCAGGATAGCCAGTATCCCCCTTGATTTTCCGTCGAGCCTCATCAAACGTCCTTTTACGTGCCTTCTTCCCGCCACGGCCATGATAATAGAAAAAATGTAATCCTATCTTCCAACTGACCATCGGTTCTGCGGCGAGGGAAGATAACTTCTTTTGTCTTCGGTGTCAAAAGTGGTTTTACCCCGTTAATGTTTCTATTGAAGGCCAGGATAATCTTACTTATAATGCCCGCTGTTTCGGTTTGCCGCAATTTTATTCGTGAGTTGTGGCTCTCCGGGAGGATCTTTTGTAATCCGGCTTCGGTAAATCCTTCGGGGAGTTTTGCCTTCAGGGAAAACTCCCTTTTTTCATGGGACATGGGATGGAAGAGCCAATGCGTTGTTCATCCGGCAAAACGACACTTTTCTACTGTTTCCTGGTAGTTTTTCTGGGAACCGTCGCATCTTTTGCGCGCGTTGCCCTGGCAAACGACACCGGCCCGGGAACTCCGCGGTCCAGGCCGCAAATTCCGCACAACCCAAACCCCTCACCCCGGCACAACCCGCACCCGCCGCCCCGGCTCAGCCCAAGGCCCTGCCGATCCAACCCGACAAGCGCACGGCCCTTGTCATCGGCAATGCAACCTATGCCGCCGGTTCTTTGCGAAATCCCGCAAATGACGCCGCCGCCATGGCCAAAACCCTCACCTCGCTTTCCTTCGATGTCACCCTTAGAGAGAACCTGGACCAAAAGCAGATGAAGCGCGAAATCGAAGCCTTCGGCCAAAAGCTGAAGGAAAGAGGGGGCGTCGGGCTCTTCTATTTCGCGGGACACGGGGTGCAGTTAAACGGGCACAACTACCTCATCCCCGTCGAGGCGTCCATACAGAACGAAAGCCAGGTCGAATACGAAGCGGTCGATATGGGTGAAGTGCTCAGCCAGATGGATTGGGCCAAAAACCGCATGAATATCGTTATAATCGACGCCTGCCGGGACAACCCCTTTGCCCGGATTTTCCGGTCCCTCTCGCTCGGGCTCGCCTCGGTGCTCGCCCCCACCGGAACTCTTATCGCCTATTCGACCGCGCCGGGCTCTGTTGCCAATGACGGTTCGGGAGAAAACGGTATTTATACGGGCGAACTCATCAAGGCCATGGTCCAGCCGGGGCTGCAGTTAGAAGACGTCTTTAAGCGTGTCCGACTGGCCGTAAGCGAGGCCACGGGCGGAAAACAGGTGCCGTGGGAATCCTCCTCCCTGATAGGCGACTTCTATTTTCTTCCCGCGCTCCATTCGAGCGGGCAGACCGCTTCCGTACAGCCGCGGCGTCCGGGACCCCCGGCCCCCGCGCCCGCCCAGCCGTCCGCTCCGTCCGTGCAGTCCGCCTCTCGCGGCGAAACCCAGGCGACCATTCTCAAGACCTGGAAGGAGCCGGTTACCGGGCTCGAATTCGTCTGGATTCCTCCCGGATGCTACCTGATGGGAAGCCCCCAAAAGGAAAATGACCGCTCGCAGGACGAAGGGCCGGTCCACCAGGTCTGCGTCGATGGGTTCTGGATGAGCAAAACCGTGGTGACTAATGGACAGTTCAGGGCCTTCCAGAAAGATCATGACTCCGGACAGTTCCAAGGCCATTCGCTAAATGGCGCCGATCAGCCGGCGGTGGAGGTGAGTTGGCGGGACGGCAACAATTTTTGCCAGTGGCTGACCGGGCAAAACGGTGGTCAATACCATTTCCGGCTGCCAACCGAAGCCGAGTGGGAGTACGCGGCCCGCGCCGGTACCGAAACCTCCCGCTATTGGGGCAACGACAGCTCCAAGGCCTGTGTCCACGAAAACGTGGCCGATTATACCGCCCAAAAGCAGCTGGGCGTCAAGGCCATTCACCAATGCGACGACGGTTACGCCACGACCGCGCCGGTCGGCTCCTTCCGGCCAAATCCCTTCGGCCTCTACGATATGCTGGGAAACGTGCTCCAGTGGTGCGAGGACGTCTACGCGGTGGATGCGTATGTGCAGCTTGACAAAAACAACCCGGAAAATATCGACGAAAGCATGGGGCAGAGCCGGGTGATTCGTGGCGCGTGCTGGCACGACCCCCCGGGCGCCGCCCGCTGCGCTATGCGCAGAAGCGGCCTGCCCGACAACCGGGGCGACGATATAGGGTTTCGGATAGTGCGCTCTCCCTAGCGGAGAAAACAGGAGGTGAAATCGTATGAAATTCAAAATGAAAGCCGTTGCGTTGGTTCTTTTTGGGTTGTTTTTTTTCCAGCCCGTATTGGAATCCGGCAGCCTTTGGACTGTGTCCCGGGCGGTCGCTGACCCTCCCGCCGGGTCCAACTCCCCCTCGCTCTATCCCGACGTGGACTTCCGGTGGGCCTTTGCCGTTACCTCCTCCCGTGATGGAAAGAGCATTGCCATGCCTGTTACCCAGGACATGGTCCTAAAATCCGGAGATCGGCTGAAGATGATGGTCGAACTCGAAAAAAGATGTTTCGTCTACCTGTTCTACGATGACGGCCGTAACGGCATCAAACTTCTTTTTCCCTACACGCTCCAGCAGTTGACCCAATTCTACAAACCCGGACAGAGGTACTACATCCCGCGCGCGGACGGCTGGTTTAAACTCGACAATAACCCCGGCAGGGAAGTGTTCCACCTGATAGCATCCGCAAAACGCCTCGACGGGTTGGAAAAAGCGTATCAACAGTATGTCTCGGCCGCGGGGGATGCGAAAATGGAAGCGTCAAAAACGCTTCGGGACCGGATAGCCGAGTTGGGCAGGCAGCGCCGCGAGCTGTGCGCCCCCGCAGAGCGGCCCGTTACCATCGGGGGGGCGCTAAGAAGCGTCCAGGACGACAGGGGCTCCCGGCGGCTGGATATCGCGGCTTTTGCCGACGAGATCGTCTCAAAGGGCTTAACTGCCAGGAATTACACGATTGAGCACCACCAATAGCCTGCGGCGCAACCGGACGTACCTGATTGCGGCAATCGCCTCGTTTTGCGTTGTGCAGCTGATTTTCCAACTTGGCGCGACAACGTTCGAAACCTGGAATTCACAGGTCTTCGACAGATTCTTCACGCTGCGCTCTTCGATCGCCGCCATCAGGCCCTGATACGATGGGACCGTGGTCCACGTAGATCTTAGCGACACCGCCATTCGGCAGCTCAAAACCTATTACCCCACCCGTGCCCAGTATGCCGGGGTCATAGGCAATCTTGCCCGGATGGGCGTTGCGGCCCAGGCTTACGACCTGATTTTTGCCGCCGAAACCGACCGGGCAGACGACCTCGCCCTGATAAATGAGACCCGCGGGGCTGGAAACGCCTATTTTGGCATGGCCATCGGGTTCGGACCTCGGACCGCTGCTTCCCCCGGCCGCACCATCCCCCGGGTTCGCCAATACATCGACCGCACCCGGTGGGTATTAAAAGTCGACGGCAATGCCGATGAGTTCTATACCGGTACGCAGCCCATAATCACCTTTCCCGCCCTGGCAAACGTGTCGCGGGGCATCGGTTTTATAAGCCTGAAAACGACGCCGACGGCGTCATCCGCCCGTGCCCCTGCTGATCAAATGCCCCGGGGGATTTTTTCCCAGCCTGCCCTTCCCCCTTCTTGCGACTATTCGGGGTTGGGCCGGGCAAAATTGCCGTAAAACCCGGCAGATACATTCGCCTGAAGGACGCTACTTCCCCCGGCGCCACCCGCGCGATCTGTTCATTCCCATCGACATGCGCGGCGAGATGATCATAAATTTTATCGGCCCATGGGGAACGATGCGTCATTACAATTTCGCGCAGGTCCTTCCGCCTCCGATGACCGGGACACCTTCACCATGTGAGGAAAAAAGAGCTCTCGGGTAAAATCGCTGTCGCCTCGGATGTCTCTACAGGCGCAACCAATATCGGGGCCTTGCCGGTC
>CAWEZA010000093.1:0-31355 GCA_963813125.1 uncultured delta proteobacterium | reverse complement strand
TCGATGCGGCAATAATTCGTCATAACGCGGACCTGTTTTATTTTACCGGAACCGTTCAGGACGCGCACCTCGTTGTGCCCGCTTCCGGAAACCCCGTGCTGATCGTTCGCAGAAACCTCGAACGTACTATGGAACAGTCGCCTCTGCGTCCAGTCCTCCCCATGACGAGCCTCAGCGAATTGCCCGAAGCGGTTTTTGCCGCTTGCGGGGCGACAGACCCCGGCGTCATGGGCCTCGAACTCGACGTCACGCCCGCAAACCAGTTTTTCATGTTTAAGGAAAGACTTTTCCCCAAGCAGGATATAAGGGACATCAGTCCGCTTGTGCGCCGGGTGCGCTCGGTCAAATCACCCTGGGAAATCGAGCAGATGCGCAATGCGGCCAAGATTGGCGACCTTGTCAAGGCCGCCGCCGCCGAGATAATCAGAGAGGGCATGAGCGAACTCGATCTCGACGCCGAATTGGAAGCCGTTGCCCGAAAAGCCGGCAGTATGGGACTCTACCGTGTGAGGACCTACAACAATGAGATGGGTTTTGGCCATATCCTCTCGGGCGCCGATGCCGCGATTCCGGCCTATCATGATGCGCCCACGGGCGGCCCCGGTCTCTATGCGGCCTTCGGCCAGGGGGGCGGAAACTCGCAGGATCGGGCCAAACGAAGTGGTAAGCGTCGATAATCTCGTTTGCGTAAACGGCTATCACAATGACTCCACTCGGAATTTTTGCATCGGCCTGCCCCCTCGAAAGCTTGCCGAAGCTTATGAGTTCATAAAATCGGTGCACGTTCGGATTCGCCAGACCGCCCGCGCTGGCGCTATCACCGGGGAAATTTACCAGGAAGTCGTTCAGTGGGCCGAGGACGGGGGATGGGCAAAGTGGTTCATGGGACATGCCGAACCAAGGATATCATTTGTGGCTCATGGTATCGGCATCGAAGTCGATGAATTCCCATTTATCGCCAGGGGCCAGAAAATGGTGCTCGAAGAAGGTATGATATTCGCCTTCGAGCCAAAAATCGTCATCCCCGATGTCGGAGTGGTCGGAATTGAAAATACCTACCTCGTCCATTCCACCGGTGCGGAGTCTCTAAATATTGCGAGTGAAGAGTTGATACTGCTTTGAAAACATCCGGGGCCGCTGCGGCCTTCTGTTGCCTGTGAGGCTTCAATGAATGCGCCGTGGCTCGAGCAGCGACTTGAGCACCCGCATGTTTTCCCTGTCTTCTTCGAGTTCCTTGCCCTTGGGCGTTTCGAGAACCATCGGGTGGCGCCCGAACCTGGGGTCGTTTAGCAGCAGTCGAAATCCTTCCAGGCCGATTTTGCCCTTCCCGATGTGCTCGTGCCTGTCGACCCGGGAGCCGAGTTCGCGCTTTGAATCGTTTATATGGAAAAACTTGAGCCTGTCCAGGCCTACTTGTTCTTCAATTTTTGTAAATGTCAGCCCGTAGGCTTCTTCGTCGCGTATGTCGTAGCCGGCGGCAAACCCGTGAGCGGTGTCCAGGCACATTCCCATTGTGCTCCCGAAGACGGAGTGTTGCAAAATGAAGCCGATTTCTTCGAAGCTCGACCCGAGACTCGACCCTTGTCCGGCCGTGTTTTCGATGAGCACGCAGACCGATTCGACCCCGGATGTCTGGATGGAGAGATCAAGATTTTTCACCAACCGAAGGAGTCCGCGCTCCATGCCCTCCCCCCCGTGCGCGCCCGGGTGCATGACAAGATAGGGTATCCCGAGCGCTTTACACCGTTTAAGTTCTTCGCAAAAAGCGGCAACCGACTGCTGAGAAGCACTCGTTCGTCGGATGCGGCGAGATTTATGAGATAATTGTCGTGGGCCGCAACGGGAGGCTTCCCGCTTTCCCGCCACCTGGATTTGTAGATTTCGATCCGTTCGGCGGAAATCTCGCCGGAGCGCCACTGCCGCTGGTTGGCCGTAAATATCTGGAGGGCTTTCCCCTCGATTTTTTCCATCCGGTCGAAGGCGAGGTGGATGCCGCCGGCTATCGACGTATGCGCCCCGAAGTAAGGCACGGCCAATTTTCCCTTTCCGATTCGGGATTGCGCCGAAGTCCCGGGTTTGCCTTTCGGCCGATTTTAAATTATTCTGAATTCCATAAAATATGTGATACGAAGTTGCTGTAGTGTAATCCGTAGATTCGTCATTCCGGCAGGCTTTAAGCCGGAATCCAGTTTCTTTTCAATGCCTTAAGCTACTGTCAGTGTGTTAAACTATTGGAACCCGGCTTTGGCCGTGGCGGCATGCAACCTGCGTTAACCGTTTGGCAACGTATTTAACATACCTCACGGGAGGATATAATGATAGATCGTTACAGCAATCCGGCGATGGCCCGCATCTGGACAACCGAAAACAAATACCGCAAGTGGCTCGACGTCGAACTCGCGGTTTGCGAGACGCTTTGCGAAAGAAAAGTTATTCCGCCGGAAGACTTCGCCACCATAAAGGAAAAGGCCGATTTCGACGTTCGCAGAATCGATGAAATCGAGCAGGAGACCCAACACGATATAATCGCGTTTCTTACCTGCGTGGGCGAATTCGTCGGCCCTCCGGCCCGCTACATCCATGAGGGCCTTACCTCCTCGGATGTCCTGGACACATCGTTTCGGGTTGCTCTTGACCGAAGCCTCCGACCTGCTGCTCGAAGATATCGACAAGCTTCTCGAAGTACTCAAAAAAAAGGCCTTCGAGTACAAGGACGCCGTCGAGATGGGGCGCTCTCACAACATCCATGCCGAGCCGATCACCTTCGGGCTAAAAGTTGCGGTCTGGTATTCCGAGATGGAGCGAAACCGGGAGCGCATGGTGCAGGCCCGGGAAACCATCCGGGTGGGAAAGATATCGGGCGCTGTGGGCACCTTCGCAAATACGGTCCCCGCAAATCGAGGAAGCCGTTTGCGAGCGCCTCGGACTTAAAAACGCCGCGGTCAGCACGCAGATCATCCAGCGGGACCGCCACGCCCAGTTTTTCACCACCCTCGCCATAATCGGCTGCTCGATCGAAAAGATAGCCACCCAGATCCGGCTGCTCCAGCACACGGAGATACGGGAGGTGGAAGAATATTTTTCGCCCGGCCAGAAAGGTTCCTCGGCGATGCCTCACAAACGGAACCCGATCTCCTCGGAAAACCTCTCGGGCCTTGCCCGGGTGCTTCGGGGAAACGCCATGGCGGCAATGGAAAACGTCGCGCTGTGGCACGAACGAGACATCAGCCACTCGTCGGTCGAGCGCGTTATAGGCCCGGATTCCACGATTCTGCTCGACTACATGCTGGCGCGTCTTACCCGCGTTGTCGACCGCCTTACCGTGTTTGCCGACAATATGAAGCGCAACATGGCGGTTTCGGGAAACCTTTTCTTTTCCCAGCAGGTAATGCTTTCCCTGATTCAAAAGGGCCTTAGCAGGGAGGAAGCCTACCGCATGGTGCAGAAAAACGCCATGGAGGTCTGGGCAAAGCGCGGCGACCTCAAAGACCAGCTAAAGGCCGACAACCAGGTGAGCGCTTTACTTTCCGGGCAGGAAATCGACGCGATCTTTGACCTCGACTATCACCTCAAAAACGTTGATGTGATATTCCAACGGGTCTTCGGGGAGAAAAAGTGAGCTCAAAACCCGAACTGCTCGCCCCGGCGGGAAATATCGAATCCTTTTTCGCCGCCGTGCAAAATGGCGCCGACGCGGTCTACCTCGGCCTCAAAAAACTGAGCGCGAGGGCGACCGCGTCAAATTTTACCATCGGCGAGCTGGCAACGGTCGTCCCCTTCGCGCACAAACACGGAGTCCGCGTCTACGTGGCCTTAAACAGCCAGGTCGTATCGACCGAACTCCCCGGGCTGATCGACACCCTGGCCGCCCTTTCCTCCATAAAACCCGACGCCCTGATAGTCCAGGACGCATCCATCTTCCATCTTGTCCGGCGCCGGTTTCCGGACCTCAAGCTTCACGCCTCCACACTTTGCGCCGCTCACAACTCGGCGGGCGTAAAGACCCTCCAGGCGATGGGGGCTTCCCGCGTGGTGCTTGCCCGCGAATTGAGCCTCGAGGAGGTCAAAAAGATCTACGACGCCACCGGGGCCGAGCTGGAAATCTTTATCCACGGCGCGCTCTGTTATTCCTACTCGGGGCTGTGCCTGGCCAGCAGCTTCCGCGGCGGGCGAAGCGGCCTTCGCGGTGAGTGCGTCCAGCCGTGCCGCCTCAAGTTCCACCAGGGCAAAAAAGAGGGGTTTTTCATTTCGTGCGGCGATCTGAGCGGACTGCCGCTTCTCTCGGAATTAAGACAGGCGCCGATTGCCGCGCTAAAAATCGAAGGCCGCATGAAGCCCGCCTCCTGGGTCGCGGGCGTAACGAAGGCCTACCGTATGGTCCTCGACGCCGGGTCGCCGGAGGAAGAAAAAAAGGCCATGGCCGAAGCAAAGGATCTGCTCGCGCTAAACCCCTCGAGGCGCTTGAGTACGGGGCGGTTGGGCAAAGCCGGAGCTTCCGAAATCCTTACACCCGGACGCTCCGGGTCTAATGGCCTGTGGGCGGCCACGGTAGAATCCATTTCGGAAAACCGCGTGCTGCTCGATTTGCGCCGTCCGGTTGGAAAAGGCGACCGGCTTCGCCCCGAATCCTCCGCGGGTAGAGAGGAAGAGGCCTTCACCGTCTCGCAACTCTTCGACAGCTCCGGAACTGCCATAAAATCGGCGCAGAGCCGGCGCGCAAACCTTTATCGCCACATCCAAACTTTTAAAACCCGGAGATAGACTCTTTAAAATTGGGACGAGATCTGAGCCTGCCGTCGAGATATGGAAAAAAATAAAAGATGAGGTCCCGTCGGCAATTGCGATAAAATCCTCCTCCTCCCGAAGGCGGGAGATACTCGCGGACTATGAACAGCCTGACGATCCGGGGACATGGGAAGACGAGACGCTCACAATCAAAGTCGGATCCCTTGGCGACCTCACCCAGGCGCTGCGGTCTTCAGCCTCGACGGTGTTTCTCGAAGCTTCCGCGAACAACCTCGAACGTATTGCAAAACTTAAGTTTACGCCTCCCCAGATGAAAAAAGTCGGCTTTTCTCTTCCGACTATCCTTTTCGAGAAGGAAATCGACTATTACAGGGCCGCTGTGGCATGGTTCATAAAGAAAGGCTTCCATGCTGTGGGAGATCAACAACTGGGCCCATTTCGACCTGACGGGGCAGGGAAGGGGAGTGCGCCTTGTCGCCGGCTCGAGGCTAAACCTCAGGAATAGTGCCGCTTTCGCCCAGGCCTTCGAGATGGGCTGCGAGTCGGCTGTCCTTTCGCTCGAAATAACGAAGGCCGAACTCGACCAACTCGCCGGGAAAAAGCTCCGCTCCCGCCTTGCGGTCACGGTTTATTGCTGGCCCCCTCTTTTTACCTCCTGCCTGGTCCCGCCCGTTTCCATGGACCGGCCCGTGCTAAGCCCCCGAAAAGAAGTCTACCATCCGACGACTAAGGCCGGTCGGACGGAAATCTATCGCCGACCGGCCCGTCAGCTGGTTCGAACAACTCCCGGCCCTGAGAGTCCCTTGGCTATCGCCGCTACTTGATCGATGTCGGCGAAGGACCGGCCAAACGGCCGGACATGGCTGAAGTCTTGAAAGGGTTTGCCTCCTCCAGGACTCATGGCGACTTCTCGCTCTTTAACTTCGAGAGAAGACCTGAATAGCACCCCGAAGCCACGGGCCGCGGCGGATTTCTATGCCGCCTTGGCCCGCACCTGCTCCAGCATCTTCAACGAGGCTTCGATAAAGGCCGGAATATCGGACTGCTGCCTGCTGGTTACAAGGTTCCCGTCCACCACGACCTCTTTGTCCAAAAAATCGCCCCCCGCATATTTGATATCGCACATGAGCGATTTCCACCCCGTGGCCCTGCGGCCTTCGAGTTTACCCGCCGAGATAAGAAGCTGGGGGCCATGGCAGATGGCAAAGACCGGTTTGTCCTGCTCCATGAACTGCTTTACAAAACGCACCGGGCCTTTGTAAGCCCTCAGATTGTCAGGCGAATAACCTCCTGGAATCAATAAACCGTCGAAATCGTCAGGTTTGGCTAAGTCCGCCTCCATATCGATTTTCACGGGAGTGTCCTGCTTTTTACCCGTCACTGTCTCGCCCTTCTTCAAACCAATGTGGACCAGCTCGAAGCCGGCATCTTTGAACGCTTGAGCGGGCCGGATGTATTCGGAATCCTCGAAATCTTTTCCGATCAAAACCGCAATCCTGGTCATTTTTGCCTCCTAAATCTTTGAGCTTTACACTTAAAGATTCGACATCACGAGGTAATTTGCAAGACCTGGATTTTTCTCATTTCCACCAGTTCGGCTAATGCGAACCGCACCCTCGTTAAGACTTCGTCCCAGTTTCCCATCTGTTTCTGTGAGAAAATCTGAAGCGTGCCTGGATACCACGGGCTCCCATCACCGTTGTCGAGCCAGCGCCAGCAACTGTTGAACCTGTTTAGCATCCAGAACGGCTTGCCCAGGGCCCCCGCCAGGTGAACGACGGCCGTGTCGACCCCTATGACGAGGTCTAAATTCATAATAAGAGCCGCCGTGTCGGCAAAATCGCCGCAACTCTCCATCCAGTCTGTCAGGTGAAAAGTCTCCGGCGCTTGCGCTCCATCTTTTTGCAGGGAGAAAAACCGCACTCCGCTAACTTCCAGAAGGGGGGCCAGGTCCTGCGGCGCGAGCGATCTTTCTCGGTCCGTGGCGATGAGGTCGGGCGACTGGGAGCGCGACTTCCCAGCCCAGACGAGTCCCACTTTCAAACCACCCTCCGGCAGGTCCGCCATCCGGTCCCTCGAGCCGCTCACATCGGCCGGGTCGGGCCACAAGTAGGGAATCCCCCCCGGTATCGTCTCCACCGTGGTGCGCAAGGCAAAGGGCAGACTCATCATCGGACAGTGAAGATCGAAGTCGGGGATGTCGTCGCCGTCGCAAATCACCTTTTCGACGCCCTCTAGAGTTTTGATCAGCCGTGCGAGCGGCTTCTGGACCCACATAATCACGCGAAAACCGCGCTCCCTGACCATGGGCGCATAACGGCAAAACTGCAATGTGTCCCCGAAACCCTGTTCGGCGTGAATAAGAATCACGCGCCCTTCGCCGGGTTCGCCTTCCCACTCCGGTTTTCCAAAATCCCGCAGCGCACCGCTTAGCTGGCGTGATTTCCACCGCCACCTGTACTCCCGCCATCCCTCGTCAAAGCGTCCCATGCTCAGCTTGGCCATAGCCAGGTTCATGTGAAAATCGGCGTCTTCGGGTCTTAGTCTCAGTGCCTGCTCGTAGGCTGCGACCGCTTCATCGAACCGCCTTGCGTCCTTCAAACTGTTTCCCAAGTTGTTTAAAGCTTCGGGATAATCCGGTCGCAAGGCCAATGACTTTTGGCAGAAGGAAATCGATGTCTCCAGGTCGCCTTTCAAACGCAGGACCGATGCCAGGTTGCTCAAGGCTTCTGGAAAGTCGGGGTGAACGGCCAGGGCGGCCCTTTGTAAGTTTTCGGCGCCGTCCAGATCGCCGCTCAAAAATCTTACCACACCCAGGTTGTTCATCACCATGTGACTGTCGGGTTTAAAACTTAGAGCGTGTTCGTGACAAAGGGCAGCCTCCGACAGAAGGCCCATGTCTTTTAGCATGTTCCCCATATCGGTCAAAACATCCACGTCGCGCGGATTGATTTTTAACGACTTGCCAAGGGCGTCGAGTCCGCCCGCCTGGTCGCCCGTTTGTGCCAATGCCCTGGCAATGGCGTGATATGCCTTGGCGTGATCGGGTTGAAGAGCTACGACGAGTCGCATCATGGCGAGGCCCTTGTTATATTTCTTTCGGGCTATGAGAATGGCGCCGTAGCCATAGGCCGTGTCGACCGAGTCGGGATTTAGCAAAAAAGCCTTCTCGATCGAACTTTCGGCTTCTTCCTCGTGCCCCGCCTGGAACTCCATCAGCCCCTGTAAAATAAGAGTGCGGGAGCTTGCCGGATCGTCGTGCAAAATCTCGCCCACCTCTTTGAGTTGTTTTTCCATACTGTTTTGCTACCCCCGCCCCAGTGGTCGTTAATCAAAATGAATCTTATTCATTGGCTTATTTAAT
This sequence comes from uncultured delta proteobacterium, assembly GCA_963813125.1. GTDB lineage: Bacteria > Desulfobacterota > Syntrophobacteria > Syntrophobacterales > Syntrophobacteraceae > SbD1. Next base: position 23,245 of record CAWEZA010000093.1, on the reverse strand, counting down.
AAAATAAGCAGCTGTATAATTCTATGGAAATAACATCACGATTACATATATATACATAACTGTACAATATTTCACATGCCTTAACCCCGATTTCCATTCAAGGGGGGGCGGGGGATTCATGCTTTTTCGGACGGTATGGAAAAATCAAGGATTTTTGGCAAAGAATTGCCCAATAAACCATCACCCTTCGGTAGATCCCCGACTATGACCTGACTTCATGTTGCTGCCTGTGAATGCGGATTTAATGGGCGTCGGCAAGCGCTGCGGATCGCGGGGCGGCTACGCCGCAGGCGTGGATGCCCCGCGATCCGAACCCCGTGGGGGTGCGGGGGGCACGGCTCCCCGCGCTTCCGTCTTTTCGCCTTTCCTTTTGCACAATCAACTGATGAGTCTTCTGCGCATTACGATCATGGCGACGGGGAAAAGCACGACAAACATAACTGCGATGTAGATGAAGCTCCACACAAGATCCGGGGTGGCTTTGCCTAGGGAAAAAGCCCGGCAGAGGTTTACCAGGTGGGTAAGGGGTAATACGACGGCCAGTTTTTGCGCCCAACCGGGAAGGGCTGAGATGGGGAAAAATGTGCCGCTGAAAAGAAACATCGGGGTAATGAAAAGAAAGATCGGGAGATTATACATGTCGATAGAGGGTGTCAAACCGGTAAAAATCATACCGACTGTCCCGAACGCCAATCCGCCCAAAAATGAAAGCGGAAGGACCAGGAGTCCCAGTGGGAATGAGACCAGGCCGAAGCAGCTTATTACGGCCAGCACTATGGCTGCCGCGATGACCGATTTCGTTGCGCCCCAGAAGATTTCACCGGCAATTATATCTTCGAGTGAAAGCGGGGTGGTCATCATGGCGTCGAAGGTCTTCTGGTAATACATGCGTACGAAGGAAGCGTAGGTGTTTTCGTAAAAGGAGTTATACATGATTGTTATCGCCACCAGGGCCGGTGCGATATAGAAGACGTACGGAATCGACTCGCCCCCATAGTTTATCCGCCCTATAAGGGAACTCAAACCGACTCCGAAGGCCGCGATGTAGAGAACGGGTTCGAGCAGCGGCACGAGAAAGTTTACGAACCAGATCTTTCGATACACCACCATGTTGCGGTTCCAGACCCGGATGAACCGCCACGAGAGATTACCGATTCGAAAATTGTCCCTCATTCCCGAAGTCCCCTTCCCGTGAGTCTGAGGAAAACGTCTTCGAGGGTCGAAAGCCTCTTTATGCAGTTCTCCCCGCAGAGTCGGTCCCCGATAACGTCGAAAAGCTTGTCGGTCTTATCGCCGTAGATGATGATCCTGCGGTCCAGGAGGTCGTTCATGAATCCGTGAGAGTTTACGAATTCCCTCACCTCGTCGTCCGGGTCAACGATTTCAACAACATGATCGCCCACATGTTCGTGGATAAGGTCTGCGGGTTTTCCTTCGACAAGGATCTTGCCCTGGTCCATGATTATCAGCCTGTCGCAGAGCCGCGAGGCCTCGTCCATGTAATGCGTGGTGAGAAGTATCGAAATTCCGTTCGCCTGGAGCAGTTCGAGCCTCTCCCACATCTGGTGCCTCGCCTGTGGGTCGAGGCCGGTGGTGGGCTCGTCGAGGATGAGCAGCTCGGGGTTGTTTATGAGCGCTCGAGCCAGCACGAGTCTGCGCGTCATGCCCCCTGAAAGGCTTGTGACCTTGTCGTCCTTTCGGCTTTCGAGCGATATGAACTTCAGGAGCTGGAGCGCCCGGTCCCTTGTCTCCTTTCGCGGTATATTGAAATAACGCGCGAATACCTCCAGGTTCTGCAGGACGGACAGGTCAGGGTCCAGATTGTTTTCCTGCTGGCATACCCCGATGTTCGCCCTGATCTTGCGCCACCCCGTCTTTATATCCAGGCCGAAGACTTCCATTCTGCCGGAGGTGATCGGCGAAAACCCGTATACCATCTGTATGGTGGAAGTCTTTCCAGCCCCGTTTGGGCCAAGCAGCCCCAAACATTCACCGCGCGCCAGGTGAAAGGACAGATCGTCGACAGCCTGGAGGCTTCCGAATTTTTTCACCAGGTTCTTTGCGCGTATTATATGTCGATTCTCTTGGCTCATCCTGAGCACAATAAATTGTAACGCGCTCAAGCTCAAGCCCTTTGTCTGGTGTAATAGCGAATTGCACGGCTTTCTTAAAAAATTAAAACCGCGTGCAGGCCTGTTCTTGCCTTCCGAGTCAAATTCCCACCGCTTGACGAAAGGCTCGGCGCAGTGTTAGTTGAGATCAGCCTTTAGGTGAATTCTTACTACACAGCGAAAAGGGGGGTAACAAATGAGCGGTGTTTTTGATAGTAGCGAGATCGCGGGAATGCGTCTTTCCAACCGCTTCGTCAGGTCGGCAACCTGGGAGGGGATGGCCGCGGGCGATGGAGCAGTTACGCCAAAACTGATCGAAACCATGCGCAGGCTTTCCGAGGGCGGCGTCGGGCTTATAATCAGCTCTCACGCCTATGTGAGGCCCGAAGGGCAGGCCGGCCCGTGGCAGCTCGGGGCTCACAGGGACGAAATGGTCCCCGGGCTCAAGGACCTTGCGGAGGCAGTCCACGCCGCGGGCGGCAAGATCGTGATGCAGCTCGCCCACGCAGGCCGCTTTGCGCCCGAGCCCCTTACGGGAAAGCCCGTCCTCGTCGTCTCTGATTTCGAGGGTATAACCAAATCGCCTCATAAAGAGATCTCAACCGCGGATATCAAGGAATTGGCCGGCTCCTTTGCCGATGCCGCGGCACGAGCTAAGAGCGCGGGCTTTGACGGGGTCCAGATTCACTCGGCGCACGGCTATCTTTTGAGCCAGTTCCTGTCGCCTATCTACAACAGGCGCACCGATGAATACGGGGGGAGTATAGCCAACCGCGCAAGGGTGCATCTCGAGGTGTTGAAGGCGATTCGTGAGGCCGTGGGCCTGGACTTCCCCGTGCTGGTAAAGATCAACTGCCGGGATTTTGCCGAAAACGGCCTAAGCCTCGAAGATTCGGTTCAGGCCGCCTCTCTTTTGGCCGGTGCGGGTCTTAACGCCATCGAGGTCAGCGGAGGCATGCTAAACGGCGGTAAATTGTCGCCCAGCCGCGCCGGAATCAATTCCGAGGATAAGGAAGCCTACTTCTCCGAGGAATTGACAGCCTTCAGAAAGGCTGTCGATATTCCGCTCATCCTGGTGGGAGGAGTGAGGTCTCTCGAGGTTGCCGAGCGGCTGATCCAGAGCGGACAGGCCGACTATATCTCGATGAGCCGCCCGTTCATAAGGGAGCCCGGGCTGGTGAACCGCTGGAAATCAGGGGATCGCCGCCCGGCACAATGCGTCTCCGACAACCTTTGCTTTAAAGCCGGCATGGAGGGTGATGGCATCTACTGCCTGACCGAAAAGCTCCAGCAGGAGAAAAAATAGCCGCTTGCTCCAATAACGACAGCTTCCCGCCTCCGGGGACATGACGTGGAGAATGGCCCGGGATGACCCCGGGCTATTCTTCGAACAGGCTGGACACCCTGTCCTCGAGGGTCCAGTCGTCCACGTCGATATATTTGAACCCACCTGAGCCGTCGGGAAGGATGACGCGGTTGATTCCGGCGTTTATGACCACGCGTTTGCACATAAGGCAGGGAACGACTGGTGAAGCCAACCCGCCGGTTTCCACCTCGATGCCCAGCAGGTAGAGGTCCGATCCGACCATATCCAGCCGCGAGGCATGGATCACGGCGTTCATCTCGGCATGAACCGCCCGGCAAAGCTCATAATTCTGGCCCTGGGGGATATTTTGTTGCTGCCGGATGCAATACCCGAGATCGATGCAGTTGGAGGTCTGGCGCGGAGCGCCGTTGTAGCCGGTGCTGATTATCTGATCGTTTTTGACGATCACCGCCCCGAACCGGCGCCGAAGGCACGTGCTCCTCATCGCCACCGACCTGGCTATATCCAGGTAATATTGGCTTTTAGTCGGTCTTTTCACTTTGTTGCCTCATGCTTTTTTAAAGGATAATCCGATTGCCGGCGGTGGGCACGATACTGGGTGTACCCACCCTGCACCGGGTGCGGATCTTGATAGGGTGGGCAAAAGCGCAAGCGTTGCCCACCATGAAGTTTCCGGATGGACTCTATTTAGAACACCAACCGGTACGAATTCAACCCGAAAGTTGACGAACCATTTTCCAATTGACTTTGACCGGGCCATCACATAAGCATTTATCAATCTGCGTTCGCTTTGTCACGTTCCGTGTGCGGGGTCGGTCCGAAAAATTCCATGTCGATGAAAAGGCGCTTTGAATGGCTCAAAAAGAAATTTATGACGTTATAATTATTGGCGGTGGCCCTGCCGGCCTTGCGGCGGGAATCTACGTAAAGCGCGCGGCCATGGATGCGGTGCTCGTGGAAAAAGGCGTTCCCGGCGGTCAGGTCTGCATTACCAAGGGAGTGGAAAACTACCCCGGGTTTACCGATATCAGCGGGTTCGACCTCTCGGATAAGTTGTATCAGCATGCAAAGTCCTACGACCTGGAGAGCATCCAGGATGAGGTCACGGCGATCGTGCCTGGCAAAGCTTTCCACTTGGTCCGGCTTGCCGGCGGGGAAGAGTTGAAAGCTTACAGCGTGATCCTCGCGGCGGGAGGCACGGCCCGAAAATTAAATGTTTCCGGGGAAAACGAAAATTTCGGCAGGGGAGTCTCCTACTGCGCCACGTGCGACGGCTATTTCTTTCGCGATAAGGTCGTCTGCGTGATCGGGGGCGGCGACACAGCTCTTGAAGACGCGCTCTACCTGGCCAAGATCGCAAAGCGCGTCTACCTCATCCACCGGCGGGATGAGTTCAGGGGAAGCAAGATTCTCCAGCAGCGCATATTCTCGGAACCCTTAGTCGAACTCGTCCTGAATACGGTGCCCGCCTCCATCCTGGCCGATGACAACGGCGTGAGGGCCGTAGCTTTGAAAAATGTTCTTACCGGGGATGAAAAGGAACTGCCGGTGGACGGCGTTTTCATATTCGTCGGTTTTTCCCCCAACAGCGCGCTCGTTCCCGAAGGCGTCGCTATGAACCCTTCGGGTTACGTTTTGACCGACGATAAATTGGAAACCAGTGTCCCCGGGATTTTTTGCGCCGGAGACCTCAGGCAAAATTTTGCCAAGCAGATTGTGATCGCGGCTTCCGAGGGCTGTATTGCCGCCCTGGCGGCCGCCAGGTACGTCGAGACCAGGAAGGCGCACACAAATCTTGCGGCCTCTGGCTCGAAGAGGTAAGCTCGAGTGATCTTAAGCCTCAAAAACCCGGACAGGCGGAAGTTGCTCTATATCTGCGCCGGCGCGGTCCTGGTTGCCGGTCTGGTTTGCTCGGCTCTCATCTACACTGCGTCCGTGTACTATTCAAACAGTGTGCGGGCCTATGAGAGCGGGGAAGGGGCGTATTTGCCCTCGCCCGATAATTCCAAGCAGTACCTTCGGGAATTGGAGCTCTACGGCGGCACGGCAAACGTGCTTGCCTACGAGTTGCGAACCTGGTTCGACGGTTTGTGGCATGGAAAATCCCTCGCCTATACGATAATCTTTATCACCGTCCTGGTGTCTTCGGGGTTATTCTATGCGGCCCGGCTCACGCCTTCCGGCGCCGGTTCGAGCGGCGCAGGGGAAGAACGCGGGAAGCAGGGCTAGGGCACGGTAAATTGGTTCTACCGGGAATTCATCGTCGATGTAGGAGCGGCTTCCAGCCGCGACCCATCTTGATGTTGTTGTTGAGGTGCAGGCTTCCAGCCGCGACCTGTCTTGATCGCGGCTGGAAGCCGCTCCTATAATACAATCGATCTGTCCTCGTCCCACGATCTGGAACAGGCCGTAACTCGACGGTCTTACATCAAGATCAAGGCTGAACCAACCCTTGGCTAGGGAGCCGGGAACCCTACCCCCTTGCGCAGGGCTGCGATATAATTATGGGTTCACAGTTTTTAAACGGAATGGGCGAAAGTGTCTCGATCTATGAAAAAATATAGATTTGCGGCGATTGCGGTTGTTGCGGCCTTCATTGCGGGAGGCGTCCTCTACTGGGTTACCAACCGGCCCCGGTCGATAGTGCTCACCGGAATAGTGGATACCGACGAGGTACAGGTCGGACCCCAGGTCCAGGGGCGTCTGAAAAACTCCTCGTCCAGCGTGGCGACACGGTCACAAAGGGCGAGTTGCTGGCTGCTCATCCAGCCCCAGGAACTGGAGGCGGACATCGGCTTTTTACAAAAACAGCGAGAAGCAATACGCCGGCGCAGAAAGAGCAGGCCAAAGCCGACCTCAGGTTTCTGGAAGCCCAGACGCGCGAGCAGATCCGTCAGGCAAAAGCGAGCCTGGCCATGCACAACGCCGATGTGACCCAGGCCGAAGCCGACCTCGATTACGCAAAGCGCAATTTCGACCGGGCCAGAAAGCTTCGGGCGACCAACGCCAATTCGATACAGGATCTGGACCAGGCGCGCACCAACTTACGACGCGGCCAGGGCGCACGTCGATTCGCTACAAAAACAGGTGAAGGCCTCCGAGGCCGCACTTGGCCCTGGCCGAGGCCAACAAGGTCGAAATAGCCTCAAGGGAAGCGGCCCTCGCCTCCAGTCTCCACCACCTTGCCGCCGCCCGCGCGCAGTCCCGGAAAGCCGATGTGGTTCTTGGCTACACGGAGATTCGCGCTCCCATCGGCGGCATCGTCGACATGAGGGTCTCCCTGCAGGGCGAGGTGGTAAATCAGGGCCAGACTATCGTGACGCTCATCGACCCCAACGACCTTTGGGTGCGGGCCGACGTACCGGAGAGCTATATCGACCAGATCCGGCTGGGCGACCGGCTAACCGTGCGCCTTCCCTCCGGGGCGACGCGGACGGGGACCGTGTTTTTCCGCGGAGTTGATGCGGACTTCGCCACCCAGCGCGATGTGAGCCGCGCCAAGCGCGACATAAAGACCTTTGAAATCCGCTTGCGGTGCGACAATCGCGATCGCCGCCTTGCCATGGGGATGACCGCCTATGTCATCCTGCAAGTGAGGTAAGGATATGGGGGGTACGCGTCCGGGGATATTCCCCGGCCCGATTATGCCGTCGAAGTCCGGGAACTGAGCAAATCCTTCGGCGACTTTGTCGCCGTTGACCGCATCAGCTTTACGGTGGGCCACGGTGAGGTCTTCGGCCTTCTGGGGCCAAACGGTGCCGGCAAGTCGACTCTTATCCGCATGCTTACGACCCTTGTCCCGCCAACTTCGGGCTCCGCGCTCATCTTCGGCCGCGATGTGGTCGCTTCGTCAAAAGAGGTCCGTCGCGCCATCGGGGTGATCCCGCAGGCAATGACATCCGATCTCGACTTGAGCGCGGCCGAAAACATGTCGATATTTGCCAAGCTCTACAATATCCCCCGCGAAAAGCGCCGCAAATCGATCGAAAAGCTCCTCGAAGCGGTCGATCTCACGCAGTGGGCGGACAAGCCTGTGAAGATGTTTTCAGGCGGCATGCGGCGACGGCTCGAAATTGCCCGAGGTCTCGTGAACGAACCCAAGGTCTTCTTCCTTGACGAGCCGACTACGGGGCTTGACCCCGTATCGCGCGTCTCCGTGTGGGAAATGCTCTCGAGGCTCAAAAGAGAAGGCGACCTCACGATCCTTATCACGACCCATTACATGGACGAGGCTGACAAGCTCTGCGACAGGATCGCCATTGTCGATCACGGAAAACTTGTGGCCCTGGATTCGCCCTTGAAGCTCAAGGCATCTGTCCCGGGCAGGAACGTGATCGAGGTGAGTTTTTTAAACGCCCCGCGGGGCTGGGTGCAAGTCCTTGAAAGTCTTCCGGATGTTGTCGAGGTCAACGCCGAGGACCATGTCTATAGAATCGCCTCCCATAACGGGTCGCGAACGACCGTCGCGCTCATGGAAGCGGTAAGGGGCGTCGATGTGGCCATCGCGTCTCTTTCCGTTCAAAGCACGACGCTAGACGATGTTTTCGTTCACTACACCGGCAGGCAGCTGCGCGATGCGCTTCAGGCGCCCTCCGCGAGTGAGAGCCGGTTCATCATGAGGCGTGACTGATCATGTTCAAAGAGTCCTGGGTCCGCATAGCTGCGCTTATCGAGCGGGACCTGCGCCGTTTTCGGCGCAGTCCGACCCTCATAGTGGTCTCGATGGTGATGCCGCTTGTCCAGCTGGTTGTCCTCGGCTATGCCTTCGGGGGGAAGATCAAAAATCTGAACGTCGGAGTTGTGGACCAGGATTACCAGGAGCCCGCCGTGCGGCTAAAAGGTTTGCTCAACGCCGTTGCGGTCAATGCGCAAACCTTCAAGTCCATTCCTTATTACGACCCGGGACGGGCCATGCGGGATCTTCGAGACGGTAAAATCGACGGGGTCGTGAACATTCCCCCCGACTTTTCCAGGTACGTACTCTCGGGCGCCGACCCGCGCGTCGGTCTGATCGTCGATAATACCGACCAGTTCAGCTCTTCGGCTCTCACTGAGAGCCTGACCGAACTGCTCCAGGCCTATGACGCAAAGCCCGGGGTCTCACGCCGGAGCCGGGAAGCGACCCTTGCGGTGGTCGAAGTCTATCCCTATGTGCCTTATATCCAGTTTCTCCTGCCGGGCACGATCGTTCTGGCGGTCTTTGTCACCTGCATGATCGGCGGCGGCATCATGTACATCGATGACAAGGCGCGCGGACTTCATGAAGGCTATCTCACGACGCCTCTCACCAAGTTCGACCTCATCATGGGGTTCAATCTCGCGGGCGCCATGAAAGCGATCCTCTCCGGGGTGGTGCTCGTTACCATAGGTTCGCTTATCGCCGGCATTCCCAACCCGCTCGACCCGATGCGCTTTTTCCGGATGATGTTGGTCGTGGCTTTGACCGCGCTGGCCCTTGTGAGCATGATGTTTCTGATTATGGTGCGGGTTAGCGATCCCCTCGTCCCCCGGGCGATTTTCGGCGTGCTCAACACCATGCTCTTTTTCCCCAGCGGGGCCGTCTACCCCATCAAAGCCTTCCCAGCCTGGATGAAGGTCATTGCCGTGGTTGACCCTTTCACCTACGCCGTGCACGCACTCAAGTCCCTGGTGCTCAAAAACACCGGGCTTGCGGCCATTTCCGGAGACATGCTCTTTCTCGCAATATTCACCGTGTTGGCCATGGCGGCCGCTACGCGCCTTTTTAAACGCGACCTGTAGCCGAGGCCAAGCGGGTTTGTAACCACAAATCCCCGAATGTTTCATGCACGCAGGGGGGGGTAATTTCCCCCCTTTTCTAAAGGGGGGTAGGGGGGATTTGAATTTCACCCGAAGGCAGGGCCAAAGATGATATCAATGCGTACATGGTCAATCTCAGCCTGAATATACTCAGATTTTTTATGGATATTCATTCAATTCAGTAATTTCAAAAACTCCTCAACGCTCATGCCTGAAAGACTGATGAGCTTGCGCAGGGTACCAGTTGAGTGAGGAATGGAAAGATTAACTCGTACGCCTTCTTTGACCATTACGAGATGGCTTCCAACTTGGCCAATTGCCTGCCAGCCGGCTTTTTCAAAAGCTTTGGCAGCTTCTTTGCCCGATATGTTCGCTAACTTCCCCATAGCTTAAACCGCTACCATCAGCGGTTTTAGCCCTTTTCGTTTCGATAAGGCTTCGACGGCCTTTTGATCTTCAGCCCAAAGCCATGCGGTTATGGCCTCTTTGATATTCTCAATTGCCTCTTTCTCATCCTTACCTTGTGACACACATCCGGGGAGAGCCGGACACTCGGCAACTATCCAGCCATCTTCGGCTTTTTCAACAGTGACATGGAAAATCATTTTTCATCCTTGTCCCAAGGTCTGTGGCGGCGAGCGTTTGGCAAAAACCAATCCCGATTTCAACAATACAGGACCTTAATTTAAGTGGCTTTTATAAGTATAACGGCGCCTGGGCAAAAGCACAACTTTTTGCCCATCTACACGCAAAGCGGGCCGCTTTCCCTGCAGATGCGGGCCAGGGGTGGGGAGCGAAGCGGGGTAAGTCTTTATTGTGTCCTCTTCACGATGCCGAGCCGAATTCCTCCGCCCAGAAGTAGTGGAAGGTGCTTGCCGCATTTTCGGCCTCGCTCGCCCCTATGTGTGTAAAGTGGGAGTTCATGATGTTATGGCGATGTTCGGGGCTGCTCAACATGCATTCGAACGTCTCCTCTGCCGTCGCGTATCCGATGGCCAGGTTTTCCCCGACCTCGGAGGCCGGGTATCCACTCTCAAAAACGTTCTGGTAGAATTTTTCGCCGTCGCTCATCTGGTGGGAGCAGCTGTCGTGGCCGGCCATGTCCATGGCATGTCGGCTCGCGGCCTGTGTGAGTCGGCCGCTGTATTCGAGGACCTCGAGTCCGTCGGCTTTCCTTTCAAGATTTACCAGTTCGATGAGTCTTTTCGCTTCCGGTGACAGTGCGCTCCCCGACCCGCAGCTCCGGAAAACCTGGTCGGTTGACCCGCCTCTCCATGGCTTTGCGAGTTCTCTGATCACATACCCTTGTGAGTCGTCTCCGGCTTCGGAGTTGACCGGGCGAATCTGGATGATCGTCGATGAAAGATAGACTGAGGCGAAAAGGAGGCCGTCTCGCACGACCAGGACGAGTTTGCCGCCCCGGACTCCCTCGATTTTGCCCTCCCACAGCAAAAACCCGCTCTGATCCCTTTGTTCTTCCCTACCCACGGCTTTCAGGCGGACGTCATCGAACGGATGAAGGCTGATCGAAGAGAGGTTTTGCTGACACAAAAGCTTTACGGGGTTAAATCTCGCGATGCGTTCCCGAAGAACCTCGCGGCCGGGTTGCCACGAGGTTGAGTGGGCGGCTGTTGCCGGAATGAACATGCAAAGAAAAATTGCCGCTGACAAAAAGACCGATTTCATTGTGGGCCCCCCGCATCTGTTTCCTGCTCAAGGGGCCATCCGGGTACGGGAACCCGGCAGACCTTGCGGCATGCCTCTCAACTCCTGGCTGAGATGGCGAGGTATATGGTCCCTCCTTGAGTACTCCAATCGAGAAATTCGTAATAGGAAATTGTGCCGGTGTCAACGCTTTTGTGCAACGGATTCTCAGTTCGCGCTAAGGCGTATCGCCCGCCCGCTCCTCGTCGATCCCGCTCCGAACTCCTGTGCCCAGAAGTAGCGGTACCCGCTTGTCGCGTTTACCGCGTCGCTCACCCCGATTTGTCTGAAATCGGTACTCATGATGTTGGAGCGGTGTTCGGGGCTGCTCAGAAGACATTCGAACGCCTCCTCCGGTGTGGAGATGCCCGCCGCCACATTTTCTCCAACCTCGGTTACCGGATAGCCGCTGTCGAAGACGTTCTGGTAGAACTTTTCGCCGTCGCTTAATTCATGGGAGCAGATGTCGTGCCTGGCCATGTCCGTGGCATGACGGCGCGCGGCCTCACTCAGTTCGCCGTTGTATTCAAGCGCCGGCAGACCGTCGGCCACCCTTTCGAGGTTTACAAGTTCCACCATTCTGGTTGCATACGCATTAAGCCCGGCAGCGGAGCCGCAATCCGTTGAAACCGTGTCCTGCACCGACCCGCCCCTCCATGGGTATGCCAGTTCCCTGATAATATAGCCTTGCGAGTCGTCTCCGGCCCGCACCGTGGCCGGGCGAATCTGGATGATCGATGATGGGAGATAGATCGAGGCGAAAAGGATTCCGTCTCGAATAACCAGGACGGCTTTGCCCCCTTGAACCCCTTCGACTTTGCCTGTCCACAGCAAAAAGCCGTTATTGTCGTTTTGCTCGTCTGACCGAAGGGCCGTAAGATGGAAGTTATTGAATAAATCCATACTGATGGAATCAAGGTCAGGCTGGCTCAAAAGCTTTTCGACGTGTAAACCCACTATACGCTGCCGAAGGACCACCCGGCCAGGTTGCCCCAAACCGGGCTGCTCTTCGGGAACGGAAACCCTCGTAAATGTAGCTCCGGAGTACGAACCCGGCAGGACCTCCGAGTGGGCGGCTGAAGCCGGTAGAAGCGCGCAAAAAAGAATTGCCGCCGCTAAAAATCCTGATTTCATGGTGATCCCTCCGCATCCGCGGGCTGAGAAGCCATCCGGAAATCCGGAGGACCGCCTGCTCGCCCTGGTTTATGATCTCCTCTCCGTAAAAAGGAGTCAGCGGAAGATGTCGCAAGCAGCATGCCTACTGGAACAAATAGGCGGGCGAACAGATTTTGTCAATCAAATCGATAAAGTATCTTTAGCGACAAGGTAGTGAGGTCCCTCGCTTCTCCTGCATGAATTCCCGGCGTGTGATCGAATCGGGAAAGTCATGGTCGAAAATTGTAATTGGAAATGAGCGGCTCTGGATTACGTGTTCGTAAATCGATCGTTTCACTCAATTAGTCATTCCCCATCCAGGCACGATACTGCCTGTGCCCACCCTGCACCAAAGCGGCTCTTGCAAGGTGGGCAAAATCCGGACATGGGGACTAGGCGAACCACACCCGCCTGCGGCTGCGCCGCCACACCCGCGGCGGTGCAGCCGCCCGCCCACGACCTTTACCGGGGAATTTTTCCCGATGTATGCGACCACCGCGTCCCGCACCCATTCCCCGGTGGAGATGTTGCGGCCATGTTTGAAAACCTCGAACCGGTCCCCCCCGGTTGCAAGGAAATCGTTTGTCGCGACCCGGTAGGACGCCCGCTCATCGAGGGGCTTTCCTGCTACTTCTATGGATACTGCCCTCTGGCCGGCAGGCTTTGACATGTCGAAGACCACCCGCATCCCGGAAACCTGGAGCGGCGTGTCTCCACGCGACGCGCTCTGCTCCAGCAGTTCCCGGACCTCATGTCCGGCAAGGTCCATGGACATGATGTTGTCGTCGAAGGGAAGGGCCGTAAAGACTTCTCTTAGTGTTATAGGCCCGGCGGGGATATCTGTCCGGATGCCCCCCCTGTTTTCGAAGGCGATGGCAGCGCCCGAAGCCGAGCGCATGGCGTCGGCCACGAGGTCGCCGAAGCTGCTCTCACCGGTCCAGCCTTTCTTTAGATCGACCGCCGTAGCCCCTACGATCCTTGCGAATTTGGCATGTATCTTCGATTCATATTTATCCACGATCCGGGCAACCTTCGGGTCGGCGGGGGCGGCCTCCGGGGAGACCGGCACCAGTTCGTCTTTGAGCGTAAAACCGACGATCTTTTTCGTGTCCGCGTCGAAAGCGATCTTCATGACTCCCAGATAGCGGCAGTAGCTGCCCGCCTGCACTATGACCGTGCCCGATTCGACAACCGGGTCCATCACCACGGTGTGGCTGTGTCCGCCGACGATCAGGTCGATTCCCCTCACCTCGCCGGCAAGTTGCTCGTCGCTGTTTAGCCCCAGATGCGTGAGCGCGATTACGATCGAAGCCCCCTTGGCCCTGACCTGCCCGATTATGGGCTCGATGACCGATGCGGGCTGGGAAAACGTTAAATCCGCCACATTTTCCGATTTTGTCGTGTAGCGTGTCTCGGGAGTCGTGAGGCCGATCACACCGATCAGGATGTTTTTTCTCTTTATCATTACAAAAGGCTTGACCCCGGGGATGAGTTTTCCGCCCTGCGTGGTTATATTGGCCGAAATGACTGGAAAGGATGCCCAGGAAATAATTGAGTGCAGCACTCCCTGTCCCCAGTCAAACTCGTGGTTGCCAAGGGCCATTGCGTCGAAATGCAGGTAGTTCATGATTTCGACCACCGGCTTCCCGTGGAAGATATTTGACTCAGGCGTACCCTGGAACATGTCGCCCGCCGACAAAAGAATCGTACCGTCGGGGTTTGCGCTCCTTTCCTTCTCGATCATTGTGGCCAGGTTCGCCGCCCCGCCGACTTTTTTCTCTCGGCCGAGCACCTTGTCCATGAAAGTAGCGTAAGGGAGGATATGGCCATGGGTGTCGTTTATGTGAAGGATGGTGAGGTTTACGACATGGTGCGCCGTCTGCCCGGCCAACGCCGCGGGGATTGCCGGCCGCGGCAGGACCGATATCAGAAAAAGCAGGACTGCCGTGGAACCGTTCAAAACTCCTCGTTTGAATCCGGGGGCAATTCGCATTCTTTTTCCTTTCAAACCTGGCGGTACAACCGCTGTTCAACTGCCGGCCATGCTCCGTTTGATTTTGTGGCGCGCATCCTAACACATTTTTGATTAAATAGCTGCGCATCATTGATCGAGCAGGAAGCGTGCCTGAAATGGGGGGACTACCCCGGTACTCGAACCTCTATCCCCCTAAATAAAGTTATATTCATTTGTAAGGTAATGATTTGAACTGTTGACTCAGGGGAGCGCGAGGGATACTTCTTAAATTTACATGACAAATTAGCGAACTTTATGACGTTTTTGTGACATTTCGGCGTCACATGTGTTTCGCGCTGGCAAGGAGGTGTGCTATGTCCGCGATTGACCTCAAGGGAGATCCTGCCGCCGCCGGCGGCAAGACACCGGCAAAAGGCCGGAAAACCAGGAAAAAAAAGACTGAGGATATTCCAACATATTCCAGAGAGGAGACTTACATGGGATTCGAAGAAGAGGTAACTAACCGAGAACCGGAAGGAATCGTTGATTCCACCAGCCATATCAAGCAGGAGACAAAAGGTGGCGCCACGCAGTTCATTTGTGCCGCGCAAAGCGCCATTTGCTCCACTTTGAAGGCGACGGGCACGTTTGCCTGCGATGCGGTTAACGTGGTACAAAGCGTGGTAAAGGAAACGGTGTGCGCGGCTGAGGGGATGAGCCTCTCCATTGTGGGAAGTCTTGTCAACGTGGCAAAGAGTCTTATCGGTGGTGTATCCGAGGTGGGTTCGCAGACCTTCGGTGTTGCTCGCGGCGCTGTTTCCGGTACCGCAAAGGGCGTATCCGAGGTCGGGGGCGAACTGCTCACGATCGCTCAAAATGCGGCCATCGGAACCGTCAAGGGAGTATCCGAAGTGGGCGCACAGACGCTCGGTGTTGCTCGCGGCGCTGTTTCCGGTACCGCAAAGGGCGTATCCGAGGTCGGGGGCGAACTGCTTACGATCGCTCAAAATGCGGCCATCGGAACCGTCAAGGGAGTAACCGAAGTGGGTGCGCAGACCTTCGGTGTTGCTCGCGGCGCCGTTTCCGGTACCGTGAAGGGAGTGTCCGAGGTCGGGGGCGAGGTGCTTACGATCGCTCAAAAGGCTGCCCTCGGAACCGTCAAGGGAGTAACCGAGATCGGGGGCGAACTGCTTACGACCGCCCAAAAAACGCTGTCCGCGACTGTTCGCGGGGTCTCGGACGTCGGAGGTGAGGTTGTATCGGTTGCCAAAAAAACGGTCCTCGGTGGGATTGACGTGGGGAAAAACATTGCCGTAAACCTCACGACAGCTTCGAAGGATACCGTTGGAACCGCCATCGACACGGTGGGTTCAGTTGCACAGGGACTTGTCGGAAATGCGAGAACTGTTCTGCTCGGTGCTGTGGGAGGCGTAAAGGATGTTTTGAACTCCGCGCTTCCCAAACCGGCTGATCGGGCCTGATTCCGCAAACCCTGTGTGCGGGCGCTGACAGGGAGAAGTTAAGAGCCGTCTCCACTGTGTCGCTGCGTGCGGGTCATGTGAGAACGGGTAAAATCGGTGATTATTGCGGCCTGAAACCAGAGTGCGGCTGGTCGCGCTGGAAGCAAAAAATAGCTGGTGGGTGCGGCTTTTCCGTGCCCACCGGCAAAAGCGGTGATCGCTCGATTCAGGCGAAACTTACCGGTTTGTTTTTTTAATGAGAGGGAAAGAGATGGTACGGCCAGTACACACTGCGCTTGAGGGTAGAGCCAGGTTCAAGGTCGAAGGGCTTTGCGGCTCGAAGGCCATGCAGGACCATATTGAAACCGGGCTCTCCCGGCACGAAGCGGTTACTGGGGTCTCTTCGAGCACGAGGACCGGAAACGTTTTGGTGACTTTTAACGAAGAAAACGATTTCCGGTCGATCGCCGTAATCATCGAATCATTGGTTCGGGATAGCGGCCGGACTGGCCGAGGCGTCCTGGCGGACACCTCTTCGGCCACCCCGGCTGAGCCTTCAACGGAGCTTGCATTAAAGTCCCCCGGGGTGCTCGGCAAGGCTAAAAGCGCTCTTTTCGGCGAGGCCCAGCGCAGGCCGCAGCCGGAGGAACCCTGGCATGCGCTCGATGCCGACGCTGCCCTGGACGTTTTTAAGACTTCCCCCGGGTCCGGGCTGTGTGCCACAGAAGCGCTTGCGCGCCTCGATGAGTATGGGCCCAACGCTCTTTCCGAGTCTGCCGTCAGGTCGGGGTGGTCCATCTTCGCCGATCAGTTCAAATCGCTTCCCGTCGCCCTGCTTGGGGTTGCGGCCGGTATTTCCGTCCTGACCGGCGGCTTGGCCGATGCGGTCGTAATCCTGGGCGTAGTGGCAATCAACGGGGTCATCGGGTACAAGACCGAGAGCGAGGCCGAAAAGACGATAAATTCCCTAAAGGACCTCGTAAAGCCCACAGCGGATGTATTGAGGGAGGGTTCGGTGACGACCCTGCCGGCGGGCGCCGTCGTGCCCGGAGATATCCTCGTGCTTCGCCCCGGCACATACGTTTCCGCCGATGCCAGGCTGATCGACGCCAGTCACTTGAGTATCGATGAATCCGCTCTTACCGGCGAGAGCATGCCGGTCGTAAAGACCGTCGCCCCTCTTTCGAGTCGGGACATCCCCTTGGCCGACAGGCTCAACATGGTCTACATGGGGACCCTGGTCACGGGAGGGCAGGGGTTCGCCGTGGCGGTGGCAACGGGCGCTTACACCGAAGTGGGAAAATTGCAGGCCCTGGTGGGGGAGGCCGAATCGCCCGACACGCCCATGGAAAAGCAGCTTAACCAGCTTGGAGACCAGCTGGTGTTGATCTCGGGCATCGCCTGTGGCCTGGTGTTCGGAATAGGCCTTCTTCGCGGGTACGATTTTTTCATGATTCTAAAGACTTCCATTGCGCTCGCAGTGGCAGCCGTCCCCGAAGGACTCCCCGCGGTCGCGACCACAACGCTCGCCCTGGGTTTGAAGAACATGAGAAAGCACAAAGTGCTGATCCGCCACCTCAACGCCGTCGAAACTCTCGGCTGCATCCAGACGATATGCTTCGACAAAACGGGCACGATCACTCAAAACAGGATGTCCGTGGTTCGCCTCTTTTCGGGGATGAAAGCAGTCACGGTATCGAACGGAAGGTTTTTGTCCGGCGGTTCCACCTTGGTTCCTCTCGACTCGGGAGAGATAACGAACCTCATGGAAGCCGCCGTTCTGTGTAATGAGACCGAAATCGTGGGAGAACCGGGCCAGTACGTTTTGCACGGCTCCCCGACGGAGATCGCTCTTGTCAACCTGGCTATCCAGGCCGGCGTGGATGCGCAGCAACTGAGAAAAGAACACCCGCTTTTAAAGCTCAACTACCGCTCCGAGAGCCGTCTTTTCATGGGAAGCCTCCATGAATTTGAAGACGATGGCCGCCGCCGCTACCTTATAGCCATGAAGGGAAGCCCCGTAGATGTCCTGGCGATGTGCGACTCTCACATCCTTGGCGGTGGGGAGCTCGTTCTCTCCGAAGACGACCGCACCCTTATCGAGCGCGAAAACGAGCGGATGTCCGCCGATGCCCTCCGAGTCCTGGGAGTCGCCTACACCATCGTTGACTCGGAGGATCAGTTCGGGAAAATGAGCGGTTTCGTCTGGCTGGGTCTCATCGGTATGGCCGATCCCGTGCGCCCCGGCGTCTCCGAGCTTATCCGCGATTTCCACCGCGCGGGTATCGACACGGTCATGATAACGGGTGACCAGAGCCTTACGGCCTTCGCCATTGGCAAGGAACTCGATCTCGCCTGCGGCGAGCAGATCGAGATCCTCGATTCCACAGAGATCACCAAGATGGACTCCGAGGCCCTCGAAGCGATTTCCGACAAGGTCCACGTTTTTGCAAGGGTAAGTCCCGCCTTCAAGCTCGAGATCGTTCGCGCGCTTCAGAGCAAAGGCCGGGTCATAGCGATGACCGGGGACGGAATAAACGATGGGCCGGCCCTCAAAGCCTCCGATATCGGCATAGCCATGGGTGAGGGGGGAACCGATATTGCCCGCGAGGTCGCCGATGTGGTCCTCGAAGAAGATAACCTCGAGACGGTGATCGTCGCCGTTCGGGACGGCCGCACCATCTACAACAATATCCGCAAGGCCCTGCGTTTTCTGCTTGCCACAAACTTCAGCGAAATCATGGTGATGTTCGTGACTGTGGCCGCCGGCGTGCCCGCTCCACTTGGAGCCATGCAGCTTCTGTGGATAAATCTCATCTCGGACATCTTCCCCGGCCTGGCGCTTGCCATGGAAGCGCCCGAGCCCGATGTTCTAGACCTGCCGCCTCGCTCCCCGAATGAGCCCATCGTAAAGAAGTCCGATTTCACAAGGCTCACCTTCGAGGCCGGAACGCTCACCGCCGGCGCCATGGCTGCCTACGCCTACGGCATCTCCCGCTACGGGCTTTCGCCCCGGGCCGGGACCTTGACCTTCCAGAGCTTAACAATGGGGCAGCTCCTGCATTCCATTAGCTGCAGGTCCGAAAAGCACTCCATCTACAGCGGGGATAAGCTCCCGCCCAACCGCTACCTCACCATGGCCCTGGGCGGCTCATTTGCCCTGCAGATGCTCACCGTGTTCGTGCCTCCACTTAGAAACCTTCTTGGGCTGACCCCGATAGGTCTTTTGGACGGGGCGGTCATAGCCGGGACCGCGGCGCTTCCGCTGCTGATTAACGAAGCAACCAAGACTTTGACCGGTGAAAACAAGCCGGCCGTTAAGTGCGAGGTTGCCCTGGCGGCGGTCGAAGCAGTAGAACCCACATAATAAGGACAATTCTCGATGAAGACGGATTTCATCTTCGCTTCCGAATCGGCAACAGGCGGTCACCCCGACAAACTCTGCGACCAGATAAGCGATGCCATCGTGGACCGCTTTATCGACCAGGACCCCAAGGCAAAGGTGCGGGCGGAATGCGCTGTTTCAACGGCGGTTCTCTTTCTTGCCGCCAGGTTTAAATCAACCGCCGCCGTGGATGTCGCGCAGGTTGCCCGGAAGGTCATAAGGAAAGCGGGCTATGAGCATGAAGATTTCAACAGTACCACGTGCTCCATTCTGACCAGCTTAAAGAGCTCCCGTCCATCGACTTGCCCGCCTTCGAGGAGAACGACCTCTCGGAAGAAGAGATGGACAGCATTCATGTCAGGCAGCAGGGAACGTTTTTTGGCTACGCATCTTCTCAGACGCCTTCACTTATGCCCATGCCCATAATGCTCGCCCACAAGCTCGCCATGAGGCTCGATTTCGTCAGGCGGCGCAGAATTATTCCTTATCTGGCCCCGGACGGAAAGACCCAGGTTGGAGTAGAGTGCCTGGACCGTAAGCCCGCCAGGATTTACAGCCTGGGGATCGCCGTATCAAAACTTTCCGGCTCGATGAAGGCCCCGCACAAGATTACCAATGATATTCAACAGGCGGTGATAGGTCCCGGTTTTTAACGATGAGCGCGTAAAACGCGACGAAGCGACCAAGGTATTCATAAATCCAGAGGGGGTAACGATGCTCGGCGGGCCTTCAGTGCACTCGGGCCTTACCGGGAGGAAAACGCCGTCGACACCTGTGGAGAGTACTCGCGCTACAGCGGCTCGGCCTTGAGCAGGGAAAGACCCGATCGGAAGTGGACCGGGTGGGGGTCTATGTGCAGGCCCGGTATGCGGGCCGAAAACATCGTGGCCGCTCACCTTGCCGATGAGTGCGAAGTACAGCTGACCTACTCCATCGGCTCATCTCAACCGGTGAGCGTACAGGTGGACACCTTTGACACCGCAAAGCTCTCCGACAAGGAAATAGCGCGAGCTCATCAAGAAGCACTTCGATTTCAGGCTTGCGGCCATTGTCAGGGATTTCGAACTGAGGGAACTGCCCAGGCAAAATGAAGGGAGACTCTTACAGAAGGCTTGCGGTCTACGGCCACGTGGGGCGCACCAACATCGATCTCCCTTGGGAAAAAACGGACAAGGCGGCCGTTCTCGAAGCGAGGTAAGAAAACCGGTTAGTGCCCATCCGTAAACCACCTCATGAGGGTGATACGATGGATGCCTCTGACAATCACCCACACGTCCACCCGGGGTGAGGAATACCAATTCAAATTCCTCCCTCTTCCAGGTATCGGATCCCCCTTTTTCTAAAGGGGGGCGGGGGCAGGGGGGATTTTAATGGCGCTCCCATTCAACAGAAACCTCAAACCCTTTGCCAGAGCGCTTCGCAAGAACGTGCAATGAAGTGGGGAAAGTCAAGCCTGCTTTCCCTCAAGCCATTCATCCGAAAAGGATTTCATCATCTTGATCCAGTCTGCAAAATCGGGTGGCTTGGTAATAAAGCATCGCGCTCCCATCCCCAGGCAGATGTCCATGTCCTTTTTGTCGTCCGACGTCGTGAAAACGACAATGGGTATATTCTGAAATTCAGGCAGCTCTTTCATCTCAGCCAATACTTCACGTCCGTCTTTCCCCGGCATATTGAGATCGAGAAGGATAAGCGCGGGTAGACCCTGATTTTGTCGCTAGGATTTCCTTAAGCCACGTAGAAAGTCAAACAATTCGACCCCATCATCGACACAAATCAGGGTGCCTTGAACCCCGGATTCCTCAAAAGCCTCTTCGGCAAGCAGACAATCTCATCCCTGTCGTCGTCAGCCATCAGAATGATCGGTGCTGCGTCGCTTCC
Source organism: uncultured delta proteobacterium (assembly GCA_963813125.1). Classification (GTDB taxonomy): domain Bacteria; phylum Desulfobacterota; class Syntrophobacteria; order Syntrophobacterales; family Syntrophobacteraceae; genus SbD1. The sequence continues at coordinate 2,490 of CAWEZA010000093.1, read as the reverse complement.
CAAAATTTCCCCTCTTCCGTTCCATGTTTCCTGCGGGAAGATAACCGCTTCTTGTGCGATTCAAGACCACCTTATTTCTCGGCATGTTCGGCTTCCTTCACGGTTCAACCCGTTTCCTGTTTCTTCACTGGCAGTCTCATTATGAAAGGGACTCGTTTTCCCGGTCTGCTTCTCTCTAAAAGGATGGCGGTTAACATTATACAATTATGCGGCAAATGGCAAGCCGTATATAGAGACCGTCACAGGCAGGGTTTTTCCCGCAGAGGTTTTCTAAATAAACCTTCGCTGGCTCACCGGAATATATTCGACGGGGAAGACCACCAAAGTTTCCCTTGTATCGTTTTCGTGTTACCTTCAAAAGCTCATTCCATCCATACCCAGCCAAACATTAAGAGGCCGCCCGAATGGCAAAGAAGGTCGGCAATCAAGCCGCGAAGGAAAACTCCGCGTTACAGTCCGAGCTCCTTGCGGACACCGTTGAGCACGGGGGGCTTCCTCAACCTTTTCGCCCTCTGAATCGGAAACGGCCGATAGTTTTGCCATAGTGGCCTTGGGCGCCTCCACAAGCAAGTTGGAAACACTTCAATCCTTCTTTTCCAATATGCCTCCCAGCCCTGGACTATCCTTCGTTGTCATCCAGCATTTGTCTCCAGAGACCCAGAAACGTCATCGAAGGATCTTAAGCAGTCCAAAACCGAGATGCACATCCATGTGATGGAAAACGGGGCGAAAATCGCGATGAGCAATTACTATGTCAATCCTCCAGGCAAGGAAGTCTCCCTTCTCAACCAGACTCTCCAGTTCGCTAAGCCAGCAGAGGGAAAGGCCCCTTTCTTCCCGATCGATACCTTTTTTCGCTCACTTGCCGAGAGTGAGAAAGAAAGGGTGGTCCGTGATTCTCTGGGGACGGCCAAGGACGGTACCCTGGGGCTTATGGCTGTCAAGAGCAACCGGCCTAACGGTTTTTTTTTTTTACTTCGTCAGGGTTGGTCTTGCTCCATGCGCGCGTATACAAAACAGCCCGAGCCGGTACATCGTTACCGTTGTGAAGAAGGCCGGTTCACTGTCATGTTGTGGGCGGTTACAATGTGTTCGAACGCGGGGTTAGAGGAGGCGCGTATGTCTCTGCTTCGCGAGTCCGAGGGTTCAACCAACATCGCCCGCTCAAAGCCGATTCGTCGCATATCCGCAGCAGCGCAGGATTCCACGCCGGTACGTCGTGGTTCGAAGAACGGCCGCGAGTTCGATCCACATGCGTTCCTTGCTACTATCGGGCAAGGTAGGAAAGCCATGCTCTTTCAAAGGAATCAGCCCATATTTGTGCAAGGGGATCCAGCGAACACACTGTTCTATCTGCAAACGGGCAAGGTAAAACTCACTGTTGTCTCCAAAATTATTTATTATAATTAATATTATAAAATTAAAATATTAAATATTAATTATATTTTAAATTAAATAAATTAATTTAATATAATTATTTTAAAATTAATTTAATATATATTAATTATTATTTTATTTATATTATATTAAAATATTATAAAATTATTTAATTAAAAATAATAATAAAATTATTATAATATTTTAATTATTATTATTTTTATTTATTTTTAATTTTATATATTATTAATAAAATTATATTATTTATTTTATATATTATTATTATAAATTATATTATTTATAATATTTATATTTATTTATTTATAATTAATAATAATATTAAAAAATTATTATAAATATATAAATATATTTATTTATTTATATTTAAATATTTTAAATATTTTATTTATTTTATTATAATATATATTTAATTATATTTTATTTTTATTTATTTATATATTTTTTATTTATTAAATATAATTATTATATTATAATTATTATAAATTTGTTTATAATATAAAATTTATTAATTTGATTTATTTTAATATTTTATTAATTATATTAAATCGCGAAATTTTTATAAATTATAAATTTTATATAAAATTAAAATTTTATATTTAATATTTATAATTAAATATAAATTTTAAAAAAAAAATTTATATTAATTAAAATTATTAATTTAAAATATTTATAATAATAAAATATAATAAAATTATATTTTATAATAAATATTATTAAAATAAATAAAATTATAAAAAAAAATTAAAATAAAAATATAAAATAATTTTTAAATTTAAATATTATATATTTAAAAATTTAAATAAAATTATTTATTTTATAATATATAATAAATTAAATTTAAAATTAATATATAAATTATTTTTAATTTTTAAATATAATTATTTAAATTTTTTAAATTTTTAAATATTAATTATTAAAATTTTATTTTTAAAATAAAATTATTATAAAAATTATTATTATAATATTTTTATAAAATTATATTTTATAAAATTTAAAAAAAATTTAATTATAAAATATTTATATTAATATTTATAAATTAAAATTAAATTTTTTAATTTTTAATAAATAAAATAAAATATTATTATATATATT
>CAWEZA010000092.1:0-39927 GCA_963813125.1 uncultured delta proteobacterium | reverse complement strand
TGTTTCAATCCACGCCCCCGCGCGGGGGACGCGCTTAAACGCCCCCGCACGCCCGACCGGAATTGTTTCAATCCACGCCCCCGCGCGGGGGGCGACGCAAGCGGCCAGAGTGCTCCACTGACGCATAGGTTTCAATCCACGCCCCCGCGCGGGGGGCGACGAGCCAACCTGGCTGGAGCCAACCTGGCTAGAGCGTTTCAATCCACGCCCCCGCGCGGGGGGCGACATTAATTGTATTACGACAACGATGATACTGTTTCAATCCACGCCCCCGCGCGGGGGGCGACAGAATCAGTCCGGCTGCTGAGCGCTAAATTCATATAGTTTCAATCCACGCCCCCGCGCGGGGGGCGACAGTCGGCTCGTAAATCCGTGCCGACAAAGGTTTTTTCCTTACTATGCCGCGAAAGTCATCGTACGGTTCTTCAAACTGATTCTGTTTTCAAAGACCCGTTCAAGCAAGAGGTTGAAATAACAGCATGTCTCGGAAATGCGAACCGCATGGTCCTTTAACAACCTCTAAACACTGGCCCCGGTTGGGCGGGCCGGGTGATACAGCTCAATGAGAACTGGAGGTTCGCACCGCCGCAAACGACCTGAGGTCAATTTCACTTTCGCAACTTCCTGGCCTTGAGTGAGACAACTTGGTTAAATCCCCCTAAATGACCAATGGTTCCTCATAGTCGATCGGCTTTTTCGTGCCGACATGTTCAACCCTGTTCCTCCAATTTGCGCCAAGGAAATAAAACCTCAGGCTGTCCTGATCGTGGTTGATTTCCTTGATCAGCTTAGCTCGAAAAAAAGCCCACTGCGCAGGATCTACGGAGCATTCAAAAACGGAGTATTGGACTCTTTGCCCATAGTCCTTGCAAAGCTTCGAGACCCGCCTGAGCCGCGATTGCCCTGCGGGTTCGATTGTTGATACGTCATAGCTTACGACAACCATCATGATCCACCCCTATTTCCCTGCTATTTGCATATCAAACTTCCGCGCGAGCGGACCATGGTTCTTCAATCTGTAATGCGCAACCCTTATTTCCAGATAAATGGAGGGTATGCATCCAGATCTCCACGAAGAGCCCTGGCAAACAGGAGCGCCTGGATGTGGGGAAGCATTCCAATGTGAACCTTTTCTTCGAGGAACGGATGCATGATTTCCTCCTGTTTTCTATTTTGGTAAGAGACGAGCACCTCTTTCCTGGTTTCGTCAGTCATCACAACGGCCCCGGATTCGGACTTGTTGAAGCCGTCTTTTCGGACCTTCCTAAGGTTGATCAGTGAGAGCACGAGCCTATCGGCCAGAAAAGGCCGGAATTCTTCCATGATATCCAGGGCCAGTCCCGGCCTGCCAGGGCGGTCCCTGTGAAGAAAACCCACCGCCGGATCAAGGCCCACCGACTCCAGTGCGGAACGAATGTCGTGCATGGTCAAAGTGTAAACGAAAGAAAGAAGAGCGTTAACGTTGTCCAGGGGCGGCCGCCGGTTTCTCTGCGCAAACTCAAATTCCTCCTTCTGCGCGGTGATGAATTCATTGAATACGCTGAAATAGATATTGGCGGCGTTTCCTTCGATTCCCCGCAAAACGTCGAGGTCCTTTTCCCTTCCCAGGCGCTCAATGTACTTAGTGATTGCCGACGATGCTTCCCTTATCGCGGGGGCGTTCACTTTATCCCCATGGTCCCGCAATACCCGCTGCAGCACTGTCCGGCAATTGGCAAGCTTTCCTGTGAGTAGCTTCTCACTATTTCCACGGTAGCATCGGGTTTATCGGCTTTCCTGTATTGCTCGCGCCTCAGGAGCACGTTCCCGGACACCGGCCCCTGGACCCTGGCAAGAAACTTCCCGTACTCGGTCAGAAAACTTACCCCTACGCCGCTCTCCGCGCAAAAGCCCAGCAGAAACGGACTGCACAGGACATTGCCGAAACAGACGATACCGCCTATTGTATGAACCGGCAGGCGAAGGCGGACTTCATTCTGCACTTTGACGACGATGGTTTCCCCCTCTTTGCTGAGGTAAGCGCCTTGAGTCGTAATAAACAGCGTGTTGAGGTGCTTTTTCATTGTCCCTCATCAATCATTTCAGCCAGATAGCCCAGGACCGACCTTTTCCTCCGAATCACCTGGGGAAGGCAGCGGTCCATAAGAGAGCAACTCTTGCACTTCTTCGAATACACCGGCTTCGGCGTGACTGCGGACTCGATCATTTCATGGAGCCGTTGCGCCGCCGTTTCCGTTTCTTTCCGCAGGGCCTCATCAAATTCTACTTCCAGCCGATGCCGCGTTCTCCCATAAAAAATGGCCCCGGTCGGGACCTCAGTCCCGATCATCTCTTCGAGGCAAAGCGCCTGAGCGCATAATTGTATCTTGTCGCTTTCGTCAGGTTTTGGCTTCCCTCGTTTGTGCTCAACCGGATAAGGCTGCCACGCCCCTTCGTCCCCGCGATGGAACTCCACCACATCCGCTTTCCCCGTCAAACCCAATTTAAGCGACCGGAGAGCCACCCCTCTCACAATCCTCACATCCCCCCGAGACTCCTCCCCAATCTCGTGGACCCGCTCGTGCATGATCCTTCCTTCGGCGGTAAAGCGGTTTTCGTCCCACGCCTGTTCGATATGAATTAGGGCACATTGGCGCTCACAGAAAATGAGGTGCTGGAGTGCCGACAGGGGGAGAAGATCGTCTTCGGCATACATGGCTTCTTGCTCCAATCGCGCCCCGGCATGGACAAGGGCTCTCTGATAGGATTTCAGATCGCGGTATCCGCCGCGAGGCGGGATTATACCAGGGTGGGCCTCCTGTTTAACTGCCGTCGAACTTTTGCATTGTTCCCCTAATCAGAAACCATTAAGGATCTGAGGCTTCAGGTCTGCAATGGACTCCAGTTTTTTGGAGTCCAAAGAACCATCCGAATTTACAGAAAGGCTTCTGTGAACTTTTGCGGATGAATATTGACCGTTTGGGCAATTGTGCTCCCACCAAACCACGTTGAGGACCTCCATGCTCCCTTCCGGGCGAGCTGAGGATGAGTCGTTTTCAAAGAGTTTAGGCAGGATTGCTTTGATCGTCTCTGCATCGTCGTCACTGAAGCCGGTTTTGCTAGCGAGTTGGGGATTCATGCTTCCGTAAAAGACATATACCCCTTCATCCACACGATGTTTCATACCCATTGTGTCGGAGCCTTTTTTGTTGCCGTCACCTTCACCGCTGACACTCTTGGTGATTTGGGTGCTCTGTTATTTCCACTGGGGACAAGGAAAATGCTGTATGAATTGAGACTGGGCCTCTTACACCTATGGACACACCGGCACCTTTTGTTTCTCCTCCATAGGCAAAAACTTGGCCGAATGCTCGAACATCGAACCATTTTTCGCAGGCCGATTTGGCATTCACCTGTGAAGATTCTTTTGGCTTAAGCACTGTTTCGGCTCGCTCGCCAAGATTTTTGCAATCATCAACTTTGTTGTCATCAGACTGGACAAAAATAACTTCCCCCTCTTCCATGCAACGGTTTCTTAATTTTTCTTTTGATGCAAACATCTGGAAACTTTCGACCCAGATCCGATCATAATTTGTTCGAGGCCCGTTTCCGTTCAACGGATCACCATTGGGATTGGCATTTTTGACCTTAAATACAACCGCGAAATCAACTTTATTAGTTAGACTCATCACTGCTCTCCTCTTGGGTGGTAATATTTTCAGGGTTCGACTTGAAAAGCTCTATCCGCTGGCAGTGGAATCCCAGAAGAAATTCTCCCGACAATGGACCATCTGATGTGTAGCCAGATACGTCATTGAACAATCCATGAATGTTATCGAGTTCAATGTCGTATTTATTGTACCTGTTAAGCCTGGCTTTGTAGGGGACCAAGGCAAGTTCAATGGTTTTCCAAGTGCTACAAGGCCGTTCAGAAAACCGTTACATCAATTTTGCCGCATTGGTTTGCCTGCCCTCATTCGAGAGCTTGACGCATACCCTTCCAGGCAGTCTGCCACCGCAAGCAGTCGCCCGTATAGATAGTCTCTGGTTTTTCGGTCACGATCAAGTCCCATGGTGTAACTCCCTTTCCTTGAAATAATATCTAAACAGCCCACAAGCTATGCCCAAGGTTTTCTGCCAGGCCCAATCGGGCAAACTCTGTCTTTGTGTCGCCTTCTTTATGCATGAGTCAACGATGTCCCTGGGAAGTGGCACGCCGTCGATAATGCATGGAATCAAACGCTCAACCGTTGTCTTTTGCATATTGTCATCGACCTTCAGCAGATCACCGTCCTTTGTTCCGTAAGCTGCCTGTGCGATGTCTCTGGGAGCCGGCGCACCGATAAACTCTTTGTCTGTTGAGAAGCGTTGCAGCCATGCACTACCCTGGTGCCAGGATTCTATCTTTTCAGAAAATCAGAACCGCTCAGTTCCCGGTAATAGGTAACTGCCATGCGTCCGGGGGTGGCGGAATCTACTCCCATCACGATAATTTGATTTGTCTTACCCAGCTTGGCGCTATAGCCTGAAATGCACTTGGAAAGGCGCACTCCGAATTCCTGAGCAGTGAAACCAGCAACGTTGCTCTCTGTTTTTTCCGCCTGAATTTTCATAGAGGAGTCGCTCAACAAATCGTCACTGTCAGCCAGTGGGTTGGGCACATCTGCCCCTGATACCGCCCATGCGACTACTGCCAGCTTGGGTTCATACTGCTTGCCATTCTTCACATAAAACACCTTCCCTTGACGGGATATCAGCCAGCGCAACGCACTATGTGCTTTCTGGGCCACCACAACATCAACCCCGCAGACCTGATATTCATCTGTAAAACGGCCCCGATATGTAAATCCAGAAGTGTCATTTGAAGAAACAAGCTTTGCGCCATCGTTATCAGATCTAATCATGCGAGGATATTGTTCCGGCTATATTTCGGATTTTCTGTCTTTGACTCTCCCGACACATAGCAAAAGATATTCTTACTTCGCGTACTCAGATAATAATCGATCCAGCTTTTCCAAACGGATTTATCGAATTGGAGTTCCGTGACTTATCCCCGGGACTTCAACACTCCGAGCGGATAAAAGTATCCGTTTGGCTGAGGCCCTGCCCTAATGCTTTGAAAATATCCGGCTTGTCGTCTCGTTTACCTTGCCACGAATGTAAATGTGCCGGCTTTTGTCGACATGAAGAATGTTTGCTTGAATCAAATCTGTAACCAATGTTCCTTTTGATATATAGGAGGATACAGATCTTACTTTTTGGTTCGCATAATGAGATCTGGCCCATTCATTAAGCTTATTTTTATAAGCATCGTAATAGTGTTTTTTGACCCCATACTTCTTATACTCCGACGCTACATATTGAAGCTGATCCGACAGAGGATGAGCAGCCTCACCGCTGGTTCGCCCCATAGAGGTTTCGGTCGCCGGCAAAATTGTTTTAGCGTCATCTTCTGAAATAACAAATGCACGTTTAAATCCTCCTTGTTCGTCCAGGACGATTTCAACGTGCGCTCTTTCTTTGTCGTATGAAAAAGCGGTAACAAAGAATAGTCTTTCTTGCAATCTTTCCTGTCGCCTACTCTGACGATGTTATTTTCATAGGTTTGGTAGAGTTTTTCAATCCAGCTCATTTTTCAGCGCCTCCTCATTAAGGCCAATGGAATGGGGTGGATTGGGTATCATTTCGCGCACACATTTTCGCATGGTGCATGCCTCAGGGCGGATAAACTTAATGACACTTTTTTGCATGACCGGCTTCCAAAAACGACTGTGAAGGATATTCCCCAGTTTCATCCGGTTTGCCGTCCTCATCCGTTTTCCCGGTTTCGTCAGGATAATCAAACCCGTGAAACATTATGCCATAATCCAAGCGTTCAATCGTATCATAGGCAGCGCTTCCTTCCCCGAAGCCACAAGGTTCCACGTATCCCTGACACTCGCGTGCGCCCAGGAATATGTCTTGTCTTCCACCCTTTTCGATCATCCGTTTCGCTATCTGGAAATGTTTACCGTCGATGCGGTCCCCTTCCATATCTTGCCGGAAGGAATTCCATTCGAAGTGCGCCTTTACCTGATATTCGACATCAGCAAGATACGTGTACATGGCCAAAGTATTTCCTCCACCATAAACTAAAGGCTTGACACTTTTCGCCTCTGTCCTTATCGGCTTCATAATCCGAACTTCATCAACTATCCAGATCAGCGTAGGCTTCCAATACACGGATTTTAAGATGCCTTTCAATGCTTCGTAGGTGGGAATGTGGTAGGAACATTTCTCCCCGCCCATTTTGGTCACAGGGTCGGTGAATAGAGCATGTCGCCCTGTTACTTTAAATTCGACGCTGTTTTTCACTCCAGCCCCCTTATCCATTCAGGAATTCCATTGGCGCGACTGGCTCCAGGCTCACGCCGAAATCTTTGCTGTAGTATTGCGCATCCAAATGCCATATTCCACTTTCTTTGTGCGTCTGAAACAGGGCTTTCTTTTTGTCCAACTTTTCCAGCATATAGGGGAAAACGTTTACACAATATTGCTGAGCAGCTTTCAAAAACATCCGATTCTTCTTTAAGGGTCAATTCGCAGAAAGTTGGGCAATAATCGATCTGGCGTCTTCATCGTATGGAACAATAATGGCCTTGGTCGGTGCATCGATCACACGGAAATGTTCACCGGCCGTCTTGAAAGACTGCCTCAAACATAGAGAAGGAGTCCCGTGTTTTATCTTGTATGCTTCAACAGATTTCTGATTTTCCGATAGCAGGGAAAGCAAGTCATCGTCGCGTCCCAATTTGCCTCTGGAGACCGGATAGCTCATCTCGTACGCACGTTTATAAAAGAAGTACTCATAAAACTTCTTCATGGCTTTATGCCCGATAATGTCTTCGTCGAAGAACGCATGATCTTTTTCATATTCATCAAGTATGCGTAATGTCACGTCCTGGGCTGTCTTGATTTCCGGTAATTTGTCGAGGTTCTCTTTACGCAGGTTGACGATCTGCACTGTTCCCAAGCCTTTTTGCCGTCCATTGCGGTTACAGCGCCCCGCCGCCTGGGCTATGGAATCCAGGCCGGCCAAACACCGAATCACCGCGCCGAAGTCCACGTCCACCCCGGCCTCGATCAACTGAGTGCTGATGCATATGACAGGCTTGGGATTCGACGGATCAAGGCACCCCATTATCTCTCCTAAAATCTTTTTGCGGTGCTTCGGACACATGTTGGTGCTGAGGTGGTACATATTTTTCGCTAGGACTTGCAGGATTCATACAAGCGTCTTGCGCTTGACTTCGTGTTTGTAACTACAAGCACGCTTCCTTTATCGCTCAAAAGCATCTTTACGTTTTCCTGCCCAGTTCTTCTTCTCTTCCACCCACCGCTCTTAAGGCAATTTTGCACTTCAACCCGCTTCAACGTTCGAAATAGCGGAGGAAAATCGACGATCTCCATCTCTCATCAGAATGGATACCGCGCCTTTAGACGGATCAACCCCATGCAAGAGCGGTTGGGTCGCTGAGTGCAGAAAACGAACGGTCGAGGAGCACAAGACGTGTCTAGAAAGTTTATTGCATTGTTAAAAAGGGTGCACGCTTTTGATGGGCAACTCTCTGAATCTCATCAAAAATAATGACCGCTTTTGCCAGACTGATGCATTCGACGCACACTGCGTGTTCCACTGCCGAAGAGCGTTTCGAGCACCTGCACTGACGTTGTGAACACGATCGGTGCATCCCAGTTTTCTGACAAAATCCGGTTTCGCCTCGTGTCTTTTTCCGGCACCAGGTTTGAATGGTGCTCTAAAACGATTTCCTTGGAGATTGAATCGACAATTTTGAGACACTTGAGGCATTCTGATCAATAATCGAAGTGTACGGGATGACATAAATAATCCGATCAAGTTTGTATTTGTTTGCGTGATGGAGGGCAAAGCGGAGGCTGGAAAATGTTTTTCCGCCCCCGGTTGGAACAGTCAAATAATAAAGCCCCTGCTCGCCATTTGCGCGCTGCTTGCAGGACGATGAGATTCGCATCGTTTCTGATCGATATCATTTTCAATTTCAAAGGATGTCCGTTCAAAACAATCGACCAGCTTTTGCCAATCCGGGTAATTTCCGAGGTACCGTAGCATTGCATCTTGCGGGTTTTCGAAATTTGCGGTGCTTAATCGGTCCGCATCGATCAAACAGCTGAAAAGAAAGCGGACGAGCAATCCTTGTGAAAGTGACCGCCTCAGGCCACTGCAAAATCCGTAAAGCTTGCTTATGAAGTTTCTTAATTGATCACTTTTCGTTTCTGATAAAATCAATTCACTAATGCGGTCTGAAATCGATTGATCTATTTTTTCTCGCGCCTCGGGATAATGAGTGGAAGCGAAATCCTTACCCAATCGCGCCGAAAATTTATCTTCACCCGCAATATCGAACATATCGATCAAACCGGAATGGTGAGAAAGCACGCATAAAGAGACTATTTCAGCGGCCAGCTTGTTAATTTTGACTGCATCTTTCAATGCCTCATTGTTCCATTGTGCGCCGGCGGTGGCGTGATCGATTTTTCCTTTAAGTTTCTTCGCGTCCACATAGTATCTTTCTCCAGGGCGGAACAATCCCACAGCGGATTTTATATAACATTGGTATTTAAAACTGTATTTTCCCAAATCATGAAGCAGTCCAGACAACTCCCCGATGAGATTCATCCCTATCTTGCCCGCAAATTCCTTCGCAAGCAGGGAAGTCTCCAGTGAGTGTTTTTTCACACTATGGCTGGCTGCATCCTCAATGCGGTAATGTGCTAAATAGGATATAGGCTCCATTCTGTATACCTCCTTGCACAGAGTAAAGTCAGGAAATATGCATCGATCAAGGGAAAAACCATTCGGGTGAAGAAAGCCAACTGGAAGCCTTCTGTCCTGGGGTGGAGTGTGAGCGGAGGTTTTAACCTGAACGGGACTTGCAGTGACGGAAGGTCACTTATATCTACAAGGTTGGGAATTTTCTTTTTTAGCCTGGCAGCAAGACAGGAGGCATCTTCAGATAAACCATCGCGAAAGTCCTCCGTGGTCTGCCCATGCAGGCCGCCAGAAGGGTTCCGAGTTTGAGTTCGCCGACAATTTTCTGCGCCCCGGCGGTTGCGTGATCGACCTTCGGACCTCCACGCAGGCGCTGCTGGTATTCGTGCGATGCTTTGCCCAGATCGTGCAGCAGGCCGGCCGCATAACCCCAGGCTCCCGCGCAGAAATCCATCGCAAACACTCGGGCAATTTCGGCTACCTGCTGTAAGTGATCCGAGAGGGTTTGCCATTCATTCTCTCCCGCGTCTTCCTTGCTGTGAGCATAAAGTCGCATGAGTTTCCTTTTGTGTTGGCACGCAGTACCAGTCAGCAAGCAGGTCTATCAATTAGACTTTCATAACTTGCTCCACATATTCAAACTTCAGCGCCCTGGATAGCAATTATTTGGGCTACCCTCGCCGAAGAATGAAGCTTCAGTTCGGCAAGATGGTATCTTTTGCAACGGATGGTTGGAATTGAAATAGTTGCTTTATCGTAACCTCTTCCGCTTCGCGCCCGGATAGCAAGTATCCGGGCCACCCGCGAAAAGGACGAAGTCTTGAGTTGACATCTGATGCCGAGGTCATCGACATCGCCGGGGCACTTTCGGACGGCGGCTAAGCGGCCTTTTCGGCACTTACGACCAGGCGAAGGCTCAGGGCCTTGAGGGCGGCTTCGACCTGGTCCATGCGGGAGCGGTGGTCGAGGTCGAGCAGGCGGCGCACCTGGCGCGGATCGACGCCGAGCTTATCGGCAAGTGCGGTCTGTGTGACCTTGCGGCGACGCATGGCCTCATAGAGCGCCAGTTTGGCGCAGACCAGGGCCGGAAGGGAAACGGAGGCCTCGGCGGGTCGCCGGGAGGGACTCGGGATCTGTCGGCCTGAATCTATATAGCCGGAAAGGGCAGTGATGAGCGCATCGCGGGCCTGGTTCAGGGCTTCGGATTTATCTTTTCCGACAGTGATGGCGCCTGGCAGGTCGGGAAAGACGGCCATGACCTGGCCGGTTTGCGGGTCGGTTGTGAGGGTTACGGGATAGCTCATGGGACAGCCTCCTTATCCGAGGTTTTCGGGGTCGATTCCAAGCTGCTTTCAGATCTCTTTTACGAAAGGAACCGCGATATCAATGTCTCCGTGGACCGGAATTGTGGCCTGCCTGCCCTTGTATCTCGCCAGGACATGGCCGCCCTTGCCGCGCCCGCGTACCACCTCGACCCCGATACGCCTGAGTTTTCTAATGAGTTCGCGTCCTTTCATGGAGAGGATTGTAGGACATATCTGTCCTTTTCTCAAGAGAGCCTGATGCTTTCCGGGCGAAAATGCGGGAATAAGGAATCTGAGGCTTTATGGCGATCAGTCGCTCGTGTGGAACGGCGGCATGGAGGGCCGCAGAACCGGGAGGATCGGCGCCAGCGTGGCGGGTCGCGGGCTGAAAGCCCGCGACCCGGACCCCGTGGGGGGCGGGGGGCACGGCTCCCCGCGCTTTTGTCTTGTGCTTTTGGCGGGAGGCGGTTGTTTGTGAAACTATCAGGCTACAGGATTTAGTCACTTTCAGGTTGCAGAAGGCTCGTTTGTGAAGGGCGAATCGGGGCTGGGATTGGGGGGAATGAAAGTTGCTAATACGGGTAGGCCTTCCAGCTTACGTGGACTTAGAAAGTCAAACCCTTGTTTAAGGAAGGAGACATATGTACGCCAATCTTTTCCAGCCGATCAAGATAGGTAAGGTGGAGATCAAGAACCGTTTCATGCTTGCGCCAATGGGACCGGGGGGGTTTTGCGACGCCGACGGCTCCTTTAACCACCGGGGCGTCGAATTTTACGTCGAGCGGGCACGGGGCGGCACCGGCCTCATCATGCCGGGCGTAACCATGGTCGAAAACGAGATCGAAAAGTGCGCCATGCCGTCGCATGCCCTGCCCGACGATCAACCCGCTCAATTTCATAAAGACCGCAAAACTCATGACCGAACGGGTTCACGCCTACGGGGCCAAGATGTTTATCCAGCTTTCGGCAGGCTTTGGGCGAGTGAGCATCCCGACAATAGTGGGCACAACCGCCGTCGCCCCTTCGGCCATCCCCCACCGGTGGATTCCGGGAGTCACGTGCCGGCCTCTAACGATCGAGGAGATCAGGACCTATATCGCAAAGTTCGCCGACTCGGCGGAAATATGCCGGAAGGCGGGATTTGACGGCGTGGAAATTCACGCGGTCCATGAAGGATACCTCCTCGACCAGTTCGCAATCTCCTTTTTCAATTACAGGACAGACGAATACGGGGGCAGCCTCGAAAACCGGCTGCGGTTTGCAACCGATATCGTCAAGGTGATCAAGGGGCGTTGCGGCCAGGACTTCCCCGTGTCCCTTCGGTACAGCCTCAAGAGCTTCATCAAGGACTGGCTGAAAGGCGGCCTTCCGGGCGAGGAATTCGAAGAAAAGGGGCGCGACATCCCCGAGGGCATCGAGGCGGCCCGGATTCTTGAAAGGGCCGGCTACGACGCCTTTAACGGGGATGTGGGCTGCTACGAGGCCTGGTACTGGAACCACCCGCCAATGTACCAGGAAAAGGGGTTGTATCTGCCCTATAACGAAATTTTAAAGAAGACGGTGAGCGTACCCGTCATTACGGCGGGCAGGATGGACAACCCCGACCTCGCCTCCCGGGCAATCGCGGAAGGCAAAACCGATATGATCGGCCTCGCGCGGCCGCTTCTGGCCGACCCGGAACTGCCCAACAAGATAAAGAGCGGACAGGTCTCAAAAATCCGGCCCTGCCTTTCCTGCCAGGAGGGCTGCATGGGGCGGCTCGCACGATTTGCCTCCATCTCCTGCGCGGTAAACCCCGCGTGCGGGCGGGAAAAAGAGTACGGGATAGAGCCGGGCGGCAAGAAACGCAAAGTCATGATAATAGGCGGGGGCGTCGCCGGCATGGAAGCGGCGCGAGTCGCCGCCGTTCGCGGCCACGAGGTCCAACTTTATGAAGCCGGCAAAGCGCTCGGAGGGGTGGTTATCGCCGGGGGCGTACCCGATTTCAAGGAAGACGACCGCGCCCTCATCGCCTGGTATGAAGGCCAGCTGAAAGACCTCGGCGTCAAGGTGAATCTCGGCAAAAGAATCGAGCGGGACGGAATTGCAAGTTCCAAAGCCGATACGGTTGTCGTCGCAACCGGCGCGAAGGCAAAGCCGCTCAGGATTGCCGGGGCAAAGAACGTATACAGCGCAACCGATGTGCTCCTGGGAAAAGCCGACCCGGGAGAGAGCGTTTTGATCGTCGGCGGGGGCCTTGTGGGGTGCGAAACCGCTTTGTGGCTTGCGGAAAAGGGTAAACGCGTCACAATCGTCGAACTTCTCGACGGGCTCCTCAAGTGCGCCGGCCCGCTCTGCCACGCCAACGGCGACATGCTCCTGGGGTTGCTGAGTTTTAAAAACGTCGAGGTGATCACCGGAGCAAGAGTCGTAGAAGAGCGGCCGGAAGGCTTCGTCATAGAAACGGGCGGCAGGGGAGCAAAGATCGTCAAGGCCGATTGCGCCGTGGCGGCTATCGGCTACGACCCGGAAACGAGCCTTTACGACAGCGTAAAAGACCAAATCTCCGATATCCATCTGACAGGCGACGCTCAACAGGTGCAAAACATCATGTACGCCATCTGGGGCGCCTACGAGATCGCCAGAAACATCTAAGGCGGCTGCGCCGCGGCGGTGAGCCGCAAACAAACCGGACCACGGAGACACTGAGGCACAGAGGGGATTCCTTTTTTGACCGGCCGGGAGACGACGGCCGGTCAAAAGGGCTGTGCCCTCGACCAGGCGTTTTATTCCTTCCTTCAGGGTGGGGACGTTAAAGTTGATGGGAAGCCCAACTTTGAGGCCTGTCACTTTGTTACGGGACCAGTCCTGAGGCAAGGGCCTTGTGAACTTCCATGTCTGCTCCGATAACCTGCCCGGTAAGCGCGTTGATCTCCAAGGCCTTCATCACACTCCTTCACACAGGGGCACGGACGCACAGCACCGCGAAAGCTTTGTTTTCACACTATCCCCGGGAAGCCGGCCCTTCGGGAGGAGATTTTGCCCGGCCGTCGTCTCCCGGCCGGGCAAAAAATTGTCCCCTCCGTGCCTCTGTGTCTCTGTGGTTCATGGCGGGGCTTGAATGCGGGAGTAGCTAAAAAATAGCTAAAAGGAGGTTGCCGTCATGGGGCCGGCTGGCGTAAAATAGGGGTGAGCAGATGGAGTGAACGGTTACGGACACAGCCCCCCTTACACAGTGATAAAAGGACTAAAAATGCACAAACTGCTTTCGAAACAAACGGACGCAAAGATGCTCATGCTCGGAAACGAAGCGATCGTGCGGGGCGCTGTCGAAGCGGGGCTTGCCTTCGGCTCGACCTACCCCGGGACCCCGTCGTCGGAAATCTCCGCAAACCTTTTCGAGATTTCACGGGAAAGCGACCTTTGCTTCGAGTACTGCATAAACGAAAAGGTCGCGCTGGAAGTGGCCGCCGGGTGGGCCAACTCGGGGCTGCGCAGCATGGCGGTCATGAAGCACGTCGGTCTAAACGTCGCGGCGGACCCCCTCATGACCCTCGCCTACCTGGGAGTAAGAGGCGGGATGGTCATAATCACCGCCGACGACCCCAGCATGTTTTCGAGTCAAAACGAGCAGGACAACCGCTATTACGGAAAGATCGCCGGGCTTGCCGTACTCGAGCCCTCCTCGGTAAGCGAAGCCAGGGAGATGATCAAATACGCTTTCGAGCTTTCCGAAAAACTCCAGGAGCCGGTGCTGTTCAGGACGACAACGAGGATCAATCACTCGACGGGCGCCGTCAGCCTCGGCGATATCGCGCCGGTAAATAAAAGCGGGGATTTTACAAAAGACCCGTTCCGGTACGTGGCGATACCGGCGGTGTCAAGAAAGCTCCATGCCAAACTGCTCGACTCTCTCGACAAGGCAAAAGCCATCTCCGAGAACTGCCAATACAATTTCGTCGAAGGCGAGGGCACAAACGGAATCATCTGCAACGGCGTGAGCTACGCTTATGTTTCGGACGCGGTGAGACAACTCGGACTCGGCAAGGAGGTCAAGGTCTTAAGGATCGGTTTTTCCAACCCCATGCCCGAGAAAATGACCGGAGACTTTCTTGCGGGCTGCGACAAAGTGCTGGTCGCAGAAGAAGGCGAGCCGATCATGGAGGAGGCGGCAAGGTCCATCGCCCAGCGGCGCGGACTGACCCTGCCCATCGAGGGCAAAGGTCCCGACCGCTTCTCAATCCTCTACGAATTCGACCCGGCGATGGTGCGAAAAGTCGTCGCCAACTGCTTCGGCGGCACGTACGAACCGGCAAAAAGCCTCGATCTTTCGGACATCCCCCCAATTGCGGAACGTCCGCCAAACCTTTGCGCGGGATGCTCCCACCGGGCGACTTACTACATCGTCAAGAAGGCGGCCGAAGGGCTCGAGACCATCTACCCTTCGGATATCGGCTGCTACACGCTCGGGGTGCTCCCCCCGCTCTCCATGGCGGACTTTCAAATCTGCATGGGCTCCTCGATAACCACCGGTTCGGGTTTTTCCAAGGCAACCGGCAAAAAGGTCATCTCGTTTATAGGAGATTCGACATTTTTCCACAGCGGCATAACCGGCCTGGTAAACGCCGTATTCAACAACCACAATTTAACGGTCGTTATTCTGGACAACGGCACGACGGCCATGACCGGCCACCAGCCCAACCCCGGAGTGGACATGAACCTGCTGGGCATGTCCGGATACGGTCGGGTTTCCATCGAGGATATGGTGCGCGCGGCGGGCGTAAGCAACGTGGCCGTAATAGAGCCGTTCAAGATAAAGAAGAGCATCGAGGCAGTCAAAAAGGCCTTCGAACACGTTGGGGTCTCGGTGATCATTTCCAGGGAGATGTGCACGCTCTACGCCAAGGGCCTGAAGATGCAGAGCTCCCGCAGATACATGGTGACCGACAAGTGCAAGGACCATCGCGATTGCATCAGGGAGCTGGGATGCCCGGCATTTTCCATAAGCGAGGGCAAGCCCCGGATCGACCCGGGCCAGTGCACGGGATGTTCGATATGCGCCCAGATTTGCCCGAAAAACGCCATATTGCCGATAAAAGAGCAGAAGGCCCAGTAAGGCGGCTGCGGCGGCTGCGCCGCGGGCAAGTGTGCCTCGCCCACCCCACGGGGTCCGGATTGGGGGGCGGCTGTGGATTCGGGGTGGCCGCCCCGCGATCCGAAACACGTGGGGAGGTTTAAGTTCGACCGAACTTGCCGAAGCTTTGAGCTCAAACCGCCCAGCGCTTTAAAAAACATATGAGGGCTCCCAGGTCGGAAAAGCACAACGAGAATGATTGGGATTTGGAAAGCAATTCACAGGGCCGCTCAAGGTTTATCCTCAAGGGCATGCCAAACTCTCAAAATAACGATGGTCTCGCCGTCCAATCGGTAGCGTATAATATAGCCGTGCTTTCCGAAGGGTACGAGCAACTCCCGGTCCAGCCGACCTTCGAGCCTTTTGCCGGCACCGGGATAGGCGAGCAAAAGGTTTGTCACCTTCTTGAGCCGCTCGGCAACGCGTCTTGCCGCTTCCGGATTATCGGGCTCGATGAACCGACGCAAGCGTGCAATGTCATCACGGGCCGCAGGCGACCATATCAGCGTCGGCATTCAGTCTCCGGCACCAGGGTCTCCTCACTCGTTCCCCATGTATCAAACCATGCCGTCATAGCCTCGTTGGTGATGAATTCGCCCGTTTGCTGATACGCCTCCCAGGCTTCGTCAGCTTCACGGTTCCGGGCTTCGGCCCGCTCTTCTTTGTCGAGATATTCCCGAATGGCCTCCCTCATAAGCCAGTGCGCGGAGCGTCGTTTCAGCTCGCCGAGGGATTTCAAGCGAGTACAGGTTTCATCGTCGAGTTTGACTCCCATTGTCGTCGCCATAAAGGTACCTCATCACGGTTACTAAAGGTGCAACTTTTATAAAGCATAATCAACCAATGGAATGGTGTCAATTTCCCTTTTGGTGAGAAACTTCGTCTCGAACGCACGACGGCGCTTGAAGGCATCCCGGTATCAGTCGCTATCGGGCGGGCGCCTTCTTTCACCCAGGCGTTCCATGATCACATAAAAAACGGGCACAAAAGGAATGGCAAGGAAGGTCGAGGCCAGCATACCGCCAAAGACCACCGTGCCGATGTCTCTTTGGCTGGCCGCGCCGGCGCCGGTGGCGTACAGCAGGGGGGTTACTCCCAGTATAAAGGCAAAAGAGGTCATGATTATGGGGCGAAAGCGCCTCCGGGTAGCTTCCACCGCGGCTTCGGCGATCGGCATCCCCCCGGCGTGCATGTCCCTGGCGTATTCCACGATGAGGATGGCGTTTTTGCTGGCCAGGGCAATCATGAGAACCAGCCCCACCTGGGTGTACAGGTCGGTTTCAAAGCCCCGGAGCACAAGGGCCAGAAGCACCCCCACCAGGGCCAGGGGCACCACGAGGATTACCGCCGCCGGTGAGGTCCAGCTCTCGTAGAGCGCCGCGAGCACAAGAAAGACCAGCGTGATGGAAAGAGCGTAGATGAAGTAGGCTTGAGCGCCGACCTGCTTTTGCTGAAATGCCGTGGCCGTCCAGTCATAGGCCAGCCCTTCGGGCAAAGTGTTGTCCGCAACCTGTTCCATGAGGCTCAGCGCCTGCCCGGAACTAAAACCCGGCGCGGCGGTCCCGATTACGGGGGCGGCGGGATACAGATTATAGCGGGTCACCAGTTCGGAACCCAGGGTGTGCGAGACGTGGATGACCGAGGAGAGCGGCACCATCTGATTCAGGCCGTTACGAACGTAAAGGTAGGAAAGGTCTTCCGAATGCAGGCGGAAAGGAGCGTTAGCCTGAACGTAGACTTGAAATACCTGGTTGAATTTATTGAAAAGATTTACATATGTGGAGCCAAGGTAGGCCTGCAGCGTGGAAAACACATCCGCCAGAGGGACTTGCAGGGACTGGGCCTGTGTGCGGTCGATGTTCAGATAGAGCTGCGGGCTTTTAGCGCTGAATGTGGTGTTGAGGTTGCGAAGAGCTGACTGGGAACCGGCGGCGCTGATGATTTCCTCGACGCTTTTTTCAAGCAGCGGCAGTCCTCCGCTTTCCCTGTCCTCCACCATCATCTGGAACCCGCCCGATTGTCCAAGACCCCGGATGGGGGGTGGTACGATCACAAAAATTATTGCTCCCTGTATCGAGGCCACCTCTCTACGGAGATTGGCAAGGATGTTGTCCTGGCTCAAAGCGCTACCCCGCTTGCCGAAGTCTTCGTAAACGATGAAAGTGGTGGCGATGTTGGAGACGTTGGCGTTATCGAGCAGGGAATAGCCGCCGAAGGTAACCCAGGCCTCGATGCCTTTTCTCTTCTTGATTATCGCGTTGAGTTGCCTGACCACTTTTATGACCCGGGGTTGGGAAGCTCCCTCGGGAAGTTTTGTGATCACGATGGCATAGCCCTGGTCGTCCTCGGGCAAAAAACCGGTGGGGTGACGCGCGAATTGCCAGCCGACTATCGCCATTACGACTACAAATACGAGAAGCGTCAGCACCGGACGGTGCACCATACGGGAGACCAGGTCCAGGTAGAGGTCTTCGGTTAATTTATAAACCCGGTTGAAGCCTCGATAAAACAGGTTGGGGCTCTTTTGGGAGCGCGGGCGAAGCCAAAGAGCGCACTGGGCGGGTTTCAGGGTGAGGGCGTTTATGGCGCTGATTACGGAGGTCGCGGCTATCACCAGGGCGAACTGCCGAAAGATCTGGCCGGTTATGCCGGGCAAAAACGCGGCGGGCAAAAAAACCGAAACCAGGGCCAGGGTAATGCCGAAAACGGGCCCGGTCAGCTCCTCCATTGCCTTGACGGCCGCATCTCTTGGCGTGAGCCCCCGTTCGATATAGTAGGAGGCGCCTTCCACGATCACTATGGCGTCGTCGACGACAATTCCGATGGCCAGGATCAGGGCGAAAAGAGTCATCAGATTTATGCTGAACCCGAGCGCGAGCATCGCGATAAAAGCCCCTATGATGGTGACCGGGACGGTGGTGGCGGGCACGAGTGTGGCGCGCAGGTTTTGCAAAAACACCGTAATCACGATGAGCACTAAAATACCGGCAATCAGTAACGTCATATAGACGTCATGGATAGTTTCGGCCACAAACCTGGTGGTATCGTAATGGGACTCCCAGATCATACCGGGGGGAAATTTCCCGCTCATTTCCGCCATGGCCTGCCTGACCTCGGCGGCGACGGTCATGGCGTTGGCTCCGGGCAAAAGAAAGACGGGGATGTCCGCGGCCGGGTGGCCGTTGACCTCGGAAAAGCCGCTGTAGGTCTGCCGGCTGAGTTCGACCCTCGCCACGTCGCGCACGCGCACGATCTTCGCCTGCTCCGCTCCTCGGGGGCTCTTAACGATGATATCTTCGAACTGCTCCACATCGGACAAACGGCCCAGGGCGTTTACCGTAAACTGGAAGACCTGGTTGGGCGGCACGGGCGGGCCGCCCATCTGTCCGGCCACCACCTGGAGATTCTGGCCCTGGATGGCATTAGCCACATCCAGTGCGGTAAGGTTAAAAGCCTGAAGTTTTCTCGGATCCAGCCAAACCCGCATGGCGTAAGGGCCGGCGCCCTTGACTATTACCTGCCCCACCCCCGGCAGGCGGGCCAGGGGATTTTCCAGGTTTATGATCGCATAGTTTGACAGATAAGTTGCGTCGTACCTGTCGCCCCTGGAGGCAATACTGACCACCAGAACGATGTCGGTGGAGACCTTCTTTACCGTGATTCCCTGGTTGGCCGCCCCCGCGGGCAACTGCGCCAGGGCCGAGTTCACGTAGTTTTGCACGAGGGCGAGCGCGGTGCTAAGATCGGTGCCCACGTTAAATGTGACGGTCAACGTGTAGCTGCCGTCACTGGCGCTGGTCGACGACATGTAGAGGGCGCCCTCCACCCCGTTGACGGCCTGTTCGATCGGAACCCCCACGGTCTGGGCCACCACCTCGGCGCTGGCCCCGGGGTAGCGGGTAGTTACCTGGATGGTTGGCGGAACGATCGGCGGGTACTGCGAGACGGGCAGCACATAAAAGCACACCAGGCCCAGAATCACCGTGATAATGGCGATAACGTTGGCGAAGATGGGCCGGTCGATAAAAAACTCGGAAATCATGGGAGGCCCTTCCCTGGCAGATCGACGGAAGCCAAAGAACCGGCCTTTTGCCGCGGCTCGGGAGGCAGCGGCTTGCGCTCGGGCGTCACCTTGCGGCCCGGAATGGCGCGCATCTGTCCGTTAACGACAACCCAGTCTTCCCCGGTAAGGCCCTGGCGTACAACCTGGCGGCTGCCCACCCGGGTGCCCAGGCGAACCGAACGGCGCTCAACAACACTGTTTTTTCCCACGACCAGGACATAGGGACCAAGCTGGTCGAAACCGAGAGCTTCTTCGGGGATCACCAGGGAAGGTTTTTGAGAACCCACCACGGGGGCACTCACCCTGGCGAACAATCCGGGCAGGAGCTTGCCGCCCGGATTGGAAAAGATTCCGCGCATAGTCAGAGTTCCGGTGGTCGCGGTGAGGCTGATAGCGGCAAAATCTATATGCCCCTTATGAGGGTAACCGGTTTCATCCGTCAGCCCCAGGTACAACGGTATCCTTATCCTTGCCGCCCGGGCCGCGGATATGCCGGTCTCCTCCATGACCCGCAGCAAGTCGCGCTCACCGATGGTAAAGTACACATAAACGGGATCGATCTGATTTACCCGGGCCAGAGAGGTGACCCCTCCCGCCCCGACGAGGTTTCCGGGGTCCACCAGCCGTCGTCCAATTCGCCCGTCGAATGGAGCATTGACCACGGTATAGTCCAGGTTCAACTTTGCCAGATCCCGGTTTGCCTCCGCGGCCAGTACCGCCGCCTTGAAGGCGTCTTTTTGAAACCGCCAGTTGTCCAGGTCCGTCTGGGCGGCCGCCTGCTTTTTCACCAGCTTCTCGTAGCGGTCGGTCTCCAGGGCGGCGTGCTCAAGGCTTGCTTTTTGCTGTTGGATTTGGGCCTCGGCCTGCTTCAGCTGGGCCTTGTAGGTGCTTTGTTGAATGAGAAACAACCGCTGCCCCTTCTTCACCCGGTCGCCGTCTTTGAAGTAGACCGCTTCCAGGTATCCCTCCACCCGCGCACGGAGTGTGACCGTATTAATTGCCGCGGTATTGCCGGTAAAGTCCAGGTATTGGGTCACCGACTCCAGCACCGGCCGGCTGACCGTCACCCTGGGAGGGGGCGGTGGAGCATAGACGTTTCTCCGGCCGCATGCGGGGACAAATAAAAAGGTGCAGATCATGGCCCAGCCGGCCAATTGGAATTTTCTCCCGTTTGAGGACCTTGTCCCGGATGGTGTCATTTTCTCGATCTCCACGGTGCCATGCTTTGTTTACCACTCGGGAGCCCGGATAGAGGGCTTCGACTGCTCCTGCCGCGGTGTGGGTGGCGGCCCGCTTTCCGGGGTCAGCAACCCTCCCCAGTTGGTGCGCTCCTCCATGGTGTTTCTGGTTTCGATCGGGACAAAATTGGTGCATTCCCGGATTTGCCATCCGCCTCCCAGGGCGCGGTAGACGCCTATTAAATAGGTGGAGATATTACCCAAGGTGCTTGCCAGGCTGTCCTCCGCGCTCAAAAGGGACTGTTGGGCCGTAAGAACCGTGGTGAAGTCCGTGATGCCCTCCTGATACTGGACCACCGCCAGATCCAGAGAACTCCCGGCTGCCTCGACACTTTCCTTGAGCCGCGCGGCCTGCTCCCTGGAGCGCAGAAATCCCGTGAGGCTGTCCTCGACGTCCTGCTGGGCGCTGAGAACAGTATTGACGTAGGTGATCAACAATTCCTGGAATCTTGCGTCCTGGACGCGCACCAGGTTGGTAAGTTGACCATAGTTGAAGATGTTCCAGGTGACCGATGGACCGGCGGTGTAGGCGCGGCTGCCCGCAAGAAGAAGATCTCCCAGGTTGAAATTATTGGCGGTGCCGGCCTGAAAGCCAAAGGTGCCTAAAAGAGAGATCGCCGGGTAGAGTTGGGCCTTTGAAACGCCAATCTGGGCGCATTGGGCCATCGCGTTGTATTCCGCGAGCCTGATATCCGGACGCCTGCGCAGAAGATCCACCGGGATGCCCACGACCACCCGGGCGGGCGGTGCGGGAATCTCGGCTTTCCTGCATTTCAGCTGCTCGCCAAGACGACCCGGGGGCATTCCCAACAGCACGCACATGGCATCTTCGGCCTGCCTCAACTGGATTTGCAGGGCGGGCACCGTAGCTTGAGTGCTTGCAAGAAGCGACCGCGCCTGGTCGACATCGCGCCTCGAGGTGGTGCCGCCTTCAAAACGGTAGGTGGCAATCTGGAGGCTTTTTCGCTGGGTCTCCACATTTTTGCGGGCAATTATCAGTCTGCGCTCCAGGGTGCGGATGGCGACGTAGAGGCTGGCCGCACTGGCGGTAAGGCTCACCAGGGCGTTGTCGTAGCCGGCCACCCCAGCCATGAAGCCGGCATCGGCGGATTCGACAGCCCTGCGGAATTTACCCCAGAAGTCGATCTCCCAATTGGCGGTCACCCCCAGAGCAGCTTGAGCAAACTCCGGGGTAAACACCGGTACCCGCCGGCTCTCCCGGATGTCTTCAACCGAGCCGGTCAGCTGCTGAGTCTGGGGATATAACTGGCCGACTACCGCTCCCAGTTGGGCCCGTGCCTCCAGGACACGAACTCCGGCCACTCGCAGATTCAGATTTTCCCGGTAGGCGGTCTCTACCAGACAGTCGAGAACGGGGTCTTGAAAAACAAGCCACCAGGCCCGGTAGTCATTGTTTTGTCCAGGAGTTGTGGAGACCGTCTTTACGCTTTGTTCCCGCGCCGCTTCGAGCCAATTCGCGTTGAGCCTGACAGGGGGGCGCACATAATTTGGCCCCACCTCGGTGCAGCCGGCCACCAGAAGAAAGGAGCACAACATGAGGCTGAGCCATTTGTCGCAAGCCTTCATATTCGACATATTTATCGACGATCACAGTCTATTCGAGCTATTCGAGGCAAACCCGCCAACATACTAGTCGCTGGGTCAAGGAGGTGAAGAAAATCGTGAACCTTGACCTGACGCAAAGAGTAATCAGGAAACATAGAATTTCAATAATGTTATTTCTGTAATTTGCTTCAACTCGGTTTGTGGAAAATGTAGTTCAAACTCAAGACCGGGCGGGGACAAATGACATTTGCTGCGCGGGAGAAAGGTTCATGCCCTCGCATTGGCGGCATCTTAGATGCAGAAATCGAGGGTCCATTGACACCTTGTCCCTTTCCTGTCATACTTTACCGGGAAAGTGCCGGTTTCCATACTAAATATCTAATTTACTGCGGGCGCAAATGGCCATCATTACGATTTCAAGAGGATCTTTTTGCCGGGGCGAAGAAGTTGCCGCCAAAGTCGCTCAACGTCTCGGCTACGAGATGGTCTCCCAGGGGGTGTTTTCGGAAGCTTCCCGAAAATTCCAGGTCCCGGAGAATGAGTTGGAACGGGCGGTTCAATTCGCACCGTCGCTTTTTGAAAGGTTTTTTTCCAGAAAACAAAAATATGTTGCCATTGTCGCCGCAGTGACACTGGCCCACTTCAAAAAAGACAATATCGTCTGCGACGGTTTGGCCGGAGAATTTCTGGCCGGCAAGATCTCTCCGATGACGGCCAAAATTCTTGCTTATTTCAAAAACGCCAATGTGGGCTACAGCGGTTTTGCCGAGCAATCATGCTCCAGAACCATCTCGCATCTTTTAAACGTGAGGGTTACGGCAAACCTGGAAGACCGTGTGCCTTTGTTGATGAAGGAAAAAAATCTCGAGCGAAAACCCGCGATGCGCGCATTGAAAAGGGAGGACCGTAAGCGCAATGCGTGGAGCCGTTATTTTTACGGTGTCAATAATACGAATGACGATTTGTATGACATGGTGCTTCATATGAGCAAGATGAAAGTCGACGACGCGGTGGAGGTAATATGTGAAACCGTGACGGGTCCCGCATTCAAGACCTCCCAGGAGTCTCAACAGGCCGTCGAGGCACTGGCCCTTGCCGCTGAAATAAAAGCGGCTCTGGATGAGGATTATCCCGATTGTGAAGTTGTCGCCGACAGGAAATCCGTCGAGGTCTATGCCCGATTCACGGTCCATACCGACACGTTGATCGCCGAAAAGATCAAGGCCAAAGTGCTTAGAATGAACGGTGTGTCATCGGTTTCGGTTATACTGATACCCAGCGTTATTTTCACCTGATTCGCGGGGGAATCACACCTCAAGCGAAACCCGATTTATTCAATACCATGGTCGCGGCTGGAAGCCGCTCCTACCGACGCACCCAGCCTGGTTCGCAACTCTCTGGCCGCCGAAAAGTCCGTATCGAAAAAATTTTCCGACCCGATCAGATCCTTAAGTCCCGTTTTTGCGATCACATCCTGAACGTGTTCCTTAAAGCCGCTAAAGCACAGGCAAACATTGTTGTTGCTAAATCTTATGCTCAGTTTGGACAGCATGTCAACGCCTGAGGCATCGATGTCGTTGATCCCGGCGCAGGAGACCAGGATCGTGTCGATCTCCGGATTGGTCCGTTCCATTTCGAGCACGGCTTTTTCGAAAGTGGAGACATTGATGAACCGCAAGGCGCCGTCGAAGCGGATAGCGCCGAGCCTTCGGTGTAGAGGAGGCAGGTTGTGGCGATCGGCGTCGCCAAGGGACCCGTCCTGATGAACGCCCAGTTTGGTAATGTGGGGCCGCATCATCCGAAACAACATCAAGCCCAGGGAAAGACCAATGCCGATCAGTATGCCATTCTGGATACTGGGGGAAAATGCCAGTGTGGCGGCAAAGGTCACAACCGCGGCTATGCCGTCGTCGCGATTGACTCGCCAGGCATGCACTATGACACGGAAATTGATCAGGCCCACTACCGCCACCATAATGATGGCCGCCAACACGGGCTTTGGCAGGTGGAAGAGCAGAGGCGTCAGGAAAAGCAAAGTGATCAGCACGCAGACGGCTGAAATCACGGAAGATAATCCCGTGCGGGCATTTGAGGCCAAATTGAGTGCGGAGCGTGAGAATGATCCGCTGACAGGCATGGAATTGCAGAAAGCGGCGGCCACCTTTGCCAGCCCCTGTCCGACGAGTTCTTTGTTCTCGTCCCAAGGCAGGCCGGTATTGTTGGCGATGACCTTGGAACTCGACATCGCTTCCATGAAGCTGACAAGAGCGATAATGAAGGCGGCGGGCGCAAGCGACAACCCCTTATGCCAGTCAAGAGTCGGAATGCTGAAGTGGGGCAGGCCTTTAGGGATAGCGCCTACCACCTCTCCATCGATATGGACAAAACCGATAGCGTAGCTGACCCAGGTCAGCAGGCCCACGGTGATGAGGACTCCGGGCAGTTTGGGGGCATATTTTTTAAACGCCACAATCATCAAAATCGCGGCTACGCCAAAACCCAATGACAGAGCGTGCACCGAGCCAATATGTTGGAACACCTGAAGGATATCGAGCAAGAAATGGGATGACTGAGGGGCCTTTATGCGCAGCAGGGTCGGTAATTGCGCCAGCCCGATGATGAGGGCCGCGGCATTGATAAAGCCCATCAGCACAGGGTGCGAGAGGAAGTTTAGAATCGCCCCGACCCGGAATACGCCCATCAGGATTTGAAAAAGACCCGACAGCAACGCCAGCAGGATCACACACGAGAAAAAAGCTTCCGTGTCCGCGGCGGCAAGCGGCGCCACACTGGCCGCGGTCAGAAGCGAGGTCATGGCGACAGGACCGGTTGAAAGCTGACGCGAGGACCCGAACAGGGCGCCGATGATCGTGGGTACCAACGCGGCATACAGGCCGCAATAGGCGGGTACGCCGGCCAACCGGGCATAGGCCAGAGATTGCGGAATGGCGACCAGCGAAACGGTGACCCCTGCCATCAAATCGGCTTTGAACGTTGGAGCGTCGATCCATAATGGCGCAAATATGGATGAGATATTGGCAGCCGCACGTTTCATAAAAAGTACTCCGGTGGCAGCGATGTCTCTTGCAACCGCTTTTTTTGTCAAGCAACGGAAATAAAATGCCGTTTGGCAAGCTACTCTTTCCCGCAGGTTTCCGCAATAATTTTTGCGGCTGCGCCGCGGCAGGTGTGGCGGCTGCGCCGCGGCGAGTGTGCCACGCCCACCCATGGTATCTTCTGCAACGGAGGGTTAGAATTGAAATTATTGCTTTATCGAAAGCCTCTTGCGCCTTTGCGCCCGGATAGCAAGTATCCGGGCTACCCGCTTCTCGATTTCGAGAGGCTTGCATCCAGCTGGATATCGGATATATTATATCCGTTGTGATATTGGAGGTATTTCAATGAAGGTGCTGGTCTCGATACCCGATTCCTTGTATTCCCGAATGGTGGCTACAATACCGTCAAGACAGAGAAGCAAGTTGATCGCCAAGCTTTTGGAAGATGAAGTCGAGAAAAGGGAGCAAGAGCTTTATCAGGCAGCTCTTGCAGTTGAGCAGGATGAAGAACTCGGCCACGAGATGAAGGATTGGGATGTGACTCTGGATGATGGGATCGAATGATGGAATCAGCAAAGCTTCAGAGAGGCAATGTCTGGTGGGTCAATCTCGATCCCGCGCAAGGCTCTGAAATCAATAAGATGCGTCCGTGTGTCCTGGTGGCCGCCACCCCTATCAACCAAGCTCGACGAACTGTTCTGGCCGTGCCGTTGTCGTCTTCCGGCAGTCCATCTCACCCGCCGATCACAGTGAAGGTTTCCTGCATGGGAAAGAGCGCGCTGGCTGTTTGCGACCAATCGCGGGCGGTAGACAAGACCCGTCTCACCGACTGGATCGAGATGATGGACGCGAGATCTCTGGATTCCATTGGTAAAGCGCTCCAGCAAGTCTTGTCGCTTTGATCAGCAGGCTGAAAAAAAATCCCCCTCCCCCGCAGAGAGGATTTCACCGGCTGCCCCATCCCGCATGGTCTCTCATAGAAGAGCCGGGGGGGCAGTCGCCCGCGGCGAAGCCCCCCCGGGATTCAATATGATGAGAGATATCTAAAAGAGCAGCACCGATCCAGTTGAGTCGCTTAACTCAACAACATTGCGTGCCCCGAGCGATCAGGCGTCTCTTAGCATGAAGCGCTGGATCTTGCCGGTGGCGGTCATCGGCAACTGGTCCCGGAATTCGACCCAGCGGGGATACTTGTAGGGGGCAAGGCGCGACTTGATAAAATTTTGCAGCTCCTTTGCCAGTTTTTCGTCGCCCGTATAGCCGCTTTTGAGCACGACAAAGGCCTTGGGCTTTATCAGGGAATTTTCGTCGTGTTTGGCCACGACGGCGCACTGCGCCACCGCATCGTGTTCGAGCAGGGTCGCCTCCACTTCGAGAGGCGAAACCCATATGCCGCTTACTTTAATGGTGTCGTTCGAGCGGCCGCAGTGCTCGTAATAGCCTTCCTCGTCCTTTATGCAGCAGTCGCCGGTTTTCATCCAGCCGTCGCGGAAAGACTCCTCGTTTTGTTCGGGCTTGTTCCAGTACCCGCAGGTGACCGCTTTGCCCTTCACCCACAGGTCTCCCATCGTCCCGAGCGGGACGTCTTTTCCCTCTTCGTCGAGGAGTTTCACGTCGTAGCCGGGCAGAACATTTCCGCAATAGCCAATCTTAACCTTGCCAGGTTTGCTCGAGATATAGATGAAGCTGACCTCGGAGGAACCCAGGCCGTCGAGGACCTCGACGTGGAACCTTTCAAACCACCGGTTATAGATGATCGCGGGCAGGGCCTCCCCGGCGGAAGTGGCGATTTTGAGGGAGCCCAGATCGGGGTCGAGCTTGCTTTCCTCAAGGTATTGGAGCAGCTGGGCGTAGGCGGTCGGGACGGAAAAAAACATCGTCGGGCGGTATTTTTCAAGATTTGCCAGGACTCCCGCGGGAAGCGGCCGGTCCTCGCACAGCACCACCGAGCCGCAGTAATAGAACGGCAGCTGCAGCCCCATGTTCAGCCCGTAGGAAAAATAAAGCTTGGGGACCCCGTAGCTGGTATCGTCGCTCGTAAAGCCAATATTGTTGCCATAGGTTTCTGTCGAATAGACGAGATCCTTGTGCAGGTGCATGACGCCCTTGGGCTTGCCTGTAGTACCGGAAGTGTAGAGCCAGTAGGAGTGGTCCATGGCCAAGGTTTCGCAGGCTTTAAGGACCGGGGAGGCAGCATCGATTATATCGACAAGCGAGGCCATGCCTTTTTCGGGTTGGCCCCTCACCACGACTTTGGCGCCAGGGCTGGACATGTTTTCAATTTTTTCCAGTAAATCCCGTTCGACAACCAGGGCGCAGGCCTGCGAATCCTCGATGAAATAGCTGAGGTTTGACGGCGTGGCAAGGACGTTTACCGGCACAGGGACCGCCCCTATCTTCATCGCCCCTAAAAAGACGGCGACCCAGTAAGGGCTGTCATACATCATCATGAGCACCCGGTCGCCCTTTTTGATCCCAAGCCCCAGGAAGGCGTTCCCGGCCCGGTTTACGAGCTCGAAGACGTCCTTGTAGGTGTACTCGCGGTCGTTATAATAGATGGCGGTCCGGTCGCCCCTGCCCTGTTCGATATGACGATCGAGGTAGAGGCTCACCATGTTGAACTTTTCGGGCAGACTGAATCCATCCACCCACGGTTGCAGGCAAACGTCTTTAAACGTCATGGGCACTACTCCTCCATCGTTAAGGCTATGGTTTAAGAGGCTCAATGCGGCGAAAGCGCCTGCACCAGCACGTAGGCCGCCTGGAGCGCCGACGTGGGACAAAGCTCGAAGCATTCCTTGCAGTTCCAGCACTCCTCGGCGGCAAGGCGGGGGATGAAGCTTATCTCGCGCCTGGCGCCCCGGTCGACGAACCCGAGAGCGTTTTTCTTTTTTATCTCCGCGCAGTACCGGACGCACAGGCCGCAGTGGATGCAAAAGGAGGGCTCTTTTTCAAAGCGGTCCCGGTCAGCCCCGTATTCTTTGGCAAGCTCTTCGAGCTGCAGGGAATCGGGGGCGTGAGCCAGCATTTCCTCGATCAGCACCCGCCTGATCCTGTCCACTTTTTCAGACCTGGTTTTGACCACCAGGTTCTGCTCGACAGGATAGAGGCAGGAAGCGACAAGGCGTGTCCTTCCTCCCGTCTCCACCTCCACCATGCAAATCCGGCAGGCCCCGTAAGGCTTGAGTTTTTCATGGTGGCAAAGCGTCGGAATGGAGATCCCCGCTTCTTTCGCGGCCTCAAGGACGGTCATCCCGTCCGCGGCCTTTACTTCTTTTCCGTCGATCTGCAAAAGGATTTCACTCATTTTTGTTTACTCTCCCTGGATATGATCCTGGCTTCCTCAGGGACGGGAGGCGGAACGGGCTCCCCGGAGATCTTCTTCACCGCTCTGAAGCGAGAGGGGCAGACTTCGAAACAGGTCCCGCACTTGGTGCATTTTTCCTGATCGATCACGTGAACGAGCTTTTTTGCGCCCGAGATCGCATCGGCCGGGCACTGCTTCGAACAGGTCATGCAGGCCATGCACTTGTCGGGGTCGATGTAGTAGGCGATGAGTTCCTTACAGGAAAGCGCCGGGCACTTTTTGTCCCTGATGTGGGCCTCGTACTCTTCCCTGAAGTACTTGAGGGTGCTCAAAAACGGGTTGGGGGCCGTCCTGCCCAAAGCGCAAAGAGCGGCGTCCCCGGCCACCTCGGCAAGCTCCTCCAACCTCTCGATATCATCTTCTTTTCCCTTGCCTTTGGTGATATTGGTGAGGATTTTGAGCATCTGCCTGATGCCCTCGCGGCACGGGACACACTTGCCGCACGACTCGTCGGCCAGAAAGTCGAGGAAGTACCTGGCGACATCGACCATGCAGGTATCCTCGTCCATTATGATCATACCGCCTGAGCCCATCATCGAACCGGCCCTGGCCAGTTCGTCGAAGCCGACCTCGAGATCGAGAAGATGCTCGGGGATGCACCCGCCGGAAGGCCCGCCGGTCTGTACGGCCTTAAACTTCCTGTCCCCCGGAATGCCGCCGCCGACCTTGAAGATGATGTCTCTAAGGGTTGTGCCCATGGGGACTTCAACGAGGCCTGTGTTGTTGATTTTGCCAACGAGGGAGAAGATCTTCGTGCCCTTGCTCTTTTCGGTCCCAAAGCTCGTAAACCAGTCCGCCCCCTTGCTTATGATGAGCGGCACATTGGCCCAGGTTTCAACGTTATTTAAGACGCTCGGCCTGTCCCAGACGCCTTTTACGGCAGTGTGGATATACTTTGGCCGAGGCTCTCCGGCCATGCCTTCAAGGGCGGTCATAAGAGCGCTCGACTCGCCGCAGACAAAAGCCCCCGCCCCCCTGTGCACCGTGACCTTAAAGTCAAATCCCGAGCCCAGGATGTTTTTGCCAAGGAAACCGTACTCGGTCGCCTGCTCGATCGCGATCATAAGGTTTTCGACGGCCAGGGGGTATTCCTGCCGCACATAGACAAAACCCTCGCGGGCCCCAACGGCAAAACCGCCGATAATCAGCCCTTCGAGCACCGAGTGAGGGTTTCCCTCGAGGACCGACCTGTCCATGTATGCGCCGGGATCGCCTTCGTCGGCATTTACTATCACGTATTTCACATCCCCGGGGGCGTTTCGGGATTCCTCCCATTTTCTGCCCGCTGGGAATCCGCCGCCGCCGCGGCCCCTGAGGTTGGATTTTTTGATTTCATCGAGCACCGAAACGGGCGTCATGGCGCAAAGAGCCTTGCCGAGCGCCACGTAGCCGCCAAGGGCCATGTAGTCGTCGATGCTCTTGGGGTCGATCCTGATGTTGTTGCCTATGACGTGGCGCTGCTGGTTTTTGTAGAAGGGAATGTCGGACTCGTGGACCGCTTTTTCGCCCGTGGTCCGATCGGCGTAGATCAGCCGCTCGACGATTTCTTTCCCTTTGAGGGTCTTGGAGACGATTTCCGGGACGTCTTCGGGTTTTACCTGGAGGTAGCAAATCTCATCGGGGTAGAGGACCACGACAGGGCCTCTTTCGCAAAACCCGTGGCACCCGGTTCCCTTCGTGCCTATTTCGACGGCCAGGCCTTCTTTTTCAATTTCCGCCCGAAAGGCGTCGATGACCTCGGCGGCGCCCGATGCAATACAGCCGGAGCCGGCACATATCAGCACGCAGGGCTTGGCTCTGTACGGTTGAGACTCGATTTCGCGCCTTACCGCCTCCAGTTCACCGGGAGAGTTTATCCTTGGCATAATTTTCCCTTACTCGAAGTTTTTCAACACGTCTATAGCTTTGGCCGGGACCATCCTGCCGTGAGGCTTGCCGTCGACTTCCATGACCGGCCCGAGAGCGCAGCAGCCCAGGCAGTTGACGGTCTCGAGACTGAACTTCATGTCGAGGTCCGTTTCCCCCGGTTTTATCCCGGTATGACCCTCCACGGTGTCGAGAAGGCGGGAGGCGCCCCGGACATGGCAGGCGGTGCCCATGCAGATGTGGATTTCATGGCGCCCCTTGGGGACAAGGCTGAATGCCTTGTAGAAGGTGGCTATATGCTGTATGCGGGTAAGAGGCACATCCAGGGCCTCGCTCACCCACCCGAGGGCCTCCCCCGGAAGCCAGTGGTTCTCGCTCTGGATGTCCAGGAGTATCTGAATGAGAGAACTGGGTTCGCCATGATATTTGGCGACGATCTGGTTTATTCTTTCTTTGTCCATGTCTATGTCCCGAAAGGTGGTTGGTGGGCTGCGCTCTGCTTAGCCCACCCCACGGTTCCACATTAAAACCCTGGACCCCGGCCCGCGCCGGGGTGACGGAGCACCGACCGCGGCGGCGTGGCGGGTCAGTTACCACGGCGTGACGGGGTGACGGAGCATTTCATCAGGCCGCCACGTAGCGCTTGCAGCCGACGTCGTACCGGACCAGGCCAAGCCTGGACGATGTGTTGAGGCGCCTCGAGACCTCAGCGGGGCTTATACCCAGGGTCTCTGAGATTTCCCCGGTCGAACGGGGCCCCTCGCGCAGGAGCAGCATGATTTGCCCGATCGCGAGCTTACCGGCGAAAAGCTCTTCGAAAAGCCTGTTCACCTCGTCGCTAGAGAAAAAGCGTTCGATCTCCTCTTCGGTTTTGAGGCCGATCCGCAGCCTTTCCCTTTCCACGAGCCGGATGTAGGGGATGAGCGCGGTTATGGCTTCGAGCTTTAGCTTCAGCCCGTATTCGCTCATGCCTTCGCCCTTGCCCAGAGGCCCGAGGTCCCTGATTTTATCGACAAAAGCGCTCACGTGCTCGGTAAAAAGGCTTGCTTCGCTTCCCGAGACAAAGCCTATCTTAAGCCGCTCGGGGTCAAGGCCGACGTGCTGCATGATTTTTCGAAAAATCGACACCATGCTGATGGCCTGGAAGTTGCCGTTGGTGATGTAGTTGCATTCGTTCAGGTGGCAGGCGCCTATAAAGACGCCGTCCGCACCCTTCGACAAAGCCCGCAGCACGAAGGACGCATCCACCCTGCCCGAGCACATGACCCGGACAAGCCTCATTTCGGACGTATATTGTAGTCTGGAAACTCCAGCGAGGTCGGCAGCGCCATACGCTCACCAGTGACAGACAAACCCGATCACTTTAGGCTTAAATTTAAATCCCGAGCTCATTTTCACCTCACTCCAACATTGCCGCATCGATTGCGCTCAAAAGCTCTTCATCCGTAAAGTGCTTGAGCTGTATGGCATTTGTGGGGCACTTCGTGTTGCACACGCCGTCCCCCTTGCAAAGGACGGGGTTTACCACCGCCTTTCTGCCTAACGGCGTATTCTCGAACTCTATCGCGCCGTAGTTGCAAACGGTGATGCACGCCCCGCACGAAACGCACATGTTTTTATCGACCTCGCACACCGACCCCGAGGCCACGACGGTATCGCGGGATAGAAGCGTCAGCACCCGGCCGGCGGCCCCGCAGGCCTGGCTGACAGACTCCTTGATGAACTTGGGGTAGTGCGCCGCGCCGCACAGGTAGACACCGTCCGTCCCAAAGTCTACAGGCCGGAGCTTCACATGGGCTTCCTTGAAAAACCCGTCGGGGCTTAAGGCGACTTTAAAAAGGGACGCCATCTCGGCCGTCGACTCCGAAGGAATGACCGCGGCGGACAAGGCGAGAAGATCCGCGTCAACCGAGAGGAGCATGCCAAGCACCGGATCCGGGGCGGTCAGCCTCAGGACGGGGCGGCCCTCCTCGGTTACCGCTTCGACCACGGGCTTTGCCCCGGGCTCGTAGCGGATAAATTTTATGTCCTTTTCGGCCGCCTCCCGGTAGAAGTCCTCCTTCAGGCCGTAGGTCCTCATGTCCCGGAAGAAGATGTGGATGTCCGCCTCCGGGTTCATCTCCCTGAACTTGAGGGCGTTTTTTACCGCCTGGCCGCAGCAGATGCGGGAACAGTAGTTTCTGTCCTCCTGCCTGCAGCCAACGCACTGGATCATCGCAAGACTGCGGCACCCTGTGACGCTTTGATCTCCGGCCGCTATTTTTCCCTCGAGTTCGAGCTGGGTCAAGACCTTGTCGTCTTGCCCGTAGAGGTATTCGGTCGGCGTGTACAAATCGGCGCCTATGGCCATTACGGCAGCGCCGTGCTTGATCACGACCGGTCCCCTTTTGGATTTGACCGAGGTCACAAAACTTCCGACGTAGCCGCTTGCCGCAGTTATGGAGGCATCGGTGTAGACATGGACCGCGGGGTGCTTATGCACCTTTTCGACAAGGTCCTGCAAAACGGCCCGAACGTCCATGCCCTCCAGGGTATAGTGGATTTTTCTAACCATCCCCCCCAGTTCCGAATCCTTTTCCAGCAGGTAGACCTCGTGGCCCTGGTTGGCTATGGAAAGAGCGCAGGTCATGCCGGCGATGCCGCCCCCCACGACGAGCGCGGCCTTATTGACCGGCAGATCGTATTCCTTGAGGGGTTCGAGCAGGCAGGCTCTGGCAACCGACATCCGCACGATGTCCTTTGCCTTTTCGGTTGCCTTTTCCTTTTCCTTCGAGTGGACCCAGGAGCAGTGTTCCCTGATGTTTGCCATCTCGAAGAAATACGGGTTCATTCCGGCCTCGCGGACGGTGTCCCGGAAAAGGGGCTCGAGGGTCCTGGGGCTGCAGGCGGCAACGACCACGCGGTTTAGGCCTTTTTCTTTTGCGAGGTCGGTTATCTGCTGCGCGGAGTTTGTCGCGCACGAAAAGAGCTGCTCGCGGGCGTAGACTACGTTTGGCAGGGTCAGGGCATACTCTACGACCGAGGGGACATTTACGATCCTTCCGATGTTTGCCCCGCAGTGGCAGACAAAAACCCCGACTTTTGGCGTCTCTTCGGCAACGTCTCTTTCCTCCGGATAGACCCTTTCCTTCGAGAGCCCGCCGCGCCTTTTGCGCAGAAGCTCACCCACGCGGGCGCCGGCGCCGCTTGCGCCGAAAACCGACTCGGGGATATCGACCGGGCCCTGGAAAGCCCCGCTCATAAACACGCCGGGCCGGGTGGTCTCGATCGGATTTACGGGGTCAGTGAGGCAGAAGCCGTGGGATTCGAGTTCGATTCCAAATTTTGCCGCGATCCCCTTATTATCCTTAGGCGGGTTCAGCCCAACGGACAAGACCACCATGTCGAACTCTTCTTCTTTTACGCCCCCTTCGGCCTGCGCGTACCTTATGGTGACGTTTTTACTTCCGGGGATCTCTTTTCCAATGGACACGTAGCTCCGGATAAACCTCACCCCCGGCAGGGATTCGGCCTTTTCATAGTACCTTTCAAAATCCTTGCCGTAGGAGCGTATGTCGTTGTGAAACACCGTGCACTCGGAGCCGGGGCTGTGGTCCTTGGTCAAGATGACCTGCTTCTGCGTGTAGGTGCAGCAGACAGCCGAGCAGTAGCTGTTTCCTCCGGGGAGGATCTGCCTCGAGCCCACGCATTGAATCCAGGCGATATTTTTCGGGTGCTTCCTGTCGGAGGGGCGCAGCACTTCGCCCTGAAAAGGCCCGGTGGAGCTTAGCAGCCGCTCGTAGTCGAGGCTGGTTATGACGTTTGTAAACTCCCCGTACCGGTATTCTTCCCTCAGCTTCGGGTCGAAGGGCTCGATGCCGGGGGTAAGAATTATGGCCCCTACGTTTATACTCTTCTTAACGGGCCTCTGGTTGAAATCTATCGCGTCGTTTTTACAAACGGCGGAACAGATGCGGCACTTCTTTTCCTTCAGGTAGATACAGCTCTCATCGATATACGCGACAAGAGGGATCGCCTGGGGGAAGAATATGTGGATCGCCTTGTTCCTGGAAATCTCCTGATTGAACTTGTCCGGGTAGGTCACCGGGCAGGATTCAACGCAGGTGGTGCATCCCGTGCACTTGTCCTCCAGGATGTACTTGGGCTTTTTTGTCAACTCGACCTTGAAGTTGCCAGCCTCGCCCTCGACGCTGTCCACTTCGGTATAGGTCAAAACTTCAATGTTCGGATGCCGGCCGGCCTCGACCAGTTTTGGAGAAAGTATTCACATCGAGCATTCATTGGTCGGAAATGTCTTGTCGAGCTGGGCCATGTGCCCCCCAATGCTCGGCGACTTTTCGACCAGGTAAACCTTAAAACCGGCGGTGGCGAGATCGAGGGAGGCCTGAATACCGCTTATGCCTCCGCCGACAACCATTACGTCTCCGAACTCGCTGCCGCACAGACCTTTAAGAATTTGTTCCCCGATATTTCCAAGTTCTCTTTTCACTTCTTTCCCCTAAATGACTTCAGCGATAATTTCCGTGATGTCCCTGATCTCGACCGCTTCGCCGCCTTCGCGGTTCAGCCTGCTGTCTTCGAAATTGGTGATGCAATACGGGCAGGCAGTCGCCAGCACCTCGGCCCCGACCTCAAGCGCCTGGTCGATCCGAAGATCCGAAAACCTCTCACCCTTTGGGGTCTCCATCCAAATCCTGCCGCCCCCGCCGCCGCAGCAAAGGCTGTCCCTGCGGTTTTCGGCCATCTCGACAAAATCGAGACCCGCCTTCTTCAGGACTTCCCGGGGCTCATCGAATATGGAGTTGTGTCTTCCCAGGTAGCAGGGATCGTGATAGGTGACCCTTTTTCCGTACTCACCGCTTATCTTGAGCCTTCCCGACCCGATCAGCTCGAAAAGGTATTGCGCGATATGGACCACCTCGAAGTTCACCATGAACTCGGGGTACTCGTTTTTAAACGTGTGGTAACAGTGAGGAGAAGACACGAGGACCTTCTTTACGCCGGCGTCGATAAAGTTCTTGATGTTTTCTTTGGCAAGACGCTTGAAGAGTTCCTCGTCGCCTGTCTTGCGGATGGATTCCCCGCAGCAGTTTTCTTTTGCGCCGAGAATCCCGAAATCCACCCCGGCCTTGTTGAGGATCGTTGCCGTAGCCCTTGCGACCTTCTTCATCCTGGGGTCGTAGCTGAGATAGCAGCCGGAAAAATAGAGGATTTCCATACCTTCGGAAAAACTTGGCACCGGCAGCCCTTCAGCCCAGGCACCTCTTTTTCCCCGCTCCTCGTTAAGAGGGTTCCCCTCGGCGACAAGGCTTGCGCCAATCGAGCGAACGGACTTTACCGCAGCCGGAAAGACGCCGTATTCGGTTGCGATCCTTCGAAGCGCCACCCCGGACTCTATCTGTTTGACACCCCTCGGGCACCGCTGGGGGCACCTTCCGCACGTGGTGCAGCGCCAGATGTCCTCGGTCTCAATGTCGGTCAAGCCGAAGGTCGCCTGCCGCACTATCTTGCGCATCGAGAAATCGCGCACCCTGTTCCAGGGGCAGACCGCATCGCACAAGCCGCACTGGTAGCAGTATTTGAAGGCGTCTCCGCCATTGGCCTTGATTACCTCGATAATTTCTTTTTCCGGGGTTACAGTCTCCATTGTCTTCGCCTGGTCCTTTTCTCCGGTTTGCGCATCTTAATGACTACATTGTAGCTATTATATAGTCACAACGGCCAGGGTCAAGAAAAAACGGAGAGGTGTTTTCTCAATTTTTCTCTCGATTGCGTTCCCAATAAAGAACTTTGATCATCGTATGCCGTCTGTTACAGAATACAAACAGGTGACCGGAGGGGATCGCGTTCCAGCGTTCCCTCTACCAATAGACGATGACGGCGCCAATCCCAACCCGACTGCGAGACAACTCTCCCTTGGATTTTTTTCAAACCGCTGTTTAGATATGCTGACAAGGCCATCGTCAAAAGCGGTACGAGCCGTGTTTGCGATATGCTATTTTGCGATATGCTATAATGAGCCTCCGGAGTGGGAGTGGCATGGAGGATAAGGCTCATGAGAAGACACTTTCCGGTTATCATCGAACAAAACAGCGGCGGAGTGTTCATCGTTGAGCGCCCTGGCTTGAAGGGGCGCTGTTGGATTTCAAATTAAATGGACTGATTTTTTCTGATTAAATGGAACAACCGCATTATTTGGACGGATGCCTCGTTTTGTCTATGGTTGCCTTTGCATTCCTGACTGATCTGTCCAGATAAAGATCGATCCTTCTGTGCCCGGCATGATTACCCCAGCTTATTCTCTCCGATAGCAGGCGACTGCGGATTTCATTTTCTTCATGCCCCCTGCGGGCCAGCGCCAAAGCATAAGCGAAGTCGGTCTCGGACTCACCTCCTCGGTCATAGTCTGAGCGGCAGATTTTCTTCATGCGACACACAGCCCCCCTTGGGGGTGGATGGGAAAGGATCTCATCAGAGGTCGGCACCTCTACGATTAAGTGAGGGACTTGAGCCTGCGAGGTCCAATCTATCCAGATTAGCCTGGCCAAGGGATATCTGCCGCTTTCGCTGCCATACTTGTCCTTGCGGTTGCGGAAGCCGGGGCAACGACCCCAGCGGTCGTTCGGGTCCGCTCCGGGATCGCTGCCCATCCTTTTTAACCAGTAGCGCTTTTCGTCAAGCGATAATGGTCTTTGGCTTCGAATCCAAACCTGGTAGTTTCGCGGCGAGGTCTCTACCACCATTCGCCCCGGCTTCCATGACCTGTCGGCGTGTCGGTGTTGACGACAGATGCGCTCCCAACAAAGATCATCTGCAAGCAGATATCTGGACTCATCGACCGGTTGCATCAGGATATGCCGGCCGTTGGCGTTTTCTGCCTTGAGGTAGCCAATCCTGGATGGGGCGGGATCGACGATCCAGCGCCCCTTGGCCATGTCCAGGACGGCCAGACGCCAAGCCGAGCCAAAGTAATCGGCGAGCTTGACAAAAATTTTTCTCATCAGAAAAGCTCGCTGGAGGCTGTTCTCACGTGCTCGGCGCTAACACTCAAGCATTGGTCTTGAGCGGCGGCGACAAGAGAGCCTCTGGCCAGGTGATTGGCTTTCCTGAACAGGCCTGCCGATCCCTGATAGATGGCCGTAACCGCAGCCTCCTCGAAAAGATCGCGCTTTATGCCTGCAAGCTTCAGATGATGCGCAAGATAGACTTCCATTTGCCTGCGATCGGCACCCTCAAGATGGGACCTGGCAACGATTCTTGAGGCCAAGGGGCGCGAGCCGGGATACATCAGCTTATCGATAAGGTGTGACTGACCCGCCAGGACGACGGGCAGCCACGGCTTGGAATCCAGTTCGAACTGACACAGGGTGTGGAGTTCGGAAAAGACTTCGAGCCTTAAAAGCGAGGCTTCATCGACTATGAGCACGATTTTCATCTTCTTTTCGCACACCAGGGCGCATATCTCGTGTCTTATGCGTCCCAAAAGAAAAGCCCGTGACGAACTTGAGGTCTCCACGCCCAGTTGTCCCAAAAGCATCCTGTACATCTCAAGGATGGATCCGCAGGCCGCTGTAATCGATATGGTTCGATACTCGGAGTGGTGCAGGCGACTTGCCGCGTATCTGAGGGCGGTCGATTTGCCGCTTCCGATCTCACCGGTTAAAAGAGCTATGGCCCCGAGGCCCACCGCATAGTCAAACCGGCTGCAAACCCCCTTGATCTCTTCGGTCTCCAGGATGTCCTTCAACCCCGGATCAGAGGGGAAAGGCTCCCGCTCAAATCCGAAAAAGCTACGGTAGCCAGGATTCATGACTTGCCCTCCGGACCTTTTGCGCCCGACCAAAGATTGCCTCCTCTATAGCGACTTGGGACAGCAGGCTCGACCATCTGGGGATTGTTGTTGCTGTCACGCTTCACCCGGCAGTTGACATGGATGTCCACAGCGGGCAGGAAGCCATAAGAGCGCCCGCCCGCGCGGACTTCGACACGGCTATCGTCCTTTTGATGGTAGAGCAGTTCAACCTGCTTTCCGATCAGGCAGACCGGCCCCTCGAAGATTTTGCCGTTCAGTGTGATCGTCCTGTCTTTGGCTACCCTCCGTCTTGCAAGCTGTCTGAAGTGATCCCTGAGGTCCGCGGGGGCGACTCTGAGGCACTCCAGCCTGGAGGTGAAGCGAGCATGGGGCGTTTGCGCCGTAGATGTATGCTTTCTTTGGTGATAGGCATTCTCAAGCCACAGACCGAAAGCTTCGTTGAGACCGCACAGGCTATCCCCCTTAAAACCCGAAAGGAATCCCTCACGGACCGTTCTGAAAAACCTTTCAATTTTTCCCTTTCCCTGAGGCTTGTAAGGCCGGGCATGAATCAAGGCTATGCCAAGGGATGCGCAGACCTGCTCAAGATGATGGCTCCTGAATGCCGCGCCATTGTCGGTATAAAGTTTTCTTGGCAAGCCCCGCTTCATAAGGGCCTTCTCGAGTGCGTCCATGAAGCATTCGACTCCCTCCGATAAATAGAACTCCCCGTGAGGCACAAGCCGGGAATGGTCATCGAGAAAGGCTATGAGGTAAGCCTTCCTCATTTTTTCCCCTGCCATCACCATCGGGCCGTGAAGTACATCCGACTGCCAATCTCGTTTGCAAGCTCGGCCTCGTACCTGCGCCGGTCTTCGCACTTTTGTCCCTCCTGCTTCATCATCCCTTCCCGCCTGATTAACCTGTAAACGCCGGAGTGATTTAGCACCGCCTCCGGGTTTGCCTCCCTCATCTTGGAGATCAAGTCCTTGATCGTCACCCGTGGAAACTCGCGCCTTAAAGCGAGCAGGGATAGACAGGTCTCTTCATCCATGGCCCTGGTTGCCCCACGGTCCGAACGATCCGTGGTCAAAAGAGATTCAAGCCTGCCGCCTGCGGCCGTATAGAGCCGAGCCCATCTCAAAATGGTGGTGCGTCCGATCCGGGTCCTGCCGGAGAAAGGAATATTCCACCTCCGCTCGCATTTTTCCCGGATCAGGCGCTCCGCTCCCCGCGTGAAAGCTCCTTCGTGTTTACCAGTTCATGAATCACCCCGAACCTGAACGTAGCCACCTCTTTTTTCTGCTCTTCTGTCATAAAACGCCTCCTTTTATGGTTATTTGAGGCTTTCTAGGACATTGGCGGCTCTTATTCCATGACACCCTTCGGTGGGGTGGGTAAAAGGTCGTTGGCCATCAAAATTGGATGGACCTGCTAACCGGTATTTTGCCCATCTCGATCAGCCGGTCAAAGGCCGCAAGAAAATGATCCCGGAAAGGATCGCCAAAATAAGCCAGGACCTTTCGTTTAAGTGCTCTTAACCAGTGGGCCTTACGTGCGCGCGAGACATCGGAATAGGAAGGTTTTTTCTCAGCCGGCCCGCAGATAACGGCGCGGATCGTTTCGATGGGAGACTGGAATCGGTCGAAGTAGCCCACAGGCTTGAAGCGAATAACGCAACCACAATTAGGACAGCGATAGCGGCGTAGTAAAAGGCCGGATGCGAATCCATCAAAATAGGCCATGACAAATCCGTGTCCCCAAGGCCTCCGCGCCTTGCATCGTGGACAAACCT
>CAWEZA010000091.1:0-7132 GCA_963813125.1 uncultured delta proteobacterium | reverse complement strand
CCAGGGAGGGTAAACCCGCCAGGCCGTCTTTTCCCGGCGCCCCCGACAAAGCTCGCCAATGCAAAAGCCCGGCATGCAGCCGACATGAGAGCCACGACTGAAATCTTCTCAAACTCTGGTCTACCCGGTGGAAGTTCAAATTTACTCCAATATGAACCACAAGGTTAAATTGAGGCCCCGCAGTCCTTTGGGGGCACAGGGCGTTTCGCGCGCCGATGGGGTCCGGTGCGCGGATGACCGAACTTAAGAGTAGCGTGAATTCCTGTTTGTCAATCCTTCTAATCGGGGCGTTTGGGCTGAAACTTGAATGCTTTCTTCCGGCGGCTGCGCCGCGGCGAGTGTGGCGGCGCTGCGCCGCGGGCGGGTGTGCCACGCCCACCCCACGGGGGTCCGGAATATACGGGGTTTGTCTTGTCTGTTTG
The DNA here is from genome assembly GCA_963813125.1 of uncultured delta proteobacterium. Taxonomy (GTDB): domain Bacteria; phylum Desulfobacterota; class Syntrophobacteria; order Syntrophobacterales; family Syntrophobacteraceae; genus SbD1. The sequence continues at coordinate 6,710 of CAWEZA010000091.1, read as the reverse complement.
GGCCTGGTTTCCTGGCGGTGAGTTCCAGCGCCCGGATAGCAAGTATCCGGGCTACCCGCTTAAAATCCCCCAGTGCTCCCCTTTAGGAAAGGGAGGGAATTTAGCAGCCCTTTGGAAAAGGGGTGAAATCTTTGGCTGATCTCTGAGCTGGGGCGTGCCAAAAAAAGATAAGCGCTTAAATAAAAAGTCCTTTACATAAAAGATATATTGAAATAATATTTCACACTATGAACCCGCAAACTCAAGGCTATCAGCAATCAAGCGAGTTCTTATGCTTTAACATGAAAGCACATAGGCGCATCAATTTGGCCGCTGCGCGCGGCATCGGGCAACGGTTTCAGGCCCTTGCGATGTGCCGCTTTGCACGGGTTTTCCGACTGTTTTTTCTGGATGGCCCCGCAAAGCTTTTCCGGCCCCCAATTTGCCCCTTTATAAAGTGTGACGGGAAGACGTGTTTGTTGTTGTGGAGCCTTTTTATGGCTCATTGTGGGCGGCGGGCCGCCGCCGGCCGGCGTTAAAAGTAGAAACAACAAAGCAAGTGTTTGTGATCAAGCATTCTTATTTAAGCACATTTAAAGTCTTGGCCCCTCGTTAACCGCAAATTGGAGATCTCATGCCTAGACCCACCCAGGCAAAAGTGGTCGAGAACCTCCCCGGCGCCATGGCCAAATCCGGCTTGGGCGCTCCCGCCATAGACACCGTGACGGCCCCGGAGAATGGGGTCGAAGAAGAGGTTGCGCCGTATTTGGCCGAGAGGGTTTCGACAATGCTTTCCGGCGAAAAGGATCGATCGGACCCTTTAGGGCCGTGTGGAGGGTATGCCTGGTTTTCCAGCACCCCGGAATTCAGGCGGTGGTTTGCAAACAGCAGGGTGGTATTTAAGCAGGGGGAATGCGACTATTTTCAAAATCCGCTGGGACTCTCCGGCACTCCCCGGATGGTGTATTACGGAACGAATGCGGATATCGGTTTCGACATTTTTTGCCCCGACGAACGTGGGGCCGTATGGTTCAGGGGGGATCAGACGGTGGCCGAAAGGCTGGCCGGAAAAGATTCGGCGGTCTTGCCCGCATTCCTGAAGATTGAAAATCCTCTCGAGTTGGAGCCGACCGGTTTTCTTACGATGGGTGCTGCCATCGAGAAGGCAAAAGCGTTGGGAAACGACGGAGTCATACTCTACAGTGGCGGTGGGAATTACATATATGCGGTCTTCTCGCCCGAACAGATAAAATCTCCATTGATCGGTGACCCCTTCGAGGGTTGCGACCCGGGGGAGCGGGGGCGGGGCTGTGGTCCGGATGGGGCGCCCTGCCTTGCGCAACCCTCGGCTTCTTACGCGGCCGATGCGACCATCGGGAAACAATTTCAAAAGATCGAAAAAAAACAGGTTCGAATGGTCGGGCGTACGATCAGGAACTATACCGACCTTGCGGTGCTCGCGCAGACGTGGAGAAACCCAAACTATGAGGAATTCCGCTACGTCTTTGTCCGCCGCGGCGTGATAGTCGATCACGAAAGAGGCACCTGCATGCATCCGGGATACTCGAAGGCCTATCGCGGCGATGACTTCGGCGAATATATCGAACACCTCAAGGAACGCATCGAGGTCCTGGGGGCCACCTCCGTTTACATGGTCCACAACCATCCGAATGGAAATCCGGAGCCCTCCGATGCCGATATCTGGGCCTCTGCCGCGGTAGCTATGTCCATTCCTCAATATCGAGGTCACATCATCATAAATTCCGGTAAATATGGGTACATAGACAACACGGCATCAAATCCGGTCGTAAAAGTGCTCCCGAAGCTGCCGGGTGACTGGGTGGACCCGATTCTTCAGCCCTCGGTTCCACACGAGCTTCTCGGAAGGCCGGCCGAGAGCGTTGAAAACATCGCGGCCTGGGCTAAAACGCTCATGCTGAACCGTGACGCTCCTGTCCTCATCTATATCGACTCCGACGGGAAGGTGAGGGGACTGCAGGAGATTCATCCACGAAATTTTACCAATATCGCGCTGATCCGCAACCGGATGCGGCAAAAACTGATTGACTTCGGATCGGTTGGAGCTACCGCGGTTCTTCCTGAAAAAACCACTGAAATAATGCTGGACGCCGTGAGATACTTTGTGCGGGCACATATTTTCCGCGATGCGATCGGGTTTTACGGCGCCTCTCCATACTATTTCGGCGAAGTCGAGTCCGAGCAGGAGTACTTTGGCGGTAATCTGCGCAGCTCGATGCGGAACCTGCCTGTCAGGTGAAAATCGGGGCGGCTGCGCAGCGGGCGGGTGTGCCACGCCGTATTCACGGGGGCCGAAATATGCGAGGTTTGTCTTCTGTGTTTCCGCCTGGTTTCCCGGCGGTGGTTCCAGCGCGAGCGGAGCGGGGAAGGCATCATCGTGCCCACTACCCTCATGAGTCTTCCCGCATGGCTTGTTTCAGGGCCTCGAAGGCCGAATCGAGCTCGTTTGAAAGGGTATTGGCGGTCTCGATGTCACCGGCTTTGGCCGCTTTTTCCACTTCGAAGGCCACGGCCCGCAGCGTCTTGCCTCCCACGTTGGCTGCGGCGCCCTTGATGGTGTGGGCATGCCGCTCGGCTCCCTCGGCGTCATTTGCCTTAAGGTATTCCCTTAAGGCCCCGATCTGGAGTGGAATGTCGGCTAAAAACCCCTGGAGGATCGTCTCGGCCAGTTCCTCATCTCCCATCAGCCGCTCGATCATGGAACCACGGTCCCATATCGATTGAGAGGGGCGATTATTCTCTTCGGCTTGCCGGTCTTTTGATTCCGGCTCCCCGGTTTGGAGTCCAGTTTCCTTCGGCAGCCATTTTTCCAACACCTCGGCCAGGGCGTGGGGTGAGACCGGCTTGCTGACATAGTCGTTCATTCCGGCTTCCAGGCATCTTTCCCGGTCGCCCCGCATGGCGTGGGCGGTCATGGCGATAATCGGAATCGAGCCGCGGCCGTGCTCCTGTAGCCTGATTTGTCTTGTAGCCTCCATGCCGTCCATCTCGGGCATTTGAACGTCCATCAGCACCAGGTCGTAGTGTATGGTCCTTAGCGCATGGAGGGCCTCCAGGCCGTTAGCCGCGGTGTCGGCATTGAGGCCGAGCTTTTTCAGGATAGCGATTGCCACCTGCTGGTTTGTGATGTTGTCCTCGGCAAGCAGGATGCGCGCCTTGCGCTTCGCAAGGCTGGGGAGCGGTTGGCGGGTTGTCTGGCAGGTATTGGGCTGAACCGCATCGTAGACGTCCACGCTTCCGGCAAGGACCTGTGACAGCACCGCTTTTAGCGCTTCGCTTCGGACCGGCTTGGTCGCAAAGCCCAAAAAGCCCATCTCCCGCAGACTCATCCCTTCGCACTTCGAGCGAAGCGAGGTGAGCATGACCAACCGCGTGTGCGCAAGCTTCCTGTCGTCCTTGACCGCGCGCCCCACGTCTATGCCGTCCATGCCCGGCATCATTAAATCCACTATGGCAAGGTCGAAGGGGGCGCCCTCGCCCAGGGCGCGGCGCAGCGATTGCAGGGCGGAGGGACCATCGGGAGCCTCTTCCGGGCGCATACCCCAGGAGCGCAGGCGGGTCACAACTATTTCGCGGCTGGTGGCATTGTCATCTACTATCAGCACGCGCACCCCGGCCAGGTCCGGAGTCGGTTGCCCGTCCTCCCGCGTCGCTTCCGTCTGCAGACCGAACCGCGCTGTGAACCAGAATTCCGACCCCTGGCCCTCGATGCTTGTCACGCCCACCCCGCCGGCCATCATCTCGGCCAGCCGCTTCGAGATGGCCAACCCCAGGCCCGTGCCCCCATATTGGCGCGTAGTCGAGGTGTCCACCTGGCTGAATTGCTGGAACAGCCGGCCGAACCTGCTCTTCGGGATGCCGATTCCCGTATCGTGGACGGAAAAACGCAGAAAACACGAGTGTTCACCGCTCTGTTCGTCACCGCTCACTCGACTTACCTTGACTGTGACTTCCCCTCGGTGCGTGAACTTGACCGCGTTATCCGCAAGGTTGGTGAGGATCTGGCGCAACCGGCCGGGGTCGCCCGTAAGAAGCGTCGGCACCTCGTGGTCCACGGCGCAGGACACCTCCAGCCCCTTGTCGTGGGCCTTTATGGCCATGGCCTCGGCAAGGTCGTCGAGCAGGCTCTGCAGGTCGAAGTCCAGGGTTTCGAGATCGAGCTTGCCCGACTCGATCTTTGAGAAGTCCAGGATATCGTTAATGAGCCTCAGAAGCGATTGGGCGCTGGTTCTCACGATATCGACGCAGTGGTGCTGAGCCTCGGAGAGTTCGGTATCCAGCAGGAGACCCGTCATGCCGATCACGCCGTTCATGGGGGTGCGGATCTCGTGGCTCATATTCGCCAGGAACTCGCTCTTGGCTGAGTTCGCGACCCGGGCTTCCACGGCCATCTCGTTTGCCCGGGCTATCGCTTTTTCCAGTTCCTGATTGGTCTCCAGCAGGTCCGCCTCAGCCCGCCTCTGCTCCGTAATGTCCTCGGCCGAGCAGACGACATATTCCACCGAGCCGTCGTCGCGAAGTTTGGGCGATTTCAGGATGGATATGAGCCTTCGCTCGCCGGAGACACATGGGAGCCACTCTTCGCTGTGTGCGGGTTTACCCGTGGTGAAGACCTGGATGTTTCCCTTGCGGCTGACCTCGACGACATCTTCGGGCAAGATGTCGTACATGCTCTTGAAGGCCATATCCTCGATTCTCAGGCCGTTGAAATCCGCGCTGGCCTTGTTCACCGCGCCGTAGGTGCGGTCGTCGGTCAGGTACCACACCTGGGTTTGGATATTGTCGAGCAGAATGCGCCGGTCCTCGGCCAATCGGCGCTGCCGCTCCTCGGCCAGCTTGCGTTCGGTTATGTCGCGGATTAACCCTTCAAACCCGAGAATGTTGCCCTGCTTATCTTTTACGAAACCGCTCGTGATCGACGTGTAAATCGGCGAACCATCGTTACCTCGAATCGTTACCTCGTAATCCTGAACGAAGCCGTCCTCCCGTACCTTTTGCAGCATTTTCTCGCGATCGGATGGATTCGCCCAAAAACTTTCAACTCGCATACCCACTATTTTTTCACTGGAGAGCCCGTAAATTCTTGACGCGGAGGGGCTGATCATAGTGATAACGCCGTGCTTATCCGTACGGTAGAAAATGTCCTGTGTGTTTTCAACGACGCTTCGGTAACGCCTTTCGCTCTCTATTAGCAACTCCTGGGTTTTCTTGACCTCGGTCACATCCCTTATCGATTCGATAGCGCCGGTGATCTTGCCGTTACTGTCGTAAAGGGGCCTGGCTTTGCATGAAAGAGAGCGGGGTTCCCCGCCTTTTAGAACCACGTCGGCTTCGGCCAGAAGAATGTCTCCATCTCTTTGGGCAACAATGTACTTCTCCAGCATTTTGGTGTCCTGCCCGACTACCGCATCTATCAAAACCGGTCTTCGATATCCATAAAAAGGCAGCGAATATTCATAATCCCCTTTACCCAGAATGTCTTCGGCCTTGATACCCGAAATCTCTTCATAAGCCTTGTTCCAGAAGATAACTTTGCCGTTCGAGTCGATCGCAAAGGTTGGATCGGGCAGGAAGTCGAGGAACTGGGAAAGGTTCTCTCTCGACTCCCTTAACGCGTCCTCGGCCCGTTTACGGTCGGTAATGTCGTTGATCGTAACCAGTACTTTGTCCGAATCGACGTCCCTCACCAGCGCCGTGTTAATCAATACCTCGATTTGAATGTCTTTTGAATTCCTGCGAACAGTCAAGCACCCCTCGGCGTCTTTAAAGCCCTGGCCTGTTTCAAAAGTTCGCATGATTCGTGTGCGGATCGGGCAATCACTACACTCGGGATTGCTTCCACACCCCCGGCCATGAAAAGAATTCAAGCAACCAAATGCCTTTCCACCGGGAAGCCCCAGGATTTCCTCTTTGGGCCTGCACAAAAAGGTTACACCCTTGTGATTGATGTTCGTTACGCAACATTGCCTGCTGAAGAGCATCATTGTGTGGGGAGCGCTTTCAAACATCTTTATCAGCGTTTCCCGCTGCGCGATTATCTCGGCCTCTGTCGCTTTGCGGCGGGAAATATCGTCAACGCACCAAAGCACCCCTTTGTTCAGATCGGGTGTATCGCCCGGGTCGATCGGTTTGCCGGACAGACTGCACCATAACGGGGAGCCGTCTTTTCTTTTGAGTTGGTACTCGACCTGAATTTGTACGCCCCGTCTCAACTGCTGGTGATACTTTTCCCCATATTCCCGGAAACGTTCCTCCGAAAGATGAATGTGGCGCAGGCTCATCCCCGCCATTTGCCCGGGTGAATCGTAGCCCAGGATGTCGGCAAGCCGTTGGTTGGCCCTGGAAATGAGCTCGTTCTGTTTGAGCAGCATCATCCCGATCTGGCTGTTTTCAAAAATCGCCCTGAACTCTTCGAGGGAATTGCCGTTTTTGGGTTCGCCCATCGTCGTTGCAGCTTCCGCGGATTGATTTCCGGCCGGCATGCAGCTCTTTTCGAAGATCGTGTCCATACCTGTCTCGTTATGGGTTGAATGGTTCTATGCAAGTGCCGGAACTTTCTTCCCGCCCAGAACCGTAAATCGGAAAAACCGGGCGCTCACTTAAGGCTCTCTTGCGGCGCGTTGATATTTATTTCTATTTGAATTCCGCCTGAGCGCCGTTTCTTCCCCCAATCTTGTATTCCTTTTCTTTTG
>CAWEZA010000090.1:0-16482 GCA_963813125.1 uncultured delta proteobacterium | reverse complement strand
ACGAGCTTTTGGCCTTAGCGTCGCGAAGGCGATGATTTGCTTGATCTGTTAATTGAATACATGTAATTCTACCCTGTCGGCATGCCGCATCAGGACTGTGCGTTGTCGCTTTTGACCTTGCGTGCGGGTGCTTGGAGCAGGTCATGGATGATGGAACGAAATATTTGAAAATCGAGCGTTTGAGGCTGGGGTGGACCCTGCGGGACGCTTCGGAAAGAACTCGAATCAGCATTACGGCTCTAAGGGCGCTCGAATCCGGGAAAACCCCCGAGCTCGGTTCGCCTCTGGCTGTCGAGGGCTTGATCTCCAGGTATTCGGAAGCCCTCGGGATAGGTAACGGGCAAAACGAAAAGAGCCCGGAAGATGGGCAAAAAGCGGCAGGCCGGCCCGGCCCGTTTGTCTGCCTCCTGTCCGGGGTGCTTCTTGGCGCCGTCCTTGCCGCCGTTTGCCTAGGGGTTGTCTTTAGACATAGTCTTTTCCCGGCAAAGCCTCCCGTGGGACATCTTTTAACACCGCCTGCCGTTAAAACCGCGCCAGGGGTTCCCGCTGTTTCGAAGGCAAAACCGCTAAAGACACCCCTCCACCACCCCGAAACGCTAAAAGCGGAAAATAAGCCTCCCGCCGCTGCAAATCACGCCGTGGCCCCCGCCGTTCCGGCTGTTTTGTCCCAAAGCCTTTTGCCGGTTTCAGTAAAGCCGCCGGCAGCCTCCACACCGGTTCAAACAGCCAATAAGCCTCCGCCGGTTTCTGCCGGCCAACCCGCTCCGGCCGCGGCTGCCCAACCTGCTGCTCCCGAGTCCGGAAAGACTCTGGAAAAATCCCCTTCTCTCCACTCCCTGGAGATAACCGCAGACAAACAGGCATGGGTGGAGGCGATCCTCGACGGCGGGAAAACCGAAAGCCGGCTGTTGCAGCCCGGCCAGACCATGCGGTGGAAAGCCGAAAAGAAGGTCTACCTCATAATCGGAAACGGAGGCGGCGTGCATATCAAGTGGGACGGAAATCCTGTCGAAATTTCGAAAAAGCCGGGGAGCGTGGTGAGACTGAGGCTTTCCGGGAACTGTTCCAAAGCACCGGTCTCCAGATAATGGCGCCGTAAAAAACAGGAAGACGCCTGGCGGCGCCGCGGAGGTATTCGATGCGAAAAATTGCGTATGGATTGCTCGCGGTCCTGCTCATAGCCGGTGCCGGCTGGATTTTCTTTTTTTTCGGCGGCTGCGCAATTTTTTGCGCTCACCATGGCCTTAAGCTTCCCGTGGTTCGTAAAATCCCTTCCGGGGGAGTCATGTCCAAAAAGTTCCCGCTCCCCAAACCGTCAGTCCCTCCCGGACAGTGCCCGTTGCCGCCCGCTCACGTCTTGCCGGCGCCTGCTCCCGTAGTGCCCGGCACGACTGAGGAAGTCAAAAAGACCGCTCCCGTGAAACCTCCCACGAAATTTAACGAAAACTACGATAAACTGATAGATCGGATATTGAGAAAAAAATCCACAAGCCCGCCGGCGAAAACCGGCGATCTTCTTGAGATTCCTCTTCCCGATTCGGGGGGAGAGTATAAGTAAAAGCGGAAAGTCTTGTGGGCAAAAGCGTAGCGTTGCCCACCATGAAGTTTCCTGATGGAAACGAATTAGTGTAATATAGTATACCCGGAAATGGTCCACCTGAATTGATTGCCGTTTTGGCGGGCTTTACCCCCGATATTTCGATGCTGGATAGACTACGAGTCGTTGAAGACAAAAGGAGGAAGAATGGATCAGCCGTTGGTATTGGAAGAGCGATCGGGACAGACGTCGATTTTGAGGCTTAACCGGACGGAAGCGATGAATTCTCTTAACTTCGGGATGCTGCGGGCGCTGGCCGAAAAAGTCGAGGCCCTTCAATGGGACACCGATGTGCGCGTGGTAATCATTACGGGGGCCGGGGACAAAAGCTTCTGCGCGGGCGCCGACTTGAAAGAAAGAGCCACGATGCCCGAGGAGCAGGTGAGAAAATTTATCTTCACTCTCCGAGAGCTTTTCACATCCATCGAATACTTGAACAAACCCGTAATCGGGGCGGTTAACGGTGTGGCTCTCGGAGGAGGGACCGAACTGGCCCTTGCCTGCGATATCCGGATCGCTTCGGAAAATGCCATGATGGGCCTGACAGAAACCAGGCTCGCCATAATTCCTGGCGGCGGAGGCACCCAGCGGCTGCCCCGGATAGTCGGGCGCGCCAAGGCCAAGGAAATGATCTTTACCGGAAGGCGCGTCGACGCAAATGAAGCGCTCTCCATTGGCCTGGTAAATAAAGTGGTCCCGGCGGCGCGCCTTATCGACGAGTGTTTCGAGATGGCCGCGATGATATGCGAGGCGGGCCCGGTTGCCATCACCCAGGCCAAGTACGCCATAAACCACGGCCTGGAAGTCGACCTGCGCTCGGGGCTCGCCATAGAATCAAACGCCTACTGGGTCACGATTCCCACCGAAGACCGAACCGAGGGGCTTACGGCTTTCAGGGAAAAAAGAAAGCCGGTGTATAAGGGAAAGTAAGGGCTGGGCTTGGAAGAAGAACCGCAAAACAGTCTTATCGCACCCTTTTTTTTGTCGGGCGGCGAGTTCCATATCCTGAAACACATTGGAGACGCCGTCCTCATAACCTCCAAAGACGGGACGGTGGTCTACGCAAACGATGCGTTCCGCCGTATCGTTGGGCTTTCGGCCCAAGGTGTCGTTGGCCGCCGGCTTTCCGAGATCGAATCCGATTCTCTCACCCTGAAAGCCATGGCCAACCGCACGGAGGTGGCAAACGTAAGAAGATACGTCGATGCGCTAAAGGGCCCCGTGACCTGTTCGGTGCTGCTCCTGCCCTCGGCCGATGACTTTACCTGCTCTGTAACCATCATCGACATGGTCCACCGCGACGGGGCGGAAGCCGACTTTCAGGCGAGGCGGCGCTACGTGGAGTCCTGCCTCGATGCCGGAATGGCCCGCACAGCCGAGCTTCCCGCCCCGTTTTCGAAGCTTGTCGGAACGAGCCCCCCTTTCAAAGCCGCGCTCTATATGGCGTATAAGGCGAGCAGGGCTGACTTTTCCGTTCTTGTCACCGGCGAATCCGGAGTGGGAAAGGAGTTGCTGGTACGCGCGATTCACGAATCGAGCAACCGCTCGGGCCATGAATTTGTCAGTATCAACTGCGCGGCCATCCCCGGCACGCTCATCGAATCCGAACTCTTCGGCTACGCTTCGGGCAGCTTTACCGGAGGAAGGCGGGAGGGCAGGAGGGGGTTATTCGATCTGGCCGACAAGGGGACTATTTTTTTCGACGAGGTGGCCGATTTCGAACTCAACACCCAGGCAAAGATCCTGAGGGTGCTCGAAGAACGTGAGTTCAGGCGTGTGGGTGACCAAAAGTGTATACCTGTTGATACAAGAATCTTGAGCGCCACCAATAGAGACCTTTCCAGGATGATGCTCGAAGGACGCTTCCGGGAAGACCTCTACTACCGCCTGAACACCATGACCGTGCACTTGCCGCCTCTTCGCGAGCGGGGGCGAGACATCGAGCTTCTCGCGAAACATTTTCTCGCATCCCTTTGCGTCCAGTATAAAAAAGAGGCCGAATTCGGCCGGGAGACCATGGATATCTTTTTCGCCCACCCCTGGCCGGGTAACGCGAGAGAGCTTCGCAGCGTGGTGAGCTATGCGCTTAACATGACCGATTCACACGTGATCGAGCCCTCCGACCTGCCCCACTACCTGCTGGTCTCCGGGGGCGGGGCGGGGCTTGGCAGGCGCCTTCCCGCGGCGGGCGGCGAACCCGAGGACTTCCGGCGCGCTCTTGTGTATAAAAATGTCATGGACGCCTTCGAAAAGGACCTCATCGAGGCGGTCCTCAAAAGATACCCGACCAGGACCAGGGCCATGGAAGCCCTGGGGCTAAGCCGCCGCGCCTTCTATCTCAAGCTCAAAAAACACAACATATCCTGAAGTCCCTTTTGGCCCCTGTTTAATAAAGGTAACACCCTTTCCTCCTGTGACCAAAAGTATACACCAGTTTTAATGAAAAAAACGGGGGCCATTGGCCCATACGCGCTAACTTAAATCTCCCATTGCGATTTGTAGGGGCTGGGTTTATCCCCGCTCGCGCCTGTGTCCTTTGAACCTCCCATAAACCGCCTGGAACACTTCTTGCCTCTGCTATTGGTTGTTAGTTTACCCAACCTCGGGGTTTTTACGCCTGATAACGTTCGAAAGCGGCAGTGAACATGAAAACCAATGTCGAACTAATAGAGATCGGGCCAAGGGAGGGGTTGCAGTATCACCCGCGCTATATCCCTGCGGAAAGCAAGATCGCCCTCGTAAACATGCTCTTTGAATGCGGTTTTCGACAAGTCGAGGTCACCTCGTTCGTTCATCCCAGGGCCGCGCCTCAAATGAAGGATGCCGTGGAGGTGCTGTCCGGAATCGGGTGCGGAGTTGGCGGCAAAGAGCCGGAGAGGATAGTGCGGGTGCTTGTTCCAAACGAGACGGGGTGCCGCAGCGCGATCGCGTGCAAATGCGATGAAATAGCGGTGTGGATATTTCTTACCGACCGTCTCAGCTACTCGACGCTAAACCGCACGGTTGCCGAGAGCTTAAAGCGGATAAGCACGATTTGCGAGATTGCCGGGGCAAACGCGGTAAAGACGAGCGCTTACGTCGGGGCGGCTTTCGGGTACCCGGGGGAAGACGCCGACCACTACGAGAACTTGTGCGCCATGGTGGCCAAGCTCGTTTCTCTGGGCTGCCACCAGGTGTGTCTTAACGACGAGCTGGCTATTGCCAACCCGGTATCGGTGCGAGAGCATTTGCGGGTGTGCATGAACGAGGTGGACGCAAGCAAACTCGCGGTGCATTTCCACGACAACAGGGGCATGGGGCTTGCCAACGTTTTTGCCGCCTACGAGTCGGGGGTGCGCGTTTTTAACTCCAGTCTCGGCGGGGCCGGCGTCCACGGCTATTTTCGAGCGTCCATGCCGGAAAACTCCTTTGGGAAAAACGACCCGCACGGCCTGGCTACCGAAGACATTGTCTATGGTTTTGAAGAGATGGGCATCCCGACCGGGATAGATATCGATTGTCTTATCCAGTGCGGCAGGTATTTTGAGGAGCTTCTGGGAGCCAGGCTGCACAGCCGGGTCAGTTCGAGCGGTCTATGCCGGCCGGACGCTCCAAACCGCTCCTAAAAACGGTCTTTCCTGACCCCTTGAGCCTCGGGAGGGCTGCTATGGCGGATGATGAGCAAACACTGCGGTTGAAGCATTGGGAAGAGCAGGACGCAAATCGTTAATCGAGCGCCCGCGGGGAGGCCTTCGGGATAGGGGGCCAAAAGCAGATAGACCGCCTTGCCGGGCAGGGGAAAAAACCGATGCGCGATCTTATCTGCATGCTCATCGATCCGGGCAGCGGGTTTTTCGAGCTTGGGCTGGATGCGGGTTATAATATTGGGGACATAAAGCTCTACGGCGGAGACCTCTACGCATCGGAAAATCGCAGCCACATTCCCGGAGGCGGTGTGGTGACGGGCATAGGCGTCGTCCACGGCAAAGATTGCATGATCTTTGCCAACGAAAACCGCGTGGCTGCCGGCAGCTACTTCCCCATCACATTGAAAAAGCACATGAGGGCGCAGGCCATCGCCGAGCGTCTTCGGCTGCCTTGCATCTACATTGCGGACTCGGGCGGGGTGAACCTGCCGCTGCAGCTCGGCTGCTTTGCCGACGACGGACACTTCGGCAGCATGTTCTACAACATGTGCCGCATGTCCTCCAAGGGCATAAAACAGTACACCCTCTCAACGGGTGGAAACACCGCCGGGGGCGCCTACATCGTCTATCTTGCCTCCGAATCGATCATGATCGAAAAGCTCGCCTTCGCCTTTCTGGCCGGGCCTCCGATGGTAAAATCGGCTATCGGGGAAACGGTCAGCGCCGAAGAGCTTGGCGGGGCAAGCGTTCACACGCAGCACTCCGGTGGGTGCGACCACTGCGTCAAATCCCAGGAAGAAGGGATTATGAAGCTGCGCGACATCATGGAGTTCGAACCTTCCCAACCTCTTCACTGCGACCGCAGAAAGGTCGTGGAGCCAAGGTTTGACTATAGGGAGATGATGCGTTCCACCCCGGTCAGCACCTACAGCGCCATACCGGTAAAGGACACCATCAAATGCATTGCCGACGACTCCTATTTCCATGAATACAAGCCCATGTACGGCCTCGCAAGGGGGCAGTCGACTGTCTGCGGCAAGATGTGGCTTAAAGGCATGCCCGTAGGCGTTGTCGCCTCCAACGGCAGCGGGATCATTTATACCGAAGCGGCCCAGAAAGCGACCGAATGGATGATCCGGTGCGGCAATTCGAAGCTGCCGGTCATATTCTTCCAGGGCTCTCCGGGCTACATGGTCGGCAAGCAGGAGGAATGGGCGGGGATCGGAAAATACGGGGCGGATATGGTGCGTGCCTGCAGCGCTCTAAACGTTCCGAAAATCCAGCTGGTGATAGGGCCCGATCACGGGGCGGCAAACTACGGCATGTGCGGAAGGGCTTTTAAACCGGTTTTTTGCTTTACGAATATGAGAGGCCGCACGACGGTCATGTCGGGCAAGACCGCGGCGATTCGTCATGGAGAGCCTCCGCAGGAAGAACATGATCGACCGTGGCCAGACGGTCGATGAGCAGGAAATGGCAAATTTCCGCAAAATGATGATCGATCGCTACGATGCCGAAGGGCATCCTTTCTTGACCGGTTCGCTTCTGTTTCACGACGGAATCATCACTTTCAGGGAAACGCGAGACAAGCTCGCAAGGGCGCTGGAGCTTTGCTACCGCGTGGAGATCGAAAAATCGGACTGGGGAGATCTGAAGGTCTAGACAATTCACTGCGAAGGAGGCGTTGGCAATGACGGAATACGATTTTTGGAAGATCTTTCCAAAAATGCCAAGGAAGGTGACCATCGGCGACATAACCGTTCGGGACGGCTTTCAGCACGAGGAAAAATTCATCTCGACCAACGCCAAGATTTTTTATGCCCAGGAGATGATCCTGGCGGGCGCAAGGGAAATCGAGGTGACAAACCTCGGAAGCCCCGAGGGGATCCCCCAGTTCAGGGACGCCGAGCAGGTTATGAGCGCTCTTAGAAGCGAACAGTTTAAAGCCCGGTGTGAAAGAAAGTCCATAGACTACGGCAAGGTCGTGATGACCGCTGTCACCATCCGTGAACCCGCGGTCGACAGGGCGATCGAGCTAAAGGAAAAAGGTATAGGCCCGGACCGCGTCCTCATGATGGTTTCAACCGACCCCGAGCATCATTTTGCCAATTCCGGAACGACCCTTGCCCAATATTGGAGGGAGGCCGAGCGATGCACGAAAAAGGCCGCCGATGCCGGAATCAGGATGTGCGGCACAGTCAGCACCATCTGGGGAAGCCCGATCACCGGCGCGACCAGGCTAGAAGACGCCGTCGAGTTTACGAAGCGTTTCCTGTCGATAGGCGCCCATGACATAGAGCACGCCGACCACGACGGGTCGGCCTCGGCGGCGCAGGTCTATCGCTATTTTTCTATGATTCTCGACGCGATGCCCGACCCCGAGGCCCACCTGTGCCATCTGCACGAAACAAAGCGCGTGGCCCCGGCCTCCATTCTCGCGGCCCTCCAGGCAGGCATACACCGCTTCGAGGGCACCATTGGCGGCCTGGGAGGCCAGCCCGCAAATTTTCTGGACGACTGCCCGGTCAAGGGCACAGGCGAATATTACTATAAGGACACAAGGTACGTCGGGCTCATCACGCTCGAAGACCTTTTGGTAATGATCGACGAACTGGGCATCGAGCACGGCTATGATGTGGACCGGGTCCTGTGGCTGGGAGCCAAAATGGAGAAAACCATAGGGCGAAGGCTTCGCTCCGAGGCGGTCTGTAACGGCCGCACCATGAAGGGGGGCCACCTTGAGTACGCCCGGCCGGGTCTATCCAGGCTCATCGAAAAACTGGGAGAAAAACCGGGCTGTCTCGTTCCGCCCGAATGGAGCCCTACAGCCGTTCTGCCCGAAAAGTATGGGCCTTCAGCCTGGGGAAAGCCGTAAGAGGTTTGGTTCAAATTCCCGGGGCAAGAAGGGATTTAATTTCCCCCTTTTCTAAAGGGGGCCCCAAATTTCCCCCCCTCGTAAAGGGGGGGCGGGGGGGATTTTAAATTCAGGCGTAGCGTGACCACCAGTGTCCACCACCCCCGCCGATAAGAATGTCTTTATGGGAGGACGTAATGAAAGAAGCAGCCGATTCCGCGGTTTCAAAGAGAAAACCGCTCTGGGTCCCCTCCGGGGAGTGGACACGCAAAGCAAACGCGACCCGTTTCATCGAGTTCGTAAACCGGACCCGAACCGCCGATATCGTCGGCTACGGGGACCTCCATGCCTGGTCGGTTGACCGGATCGAGGAGTTTTGGGCCGCGGTCTGGGACTTTGTCGAAATAAAGGCTTCGAGAAAATACGACCGGGTTGCGGGCGACCTCTCACGCTTCCCGGGAACTGAGTGGTTTCCCGGCGCAAAACTTAACTTTGCGGAAAATCTTTTGAGATTTCGAGACGACCACCCGGCTTTCCTGTTTCGTGGGGAGAGGGATAAATCCGGGTCGATGAGCTATCGCGAGCTCTATGACTCGGTCGCGCGTCTTGCCAAATCGCTTCGTTTAATGGGGGTTGCCGCCGGCGACCGGGTTGCGGCCTACATGCCAAACCTCATGGAGACCGCGGTCGCAATGCTTGCGGCTACGAGCATCGGGGCGGTCTGGGCCTCGTGTGGCGCAGAACTTGGCGCGGGGGCGGTGATCGACCGCCTCGGGCAGATAGGGCCCAAAGTGCTGTTCACCGTTGACGGACAGCTCTACAAGGGGAAGGAAATAGACCTCATTCCAAATGTCGAAAGGATCGCAAAAGAGGTCCCCTCGCTCGAAAAAATAATCGTTACCCCCTATGTTAGACAAAGACCGCAGATCGCAAGCCTGAAAAAAGCGGTGCTCCTTTCGGATTTTATGGCCGCTCACCCCTCGGAAATCGAGTTTGAGCAGGTTTCCTTCGACCACCCGGTCTACATCATGTTTTCCTCGGGGACGACCGGAAAGCCCAAATGCATGGTTCAGGGGCCGGGAGTTCTCATAAACCAGTTAAAAGAACTTGTGATCCACACTGACTTAAAGCGAGAGGACAGGATTTTCTACATTACCTCCCCAAGCTGGATGATGTGGAACTGGCTCATCGGGTCTCTTGGCGCCGGGGCTACTGTCGTGCTCTACGAGGGAAACCCCAACCATCCCGACCCCGGGGCAATGTGGCGCCTCGCCCAGGACGAAAAAATCACTATCTTTGGCTGCAGCGCAAGCTATCTGAACTTTCTTAGAAGTTCGGGAATACGTCCCGGAAAGACTTTCGACCTGTCCTCTCTTAGAGCCATGTCCCAGACCGGCTCGCCGCTTTCCGTCGAAGGGTTCGAATATGTTTACGGTGAAATCAAACAGGACATGCACTTCAATTCCATTTCCGGGGGAACCGACATTAACGGCTGCTTTGCCATCGGGACCCCCATACAGCCCGTGTACGCCGGGGAACTGCAGGGGCCGGGGCTCGGGATGAAGATAAAGGCTTATGACGAATCGGGGCGACCCGTAACAGATAGGGAAGGCGAGCTTGTCTGCGAGGCCCCCTCGCCCTCCATGCCCCTCTATTTCTGGAACGACCCCGATCTGGCGAGATACAAAAGCGCATATTTCGACGTCTATCCCGGAGTCTGGCGCCACGGCGACTGGATTGTCATGCACGGGGATTCGGGGGGCGTTACCTTTCTTGGGCGCTCGGATTTTACGCTCAAACCTTCGGGAGTTCGCATCGGCCCGGCCGAAATCTACAACGTCGTCGAAAATATCGAGGGTATAGCCGACAGCATGGCGATCGGCCAGGAGTGGAAGGGCGAGCAGCGGATCATTCTTTTCGTGCGCCTTGCTGAAAGGTTCGAACTGAGCGGGGAACTCCAAGACAGGATTAAAAAAACGCTTCGAAAGCTCGCTTCCCCCCGCCATGTTCCCGCTTTGATCATAGCTGTCCCCGACATCCCCTACACTTTCAGCATGAAAAAGGTGGAGAGTTCGGTCGCAAACATTTTCAACGGAAGGCCCGTGACCAACCGGGATGCGCTTAACAACCCAGACTCGCTGGACTTCTACGAACAGCTCGCCCTCGAACTCAACCAGTAAGGATGGCTTTGCCCTAAATCTTGCCAATGAGGATTTTCGGAGGCGTTCCATGGATTTTCGACTTACCGAAGAACAACGCATGTTGCAGGAGATGGTCTACAAGTGGTCTGTAAATGAGCTGGGGCCGCTTCAGGAAAAAATAGACGCCGAAGACTGGTTCCCCCCCGACTTCTTCCGGAAGTGCGCCGACATCGGCATTCTGGGAATAACGATTGACGAAAAATATGGCGGTCTTGGCGGAGACGTGCTCATGCAGACCCTGGCCGTCGAAGAGATGAGCCGTATCTGCCCCGCTTTGGGCATGACCTATGCCGCCCATTCCAACCTGTGCGCCAATAATATTTACAAGAACGCGAGCGAATACCTTAAACAGAGATACCTCCCGCCACTGGTCGCGGGGGAAAAGATCGGCGCCATGGGCCTGACCGAACCCGGCGCCGGCTCGGACGCCATGAGTCTGAGGACGCGCGCCGTGAGGCGAAAAGACAGGTTTGTCCTTAACGGGACAAAGATGTTCATCACAAACGGCCCCATTGCGGACACTATTTTGGTCTATGCCAAGACGTCCCCGGAAATGGGCCCCAAAGGGATAAGCGCTTTCATCGTGGAGAAGGGCTTCCATGGTTTTTCTGTGGCGAGAAAGCTCGATAAATGCGGCATGCGCGGCTCTCCGACCGGCGAACTGATCTTCGAGGACTGTGAGGTGCCGGTCGAAAACCTCGTCGGCGAGGAGAATAACGGCGTAAACGTCATGACCAGCGGCCTCGACATCGAACGGATAATCCTTGCGGGCGGATCGGTCGGTATGGCGGGCCAGGCTCTCGAATATTCGATCCGCTACTCGGTCGAACGCGAGCAGTTCGGAAAACCGATCGCGAGCTTTGAGATGATCCAGCAAAAGCTAGCCGACATGTACACCCGCACGGAAGCCGCGAAACTCCTGGTTTACCGGGCGGCCGATTACGCCGAAAGAGCGGGCAGGGGAGGCAAGGGCACCGAACTCACAAGGGTTGCCGCGGCGGCAATCCTTTTTGCCGCCGAAACCGCCACCTGGGTTTGCGACAACGCCGTCCAGATCCACGGCGGGTATGGATACTGCCTCGAATTTCCCGTGCAGAAGCTCTGGCGAGACGCGAAGCTCTACGAAATCGGCGCGGGGACAAGCGAGATTCGAAGGCTTATCATAGCGAGGGAGCTTACCGCGGAAGGGTTTGCCAAAAGAAACGTCCGCTCCGGAAATTTGAACTTTACATAGAAAACATTGATTGGAAGATGTATTCTGCAGTCTTTCCCCTGGCAAAGGGAAGGTAGCCATGAGTGAACCGGCGAAAAAGAAAGCAACCTACGAGGACCTTTACGGCATCCCCGAAAACATGATCGGAGAGATCATCGACGGGGAACTGATAGTCCATCCGAGACCGTCGAGAAAACACATCTACGCAAGTTCCGTATTAGGAGGCAAGATCAATCCGTCTTACCAGTTCGGTAGTGGTGGGCCTGGAGGATGGATCATCTTGGATGAGCCGGAGGTCCAATTGGGAGAACACACCCTTGTTCCCGACCTGGCCGGATGGAAGATGGAGAGATTTCCAGTCGAAGAAGAGACTAACTCGATCACAGTCGCTCCCGACTGGGTTTGTGAAATTCTCTCGCCAGGGACAGTCCGTACCGACAAAATTCAAAAAATGCCTATCTATGCTCGGCACGCTGTTGGGCATTTCTGGCTGATCGATCCCATTGCTATGACCATGGACGTTTTCAAACTTGGAGACAGTAAATGGGTCCTATTGGGAAGCTTTGCCGAAAACGATAAGGTGCGGGCCGAACCTTTCCAGGAGGTTGAATTTAATCTTGGAGAACTGTGGCTTGGATCACGCCCGGCAGTCACTTAAAGGGTTTCTTTCCCGAGCCACAGCGAAAGAGCTCGGGCGCCGCTTGCTGCCAAAAGAGCCGTGGCTACGCCCGCCAATACGTCAATCGTGTAATGCCAGCCTGTCGTTATGCATGAAATCAGCACCAGAATTGCCCATACCACCGCTATCCGGCGCAATATTGCGACCCTTGACAATGCAACACAGCTTAGCACGGCGAAAATCGCATGCCAGGAAGGCAGCGCTACGATCGGCTCCGGGTAGCCAAGGTCAAAAGTGAGTGGAGTCCAGGATTTGAGCGAGTGTAGAACCGCCGCCGCATGGAGTTCGATATCCGTTGGCTTCATTTGCGCGTGCGAGACCCACGGACCGATTGCCTGGATAAACGATAAAATTATCAATGTCAGTCCCACCGATAACGCAATACCAAGCAAAAATTCATCGCTCTTGTCGGTGCGGCCCATGACGGTTGGTAGGAGCAATGCGATTATAATCAAAAATATAAGCGAGTTGTATGTGTATCTAAGAATTATTGCAAATATTGGAAATCTCGCGGTCAAATGGAGAATCCGCGGGACCCCCAGCCCCATCCAGCGATCAGCGGCGGCAAGAGACATATCGCCGAAAACCATCTTCAGTCTGAACATGAAATAAATGGGGAACTCGAAAACGTTGGTGAAAACAACCGCCCAAAAAGCCACTCTCGCCACCCTGGCTATTCGTGGGTCACGCCTGGCGTAAATGAGTGCGAGCAGCAGGAGAAATAGTGCGGCCGCGCTCTTTACCAGTACGGAGCTGAGGTTTACCCCGATCTTCAGTCTGCCTGCCGGCGCGATCGAAGAAACCAGCGCGATGGAGCTGATTAATCCGAAGGTAAGATCAAAATTCCTTTGTGCCATATATCCTTAGCTTTCCGATTGCTCTCCTCGGTACAAATCTTTTCCCGATGCTTGGCTGATCGGTATACGGCCTAAATTCCTTAAAACTTTTTTCCCACAATATTTAATGTTTGTGTCTTCAGGCACAAACCCTGATGGGTTGCGGCTATATGTGGAGTGCTTAGGTTAAATGTGCGGGGTGCGGGAATACACTGTGCAAGCCCCATTTTCTTTTTGTGTTTGAGGCTGAGGCTTTCCGCTGCATCTGTAACGAAAGGATATAACATGACTGTTGCAAATTCACTAATTGGGAGGGTTTTTAGAAACGCTATATTCAGCGTTCTAATCCCTGTGATATGCCTTGGTTATTGGGTCTCACCGGCGGCGGCGGCCAATAATCCCGCGGTGGCGGTCAAAACCGGCATCGACCAGGTATTGCAACTGCTTGGGGAATATCCCGGGAATCCCCCATTTCTCAGGCATAAAATCCTCGCTGTCGTGGATAACTATTTCGATTTCCAGGCGACAGCCAAAGAGGTATTGGGGCCGGAATGGAGACGACAGCCGCCTGAAAAACGAGAGCTGTTTACACAGGAATTCAGCAGGTTGCTGTTCAATAACTATATAAGAAAGGTAGAAGGCTTTAGGGACCATTCAATCACATATTATCTGATCCAGGAGGGGGCGAACAGTGCCATCGTGAGGGCTTACGTGACCGGGGCCCAGAACATCGCTCCGACCGCTATTGATTATTACCTCCACGTGAAAGACGGAAAATGGAAGGTTTACGATGTCGTGTACGGTGGAGTGGGTCTTGTCACCAACTACCGCGATCAGTTCAACTCGATTTTGGTCAGAAGTTCATTCGACGGCTTGCTGCAGCAATTGGAGCGACGCAACAATGCAGAGGGCTGAAAAAAGGCCGATGTGATGGTGCAAGGGGCAGGCCTTCCGTCTTCATGATTCCGAGGAGTGGAAGGAGTGCCAATGTCAAACCAAAAGGATGTGTCTACTCGTGTTTGTAGCGTCGGCGCCCCATGCCTGGTTTCATGTGCCGGCGAGACCAGGTTCCGCAGTCGAACCATTTCTTCGGGCCGCCGTTTCGGGATGGAAAGAAGCAGCCCTTTTTCCCTGCTCAAGAATTGCATCCAAAATGCCGATAAGTTGAAAAATGTAGCTTGAAAATGGATTGGAATCGGCCCTGAAGCTTGGGGTTGCAAGGCGGGATTCCACGGTCATTTCACGATGGAAGCAGGGGAGCCCGCGACAAGGGCGATCTGCTGTCCGCGGCAGGAAGGAGATATTCATTGAAAAAGCCAGGGAGCCTTTTGGCCAGACATCCGTTTGTTTTCGTACTGTTTACTTTCTTGTCGATATTCATTTTGTGTCAGCTCTCTTTCGGTCGAGATCTCCAGGACATCAAAAAAGCCGGGGCTCTTCGCCACCTTGATGTTCCCCATGTAAATTTTGTTACCGGCAGCGGGGATCGTCTAAAGTCGAAATAGCCACAGGGCTTACCATCCTCCCGTGGCGTGAAAAAATTATCGATTTCTCGACACCCGTCTTTCCCACCTAGGTGTGGCTGGTGACCAGGACGCAGTCTTCGCTCCAACCGATCAAACCTTCCGGGAACGTTGCCGAAGATATCGAAACTCGTCTCCCGGTTAATGGGGGCAAATGGGGAAGAAAAAATCAGTGAAAAGCACGGAGGTCGAAATGGACCCTCAACCGCCTGAGACAGAGCCAAAGGCTATTCGGATTCTTCTTGCCGAGGACAACCCGGTCAATCTCAAACTCGCAAAGATTATTCTCTCCAAGTCAGGCTTCCAGGTAGTGGATTCGGCGGGAAACGGCCGTGAAGCCGTAGCAAAATATACCGCCTCGCCCGAGGCCTTTGATTTGATTCTCATGGACGTTCAGATGCCGATGATGGATGGGCTGAGCGCAACGAAGGCGATAAGGGACAAGGGTTTCGACAAGGTTCCCATCGTAGCCATGACAGCCAATGCGCTCAAAGGCGACCGTGAAAGATGCCTCGAAGCGGGAATGAACGACTATATTGCAAAACCGATAAATCGCGAGACTGTCGTCGAGGTTATCCGCAGATGGGTTTAAACCCCATGGCTTTCGAGGGAGCCTGTCCGATGGACTTCACCGCCCCGGATAAAAGTCGTTGGGCCCTTCTGACAATAGACGTGCGGAACGATTTCGTCCTTCCCGGTGCTCCGGCGCAAATCATGGGGGCTTACGGGGTCGTGCCCTCTATCCGGGACCTGGCGATCGCGTTCAGGAAAAACAACCTTCCGATCATCCATGTGATCTCGAATGGGTTATGTTCAAGCCGCGCTGGGGGGCGTTCTACGCGACAGGGCTCGAGGCTCGCCTCAAATCCATCGAGGTCGATACACTGGTTGTTTCAGGGTGTAATTTCCCCAATTGCCCTCGCACCACGGTCTACGAAGCGAGCGAGAGGGATTTCAGGATAATTCTCGTAACGGATGCTGTTTCTGGAATTTACGATCAGGGCGAAAAGGAGCTGGCATCGATCGGGGTTCGCCTCATGACGGCCGGTGAATGTGTAAAATGGCTCCAAGCTGTGGTACCACCGGTCTTATAAGGCCTCCCACGCCTCCGAGGGCGCCTTTCCGTGCCTTGCCCATTGATTGTATTGCGTTATTTCTGTATATCGTGCCACGGTATGGGAGTTTCGGGAGTTCATGCACCCAGTATCTGAACGATATACGGTGAATAACGGCTGATCAGGCCTTTCGGCGGCCGGTCTGCTCCAGTGTGCAGACTCCAAGCCCCTTAAACAATAGTTCACCTTTTTGCTTTTTTGATAAGTTCATCGTCCAAACGCAGGGTCAATTTCGTCTGCACATCAATTCTCCATAACAGAAGACGTATATGATAATGGAAAAATACGTCCGATAATTCAGTACCCAACTATCTGAATGCCATCAGAGGGATATTCCATGACTATTTCCGTTCCTGTTGACTCCACAGGAGGAGTGGGGCACAATTCTACAGTCCGCACTATGCAAAGTGGACAATTCGTAAAGCGTCCAGTTCGCCTCCGCTTAAGGAATGGCCAACGTGGGCAAGGTATTTCACGGGCCTAGGATACCGGCCGCAGTTGTAATGTTCCTCTTCTGTGTCGTAATAGGAGAACGGTGGAAACCGGGGGGATTTTCTGTTGTGATCATCATCGCCTGAACAATGATTCTGACAGCGCCACGTATCAGATAGGAGTCGTGGCCGGCAGCGTGAGTCCACCTGTAGGACTTCGTTTGCTGGTGAAAAGTGTCAGCACGATCTCCCTGGGTTTTAACCACTCGACCAATTGAGGAGCCGCAGCTCACTTACTTGCTCTAAACCCAACAGGCTTGAAGAGAAAGATGCCGGCAAAGATTCTTTTTGTTGACGACGACCCCAACCTTTTAGCCGGATTTCAACGGCAGTTGAGAAAGACTTTG
>CAWEZA010000089.1:0-16790 GCA_963813125.1 uncultured delta proteobacterium | reverse complement strand
GTTGTGTCCCATAGCCTTCAACGGTTCCATTACGTATTGCTGACCGGGGCCGCCCCGTGGGCGCATCATGATAGGCCGGAATCGCGGCATCGGCGCCCGAGAGGATATGGCCAAACCCCATCTCATTGTTGTAGGTCCTTACACGGTAGAGTCCCATACTGCCGGCTTTTCGGGCAACGGCTTCCAATTCGGCGTCGAGATCGAGTTCGCTCATGCCCTCTCTGATTATCTCGGCGGCGGCGGCCTTGACAAGGTCGCCAATCTTGGCCGCATTGCGCATCTGCTCGATTTCCCAGGGTGATTTGACCGAGCGCACCCGGCGCACAAGCGGACTGATGTCCCTTATATCCTGCTTGGGGAAAAGTCTTTCCTTAAACATGAAAAACTGGTTTGCGGGCGTGACGTCGAGTTCGAGGCCCATGACGCCGGGGTCTGTCGCCCCGCAAGCGGCAAAAACCGCTTCGGGCAATTCGCTGAGGCTCGTCATGGGGAGGACTGGACGCAGAGGCGACTGTTCCATAGTACGTTCGAGGTTTCTGCGAACGATCAGCACGGGGTTTCCGGAAGCGGGCACAACGAGGTGCGCGTCCTGAACGGTTCCGGTAAAATAAAACAGGTCCGCGTTATGACGAATTATTGCCGCATCGACCCCGTTTTTTGCCAGCAGTCGCTGTAAGCTCACAATGCGATTTGCTATTTCTTCTGCAGGTGTTTTCAGCATCCATTTCCCCCACGGATAATCCTGCCGGTAAAGAAGTAATAATCCCGGTACAAGGCAATGTTTAAGCCAGGTGAGCATCTATTGCCATAAAGCACTAAAGATTAAAAGCGGAAATCCTTCATCCTCGATGGCCGCGGGGACCAAAGCATGACAGAGATCCGTGAAAAGTGGTATGATCACGACGCGGGTTTCGACATGTGCGTGCTCAGTCGGAGTTGGCGAACGGTTTCCGGGCTGGAGGGGTAAATGAGCAATATTTACGAGGAACTTAGGAGCAGGGCGCTACAGACCTGCGGGGAAAAGGGCCTCCTTGATGAAAAGGTCGTTATTCGTGCGCGCACTCTTAGCCCCGAAGAAGCCATCGGAAACCCGGAGCGTGACGACTTCCCCCTGCAGAAGGGCCGGGAGCGGCTGATGCAGGCAGAATTTCGCGGGGCCTTCGGGCAGGCCTTCACCGACCATTTCGGCGATTTCGAGGGGAGCCTTGCGGAAATATTCGACATGGCCCTCAAAAACAACTACCGACGCGCGATCTTCCTTGCCGCGCTAAACGCGGTCTTTAGACACCTGGGCCTGATCGACCACACCGTTCATTGCCGCGACAAGGGGCCGACGGAATGCGCAGCCAAAATCGGCTCATACATCGAGGAGCGTTTCGGGGCTGTTAAAGTCACCCAGGTGGGCTTTCAGCCGTGCATCGCAGAGGCGGTGGCCAAAAAGTTCCCCTGCCGCCTGCTGGATCTCGATGAGGAAAACATCGGCAGTGAAAAATTCGGGGTCGTGATAGAGGGGGCTGAAAAAACCTCCGAAGCCATTGAGTGGGCCGATGTGCTGCTGGTAACCGGGAGCACGCTCTCAAACGATACCGTCAGCCGGTTTTTGACCGGAAAACCAGTGCTTTTTTACGGAACAACGATCGCCGCCCCCGCTTACCTGATGAACTGGGAGCGTTTCTGTGCAAGCTCGACATAAAAGAATCCTTATTTTCGATGAAAAATGCTCAGCCAATCGTGTCGGCCGATGAGCCGAGAGTGAAGCTCCACCACCTTGCCCGAACATTTCTTGGCATCGGACTTGCGTCCTTTAGCCTGGCCGCGCTAGGGGAGACCAAGGACTGGGTGACGACAAAGAAAAAGTGGTTCACCGCCGACGAATACATGCAAGGGCTCGGGCTTGCCCAGCTCTTGCCGGGCGCGCCCACGGTCAACCTATCTTCCTATTTGGGGTTTCGGCTAAGAGGGCTTCCCGGGGCGGCGGCAGCCACCGTCTTTTTTCTGATCCCCTGTTTTGTGCTAATGCTGCTGCTTTCCCATCTCTACTTTCACTATGGCGGGATGCCTGTGGTTTCAGGACTTTTCCGCGGCCTGGGGGCGCTCGTAACCGGCCTTGTCCTGAACACGATACTCAACCTCTTGAGATCCGGCGCAAAGACCAATTTCAACCGGCTGATGGCCCTTACGGGATTTGGACTGGTCTTCTTTTTCAGAATGGGCGTAATCAGTATTCTTCTCATCGCCGGCGGGGCTAGTTTTGCCATGGTTTTGCTGAGTCCGCGGTTCCCCGCTCTCGCACGTTTTACCGGCCCGGCAGATCCTAAACCGCGGAATGCGCGGGACAAAGGCAGGCCGATATCCGAAAGAATCTGTGACAACCTGGTTTCAGAAAGATTATTGAGGCTGTGCCGGGCCGGGAGCAAGAAAACCCCCGAACCGGACACTTCCGAATTCATCTCGGCATGCTGCCGGGCGCCTTTGCCCACAGACCGGCGCAATGTCGGCCTGTTGCTTCTAACTCTTACCCTGATTCTGGGCATGGACCTGGCGCTCCTCCGTCTTCGCCCCGAGCTTATGCAGATGGGCGTAAGCTTTCTGCGGATCGGAGCTCTTACTTTTGGCAGCGGCTACGCCATGCTCCCATTCATTCAAAACACCGTGGTAACCCAGTTTGGCTGGCTCACCAACCAGCAGTTCACGGCCGCCTTGGCGTTGAGCCTGATAACCCCCGGCCCGGTGACAATCATCGGGGCATTTATCGGCTACAAAGTGGCCGGCATCACGGGGGCGGTCGTTGGGATGGTGAACATGTATTTTCCCGCATGGGCCGTGACGACCGTCGTGGCCGCCCCATACGCCAAGGCGGGCCGAACGGTCCATGTCAAAAAGGTGATGGGCGGCATCGTGGCCGCCTTCATCGGGACCCTTGTGGTGGTGTTGATAAAGATTGGGGCGGGAACGCTGCAGGATTTTCCAACGATAGCCATGGCCGCCGGGGCTTTTTTCGTTCAGCGATTTATCGAGGTGGACACGGTGTGGATCGTGCTTGGCGGGGGCCTGGTTTCACTTGTGGTTTTCCACTGACCGGCGCTTCCCCAATGCTGTTGTTGTTTTGGTGGGGACACCCACCGAAGGTTCGTCCAGGATCGAAACCATGTGGGACCGTTCTCTCGTTTACTCTAAGTCTTGTAGACGGTGTCGTGATCACCCACGTTAACCAGGATGATTTCATGCTCTTCGACGATCATCTCCAGGATGATCCGGTAACTGAGGGTTATGGAGACAGCATGCAGACCTGATAATTTTCCGGTTAAAGGGTGAAGCCGAAGCGATGGATGATAAGGATTTGCCTCAAGCAGTCGAAGGACCTTTGCGTAGATGTCGATCAGTTCAGGATGTTTATTGAAAAATTTCGAAGCCCTCCTATTGTAGCTCTCCGTGAAGATCAATCTAAACTTCATCTGTGACCCGCCGGATATGGTCGTCAACCGACTCGGATACCACTCGGCCCGCAACCAAATCAGCCTTGACTTCCAAAAGAGCCGCCTCGAGTTCGCATTCTCTCAAATAGTTATATTGCTCCATGCTCATGACCACGAAGCGGCCTTTGCCACGCACAGTGATGATCGCTTCTGAACGGTCGGCAAGCTCAGCTTCCAGGACCGAAATTCCCTTCGTTTTAAGATCGTTTGCGCTTATCATCGATTAAAATCACCTCCTTAACAGGACTGTTATCAGCACTATTATAAGTGCGGTTAACAGACAAATAAAGCAAAATCCGAGTAAGAACCCGAGACCCTCGGCCGTTTAACAATCAGAGGCTCGGAGGCATTTATTGACAGTTTTCAGGTTCAATATCGAGAATAAGCGCGATAGCCTTTTTCATCTCATCAATCTGCTGTTCGGAATTTGACCCGATTTATTTTAAAAATCTGTCGTGGCTAATGGCTCTGAGTTGAAAGCAATCTACCGAGGATTTCTTAGCAAGTCCATTGCTCTGGGTCGGACTCAGGGATACGAAAAAGGGGTGTTTTTCCCACTGAGCTTTCCAGTCTGTCACGGGAACGACAATAGCGAGACGAAGATGTTTAACGTGGCCGGCATTGAGGACTATTACGGGTCGTTTTTTCCTTATCTCATCGCCAATGCTGGGATCGAGATTTACCCAATAAATGTCACCGCTCCTCAAAATCCTCTCCTTCGATTAACTCGAACAAGTTGTCCACCTGAGCATCGGCAAACATCTCCATGGCGGAGGCCATCTTCTTTTGCCGGATCTTCCGGCGGTCCTCACGGATCTTGGCGTTTATCGCATCCCGCACATATTCACTCAGGCTTTTGTAGTTCAATTCCTTGTGGGCTTTCTTGATGAATTCGTAGCTTTCCTTATCGATCTGAACCTTTGTCCGCACCAGCATGGCTCGACCTCCAATGCGTTTAGAAAGAATTATACCACAATTGAGCACATCATTTCCACTCTATATTCCGGGCCTATTTCTTGGGACTAGAGTAATGACCGACAGGACGGAGGGGCGGAAAATGGGGAGGACAAAAGAAATCCGGCGTCACTTGCTCACCGCTTGCCGGCATAACTTATCTATTGCCGAGTCTAATTCAGTCTTCGAGTAAGGTTTGTGTAAAAAGACATGGGGCAGATCGGCATGGCCTATGCCCATAGCGTAAGGTTCATCGTGACCACTCGCTAAAACCGCCGGGATGTCGGGACGAATTTTTCTTAAGGCCGCCAGGATCTCCCACCCGTTCATTCCTTCCATGGTGAGATCGGTGATGACGAAGCGGACCCGGTCAGGGTTTTCTTTAAATAATTTCAACGCTTCGGCCCCACTCGAAGCCGCAAGGACTTCGTAGTCCATCCGCTTTAGCATGGCAGTGGCCATTTTGCGGACACCAGGATCGTCATCTACCAAAAGAATAAACCCTCCCTTCTCAAAGGGCCCGGAGGCAAGCGGTTCATCTTTCATTGGGGGAACTGGTTCAATGGTATGCAAGGGGAAGAAAACCTTAAAAGTGGTTCCTCGGCCGGGGCTGCTTGCAACGGTTGCCGCTCCATCGTGGGCCCGCACCAAACCCATGACCACGGGCAGCCCAAGACCTCGCCCGGTGAATTTGGTCGAAAAGAAAGGGTCAAAGATTTTTTCCTGGGTTGTCGAGTCCATGCCACAGCCCGTATCGGATACTGAAAGACAGACATATTGTTCGGCCTTCGGTTCCCAGGCGATCGGGAAAAACGGCAATCCCTCGATCTCCGCTCTCTGCGTCACTCGTATTGCCACAGTGATGTCACCGTTATTTTGGTCTATGGCCTCCACAGCATTTGAAAGCAGGTTGGTGAGGATCTGTTTTATATGTCCATTATTTCCAAGGATGACCGGTCTCATTGGCGGATAATCGGTCTTTAAATGCACATGGCTGCCAGTTGACGCGCTGGAGAACCGGAGCGATCCCTGGATTGTTTCCACAAGGTCGAGGGGTTCATTTCGCCCGATAGTTTGACCGAGATATGCCAGCATCATTTGACTGACCTCGGCCGCCTGACGCGAGGCATTCAGGGATTCGAGAATACTTTCTCGAACCTCCGATTCTTTAGGAAGATCGTACAGGGCCAATTCGAGGTTTCCCATGACCGTAGAAAGCTTATTGTTAAAATGATGGGCAATGGAGCCGGCCATGCGGCCGAGGCTCTCGGCCTTCTGCAGTTGACGGTTTTCAGCTTCGAGCCTGGCTCTTGCCGCCTCTGCCAGCTTGCGCTCAGTGATGTCTTGAACGATGCTGATGTGAAAGTCGGGCTTCAGGCCTTCGGCGCGCAAGGGTGAAACCGTCCATGTCGCCCATACCGTGGAGCCATTTTTATGGATATATCGCTTCTCGATGCTGAACGTGGCGATGTCGCCGGCCAAAAGCCGGGCAACTTTGCCTACATCCGCATGGATGTGGTCATGGTGCGTAATATCCTGGAAACACAGGCCCATCATTTCTTCGATGGAATAGCCGAGAATATCGCACAACTTCTTATTGACCCGCACGAACCGGCCGCTTCTGGAATCGACCTGCGCCACCCCAACCGCAGCCAGTTCGAAGATGGTTCGGAAGCGTTCCTCGCTCTCACGTAGAGATTTTTCGGCCGTTTTTCGCCTGGTGATGTCCTTTACAATGTGCACGAATAATTCAGCATTGTGGCTGCTTTTAATGGGGTCCACCGTAACATGCAACCATCGGCCTTCTTCAACCTGGAACTCCATCTCTTCCCGCGCTCCGCTCTTGAGAGCTCTTTCCACGGGGCAATCCGGGAACGGTTCCTTTACACCGTGAAGGACCTCGCAAAAACGCTTATTGATAATTTCGTCAACAGTACAATTGCAAAACTTATCCAGCGATCGGTTCGAGCGCACGATGGTATGGTCTTTATCCATAATACAGACCCAATCAGAAATGGCATCAAAGGTACCTTCCCATTCTCTTTTGGCGTTTATGATGGCATCTTCAATCCGTTTACGCACGGTTATATCCATGATGTTGCCGAAAACCCGCTTGGTCTTACCCTCGGCCAGTTCCACCTGAGCCATCGTCCTGACCCATTTATGAACTCCGGATGCGCTGTTCAATTCGAGTTCCAGGTCATACGGTACGCCCTTTTCAGCCGCCAGCCAAAAAGCGCGTTCTATACGGGCTCGGTCGTGTGGGGCATAGAATTCAATGGCCGTATTAATGTCAGGGACGTAATCGGCAAAGACTTCGTGAATCCTGTAAGTTTCTTGAGTCCAAAAGACCCTTTGGTTGGCAACGTCATATTCCCAGCAACCCATTTTGGCCAGATGCTGAGTGTGATTGAGCAGGGATTCGCTCTTGATCAAAGCCTCTTCAGCCTGCTTGCGCTCGGTAATGTCTTGAATAACGCTTAGAATGTATTGTTGCCCTTCCATGTCAATCACTTCCGCCGATACCAGCGCATCGATAATCTTGCCGGATTTAACCCGGAATCGGGTTTCAAAGTCCTTTACCCTGCCTCGCTCTTTAAGTATCTCTACTATCTTCTCTCGATCCGCGGCGTTAACCCACTCATTCAGCTCCAATGACTTCCGGCCGATGATCTCATCGAGTGTGTAGCCAAATAAGTCGAGGAACGCGTCATTGACCTCGACAAAGCGTCCATCAGCGAGGCAGGTAAAAGTGGTCGTGAGTGGAGCGGCGTGAAAAATTTTGAAGAAGCGTTCCTCACTTTTGCGCAGTCCGTCCCGCATCTGTTCGCGACGGCTGATTTCCAGCCTGAGCGCGGCATTTACCGATTCAAGTTCTTCCGTTCGCCTCTCCACCTGCCTTCCGAGTATAGCCAACCATAAAGCCATAGCCAAAGTGATCGCTATCGCGCCGGCAACGGCGGGCAAATAGTATTTCTTCAAATTCCGCCAGGGATCATCACCTGTGAGCCATTTCTCGTAAATCCGATCATATTGCCCGTTGGTTTTAATGATCAAGAGCCCCTGGTTCAATCTTTCCAACAGGCTGCTATCGCCCTTTTTTACCGCGAACGAAAAAATGCGTCTATAGTCCGGAATTGGCGGGCCTGCATCCAAGTCCTCTATTTTATGCTTCCTGATTTCCAGAGTGCCGATCAGTTTCGAGCAGAGGAACGCGTCGTGCTTGCCGGCCGAAATGAGCGACAATCCTTCCGGTATGGTGTCCACAAGAATCAGGACGCCCCGGAAATTCCGCTCCAATAGCGCCTGATGGGCGGCATCCGAGCGCACGACCACGATCTCCTTTCCCTGTGCGGCAGCGATATCCGCAATGAGAGGGTGTCCCTTGCGCACGAAGAAAGCGTCGTAAGTCCGTGTGTGGGGCAAACCGAAATCGACCAGGGCCAACCGTTCAGGCATCTTTGCCACGACCGGGAGCACGTCGATTTGACCGGTAACCAGGTTATTCCACACGGTATCCCACGTGGAGGTTGAAAACTTGATGGACAGCCCCATGGCCTTGGCGACGGCTTTGATTAAATCAACGGAAAAACCGGCCGGTTGCCCTTTATCATCGACGAAAGAGTATGGTGGAAATTCCAATGCGCTTCCGACCCGGATCACAGATCGAGCAACCGGCGCGTGGGCCATACAGGAACAAGACGCTGCGAGGCTCAAGGCGCAGACAGCCAGAACAAGGGCCACAAAGCAACAGCGTGTCAGGGTTTTGCAATGGACGGTCATGATCCTGGCCTGTTCTACCGCAATGGGGCCCCCGCAGAACCGGGGTTCCGTTGTCGAGACGGTGGGCGGCTGTCCGCAATCCAGTGTACAAAACCCGATGCAGAACTTTTCCCGATCGGAGAATACAGTATTTAGATCGGCATCTGGAGGGAATTGTTTGATAGTGAAAAAAAGCTGACAAAATAGTTACAGGTATTCACTGGAAATCCGATCAAAAGGATTCTCGATCTTAATCGTTTACCCGTGGTGGATAATGTTTTCAATCAATCTCGACTAAATTGAAATCATCAGATATACAGGGACTGGAGGGACTAATGAGCGAGAATATATCCAAGGCAATCTCCGAGCTTCAAAGAGCGGCGGAGAAAATCAGGCGCATCGAGCAGGAAGCCCGCGAGGCCCTCTTTGTAAGAGACGACCCCGGGGAGCACCGGGAAAAACTTGAGGAAAAAACGATGCTCCTCATGGAACTCCCCGAACTGGTCGGCCCGTTTTGCGAGGGGCTGGGCAAGGAAGCCCGCAGGGAGGTCGAGCGGGGCCTTGACTCTTTTGCCATGAGGGCTGAGCGGGCGATGGAGCTTTCGAGCATTTTCTTCATGAACGCACTTCTCTACCCGGAAGACTATCACGAAGGAGAGCCAAACGACCTGGAACGGTTCATAGACCGACTGCGGGGCAGGTACCCCTCATAGACGGGACGGGCTGCCAAGCGGATCCAATTCCCCGGCATTCTCCAAACGGTTTTTGCGCTCGTCTATTATGTGCAGATCCCGCTGGGGGAACGGAATTTCGATTCCATGTTCCAGGAAAGCCTCGAAAATGGCCATATTGATTTCATGGGTGGCCGGCACGCGGTCACTCGTCGTATGGAGAAACACCCTGATGCAGAAATCCAGGGAGGAGTCGCCGTAGGCCTCGAAAAATATCTGCGGCCCGGGATCGTGCATTGCACGCGGGTTGGCGTTGCAGATTTCCTGCAGAAGCCGGGTGACGAGTTTAACATCCGAACTGTAGGAGACCCCCACCTTGAGGGTAAGGCGATTGGGGCCGACGCCATAATGACTCCAGTTTATTATCTTGGTGGACAGCAGATCTGAATTGGGGATGATCAGGACCGAGCGGTCCAAGGTCTGGAAAACCGTGCTCCGCATCTTGATGGACTTTACCTCGCCCCACTGTCCATCGACAATGAGCATGTCGCCCACCTTGACGGGCCGCTCGAAAAGCAGAACGAGGCCGCTAACGAAGTTTGCGATCACGTTCTGCAGACCGAGACCGGCTCCGATGCCCATCGCGCCGGCAAGGATCGCCAGGCTTCCAAGCGGAAAACCGAGAACGTTCATAGCCAGTAGCGCGCAGGCGACAATTACGGTGTAGTGCACTATGGTTGCAATCGAATACTGGACCCCCAAATCCCAGCCGGTTCGGGGTAAAATGCTCAGGCGCAGAAATGTTCGAAAAAGGCTCAGAGCCGCGGAACCCCACATAGAGAACGAGTGCGGACGCAAGAACCGTAAGGGGGCTAAGGCGCAGGCTCCCCAGATTCACCCCCTTGCCCAGATCGTTTACAAAACCCATTAAAGATGAGGTCCCCAGTCCCCACGCCAAAAGAAGACCAGCTCCAAGGCCGGCGATAATCACCGCGAAAAACGCCATACGAGCCGGGAAATAGAGCTGTTGGAACTGAATGCCCACAGCGCTAAATACTTCCAGCAGGGCATGCTCCCGTTCGAAGATTTCCTTCAAAACCCCCTTGCCCATCACCGCAAGGAGCAGCGCACAGGCAACCAGGGCCTCCGTCGAGACCGCGGCGCGAATAGCATAGATCGCAAACGACTCAAATCTCAGCAGTTCCATTAAACAGACGGTGATCAGCACGAGAAGTAAAGCGGTCCACGAGCAGCGCAACCATTTTGTCCATTTCGAAGAGATCTGGTGGTCGATGATTTTCTTCAGGTAGCCGGGGCGCAGCAGAAGACATGTCAGAAAAAGCACGCCGATACCGTAGAGCCGGCTAACGAGCAGCGTCAACGTTATAGGAAACTTGTCGAGCCCCAGGATTTGAATAAAGATACCGCCCATGACCACATACACCGCAAAACCTTGCAGCCGGCGGCAAAAAGACGGCGCAGCTGTGCGGTCGACACCGGGAACGCAGGCCGCATCGGTCCCCGTCCCGCGGAACACGTCGCTTATCACCCGCATGGACATGACAACAACCGCAAGACCCGCAAGGATGCATAGAACAATTAGCGCCGGGAGGACGTCGAAGAGCCCCAGAACACCATAGGCCGCGGTCAGCCAGAGCAGGAATGCGATTGGGTATGTCATGGAGATCATACCGCGAGCGAGGCTCACCAACACACGGACACCCGTTTCCCGGGCATAGGGACCAACGTGGTCGAGCAGTAATTCGAGGCGGCGCTTCAATCGGATGGCGGCCCATCCAAGGGAAACGGCAAACAGGAGAAGCCCTGTTAGCGGCGCCCAGGATTTGAAAAGGAACGGTTTTAATTGGACTGAGCGGAGCATCCCGGAAAACCACAGGCACGCATCGCGAGGCATGGAGCCTACTCCGCAACAAAGATCGGTGAACTGCTGTTTAAGGGGCTTTGAGTCGCCACACTGGAGCAGACCGGCCATAGACGCTTGCTGCAGGCTTTTCAACCGTGGCAGCACCCCGTCGAGCAGTTTTTTTTCCTGTTTCAGCAAACGAGCTTTTTCGTCAAGCGCGCTTACAAGCCTCCCCGAGGCGGCGGCGAATGCGGCGCACGCGGTCGCGTATTTTCCATAGGCGGACTGAATTTGGCCCTCCCACAAGCCGGGCTGGTTCATATTTTTGAGGATTTGGACCTGAGCATCGACAGCGGACAGAGAAACTTTCTGTTTAGCGCCGAGTCTGCGGGCTTCGTTGATTTCGTCGCTGACCTTGTCCAGTTGGGAGGAAATGTCTTCCCCAATTGCCGAAAAGTTTTTGAAGATTTGGTCAACCACGGGTGCGGGAGGAGCTTCGACTTCGATACCGGTTTTCAATATTGCGGCTCTTCTTTGCAGCTCCCGCAAACTCGCGGCGGCATCCGAGAGGCTTGACTGCACCTGAGCAGTGCGATCGGCCGTTTGCTTCGTTTTTTCGTTCAATGAGTCGGCGCCACGGCTCAAAACACCAGCCAGCCATTGAGAAGGGGCGGATGCCGCCGTGGATTTTTTCCCGGGCTTTGCGGAAGCGCTCGAAAGCGCAGGCGCAAGGAGCAGAAAAAAGAGGACAACAAAAACCGAGCATTGCCTGGAGCGCAAAAACAATTGAGAACCTCCCTGAAATTTACGGTTTGCGTATCGGGGTTCATGCGAAGATGAAAAGGAAAGAACTGGTGAGTCCGGCGGCCAAGCGGCGGAATATTCTTTCCGCCGCAGCGGTTTATCAGCCGTTATTCACCGCGGATCGTTCAGATATTAGATGCATGAACTCCCGAAACGACCACACCGGGGCACGATATACAGAAATAACGAAATAGAATCAATGGGGAAAGCACGGAAAGGCGGCGGCGGAGGAGTGGGAGCCCTTATAAGACCGCGTGAGGCGCCAGTGCTTTTTTTTCAAATATCAGCTGGTTCCACGACCTTGGGGGAAAAAGCAATTGCGCGGCCTTCGGCGTCTTCTATGTGTACGGCTGCAAAGTCCGGCAAAAACGGTTGCAGGATTTCCGTCTTGAGCTGTAACTCCTCAGACCGGGTCATGGAGGATTTACCGGCCAAAGAAGCCTGCGCCTGAAATGGTTCCAGATGGAACTGATACCAGGAGCGCAGGTGAAGTTGCACATTGGTGGACAGGGATTGCAACTCAGCCACGACCTCGGCCTTAAGAAAAATGATCGTATTCCATGGCAATCCGGATATCCTCCTCCGTTACCAGCCCCGCCGCAATGAGCAGGTCTCCTAAACGGATATGCTTTTGCTGACTGAGCAATTCGAGTTGATCGAGTTGCTCGACCGTCAGGAACCGCCCCTCGAGAGCCACTTCGCGGAAGGATTTGATATCTTTTTGCTGCTTTACGTAGATGGCACTGAAGGCATCAAGTGTAAGGCAGCCCTCAAGCAGTGCCAGTGTTCCCAGTTCGATATTAAGCTCTTTCTGAATTTCGAGCGCTCTATCCAATTCTTTTTTCTCTAACTTGCCCATCAGCTCCAGGCTTCGTCCCAGCCTTATCGGAATTCTTTTCATCACAACCTCTTCAAGCGTTGCATGAGACGATCTGATCACAGCGTCCCACCGTCCGAAATACTAACCCATCGCCTCTCAGGTGAGAATCACGGATACCGAAATCCCCCTGACTCCATTTATAAAACCGACAATTACCCGCGCACACATCTCCGGGTCCAAGGGGAGTGGCAGCGCCACTTTGAGAACATATGGATTCACAAATCCTCGAAAGAGGCGGCCGCCTTCAGGCTAATTCACATAGCCCCTATGATTCCAAGTCTCCAAAAGCAGTGCCTAACTGTTTCATTAACATTTCGTATTCATTCTTCAGTATTGACAACTCATTACGAAGATTAATATTTTCAGCTGTGGCGAATTCATATTTAGATTGAATTGCAGAACTTGTTATCTTGAGCGACTCGATCCGTGTTTGCGCCTCTTTTACGTTATTGCTCCATGTCTCATTGCAGGATTTTAGTTCCATTTCCAGACGATGATTTTCTTTAATGAGCGCGGTTTTGCCTCGTGCCTGGGCATATAGCCGCTGTTTTTCCTCTTCATGATGGCAACTGAGTTGTTCCTTGTGCTGGTTCTCCAGGAAGAGATATCTACAGTCCTTCCGAAGCTTCGTATAAGCGTCGAGCAGGCCCGGGTTTAGAGCGCCGCCGCCGGAAAGATATCCGATCTGCTCCTCTCTTGCGCCCAGGGTCAGTTCCATGCGTTGGTTTTCAACGTCCAAGATCTCAATCACTTCCTCCGGATTGCGGTTCTCTGCGTGACTCGCAATATACTCATCGATGAACTGCCTGCTTTCCTTTATCTTTTTCAGATGGGCATTTTCTTCGCCCAACCTGTCAAAGTAGTCCATCAGGTTCCCATCGGAGCCAGCCAGTGCGGCTTCGAGTTGAACACCCTTCTCATCCAAATCGCCAATGAGCAAAAGGTTTTTTTTAACAAGTTCTTCAATCTTTTGCTGATAGTCAGCGGGAAGGTAGTTCCGGAGTTGGTCGAGGAGGTTTGAACTCTTACCAAGCTCCGTTTTGAGACGTTGATTCTCCTCAATTATGCCCTCGATCTTTGCAATGGAAACCTTTAGATTCGGGTTCTCATTCACCATGCTATGCAGCAATTTGCTTTGATGTTCCAGTTTGGTCACAAGGAGATCGCGTTCCGCCTTAAGCGCCCGGTACAAATTGTGATATGCGAGAAGGTCCTTCAGTTTCTTTGACGCCAGCCGGAGTTTAGCTTGCTGTTCATTGATAATGACCTTCAATGGGTCCACCATAGGAGAACAATCCGTCACAGATGAAGACCCGGAAATCGATGCGTGCAGGCGCTCGATTCTAGCCTTGAGTTCCTGGTTTTCGGCCAAAATCTCGTCTACGCAACAGTGCTCAACCGCGGAATCGCGGACCACATCTCCCCCTTCGCGTGATTTACAGTCAGCAGGGTCGCCGGATGTCCTCACCCAGCGCAACCAAAAACCTAGAAGCTCCGTTATGCGGTATTTAAAAATCCCTTTTGGCATAATCACTCCTGGCCCCTTCGGCCGATCATCGGAAAAATCGTGTACCTTGCCAGGCAAATATCATTTCATTTAAGATCGCCGAAGAGCACTCCATATTCATTAATCAAGCGATTGTATTCCTTAGTTAATTTGGCAACATCCTTATTGGCCAGGTCAAGATCAAACACAGTCTTTTCATATCTTAGTCTTAGCTCAGAGTGCTCTTTTCGAATACCTTTATATTTCGATTCAAGCGCTGTGTACGATTTAAGAGCACGCTCTTTATTTTCGAGGTCGAGTTTAAGCTGGGAAGTCTCCATCTTAAGTTCAATAGCACCTCTTATTTTACTTTGCAATACTTTCGCTTCATCTTGGAGATGTCTAGCGTATTCTTCCTTAAGTTTATTTTCTTCCCGTAACGCACGAATATCAGTTTCCAGGCCCATCATAGATTCAATCATAATACGGTTTTGCGGATCACCAGACAGTATTGTGATCTCCTCTTCTTTTGAAGATAAGGCTTGTCTAATGCCGTTATTCTGTATTGTCAATAGCTCTATAAGTGAGTCATGATTGTATGAATCTTTAGTCATAGAGTCAGAGATTGGATCTGACATACTAATTAACTTTTCTAATTGAATATTCTCTTCGTGAAGTCTTTCCACTGTGACGGACAACGTTTCATCCGATGACATTTGCAAGAGGTCAGAATGTGCACATTTTTAATTTAATAATTTATAGAGGTCAATATGTTGATCCATTAAGTCCTTAAGTTGTGAGTCGGACATATTTGATGGATCGCCAGAGGAAATTCTTGCTGACAACTGATCAACCAGCGTAGATTGTTCTTGAAGCTTAGACCTGAGGTTTATGTTATGTGCTTTGAGCTGTTGTGAGGTTGCTAAGAGCTGCTCTTGATCAGGTTGATTCTTAGAAAGTGTTCTTAGCAATTTTGATTGGTATCTTACTTTATCGTTTAAAATGGAGTTTTTAGCCCTTAGTGTGTCCACCATATCATACATAGGGTTTAGGGCCTTGAGCTTTATTCGCGCAGTTCGCACCGCAGCATCCAAACGTGTTATTTTCCTTCTTAATATCTCGCACTCTTTTTCAAGCTCAATTTCTCTCTCTGTGATAACCCCTGAGACGACTCTTGATTGCCTATGGTCGTTCTCTTCAGTATTTAAAGGTCCCTCATGCTCGGACCTTTTGAGCTCTTCCTCATTCTCGCTCTCATCCAGCATGGGTTTTAGGAGAAAAGTTTTCAGCTTATGACTGACAGACTCAATTGTCAGGGATGATTGTGAATCGAGAAGTCCACTTTTTTTCAACGACATGAATTTAAATAAGATCACCTCGTCCAGGTAGAGAAGGAACTCCCTGGTGGAGATGATTCGGTCAAGACGGGAGCGTTCATCGCCGTCAAATTCGAGAGCGATCTTCAGGTTTCTCACTTTTTCCAGGATCGTCGAAGTGGTCTTTGACGGAGGACGAGCCAGAGCAGAGGCGGGAAGCACATCGTGTCGTTGCTGGGGTTGTCGCATGCGGACAGGTACTGCTGTCAACGACTGACTTTGGTCTTCCCTATTCCAAAAACGACTAAGAACACGATGAACACGATTTGCGAAAGTCTTAGACTCGTTCAACGTAGTGTTCCTTATTTGATACTATTACTTCTCAGTCAGGAAACGAGAAGCCGACGAGTTTCCATGCAGATCCGCGCCTCCCGAGTTTTGGTCTCTGTTCCATATTATCGGTTCCGAACTGACATGAGGTGAATCTTTTTTGATGTGAGCCACCATTCATGTCAAGCCCAACGCGAAGTCGCAGAGATCGCAGGGAAAAACCCAAATCGTCTAACTTTGCATCCTCGGCCCTCTCCACGATCAGCGCCGCGATCTCTTACGCTTATGCCCGAATGCGGGCACTATGTCTTGTTTACTCTCCCGACGGCAGGATCACATTGACAGGCTCAACAATGCCCGGATCTTTGACAAAATTTTTCATTCGTGCGAGTAAGGTGAGGTTTACCCGGCAGCCTTTGACCACAAGCAAGCGGCCATCCCGCAGGAATATGTCGCCGTCAATGATCATCCCGTCTTTCAACTTATCCACCGGTAGGGACATTTTCCCAGAACCCGGCACAACTACAATCACCTGCTTTAGCGCCGCAAGCACATTCGGGTCATATCGACCGGTTCTGGAAGCCATCACTTCCAGTGCGCTACCATCGGCGATACCGGTCGCGCGGATCCTGTCAAAATCGAGTACCGCCTTAAGAATTCGAGAACCCAGCAGGAGTTCACCACTCCTTGTATCATTGAAGCTTCTTTCCTGGTCGGCGATGATCTTGGCGACAGTTTCCATCCTTGGAATATGTGAGAGCAGTTCTGAAGCAATAAAGGGATGCATGGCAAAAAGCTGTGCTTCTTCGGCCGTGAGATCTTCGCCCCTGTAGAGTTTTTTGAGGGTTTCCTCCGACAAAATGAGGCATCCAACTTGAGAGAGGTATGCTGCCGTTTCGATCTGCCATAGTTTTGGCGCCCGCAGTTCGCGCTCCGCAGATATCAACTGATACTGCCGA
The DNA here is from genome assembly GCA_963813125.1 of uncultured delta proteobacterium. Classification (GTDB taxonomy): domain Bacteria; phylum Desulfobacterota; class Syntrophobacteria; order Syntrophobacterales; family Syntrophobacteraceae; genus SbD1. The sequence goes on along the minus strand of CAWEZA010000089.1, from coordinate 288 downwards.
ATCCCGTCTACAAGGGCGTCCCTTAGAGTTTGCGGATCGCACGGTTTGGTCAGGAAGCGGAAAATATATCCCTTATTTACAGCTTCGATTGCCGCTTGCAGATCCGCATTGCCAGTGAGCATAATCCGCACGCTGTCCGGAGCCACCTGTCGCACATGGTTAAGAAACCGAATTCCATCCATCCCCGGCATGCGCAAGTCTGAAACGATCACCGAAAAAGGGCCTTTTTCTGAAATCACTGCAAGGCCCACTTCGCCCCCCAAGGCAGTTTCAAGGACAAAAGTCTTG
>CAWEZA010000088.1:0-210514 GCA_963813125.1 uncultured delta proteobacterium | reverse complement strand
TCGCTCAAAGGACCCGTTCCAGAGAAAGGAATGCGGATGCGCCGCCAGCCGGCACATAGGTATTTATGACACCTGCCTTTTGGGGCTGTAGCTACTGCTACGCGACAACCTTTATCGCGCGCGCTAAAGCCAATTATTTGAGCCATGACCCCGACGCGCCCAGCCCGCCGCCGCCTGCAAGGGTACCCAGCTGCCAGCGGTGGGCCCCGGGCGGAAAATATTGACAGTAACCAAAGAGTTGGATATCCTTGAATAGTCAGTGACTCAGGCTGTTTTTTCTCCGGAAAGGTTACAGCTGCGCAAGCAGTGTTTTTCAACACGAAATTAGTAGTGAACTCCTCCGCCAACGGAGGGTGGCTTTCAGTGCCGATATGCAAGAAGCCGCCCGATGGTGGGCGGACCCCCCGACTGGTTGGAGGATAGAGAGAAAGGAAGCGATCTTTCAGCAAGCCCATTTCGAGCGGATTTGCACGGGCCTGCCATTTCTCCCTCGGCTCTGTTGCACGGGGAGGGCGATACCCCAACGGTCTCTGGGGCCCTTCGAAGACCCGGACTATTGCCCACAGCTCCAGCGACCTGTGCTGTCGGCCACGGCTTCCGAAATCGGCATGGATTGGCGGACGTGCTGATCGCGCAAGGCAAAGCGGTTTCGTTCGGCTGTTCCAGGAATCTGCATGGACGGCTCGTAGCTCCCCCCGGAGGAGGGCTACCGAGTTGGGCGAGGCGGCAAGGGGTTCTTTTCTCCGGCCAGAAGGGCCTGTAACCGAGTCCCCGTGTTCTATACAATGGGCGTGCATGTTGCCCCGGTAAACTTTTCAACCTCCGCAATTGAAGCGCTTAGTATCTGTGAATACGGCTGTCCTGGATCCTGCTCAGTACCTGCACTGCGAGGTCTGGAGTACAGTCTTTCTCGTTTCCCATGAAATGTGTCATCTGCTGCATGACGGGCGGCGAAGCCGACATTGTCACAAGGGTCACATGGCACCCTGTGCAATTTGCAGGTCGCAATACTTAAACGCGCCCGCTCGTTGCCCTGGCTTTCCTGCCGCCCCGAAAACAGGTTCGCGAATGGGTGTCTACTGCCAATCTGCCAAAAGACCCGGCTCACCTGGTGCATGCACTCTCTTGACATTGAGGCCTCTTTTCTGGGAGCAATCTGGCACGCCAGGAACTGCAAACTGATCGCGACGGAAGTCGCGTATGATTTGGCTGAAATTGATATTCAACCGGATATGCCCATGGGCAGATTCGAAACCGAGCCTGTCTGCCCTCCGTTATTAGCTGCCTATCCCGAGCTTCAAGAAAACCTGTCGCCACCGATGAAAGGATTGGCCGCAAAAGTGGTGATCGGGCGTTGGAGGATTCCACGATTTCATTGGGACGCGCCAAAGCTGCTTTCGTGGGGGTAGGCTCAGTGAAGTGATACTCGATGACATGGTTTTTACGACCTGGCCTCGCAGCATCTTCGAGGAGGGATTAGGAGGGGGAACCCAGTTACCACGATGGATTCCCGAAAGAATACAGGCTAAAACAACAACGTTTTGATTAGACTTACTAGAACCACCATTTCGATCAGTAGGTTTTGAGGACTAGTTTGCGAGCTCCAGGTCCTTCTGCATGGTTCTGCCTCCAAATAAAAGTTTTGATTTAAAGGGGCAAGGTAAAAACTTTCCTTGACCAGAGCTCTCGGTTGTGGATAATTTAAGGTTGCCTAGACCTAAATTTATCCACGGGACGAGAGGCTTTGGTGGGACGCCTCCTTCAGCCTCGTTTTTTCAGTTCCTACTTAAAGTGACGACACCGATTTTTTAAACCATTTTTAATACGGGGTTTATTCTGGTTTTTTCATTCATTTAACTTCCCGGTTCCGTGGCGGCTGTCCGGAAAAACGGTAGTCCAAAAGCCAGGGCGATTTTCGGGGTTTCAAGACTGGCTCAGGCTAACCCAATTGCAAAAGCGCCCTCCTCCGCGCGGCTACCTGTCCTGTCTAGTTTAAATCCTGGATTTCAACGAAAATTTATTGTATCTTGCCGGTTCGATGAAGATCGATACCAACATTTAAATAGAGGAAAGGACCTTTTATATCGATGCTCAAAAAAGACCTTTTAACCGAACCAATTGAACATATCGACATAACCGGCTTTGACTCGACGGGCTCATCGAAGCGATGAGCAAAATGTCTTTCAGCGCCAGGGAGCTTGCCGACGCCTCACGATTTTCGACCGCATGGTAAGCGATGCGTCATGCACCATCGTGCTCGCCCTTGCCGGAAGCACCAGCGCCGCCGGCTGCATGGCCGTCTACAGCGACCTGATCCGCTTCAACATGATCGACGCCGTGGTGGCGACCGGGGCAAGCATCGTCGACATGGATTTTTTGAGGCAATTGGATTCAGGCATTACAAGGGCACCTCGCATATCGACGATTCGGTGCTAATAGATACCTATGTAGACAGAATTGACGACACCTTCATAGATGAAAACCAGCTGCAGGAATGCGACGCAACGGTCAAAAAGTTTGCCGACCAGCTCCCGCCCGGCGCTTATTCTTCCCGCGAATTTATATAGGAAATGGGTAAATACCCGGTTTCGAACGCGAAGAAGAAAAATTCCCTGATCCAGTGCGCCTACGAAAACAAGTTTCCGATTTTCTGTCCCGCCTTTTCCGACTGAGTGCCGGGTTTGGCTCGTGAGCACCAGACGGAGAGACCTTCGGGCCATGTCTCGATCGACTCGGTAAAGGATTTCCGGGAGCACCCAGGTAAAGATCAACTCCTCCCACACATTTTGATCATAGGTGGCGGGGTTCCGAAAAACTTCATACAGGACGTCGTTATCTGTGCGGAAGTGGCTGGGAAGGAAGTTCCCATGCAAAGTACGCGATCCAGATCACTGTCGCCGATTCAAGACGGGGCCTGTTCGAGTTCCACACTAAAGAGCCAGGTCCTGGGGCAAGGTTGTGTCGGCAACGACCAGATGGTCTTTTGCGAGGGCACCAATCGCCGTGCCTGTTCTTGCAAAGCTACGCCGATCACCGTCGGCAACTGGAAAAACAGGCCGAGGCGAAACCTGGCCGACTTGTTCTAAGGGCGGACGAAGGCGGCAAGCATCGGGGGATCCAGTCTGAGAGAGGTTTCCAATGCCTATTGGCCCACCGGTTTCCGATCCACAGATCGCCAAGACTGATTTCAAGGCAGTGTCACCGAGAGGCCCCCATCGTCTCCATGCCGCGCCTTAGCTTTTTGTCAGGAGAAAATCTTTTGGGCGGGAAATGAGGGCCCATAGACAAGAAGCGTCCCGCCCCAGCCGTCCAAGACCTTTTCCAGTCTGTCGAGGGCTGTCGGGATAGATATAGAGACAATCGGCTTTTTGAATGGACGGCTGAGGAAATCGGTGCAAATGAAGGATACGCCGTCTTGGAAGTTTAAATCGCGAACGGCTTGAACCCCGCCCGATGCCAGGCACCGGTCGGACTCTATGCCATAGAGTCCGACCGGTCCCTGGCATCGGGCGCAGTCCAAGCCGTTCGCGATTTAAATCTCCAAGAGCGCGTATCCTTCATTTGCGCCGATTTCCTCACCCAGTCCATTCAAAAAGCCGATTGTCTCTATATCTATCCCGACAAGCCCCTCGACAGACTGGAAAAGGTCCTGGAGGGCTGGGCGGGACGCTTCTTGTCTATGGGCCTCATTTCCCGCCCAAAAGATTTTCTCCTGACAAAAAGCTAAGGCGCGGCATGGAGACGATGACTGTCTATTCCTGTCGGTGACACTGCCTTGAAATCAGTCTTGGCGATCTGTGGATCGGAAACCGGGCGGTGCAGGCCGAATAGGCATTGAAAATTCTCTCCGGCCTGCTTTTCCCCCGATGCTTGCCGCCTTCGTCCGCCCTTAGAACAAGTCGGCCAGGTTTCGCCTCGGCCTGTTTTTCCAGTTGCCGCGGTGATAGGCGTAGCTTGCAAGAACAGGCACGGCGATGGTGCCCTCGCAAAAGACCATCTGGTCGTTGCCCGACTCGACCTTGCCCCAGGACCTGGCTTCTTTTAGTGTGGAACTCGAACAGGCCCCGTCTCTTGAATCGGCGACAGTGATCTGGATCGCGTACTTGTGCATGGGAACTTCCTTTCCCAGCACTTCCGCACAGATAACGACGTCCTGTATGAAGTTTTTCGGAACCCCGCCGCCTATGATCAAAAGTCCTGTGTGGGAGGAGTTGATCTTTACCTGGGTCAGTTCCCGGAAATCCTTTACCGAGTCGATCGAGACATGGCCCGAAGGCCTCTCCGTCTGGTGCTGCACGAGTCCAAACCCGGCACTCGAGTCGGAAAAGGCGGGACAGAAAATGGGAACCTTGTTTTCGTAGGCGCACTGGATCAGGGAATTTTTCTTCTTCGCGTTCGAAACCAGGTATTTACCCATTTCCTTTATGAATTCGCGGGAAGAATAAGCGCCGGGCGGGAGCTGGTCGGCAATCTTTTTGACCGTTGCGTCGCATTCCTGCAGCTGGTTTTCATCTATGAAGGTGTCGTAAATTCTGTCTACGTAGGCATCTCTTAGCACCGAATCGTCGATCTGCGAGGTGCCCTTGTAATGCCTGAATCCGATTGCCTCGAAAAAATCCATGTCGACGATGCTTGCCCCGGTCGCCACCACGGCGTCGATCATGTTGAAGCGGATCAGGTCGCTGTAGACGGCCATGCAGCCGGCGGCGCTGGTGCTGCCGGCAAGGGCGAGCACGATGGTGCATGACGCATCGCTCACCATGCGGTCGAAAATCGTGGAGGCGTCGGCAAGCTCCCTGGCGCTGAAAGACATTTTGCTCATCGCTTCGACGAGCCCGGTCGAGTCAAAGCCGGTTATGTCGATATGTTCAATTGGTTCGGTTAAAAGGTCTTTTTTGAGCATCGATATAAAACGCTCCTTTCCTCTATTTAAATGTGGGTATCGATCTTTCATCGAACCGGGCAAGATACAATAAATTTTTGTTGAAATCCAGGATTTAAACTAGACAGGACAGGTAGCCGCGCGGAGGAGGGCGCTTTTGCTGAGTGTGTCAGCCTGAGCCAGTCTTAAAACCCCGAAAATTCGCCCTGGCTTTTGGACTACCGGTTTTTCCCGGACAGCCGCCACGGAACCGGGAAGTTAAATAAATGAAAATACGGGAATAAACCCCGTATTAAAAATGGTTTGAACAATCGGTGTCGTCACTTTAAGATAGGAACTGAAAAGAAACGAGGCTTGGAGGAAGGAATCCCACCAAAGCCTCTCGTTTCGTGGATAAATTTAGGTCTAGGCAACCTTAAATTATCCACAACCGAGAGCTCTGGTCAAGGAAAGTTTTTACCTTCCCCCTTCAAATCAAAACTTTTATTTGGAGGCAGAACCATGCAGAAGGACCTGGAGCTCGCAAAGCTAGTCCTCAACCTACTGATCGAAATGGTGGTTCTAGTAAGTCTAATCAAAACGTTGTTGTTTTAGCCTGTATTCTTTCGGGAATCCGGTTCCGTGGTAACCGGGTTCCCCCTCCTAATCCCTCCTCGAAGATGCTGCACAGGCCAGGTCGTAAAAAACCATGTCATCGAGTATCCACTTCACTGAGCCTACCCCCACGAAAGCAGTTCTTTGGCGCGTCCCAATGAAATCGTGGAATCCTCCAACGCGTCGATCACCACTTTTGCGGCCAATCCTTTCATGAGTGGCGACAGGTTTTCTTGAAGCTCGGGATAGGCAGCTAATGACGGAGGGCAGACAGGCTCGGTTTCGAATCTGTCCATGGGCATATCCGGTTGAATATCAATTTCAGCCAATTCATACGCGACTTCCGTCGCGATCAGTTTGCAGTTCCTGGCGTGCCAGATTGCTCCCAGAAACGAGAGGCCCCAATGTGAAGCGAGTGCATGCACCAGGTGAGCCGGGTCTTTTGGCAGATTGGCAGTGAGCGCCCATTCGCGAACCTGTTTTCGGGGCGCCAGGAAAGCCGGGGCAAAAGCGCGGGCGCGTTTTTCTATTGCATCCTGCAAATTGCACAGGGTGCATGTGACCCTTGTGACAATGTCGGCTTCGCCGCCGTCATGCAGCAGATGACACATTTCATGGGCGAGGATGGCCCGTCGAGAAAGACTGTACTCAGCCCTCGCAGTGCAGGTATTGAGCAGGATCACGGGGACAGCCCCGTATTCACAGATACTCGCCGCTTCAATTGCGGAGGTTGAAAAGTTTACTCGGGCGACGTGCACGCCCAGTTGTATAAACGCGCTCTCAAGCTCGGTTACAGGCCCTTCTCGCCGGATCAAAGAACCCCTTGCCGCCTCGCCCAACTCGTAGCCCTCCTCCCAGGGGGGGAGGCTGCGAGCCGGTCCATGCAGATTCCTGTACCGGCCGAACAAAACCGCTTTGCCTTGCGCGATCAGCACGTCCGCCAATGCCATGCCGATTTCGGAAGCCGTGGCCAACAGCCGCAGGTCGCTCGAGCTCAGGGCAACGTCCGGGTCTTCGAGCGCCGCGCGAAAACGAGCCACGCTTCGCGTTGGGGTATCGCCCTCCCCGTGCAACAGAGCCGAGGGAGAAATGGCCAGCCCCCTGCAAATCCGCTCGAAATCAGCTGCTGAAAGATCGCTTCCTTTCTCTCTATCCTCCAACCAGTCGGGTGGTTCACCACACCATCGGGCGGCTTCTTGCATATCGGCACTGAAAGCCACCCTCCGTTCGCGGAGGAGTTCGCCTACTGATTTCATCCTGAAAGCACCTCTTGCGCGGCTGTTAACCTTTCCGGAGAAAAAACACCCTAAAATCACTGACTATTTCAGGATATCCAACTCTTTGGTTACTGTCAATATTTTCCGCCCGGCTACCTCTTGTCGCTCCGCTCCGGGGCTGATTTCTACCTTGCGGGCGGCAGCAGGCTGGGCGCATCGGGGTCATGGCTCAAATAATTGGCTTTAGCGCGCGCGATGTTCGTTGTCGCGTAGCAGTAGCTGCACCCGAAAAGGCAGGTGTCATAAATACCTATGTCCCGGCTGGCGGCGCACCCGCATTCCTTTCTCTGGAACGGGTCCTTGGAAGCTCGGGTCTTGATGCCGAAAAGCTTCGAAATCAGCTCGGGATCGATACACCTGGAGTGGTTTATGCCATAGGCGGAAAAATCCTGTTCCATGGCGCACGAGAAAACCTGCATCCCGTTTTCGGAAGCTATTTGAGAGATTGCGCCGAGCAGTCCGGACACCTCCGGGCTGTTAAAATCGACAGGGTTGGCGGAGCCGGCCGCCGCGGCCTCCATCCGTGCGCGCGCCTTTCGGTAAGGCTGAACAAAGCTTATCACGCAACGGAGGGCGGCGCCCCGAAGCTCCCCGCCACCTTGCGGAAATTGCTCTCATGAAACCCGACCCCGCTCAGGTCACTCAAGACTATAGGGTCGTAGCGCCAGATGGTCCTCTGCGGCCCAATCCGTGCCGAAAGCTCCTGAAAGGTCTTTATGGACCGGCCGAGCGCCGGCGCCCGCGGGTCTATCGCGCGAGGGTAGCCGACCAGGGTGAAAAGGAAGTAGTACCGCAGGCCCAGGTCGTCGAGTTCACCCAATCGCTTAATGAGAGGACGCGGGTTGCGGCTCCAAAAAACCAGGGCATCGACCTCGGGGGGAGAAAGTGCGACCCTGGAGAACTGATTGGGGTTGAACGGATTGGGCACAAGGCACCACCCAGCACGTACCCGGTTAAAAAACCATTTCGAGTAAAAGGCGGCAATGTCTGTCCGCCGGCTTGCGCTGACTATCATTTTCTCCATCCATGGGGGGCAGTGACAGGTCAATCCTGTCGATCCTGATTATAGCCGGGGGGTGTTCAAAAGAGAATTTGTCCTTGGAGGGTGCATCGCGCCGGATTTTTGGTTATATTGACTTAATCTTTAATAACCTTAAACGCAAATAATAGAGGTGTGGTTCGCTGGGGCGGGCTGGTCGACCGGCAGGGCCATCTGATTGAAACGGGGACCATTTGAGATCCCATATCCGTGGAGAACCAAATGAAAAGTGAGCTTAAAAAATCGCCCGGGTTTTCCAAATCCACCACGGCTATTCACGCCGGAGGGCTTGAGCACAGCATATACGGAGAAGTGTCGGTCCCCATATTTCAAAGCTCGACGTTCGCTTTTCCGAGTGCCGAGGAAGGGGCCGCACGGTTTTCCGGGGAACAGCCCGGCTACATATACAGCAGGCTCGGCAATCCCACGGTGAACGCTCTCGAGCAAAGCCTCGCAACCCTTGAGGGAGGCTTCGGGGCGGTGGCCGCGGCAACCGGCATGGCGGCTGTCGGCTCGGTCTTCCTGTCCTTTCTTGGACAAGGAGATCATGTCGTTCCGTCCGGCTGTATTTACGGCGCCTCGCGTGTGATTCTAGAGAGCGAACTCGTACGCTTCGGAGTGGAAACAAGCTTTGTCGACAGCTCTGAGCTTTCAAATATCGAAAAAGCCATGCGTCCGCAAACCAGGATGATTTTTGTGGAAACACCCATGAACCCGAGCATAAGGCTGACCGACCTTGCGGGTGCCGCGGCGATAGCCAAAAAATACGGTGCGCTCCTGGTCGTCGACAACACCTTTGCCAGCCCTTACCTCCAGCGGCCGATCGAGTTCGGCGCCGATATCGTCATTCACAGCCTGACCAAGTTTATAAACGGCCATGCCGATGTCATCGGAGGAATGGTGGTGGCGCGGGACAAAGAACATTACGACCGGGTGAAGAAGGTGGCGAGCCTTTTTGGAAGCACCATGGACCCGCATCAGGCATGGCTGATACTGCGCGGGTTGCGCACCCTGGCGCTAAGGGTCGAAAGGGCGCAGGAAAACGCTATGAAGCTCGCCCGTGTTTCTCGACTCCCACCCCAAGGTGAGCCTGGGTCAGCTATCCGGGTCTCTTAAGCCATCCGCAGCATGAACTGGCAAAACGCCAAATGGACGGCTTTGGCTGCATGATTTCCTTCGGGGTCGAAAACGGACTCGAAGGCGGAATAACGCTCATGAACAACTGCGGCTGATTACCCTGGCGGTGTCGCTCGGCGGGGTCGAATCTCTCATTGAACACCCCGCCTCGATGACCCATGCCTCGCATACCGCCGGAAAAAAGGCGGGAGGCCGGAATTTCCGATGAACTGGTCAGGCTTTCGGTCGGGTGTGAGGATTTCGAGGACCTGCGAAACGATCTGGAGCAGGCGTTGAACCGGATAGGCGAGGACAAAATCGGAACTTCGGCCTTACATGCGGAAACCGAAGGGTTCCAGGAACCCGGCTGCTAAGACGCGCTATCTTTGTCCGGATTGGCGGGAGCGGACTGCGCGGGGCCTAGCCCCGCAGCGGGCGGCGGTGAATTTCCTCTAATCCACCCCTTCGAACTTATTGTAAAAAACACCCATAAGTACTATGATTTAAAACTTTGGATTTTGCCGTCAAGCGGTTCGAATTCTCGGCAATTCGATCGGGGAAACGTTTTTGCCTTATGCGTGAGTCTTTGAAGAGAACCGAACTGTTCAGCCGATGCAGGCGAGTGCTGATCAAAGTGGGAAGCGCGACCGTAACCGGCCCCAAAGGGCTCGACCGGGCCATGATTCACCGGCTGAGCGATCAGATTGCCGAGCTTCGCGGGCGCACGCCGCGAATCGATATACTTGTGGTCTCATCGGGCGCAATAGCCTCCGGCATGTACAGGATGGGGCTTGCCGAGCGTCCCCGCTCGATTCCGCACAAGCAGGCGGTTGCCGCTGTTGGCCAGGGCGCTCTCATGGAAGCCTGGGAGGCCGCCTTCGACAAGTACGATCTGCTTGTCGCCCAGGTGCTTCTGACCAGTGAGGATCTCGCCAACAGGCGCCGCTACCTCAATGCGCGCCATACGCTCGAAACTCTTCTTGGGTGGGCAATCACCCCCATTATCAACGAAAACGACACCGTTGTCGTAGAAGAGATCAAGTTCGGAGACAACGACAATCTCTCCGCCCTCATCGCCGGCCTGGTGGGGGCCGACATAGTGATAAACCTCACCGATATCGACGGCCTCTACGACTGCAACCCGAGGCGCAATCCTTCGGCGAGGCTCATCCCCGTGGTTAGCCGCGTCGACCAGAAGCTTCTTGCCTGTGCCGCTCCAGAACCCGGTTCGGTGGGAACCGGCGGAATGCTCAGCAAAGTGAACGCCGCCCGCAAGTGCCTCGCCCTGGGCATCCCGATGATCATCGCGCCGGGAAAACAAAGGGACGTTCTATTGCGCCTTTTTGAGGGCGAAGAACTGGGCACGATGTTTGTGCCAAAAAAGAGGACCTGGTCGGGCAAGAAGGTCTGGCTGGCCAATCTGCCCAAACCCGCCGGAGAGATCACCCTGGACGACGGGGCCGTTTCGGCCCTGATCGAGCGGGGCCGCTCGCTTCTGCCCATCGGGATAAGGGAGGTGAGGGGAGTCTTTGGGATCGGCGCCCCGGTGCGGTGCATCGACGGAAGCGGGAACGTGATCGGAATAGGGCTCTCCAATTACAAGTCCACTGAAATCGAGACCATAAAGGGGTGCCACAGCGACGAAATCGAGGGCCTGATCGGCTATAAGCACTCCGATGAAGTGATTCACAGGGACAATTTCGTCCTGACGAGCGAGGCCGCACAGGGGCTATAAATCCAAAGCGGAGGAATTTATGCGGGAGCAAATTTTGGAGATGGGCAAAAAAGCCCGCGAAGCTTCACACGTAATGGCAACGGCCGGAAGCGCCATTAAACGCGAAGCTCTCGAAGAAGATGGCCTCGGCCCTGGAACTGCGGTGCGACTCCATTGAAGAGGCCAACCGCAAAGACGTCGAGGAGGCGGAGCGCAAAGGGCTGGCAAAGGCCAAGCTGGACCGCCTTATCGTAAGCCCCAAAGTCTTGCGGGAGATGATCGACGGGCTCCGGGAGGTCTCGCTTCTCCCCGACCCGGTCGGAGAGATCACCCGCATGTGGACAAGGCCAAACGGGCTCCAGATCGGCAAGATGCGCATCCCGCTGGGGGTGATCGGCATCGTCTACGAATCGCGTCCAAACGTTACGGTGGATTCGGCGGCCTTGTGCATAAAGGCCGGAAACGCGGTAATTTTACGCGGGGGCTCCGAGGCTTTTCACTCGAACGGCTGCCTTGCCGCCATTTTGAGAGAATCTCTAAAAGAGGCCGGACTCCCCGAAGACGGTGTCCAATTCGTTGAAACCGTGGATCGCGAGGCGGTGCTCGACCTGCTGGGTCTCGAGGAATACATCGACGTCATGATTCCCCGGGGAGGGGAAGAACTCATCCGCTTTGTGGTCGAAAACGCCAGGATGCCCGTTCTGAAACACTACAAGGGCGTCTGCCACATCTTTGTCGACTCCGGCGCCGACATCGAAATGGCCCGAAAAATTTGCCTTAACGCCAAGACTCAGAGACCGGCAACCTGCAACGCCATGGAAACCCTGCTGGTTCACCGGGATATTGCGGGGAGTTTTCTGCCTCCCATGGCCCGGGATTTAAGGGATAGCGGCGTCGAACTGCGGGGCTGCGAGGCTACCAGGTCGATTGTCCCCGGCTGCGTTGCCGCCACCGAGGATGACTGGCGTGCGGAATATCTTGACCTTGTCCTTGCCGTTCGCATCGTGTCCGACATGGACGAAGCGGTGCGCCACATCGCAAGGTACGGATCGCAGCACACCGAAGCCATCGTCACGGAAAACTACGAGCGGGCCCACCGGTTCGTCAGGCAGGTGCAGTCTTCGCTTGTCCTGGTGAACGCTTCGACGCGTTTTAATGACGGCTTTCAGCTTGGCCTCGGGGCCGAGATCGGCATCTCCACCTCGAAGCTCCATGCTTTCGGCCCTATGGGGCTCGAAGAACTTACGACAACCAAGTTCATTGCCTTCGGCAACGGCCAGTTGCGCGGCTGAGGGCAACGAACCGCTCAACCGGGCCTTTGGCCCCAAGCCTCGAAGATACGGAGCAAAACCTATGCCGCTACGGCTGGGCATACTTGGAGGGACCTTCGATCCTGTCCACCTCGGCCATTTGAGAGCCGCCGAGGAAGCCATGGAGTTTCTCGGGCTCGACGGGGTCAATTTTGTCCCTTCCGCCGTCCCGCCTCACAAACAGGAGAGCAACATCGTCTCCTTCGAACACCGCTGGCGTATGCTCCAACTCGCCATTGCCGGCAACCCGCGGTTTCGCCTCTCGGACATCGAGTTGCGGATGCCCGGAAAATCCTATACCGTCAATTCGCTTGGACGGTTCCGGAAGGAAAACCCCGGCGCCGAGCTGTTCTTCCTGGTCGGCTGCGACGCTTTCTTCGAAATGGACTCCTGGCATGATTTCAGGGAAATCTTCGGGCTCGCGTCAATAGTCGTGCTGTGCAGACCCGAATGCAGCAAGGATGAAATACTGGCGTTTTTGACCGGGAAGGTGTCAAAATTGTATGAAGCGGTTCCCCAAACCGCCCAAATCCGCCATCCCGAGTTGTGCTCGATCTACAATCTGCTAAATACCAGGATGGACATCTCGTCGACCAGAATAAGGGAACTTGCCTCCGAAGGGCGGTCCATACGGTACCTGGTTCATGATGATGTATGGGGCTATATAGGGGAAAACGCGCTCTACCGCGGGGCCGCCGGCGAGCCCCATCATTCCGAATTTGCAAGGAAAAACGATGCATGAATTATGTTTTCCGGCAGGCGCCGGGAAAAAATACGACGATATTCGAATACAAATAGCAGCAGGGAGAAGGCGATCCTGTGCGCGCGGGAAGCCGTGGGTCATAAGGCCCTCGACCTGGTTATTCTGGAGGTCTCACGCTTTTCTTCTTTTGCCGATTATTTTATCATCTGCAGCGGAAAATTCGAGCAGGCAGGTCCAGGGAATCGCCGACAACCTGGAAAGGGGCCTAAGAGACAAGGGGAATCAAGCCGCTGGGCAGTCGAGGGAAAACAGGAAGGACATTGGGTCCTTCTCGATTATGGGGATGTGATCATTCACATTTTCTACGAGCCGGTGCGCGATTTCTACGATCTTGAAAGCCTGTGGTCCGAGGCATCGAGGGTCGACTGGGAGCATTACGAGTCCGCTCCCGGACCGGAGAGAGATTGACAGGGGCTTTTTATGTCGTTTGGCAAAAGCTTTGAGAAGAAGATGACAAAAGCGCAGGTCATCCTGACCCTGCTTATTTTCACCTTCGTAACCCTTGCCCCGGGCTGGGCCTTGCCCATGACTCTTAGCGAGGAAAACGGACTGGGGCGCAAGACCATAAAACTTATCCGCAAGGCGGAGCCCTTTGTCGAAGACGGCGAAATGCTCACCTATGTCAATGAGGTCGGTCAGCGCCTCGTGAGCCAGGTCGGCATTACGCCCTACAAGTTCCGGTTTTTCGTTATCGATGAGTCGGTCCCCAACGCTTTCGCCATACCCGGCGGAAATGTCTTCATCTACCGGGGCATCATCGAAATGATGAAGTCTGAAGACGAAATGGCCTCCATATTGGGTCATGAATGCGGGCATATAATGGCGCGCCATTTCCAGCGCTCGATCGACGAAGCAAAGATCACGGGCATTGCAATGCTCGCGGCGATGATAGCCGGGGCTTTTCTTGGGTCTCCCGGCCTTGCGGCTGGAGGCATGGCCGCGGGCGGTACGGCCACCTTGAAATACAGCCGCGAACACGAAATGGAAGCAGATCTTCGCGGGTTCGGCTATCTTTGCAAGGCCGGCTACAATCCCGAAGCCATGCCCGCAATGATGAGCACGCTTCTTCACCGCACATGGCTGGAAAACTCCAATGTGCCCGATTACCTCGCGACCCACCCGGCCACCGAGGAGCGAGTGCAGTATCTAAAGGACCTGGTCAAAAAAGAGAAGGCCTCCGGAAAGGATCTCGGAAAGCCGCCGGTAGGCGATTTCAAGGTGATCCAGGCAGCCCTTATAGCCGGCTATTCCGACGAGGATGTAGCCCTCGAGCGCTTCCAGTCGGGAATAAAGAAAGGCGACAGCACCGCTGTCTACGGCCTGGGGCGTCTTTACTTAAGAGAACAGAAGTGGAGCGAGGCCGTAGTCGAGCTTAAAAAAGCCGCGCGCCTCATGCCCGACGATCCTTACGTCCTTAGTACATTTGCGGAAAGCTTGCGAAAGACGGGCAAGCTGCGGGAGGCAAAAAACGTCCTGGAATCAGCCCTGGCGATAGACCCTTCCTCAGCCATAGCTCACTACAGGCTTGCCTTGGTTTTGATCGATATGGGGGAAAAAACCGAGGCAATTGAAAACCTGACCCAGATCGAAGAACTTGCCCCCACATTTCCAGATATAGACTATCAGCTTGGCGTGGCGCTGGGGCAGACGGACAAGCTCGGGCTGGCGCATTTTTATCTCGGGTGCTATTACTATCACGAGGATAACAGCGACGCTGCGATCTCACAGTTTAAGATGGCAAAAAAACTTATTACCGACTCGCCATCTAAATTGAGAAAAACCGATGAATATCTGAGCGAGCTTATCCCCAAGAAAAAAGGGTTCTCCCTGCATCTGTGATTCCGGCACAGGCAGGTTATGAGCGCTTCGAAAGGGGATGGACGTCGAACCCTTTGTTCGCGCCCCTTTCGCCGATATCTTTAAAACTATCAAAAGGGTGGCCCGGGGCCCCCTTGTAAGGAAGGCTTGATTATGTTTTTTCGGAATAATAAAGTCTTGCAGGACGGACGGACCGAGCCGGAGCCTGGTTTAACCGAAGACGGGTCTAAAACGGGCATCCCGCTTTTGGCGGTTGCCTTGATGGGGCTGGTCGTGGCGTTTTTTAGCGGCTTTCATGACTACATTCCCTTTGCCGGCTCTATTTGCTCCAACGCTTGCGCGGATACGGTCCGAATCCATTTCCTCCATGTCCCCTTCTGGGTTTGGGGCGCTCTGTTCTATCTCGCCGTCGCCGCTCTGGCCGTCTTGAGGCAGAAAAGCGTCGCATGGATAGCATTTTCCGCCGCCGGGGTCGAAGCCGTCCTCGTTTTACTCATGATCTGGATGCGGGAGCCCTGCGTATTTTGCATTGCAAATGCGGTGGTCGTAGTAGCTCTGCTCGCGGTCGCCTTCAGAAAGGAACTCCTGTGGCAGCAGGCCGCATTGGCGCTTCTTTTCTTTGTGGGGTTCCTGTTTTGGGTGCCCTTCGAAAACAAGCTGCCCGTCTTTGCGCCTGAAAGCGGGGGGGGCCACGACCGGTATGATTACGGGGTCGCGGCAACCGTTGCCGGCGAGGCCATCACCAACCAGAGGCTCGACGTGCTCCTTGGCTCCAGGCTCCAGCAGATGCGCGAGGAAATCTACCGGATGAAGATGCAGCGGCTGGACCAGTTGATAGTCGATGCCGTTCTCGACAAGGAGGCAAAGAAGCAGGGCAAAACGCTCGCTCAGCTCCTAAGCGGGCTGACCGGTTCTGTGAAGATTTCAGATGCCGATGTGGCCAGGTACATGCAGGAGCATCAGCAGCAGCTCCAGGTTTACGAGAAAACCGTTCCTGATCTCAAACAGCGTCTGAAGCAGGCCCTCGAAGAACAGGGAAAATCGATGGCGGTGAACGACTACGCCCATGCCCACGAGTCCGAATACGGTGTGCGGGTCTTTTTGCCCGCGCCTTCTCCGCCAAAGGTGGAGGTCGATATCGCCGGCGCCCCCGCCCTGGGGCCGAAAAACGCACCGGTAACGGTCGTCAGAGTTCTCCGACTACCAGTGCCCGGCATGCCGCGCCAACCATAAGGTGGTAGAGCAGGTGAGGGCGGCATACGGAGACAAGATAAGGTGGGTCTACATGGAGTATCCGCTCCACGCCCACCAGTATGCGTTCAAGGCGGCGGAGGCCGGGTTATGCGCGCGGGACCAGGGAAAGTTCTGGCAGTATCAGGATGATCTCTATACGACGCCTGACCTCACGGAGCCAAATCTGATCGCCATGGCGGTCAAACTCGGAATGTCCGGTCCGGAGTTCTCGAAGTGCCTGAAGGGTTCAAAATACGAGGCCGCGGTGAAAAAGAGCGTGGCCGAGGCCGCCCGGATCGGTATAGACAGGACCCCTACCTACGTTATCAACGGGACGGTGTTTATCGGCGGGCCGGCGCTGGATACGTTCAAAAGAGTCATCGATGGAGAATTGAGAGAAAAGGGGATTCGGACGCAGACTGCCGTGAAGACCAAGTGATTGACGGTTTCTCTTTTTCCCCTGCGATTCGGTTCTAAGGCGCGGCAAGTTTTGTGACTATACGATTTGAGGAGGGTTTAATGAAAATTCTTATAAGCGACAATCTTTCGGATTCCGGGATCGAAAAGCTTACGAGCGTACCCGGATTCGAAGTGCAGGTTAGCACTTCGCTCACTGCGGAAGAATTAAAGCAGGTGATCAAGGACTACGATGCCCTGGTGATCCGCAGCGCGACCAAGGTGACTGCTGAAATTATCCAGAATGCCGAAAACCTCAAGGTGGTGGGCCGGGCCGGTATAGGGCTTGACAACGTCGATATCGAAGCCGCCAGCAAACGTGGCATAGTGGTGATGAATACGCCCGAAGGCAACGTCATAACCACCGCCGAACATACCATCGCAATGATGCTCTCCCTTACCCGCAACATTCCTCAGGCCTCGACTTCTTTGAAAAACGGTCTTTGGGAAAAGAAGCTCTTCAAGGGAAAGGAAGTCTACAACAAGGTGCTCGGGATCATCGGGATCGGCCGAATCGGTCGTGTGGTGGCCGAACGCGCCCAGGGGTTGAAGATGCAGGTCATTGCCTACGATCCCTTTATCAATCCCGAAGTTATCGATACCCTCGGCTTGAGAGGTGTTTCACTCGAAGAGCTGTTTTCGCAAGCCGATTACATAACCGTCCATACCCCACTGACCCCGGAGACCCGCGGAATTCTCAACAAGAGCGCGTTCGAAAAAATGAAAAAGGGCGTCTTCGTCCTCAATTGCGCGAGGGGAGGAATCATCGAAGAGCAGGACCTCTACGATGCAATCAAACAGGGAAAAGTCGCCGGGGCTGCCATCGATGTCTTTTCCAAAGAGCCGCCAACGGACAACCCCCTGCTCACCCTCGACCAGGTGATAGCCACTCCCCACCTGGGCGCTTCTACCGCCGAGGCCCAGGAAAACGTCGCATTGGCCGTTGCCGACCAGATTACCGATTTCCTGACCCGGGGCACCATCCGAAATGCCGTGAACGCGCCCAATATCGATGGCGCCGTGCTGGCAAAACTTAGACCGTACCTGATTCTTGCCGAGCAGCTGGGGTGCGTGCTGGGCCAGATTACAAAAGGCGCCATCCAGAAAGTTTCGGTGGAGTTCGTGGGGGATGCGGCCGCAATGGAAACGCAGACCCTCACCACCGCGATTTTAAAGGGCATGCTGACCCCGATTCTCGGAGACATGGTCAACTTTGTCAATGTCCCCGTCCACGCCAAGGAGCGGGACATCAAGGTCACCACCGCGATCCGCAGCGAGGCTGAAGACTTCACCAACCTCATCAGCATCCATGTGAAGACCTCGAAGGGTGAAAACCTGGTGGCCGGCACCATCGTGGGGAAAAAGGAACCTCGCATGGTCCGGATAAACGACTTCCGCCTCGAAGCGCCCCTTGAAGGCCACCTTCTTCTCATACACAATATCGACACCCCCGGCACCATCGGCGCCATTGGCACCTGCCTTGGACGCCACCGCATAAATATTATGCTTATGAACGTCGGACAGGTGCTGGACCGCGGGCAAAATATTATATTCCTGCGCACGAACACCCCTGTTCCTGCGGACGTGACCCAGGAACTGCTCGCGCTCGAAAATGTGGACCTTGTCCAGGCGATAACACTCTGTTGATCGAACGGAAAGGAACGGGCCTATGGCAGAAAATGAAGAACAAAAGGGATTTGTCGTAAAGGATCGCCGTCGGTTTACCGAGGAGACCGCGCCCGAAGAAGACAGCCGGGAAGAGCGCGCGGGCGGCGAACAGCAAAGCAGCGGCCCCCAGGCGGCTTCCGGTGATGAGGAGTATGCGCACGGTCTCTTGCCCGAAGTCTCGATGGCCACCTTTGTTTTCTCCCTTAGCTCATCGGCCCTTGTGCACCTGGGGGAGATTCCCGAGCCGGAAACCAACCGGACAATTGTCGATTTGGCCATCGCAAAGCAGATCATCGACACCCTGGGAATGCTCCAGGAAAAAACCAAGGGTAATCTCGACCACGACGAGGAGGCCCTCCTCAAGTCGGTGCTCTACGATCTTCGGATGCGCTACGTCCAGAAGTCGGGAAAATAGCGGGTGAGCACCCTGGAAGGCGTAAAATCCGCAACCGGGCCCGAAGGATCGGCATTGATCCTCCGGGTCCCGGGCAAGATCAACCTGTGGCTCGAGGTGACCGGAAAAAGGGAAGACGGCTATCACGATTTATCCAGCCTGATGCTGCCCATTTCGGTTTTCGACCGCATATCGGTAGGCGTGCGCCCCGGGGGCGACCGTATATCGATTGCGTGCGACACCACAGAAATTCCCTCAGACGAGCGAAACCTGGCATGGCGCGCGGCCGAGCTCTACCTCAAGGCCGCCGGCAAACGGGCAGGGGTGGATATAGACATCGAAAAGCGCATCCCCTGGGGCGCGGGTCTTGGCGGGGGCAGCTCGGATGGAGCCGGAGTTCTTGTGGCTCTTAACTCTTTTTTCGAAAACGCGGTCCCCCCGGCCGACTCGCAACATTGGCCAGGTCGCTCGGGGCCGATGTGCCTTTTTTTCTCGACTCCCGCCCGGCCCTGGCGACGGGGATTGGCGAGAAACTCGAATTTACGGAAAAATCGCCCGACTATGCGTTGCTTCTGATAAAACCCCCTGTGTCCGTGCCGACGGCCTGGGTATATCAAAATTTAAAATTGACAAAACGCATGGCTCAAATTAAACTTGCTGATTTCGAAGAGAACCCATACCAATTTCGGGTTCTCGTCGAAAATGATCTGGAGTCGGTCACCGTACCCCGATACCCGGTAATAGCCGAAATTAAGCGCTGGCTGACCGGCCAGGGAGCCTTGGCGGCTTCGATGAGCGGTAGCGGCCCGACGGTGTTCGCAATCTTTGCGACCGGTCGCGAGGCGGCTGATGCCGCCCGAATTGCGCAAAAAGACTGGTCCGATTGCTGGGTCCACACCGCGCAGGTGATCGGCCGTAAAAATTGATCCTGCCGGAGGGCGCTCTTTTTTTTGCGCCTCCGCTGTTACTTAAAACGCATTTGCGAAATATCGTGTTGGGGCGTCGCCAAGTGGTAAGGCACGGGTCTTTGGATCCCGCACTCGGAGGTTCGAATCCTCCCGCCCCAGCCATTTTTTCCCGTTTTGCCGGTAGGCAAACGGGGCAGAGTGAAATTATGTGGAGCCGTTTAACTCTTTTTGCCGGAAATTCTAACAGCGCCCTTGCTGAAAAAGTTTGCTCGCAGTTGCAGATAAGCCCCGGCAAAGCCATTATCGGCCGCTTCAGCGACGGGGAGATAAGGGTCGAGATCTGCGAAAACGTTAGAGGCATCGATACTTACGTGCTCCAGTCCACCTGCCCGCCCGTCAATGAAAACCTGATGGAGCTTCTGGTCGTCATCGACGCCCTCAAAAGGGCCTCCGCGCGGCGGATAAACGCAATAGTGCCTTATTACGGCTACGGGCGTCAGGACGAGAAGGACAAGCCCAGGGTGCCTATTGCCGCCAAAGTCGTTGCCGACCTTTTGACAGTTGCCGGCGCCGACCGCGTGATCACTATCGACCTGCATTCCGACCAGATCCAGGGGTTTTTCCATATCCCCGTAGAGCATTTGCTTGGCACCACCGCGCTTATCGAAGCCATCAGGTACGAGCTTGAGGGAAACGAAATAGTGGTGGCCCCCGATGCCGGCGGCACCGGGAGGGCGAGGTTTTTCGCCGAAAGGTTGAGGCTCGATCTTGCCCTGATGGACTACCGGGAGGAAAACGGTACTCACCCTAACATCGTGGGAAACGTAAAGGGCAGGAAGGTCATTATTCTTGACGACATGATCGATACTGGCCAGACGGTTTTGCGCACCGCCAGCGCCGCCTGCGCCGCCCACGCCGGCAGCGTCGAGGTATGCGCCGTGCACCCCGTGTTTTCCGGGGCATCTGTGGAAAGAATCGAGGAATCGGCCATCGAAAAGATCCTGGTGACCGACACCATTGCTCTTAGTGCGAAGGCAGAGGCTTGCAGCAAGATTCAGGTGGTGAGCATAGCGCCCATGCTTGCCGAAGTAATTAAGCGGGTGCATTTTGAAGAATCTATCAGTTCGATATTCAGGGAATATTAGGGCTGCGGCGTAACTGTACTGTTGGATCACTTGCGGCAGGCGGGTCCTGCACCGCCGGTGATTACGGGAATTAGCGCCGGTATTATCTGGAGGCATACGGAATGAGTCTGGAACTCGAAGCGGTACTTAGGCAAAAGACGGGAAAAGGCGGCGCCAGAAGCGCCAGAAGGGACCTCATGGTTCCGGCGGTCCTCTACGGACCAAAAACTCCATCGACCATACTTGCGGTTTCTTCATCGCATCTTGAGAAGTTTTTAAGAGAGACCGGCGGTGAAAGCAAGCTCATCAACCTGAAGATCGACGAGGGCGAGCCTCGGCAGGTGCTCATTCGCGAAATTCAGACCCACCCTTACCGGAGGCGCTTTCTTCATGTCGATTTCTATGAAGTGCCGATGGACCAGTCGATTACCGTGGAGGTTGTCGTCGAACTGGTGGGCGATTCTGTGGGTGTCCAGAAAGGCGGCGAGCTAAACCTCATCCAGAGAACGCTCGCTGTGCGCTGCCTGCCCGGGGAGATACCTGAAAAGATCAGGGTAGATGTCAGCAATCTCGATATGGGAGACATACTCCATGTCCAGGACCTGGTGGCCGAATCTTCCTATGAGTTCGACGATGACCCGTCGACAGGCGTCGTTGGTGTCGAGGGTCTCGAGAGTGCGGCCCCGGCCGCTGGGGAAGAATCGGAAAAAAAACCGGGAAAAAAATAGTGTTCCATGGGTGATGTCTGCCGCAACGAGGAGCAAATCCTTGCCGTCGTCGGCCTTGGCAATCCGGGAAAAGAATACGCCGGCTCTCGCCACAATGCCGGGTTTCTGGTCATCGACAGGCTGGTCGAGCGTTACCTGCCGTCGATGAATGAGCGAAAATTTCGCGCCTCCTGGGGGTTTGCGGTTGCCGAGGGCCGAAAGGTCCTCTTCGTCAAACCCCTCACCTTCATGAACAGAAGCGGCGAAGCGGTCGGCGAGTTAATCAAGTACTTCGGAATCCCTCGCGCAAAGATGCTGGTCGTTCACGACGACCTCGATCTTCCGTTCGCCAGGATCCGCATTGCGCAAAGAGGCGGCTCGGGCGGACACAGGGGCATTCAGTCCATCATTGAACACGTCGGCGGCTCCGATTTCCCGCGGATGAAAATAGGGGTCGGCCGCCCGAAACACGGGGAGCCGATCGAAGATTTCGTCCTGCTTCCCCCCTACTCCGAAGACCGGGAAAACTTCGAAAAAACGGTCTCCCAGGCTGAAGAAGCCGTCTGTGCCGTTCTTGCCGGCTGCCTGACCGAAGCCATGAACAAGTTCAATCGGCGCTGATTCTCATTGCGATTTGCAGGAGCGGGGATAAATGCCCGCTCCTGCGCAGGTCATCGTTTTCCCCCGCACGCCTAAGTTAAAGTATGTCGCCGAAATTCCACGATGAATTTGTGGTCAGGTTTGAAGCTGATTTGGCATGGCCAGAGGATGATTGCTGCTGATGCCGTATTTCACGAATGCATCACAAGCGCCTAGCCCTGGGCGGGCTTTGCGTAATCGGGCAGGCGGAATCGCAGAACACGACCCGCGTCGTGCGGTGCCTCAAGCTCTTTATCGTTCCATTTCATGCGGACGCCCCCAGCGTTGCCCACAACGACGTCCAGGCTCTTCGCGGCGACCCATTCCCTGTGGTCTCCGGGACGGAGCAATTCCGAGCGGGCCTTTTGGCCGTCGATTTTGACCTTGATCCACACCTTGCCGTCCGCTTCCACTGTAAACCTGTTTAGAGTGTGGGCTTCAGCGCCCTGGAGTGATCCCTCGCCGGCCACGGCTTCGGTCGATTCTCCCAGGGGAAATTGGGCTAAACTCCCGTTGTTGTCCGGGGGTATGGCGTTTTGGAACTCTTTGGCCGGATCATTTATATCGCCGGCACCAATGTCGGCCTTTGCTGTCGGCGTGCCGGTTTCACCCGTTTTGCCTGCTGTCTTTTCATCGGTTTTCGGCGGTTGAGGCGCGGGCAGGGAAGACTTCGCAACAGTTGCGCCTTTAGCCGCGGCTTCGGGTTGATTGTTTGTATTGCCTGCCGCAAGGTCTCCTTTTGCCGCCGGCTTTTCAGTTGGACCCGTTTTGCCTGAGGTGTTTGCACCCGCCTGGCCGGCTTCCACTCGGGGCACCTGTTTTGCGACCCGCGCCTTGGATGCCGGCAAGTGCTGCAGTTCCGCAGGCAGGTTTTCCTGGGAAAAAATCCTGTTTGCGTTCGGGGGAGCATATAGCTTCGAGCGTCTTTTCGATATCCACTCGCCACCATAGAAAACGGCCGCGGAAGCCAAAAAGAAGACAAGAACCGGCAGAGCGATCATTTTGCGCCGCTTGTAGAGGGTTTTCTGAAGTCGCCCGTATCTTTTTATCCCTGCAGCCTGGACGCTGCACGCCTCGATTTGAGAAGAGTACTTCTGAAGCAGGGGATCGGGATCGATATGGAGGGCATTGCAGTACGCCCGGACGGTATTGCGCAGGAGAATAGCGGCGCCGAAGCGCTCGAAGTCGAAACTTTCGAAAGACTCGAGCATCGACGCACTTATCCCGCTCAGTGCTGAAAGGGCCTCAACCGTCAGGTTGCCGCTTAGCCTTTCGTTTTTTAGAAACTCGGCAAGTTCTTTCATCAAATGACGGCCGTCACCTAGAGAGAAATCTGGATGAAAGCTTTCGATTCCAAGTCCTTTATCCATTGTTCGTACTTGCGATTCATTGCCTGTTCGAAGAGCATTTGCCGGACTTTTTCGCGCGAAACTGAAGTTGCTATATTAGTATGCTCCTTGCCAACGTCAAGCAATTTTACAATGTAATATCCGTCTGTTCCCTGCACCGGGCTGGACACCTGGCCCGGTTTGAGGCCCTCGATTGCCTTGGCCATAAAAGGGGCCATATCATCTCGATCCATATACCCGATGTCTCCCCCCTCCTGCGCGGTGGGCCCTTTCGAATATTGTTTGGCAAGGGTCTGGAAGTCGGCCCCGCCCTGGAGTTCGCGCACCAGTTTTTCGCCGGTTCTCCTGGCTTCCGCCGGGGTCCCGTGGTTGCCTCCCATGGGGAGCATGATAAGGGCGAGGTGAACCTTGTTGGCTGACGAGGTCGGCGGTTCCTGCTGTTCCCCCTGCGTATTCTGCAACTTCAGATACGCGTCAATCTCCTGGTCGCTGATAACCACCTGGGATTTTAACACCCGCTCAACGAGTTGCTGGCGCGCAACGCTTTCTTTTATCTGTTCGCGCAACTTTTTTAACGTGTCGCCATTGGCTTTGAGGCTCTCTTTGAGCTGGTCGGGCGTCAGATGGTTCATGCTCATGAGTTGTTTGATCCTGGCGTCAATTTCGGAATCGCTCACCGTTATCTTGAGCCGCTTGGCCTCCATATCTGCAAGCTTTTGTTGGATAATCTGTTCCAGGACCTGGCGCTCGATCTTTGGCATTTGCTCCGGATCGCTCATATCCAATGTTGGCATCCTTTTCTTCAAAAGTGCAATCTGGCGCTGCAGGTCGCTGTAAAGGATTATTTGGCCGTTAACATTGGCTACGATGCGGTCGACCACTTCAGCTCGTCCTGTCGCAGACAAAAAAAGGAAACCAAGAATCGTGCAAACAACAAGAACTTCGATCTTATGCAAAAGCTTCATCATTGCCTCTCAAAAGCGGTTGAGTAGTGACTTCGAATTCCACACTTTACTGATTATTGATTTTCGCCTGTAGCATTTTCGCCGGTTTCTTGCAAGATTCTTTTAAGACGCAGAAGCCTTTGCGGGAAGTTGCGCCCCCAAATCTCCACTTTCACCTTCCATTGGGACTCCGCGGTGAAATTCAGCTTTTTGCGCCCGAACAGGGAAACAACCGCCTGAGCATCGTCGGGCTGTCCGAAGGAAAGGTAGAGGTTCTCCGCATCCCCATCCAGGCGGTTGACTCTTAGCCGCCTCAGCAGAAGCCGCATCATAGCCATCAGAACCAGGCTTTTTGCCTGCTCGGGCAACGGCCCGTAACGGTCCCGCCATTCACCGGCCAACTCCTCGATAGACTCTTCATCGGCCAGTGTGGCAAGCCTTTTGTAAGCAATCAGCCTCTGGTCAGTATCTCCGATGTAATCTTCCGGCAGGAAAGCCGAAACCGGAAGGTTTATCTCGGTTTCGATCGCTTCGGCCTGAGAGCCGTCATTTTTCATGCTGCCAACGGCTTTTTCAAGCAACTCCAGGTAGAGCTCGTAGCCGATCGCGGCAATGTGGCCCGACTGCGACGAGCCCAGTATTGCGCCTCCCCCGCGAATTTGCAGGTCGTTTAAGGCGATCTTGAATCCAGCACCGAGCTCGCTGAAATCCATAAGCGCCCGCAGTCTTTTCTGTGCATCCCTGGTGATGACGGTCTCCCCGGGGATGAGCAGATAAGCGTAGGCCTGTTGGCTCGATCTGCCTACCCGTCCCCGCAGCTGGTAGATCTGGGCCAGTCCGAATTTGTCCGCGCGGTTTATTATGATCGTGTTTGCCGCGGGGATGTCCAGGCCCGATTCGATGATCGTCGTACAGACCAGCACGTCGGTTTTCTTGTGGATGAAATCGAGCATGACCTTTTCCAGTTCCCGCTCTTTCATCTGCCCGTGGGCTATTGAAATGCGCGCCTCCGGAGCCAACGACGAGAGTTTGGAGGCCATTTGGACGATAGTCTGTACATGGTTGTGCACGAAAAAAATCTGTCCGTTGCGGTTTAGTTCGCGATAGAGGGCCTCCCGGATCGTGAACTCATCGTAGTTGGTCACGTAGGTCTCTATGGAGTGGCGGTCTTCCGGAGGAGTCTCGATCGTGCTCAAGTCCCGGATTCCCGCAAGAGCCATGTGCAGCGTCCTGGGAATGGGGGTGGCCGTAAGAGTGAGGACGTCCACCGAGGTCCGCAGCCTCTTTAGCTTTTCCTTGTGCCCTACACCGAATCTGTGCTCCTCGTCGATTATCAGAAGGCCCAGGTCCTTGAAGACCACATCCTGCTGCAGAAGCCGGTGCGTGCCGATCACGATGTCGACCTGGCCCTTCCTTATCTGTTCGATCACGCCCTTTTGCTGGGCTGCCGACTTGAAGCGGCTAAGTGAGGCAACATTTACCGGAAACCCCGTGAATCGCTCGTGAAAGTTTTCGTGGTGCTGCTCGGCAAGAACTGTGGTCGGGACAAGCATCGCGACCTGCTTTCCATCCATGACCGCCTTGAATGCCGCCCGAATGGCGACCTCCGTCTTCCCGTAGCCGACATCCCCGCAGATCAGGCGGTCCATCGAGCGTTTCGAGGTCATATCGTCCAGGACGTCTTCGATCGCTCTTGCCTGGTCCGGGGTTTCCTCGAAGGTGAAGGTCGTCTCGAATTCCTGGAAATACCGGTCGGGAGGCGTAAAGGAATGCCCTTCCCCCACCTGCCTCATGGCATAGAGTTCGAGGAGTTCTTCTGCCATTTTTTCCGCCGATTCCCTTGCCTTTGTCTTGGCCTTTGCCCAGGATTTTCCACCCAGTTTGTCGACTTTGGGGTCCTGGCCCTCCATGGCCATGTATTTTTGGACTTTTCCAAGCTTGTCCACCGGCACGTAGAGTTTGTCGCCGTCCTGGTAGAGGATCAGCAGGAAATCGTTTTCCACCCCCCCTGCGTTGAGATGCGAAAGCTCCCGGTAGACGCCGATCCCGTGGTCGACGTGAACGACGAAATCTCCCTGGTGGAGATCCTGGAACGAGCTGAGGAAAATGCCGGCAAGCGGCTTCTGGGCGCGCCGCGCGGGGCGCCTTTCAAATATCTCCTCCTCGGCTGCCACGGCCAGCTTGTCCGCGGGCCAGAAAAAACCGTTGGCAAGCGTCCCCTGGACGATTTTGACAAGGCCCCCCTCGAAGGATTCCTCCCCGAAGCCCCTGCTGCTTGCCACGGATTGCACCCCATAATCCTGCAGAAGCTCGGATATCCTTTGAGCGCGATCCTTCTGGGAACATACGAGGTAGACCGAAACCGACTGCCCGATCCAGGTGCGGAACCGGGATGCAAGCGGCTCGAGCAGCCGCTCCCTGTTTTGGTGGGCCTTTACGGCCGCGGCAAGCTCGGTGTGGGCCGACGTTGCGAGGTCGAAAACCCTGGAGCCCTTCATGTCCGAAATCGGGCTGGAGAAAAGCTGCTGGAAGCGGCCGGCCTCTTCGAATGCTTTTTCCGGCTCGCAATAGAGCTCTTCCGGGGGTCTTCTCCAATCGGTCTGTGAGGCCCGCTCGTCCCAATCGCGCAAAATCCTTGCCCACTGCGCTTGCATTTCCCGGCGGGTATTGACCGCGTCCGCCCAAACCACGATGGCGCCCCTGTCGAGGTATTCCCATATGGAGGCAGTCTTGCCGAAAAAGACCGAAAAAACGGACTCGAAAGCTTCCGAGTGGTATCCTTCCGAAATCCTTTCGAGCCATATATTTCCGGCCGACGGCGATAGCAGGCCTTTTCTTACGTCCTGGTATACGGCGTCCTGTGCCCGCAGTTTCGTATCGGCATCGAGGACGATCTCGTTTGCGGGCAGGATGACCGCGTCCTTCATGAGCCCCATCGAGCGCTGGGTGGCCGGGTGGAAAAGGCGGATGGACTCCAGCTGATCTCCGAAAAACTCCAGTCGAAGCGGCCTGCTGTAGAGTGGGGCGTACACGTCGAGCATGCCTCCCCGAAGGCTCAAGTCGCCGTAGTCTTCAACGAGCGTTACCCGGAAAAATCCGCGCTCGCTCAACTTTCGTACGAACTCTTCAGTGTCCAGGATTTCGCCTGCCGGCAGGTATGCCGTATTTTCGACAAGGGTTTGCGGCGGAATAAGGCGCTCCATCAGCGCCTGGGCGGAGGTCACCGCCACGAGGGGAGGGGAGGCGGCCCGCAGGCCATAGAGCGTTTCGATCCTCTTTGCGGTCGCTTCGGCTTTTCCGAGCGCGCGGGCCTGGTGACCCGCGCGCGAAGGCAAAAGCCAAACCCGCCGGTTCAGGGCATCCCCCGCCTCCAGCCTGCGGCGGTTTTGCGGGTTAGCCTGGCTTTCCGCGCTCGCTCCGCTGCCTGAAAAAAAGCCGATCATATCGGCGAACCTTTCGGCTTCCTTGTCCGTTGAGGCAATGAGGAGGAAAGGTTTTCGCATCCGGCGCATCGCCATGGCGACCAGATAGGCGAGCGCTGAGGGCTGGACACCCCTTAGGGCTGCCGACTCCCCCGTTTTTTGCAAAAACGATATGACATCGGCGGACGCACATTTAATGTCGGAGGAACCGGAAAACAGGTCGTCGGATAATTCGGAGCGTTGCTCGAATTCTGTAAAAGTCATTTTCTTTGCCGAAAAATCCCGCAATTGGAAATAAAAATTATTAAAAGAAGATGATCAAACGTTTCCATTATACCACACATTGCGGCCTCTACATCCCTCAAACGCCAGCTCAGGTTGATTTACAAAGCTTGGGGCAAAACACCGGCGCCGAGGCCGCATCGAGTCGGGACAGCAAGCGCGAACGTGGCACAGCGGCCAGGCTTGTGATATAAAAGATGAAATTGCATATTCGTTTTTCCGGGAGGCGTAAAGTGGGAGAAAACCAGGCAAATCAGTTCCTGAGACAAATACCGGGCGTGGATGCCCTCCTTCAGATGGAAGCTGTTCGGGAAGCTCTTTTGCGCCATCCGCGCAGGATTGTCCTGGATGCCATACGCGAGGAACTGGACGAGGCGAGAAACCGAATTTTACACAGTCCCGGGGGGCCAAACTCTGCTTTAAATCCCCATGAACTTGCGCTCGCAGTGGCGCGGCGCGCTGACAGCCTCGCTGCTTTTACCCTACTGCCGATCGTAAATGCGACGGGAATAGTGATCCACACCAACCTCGGACGCTCCCTTCTGCCCGAGCAGGCCGTCGAGAGGCTCCAGGCGATTTGCCGCGGCTATAACAACCTCGAATACGACCTCGAGCGGGGCGAGCGGGGATCGAGGTATGTTCACGCCGAATCCATCCTTCGAGAACTGACCGGTGCGGAGGCGGCTCTCGTGGTAAATAACAACGCGGGGGCCGTATTCCTTGCGCTGAACACGCTGGCCGCGGGCCGCGAGGTCGTCGTATCCAGAGGTCAGCTTGTCGAGATCGGCGGCTCTTTCCGGATCCCTGACGTAATGAGTTCGAGCGGCGCAATTCTAAAAGAAGTCGGCACGACCAACCGCACTCACCTGAGAGACTACTCGTCGGCGGTTTGCGAGCGCACGGCCATGCTGATGAGAGTGCACACCAGCAATTTCAAGATTGTCGGTTTTACCAAAGAGGTCTCGCTCGATGAACTGGCAGCCCTTGGACGGGAACACGGCCTCCCTGTGGTGGAGGACCTGGGAAGCGGCTGCTTCGTCGATCTGGCGCCGTATGGACTGCGCGGGGAGACAACCGTCCAGCAGACGGTGCGGGCGGGCGCCGATCTGGTCACCTTCAGCGGCGACAAGCTGCTTGGCGGCCCGCAGGCGGGCATAATGGTCGGTAGGCTGGAGTTGATCGAAAAGTGCAGGAAAAACCCAATCACGCGCGCCTTGCGCGTCGATAAAATGACCCTGGCCGCTTTGGAGGCGACCCTGCGGCTCTACCGGGACGAACGGCAGGCCCTGGAGAAAATTCCGACACTCAGGATGATCGCCGTTTCCCCCGAGCAATTGAGCCTGCGCGCAACCCAACTCGCTTCGGCCATCGAGGGCGCGGACCCCGAAAAACTCCTCCGGATAGAGGTCCGACCCGGCTTTTCACAGGTGGGTGGAGGCTCGCTTCCGGCCCAGGATTTGCCTACTTCCCTCGTGGCTGTCCAATCCGGTGTCCTTAGCGCGAACCGGATAGAAGAGTCTCTTCGCCGAAACGACCCGCCAATCATAGGCCGAATCGAATCCGGTCATTTCGTTATGGATGTGCGCACCCTCGTGTCCGAACAAGCGGAAATAATTGCGGCCGCCTTCGGGCGCATGTTGGAACTGCTCCAAAAAAAATAAAGCCTGCCTCCGATCCAGGATCGAAAAGGCAGGCTTCGCGCAGCCCTGATTTCTACAATCTCTCAAAGTGGCGGCAAAATGTCTTGCCAGAGCTATTCGGTTTTTGCAGGTGCTTCTGTTTTCGGCATTGCCTTCTTTTTTGCGTGGTGCTTTACGTGCTTCTTGTGCTTTACGTGCTTTACATGCTTCTTGTGCATGCACTTGCAGTGCTTTGCATGCTTCTTCTTGGCCGGCTTGGCTTTTGGTGCTTCTTTTGTAGCCGGTGCCTGCATGGTTGGAGCAGGCATTGCAGGTGCCTCGGTGGTTGCAGGCGCCTGAGCGGCCGGTGGGGTTGCAGGCTCGGCGGCCATTACGATGGGACACACAGCCATGGAAGCCCCGAACAGAACAGCAGTGATGGTAGAGAGTACCTTACCCTTCATATATAAACTCCTTTCCTCCTTCGAAAATTTTTGTTTGCCCCTCTTCGAAAACGTTTCTTGCCCCTTTGAGAGAAGGTTCAATCACAGCGGACATTTTAAGGATAAAATATGAAATATACAAATCAAGAATTTGTTCAAAATCACTTTTTATTACTTTTTTTCTTGTTGTTGGTGTTTTTCCTCCCTTTAGACTTGCCCCGGTTCCGCCGCGCTTTGGTTTTAGCGCTGTTTTTCTTCACGCGGCCCTTGCGCGAATGTGCGGCCCTGGCCGATTTGTGGGCCTTTTTTGCCGGTTTTGCAGATGCTCGGACACTTTTGCCGTGCCGCCGGCTTGATGAACGCGAAGACCTGGAGCTTCTGGCTCCCCTCTTTCTGGCCGAAGCCGACCTTCGGGAAGAGACCTTCGAGCGGTTGTGCGATTTGTGCGCTGAAGCCTTTGGGCTTCGAGCCGACCTTGTCCTGGACGAGGCCTTATGATGTCTGTGCGACCTGTGCGCGGAAGCCTTTCGGTTTCTGGACGACCTTCTCCTGGATGCGGCGTGCGTTCCCCGATTCTTGTGCGAGGAGTAGCGGTGCGAAGATCTCCTGCTCGTCTTTGATCTGTGCCTATACGATTTTCGCGCATGGCGCCCGCGCTTTCCGTGTGATCGCGAAACCGTTTTTCCGCCACGGTGTTTCGAATGATTCATCCAGCCCGGTTTGCTGAACGAAGGCTCGCCGGTCGACTTGGGATGATAATTCGAAGGATTGTACTCGTGCTTCAACAGGTCTCGATATTGCTCCTGGAGTTGGCGAACCTTATCGTTGACCTGACCCTGTTTCTGGCCCTGACCCTGACCCGTGCCCTGACCCTGCCCTTGGGACTGCTCCTGATTTTGGGCGTACAGGGTCGAACTTCCCTCTCCGGCAAAACAGCCAAGCGTAAAAATGAACAATATCGAAACCGCAACAGGCAACATGAGCATATTACGAAATCTCATGGAATCTCCTCTGTGTAAAATCCGGTTTGCACCGGCCGCGCAGGCTTTAAATTTCATCCTTTTTTGGTTGGAACGTGATTATTGCGGGCGAATATAACACAACTGAGGATATTTACAACGCCTGCCAAATGCATCGTCGATTCAATAAGAACAATGATGCCAATCCCGGTCGGTCGGTGTATTTCAAAATCGAATTTCCGGATGCGGCCTCGCAGGTTCAAACCGATTTGCCCGACAGTTCCGAAATGCTATCTTGTTGAGAAGATCTCTGGTGGAGGGGAACAGGGGGGAACCATGAACGCTCTGTACGTCGAAGCATATCGAAGCGGCCGGATGGGTGAGGCTTTGGCCCGCGCGTCCCGCTGGATGAGAAAATGCACCATGTGTCCGCGCATGTGCAGGGTCGACAGACTGGCTGGCGAGACTGGCTTTTGCAAAACGGGAAAACTTGCGGTCGTCGCAAGCTTTGGGCCTCATTACGGGGAGGAACGCCCACTTGTGGGCAGGGGCGGTTCAGGGACGATTTTTTTTTCGCACTGTAATCTTTCCTGTGCATTCTGCCAGAACTTCGACATAAGCCATGGGGGCGAAGGTGCTCCCGCGGGTCCCCGGGAGCTTGCCGAAATTATGCTCTCCCTTCAGGACAAGGGGTGTCACAATATAAATCTTGTATCCCCCACCCACGTTATCGAGCCTGTCCTCGGGGCCCTGCGGGTCGCGGTCGAAAACGGGTTGTGCGTTCCTCTCGTATACAATTGCGGCGGCTACGAACGTGTGCCGGCGTTAAAGCTTTTGGAGGGAATTGTCGATATTTATATGCCGGACTTTAAATTTTGGGACTCTTCGGCTGCGCTGCGGCTGTGCGGCGCCCCGGACTACCCCGCCCGCGCCCGCGAGGCTCTGCGGGAGATGCACCGGCAGGTGGGAGAATTGGTTCTAGACGATAGAGGGGTTGCTCGAAAAGGCGTGCTGGTGCGGCATCTGGTGATGCCGGGCGGACTGGCGGGAACCGCCGGGATTGCAGGCTTTATAGCCGACCAGATCTCGACTGGCACCTATGTCAACATAATGGACCAGTATCGTCCCTGCGGCAGGGCGCTCGAACATGAGGCCATAAACCGCGGGATCACCCGCGAAGAATTCAGAGAAGCCCTGGAAGCTGCCCAAAAAGCGGGCCTCACGCGCCTTGACCAGGCTCACAAGCGCTGGATGGCCTCAGAGTGAGGGGCGGCGCCGGCCGGGCTCAAGCCGGACGTTTTTTCGGCATGGTTATTGCTTCCTACTGGATGCTTGCGGCATTAACTCAACCCAGGAGTGGCCATGGCTAAAATAGATGCCTTCTTCAAGCTGATGAACGAACAGAAAGCTTCCGACCTGCACCTGGTATCGGGCCAGCAGCCGGTTTTGAGGATCAGGGGCGATCTGGAGCGGGTAAAATATAAAGTCCTCGACGAAAACGAATTGCGTACGATGCTCTACGAGATCACGCCCGAAGATAAGATCAAGGTGTTCGAGGAAACCGGAGATCTTGATTTTGCTTATGAAATTCCAGGACTTGCGCGCTACCGTGTCAATTTTTTCAACCAGAAAAACGGGGTTGGGGCGGTTTTTCGGGAGATTCCAAGCGAGATCCTGTCGACCGAGCAGCTTGGCCTTCCTCCGGTCATAAACCGGCTGGCCCTCCTGCCGCGAGGGATCGTCATCGTGACCGGCCCGACCGGGAGCGGCAAGTCCACAACTCTTGCCGCGATCATTGACGAGGCCAACCGCAAGAGAAAAGAGCACATAATAACGATCGAAGACCCCATAGAGTTCGTTCACACGAGCAAGAGCTGCCTGATAAACCACCGGGAA
Source organism: uncultured delta proteobacterium (assembly GCA_963813125.1). Taxonomy (GTDB): domain Bacteria; phylum Desulfobacterota; class Syntrophobacteria; order Syntrophobacterales; family Syntrophobacteraceae; genus SbD1. The sequence continues at coordinate 177,958 of CAWEZA010000088.1, read as the reverse complement.
ATCGGTACGCACACGCGAAGTTTTTCCGCCGCGCTCAGGGCCTCGCTGCGCGAGGACCCGGATATAATCCTCGTTGGCGAAATGCGGGACATCGAGACGATCCGCCTGGCCGTCGAGGCTGCGGCGACGGGCCACCTGGTTTTTTCCACTCTCCATACCCAGAGCGCATCAAAGACCATCGACCGTATTATAGAGGTTTTCCCCGTGGGCGAGCAGGCTCAGATTCGCTCGACTTTGGCCGACGGCATCCGGGCTGTGGTTTCACAAGCCCTTTTTAAACGCATCGACGTCAAGGGGCGAATAGCGGTCCTTGAAATATTGATAGCGACCCATGCGGTAAGGGCGATGATTCGTGAATCGAAAACCCATCAGCTCCCGTCCGCGATTCAGACGGGGAAAAAGTATGGGATGCAGACGCTCGACGATGCCATCGCCACTCACCTCAAGGCGGGCCGAATCGACCCCACCGAGGCGTACATGAAGTGTGTGGACAAGGACAAGTTTCGCCCCTACCTTACCGAGCCTCCGCCAGACTTTACCGAGGTCTAAGGGGTCTACCGGGAAAAGGAAAGACGATCATGAGACGAGCAGAACTCGATGGGCTTCTTCTGAGTATTCTCGATGAGAACCCAACGGCATCGGACATCAATTTTACTGTGGGAAAACCTATGCAGGTCGAAGTTGACGGCCTGCTAAGACCCACGTGCGAGAATTTTGGCATCGGCGTCCTTACGCCCTTTCACACCGAAACCATAGCCATGAACCTGGTCGGAAAAGACATCCGCGGCATCCGGCATCTGCTAAATACCGGATCGTGCGACATTTCCTACTACCTGCCCGGCCGGGCGCGGTTTCGCGTCAACATATTTTCTCAGCGCGGCACCTACTCGCTCGCCATGCGGCAGCTTCCATCAAAAATAATGACGGTGGAAGAACTGGGACTGCCTCCGGGTCTAAAACGCATAGCCGATGAAAAGGTCGGAATCGCCTTTGTTACCGGTGCTACCGGCAGCGGTAAGACGACCACTCTCGCTTCGATTTTGAACGAAATAAATTCCCGCCATCCCTACCACGTGGTGACCCTGGAAGACCCGGTGGAATACGTTCATCCACAGCTCAAGGCCACCTTTAATCAGCGCGAGTTGGGGCTTGATTTCGACAATTTCGCCAACGGGCTTCGCGCCGCGTTGAGGCAGGCGCCCAAGGTGATACTGGTTGGCGAGATGCGCGACCGCGAGACGGTGGAAATCGGGTTGAGCGCCGCGGAAACGGGCCACCTTGTCCTGACCACGCTGCACACAACCGATGCCTCCCAGAGCATAAACCGCATAATCGGCATGTTCGACTCCGACGAGGAGCACCTCATCCGCATCCGCCTGGCGGACAGCATGAAATGGGTGGTCTCCCAGAGGCTGCTTCCCAAAATCAGCGGCGGGCGCGTTGCCGCCCTCGAAATAATGGGCAACAGCTTGAGGGTCCAGGAAGCCATCGTTCACGGCGAAGCCGAAGGCAAGACCTTCTACGAAATGATGGAGCAGGCCGAACCTTTCGGATGGACTACATTCGACACGAGCATCACGAACCTCTTCAAGCGGGGAAAGATCACCGAGGAAACGGCTCTGGCTTATGCGAACAGGCGCGCGGTCGTGAAGAGAAATATCGACCAGATCAAATCCTCACGAGGGGAAAGGACAACCGATATCGACGGATTGAAAATGGACCGCGAGTATCGCAGGAGCCTGGTCTGATTTCTCATCACCACACAAATCGATAAACCCTGCCCCGAATCGCAAAACAAAACACGCCCGCTGCCGTGGCAGTCGGGCGTGTTTGATGATAAAGACGGCGGCCGCCATGCAAAAGGCGGCGAAAAATCCCGGTGCTTAACCGATGGGCTCGTTTGCCACCAGATCCCAGACGCCGCAGGGGCATGCGCCGGCGCAAAATCCGCAGCCGATGCATTTGTCCGGGTCCGCGACCATTTCGAATCCCGTCGCGTTGTCGCGGCTCTGCCTCGTGATGGCTGATTCCGGGCAGACGGTTGCGCACAGCCCGCAGTCCCGGCAGGTTCCGCAGGACGAGCACTGTGAGGCGCACGATTCGATGCCCGTAAAGTTCGAAAGGCGAGGATCGAAGTACTCGAGCTTTATGCGCTCGAAGTCTATCTTCGAACGCGAAGCCGATGCCTGCGGGTCCTTGCCGGACAAAATGTCGCTGATCTTTTCCGCCGCTTTTTTCCCGGCGCCTATTGCGTCGGTGAGCAGCCCCAGCTTAACGGTGTCGCCTATGGCGAAAAGCTTCGGGTCGCTTGTGCGAAAATTTTCGTCCACCTTTATAAACCCACGCTCAGTCGCAACTCCTTCGGGCAGGAAATCGAGCTCCGGCAGGTCGCCGACCGAGATGATCAACGTATCCGCGGGGATCACCTCGCCCGTTGTGAGTTCCAACCCCTCGTCGGTTACCGCCTTGCTGAAGCATGGCCATCGGAACCTTGCGCCGGCCGCTTCGGCTTCCTTGCGTTCCTTGCCAAACGAGAGCGGCTCCTGGATGTCTATCAGCAGGATGTCTTCGGCCCCAAGCCTGTGGGCTTCCGTTGCCGCATCGCAGCCGACGTTTCCGGCCCCGATGATCAGCACGCGCTTTCCAACCCTTGCTTGCCCCGCTTTGCTCTTCTCCAGAAACTCGATGGCCGGCACCAGTTTCTCTTTTTCCCGGGATGGGCAACACCCGGGGTTTCTGCGTGCCCGATGCGATTACGAGAAAATCGAAGTCCTCGCGGATCTCTTCTATATCGGAGCGCTCGAGCCTCTGGCGCAGGTTGACGTGAGGGATCACTTCCTTTACGCGGGCCAGTTCGGCCCCGACCACCTCGTCCGGAATACGGGTCTTGGGGATCATGGCGGAGATCTTTCCGCCAAGCTCGGGTCTCATGTCGTATATGATCGCCTCATGGCCCTTCCTGCGCAACTGCCAGGCAACCGATATGCCCGCGGGACCACCGCCTATGATGGCGACTCTTTTCCCGCTAAGCGGGGGGAAGTCCGGAAGTTTTGCGTTGACGCTCGCCTTGCCCAGCTGCGAGATGTCGAGCTCGACCAACCTGCCCGAATGTCTCGTGCAACCCTGCATGCACGGGTTCGGGCAAAGATAGCCGCAAACCGAAGCCGGAAAAGGCGTGTAGGCAAGAGCCATGTCGACCGCCTCGTCGACTCTTCCTTCGCGAATGAGCCGCCAGCGCTCGTGGACGGGTATTCCCGTCGGGCAGCTCGCCTCGCAGGGGGCTGCGAACTTTTTGTTTTCCCAGGCCGGGACAAAGCGTCTCATGAACCCGGTGGGTATTAGCGGAATCGATGTTCTTTCGAAGTCCACGAGGTCTCCGACAAGCCCGCCCCTGCCAAGCTCCGGGTCCCAGACCCCCTGGTGGAAATCCGCCATCGAGCGCCTGGATTTGGAGAATTTTTCGTGAGGCCCCCGGGCTTTTAGCACCTGCCATTCCTCGCGGTCGGCAATAGTCGGGTAGAGCTCCGATTTGCCAATCGTCGAAAGGAATGTCTTGAGGTTTTCGGTAAGCCACTCCCAGTCGCGGTCTCCTATCGGAACGAGCCTTGCGTCTGACTTGCTGTAGCCCTTGTGCGGCCCGCGAAAATAGATCTTTCCACCAACCATCCCCACGCACGGGCGAAAACCCAGCACATTCTCGCGGTCCTGCGGTTCATGCCCGCAGACCACCGCCACGCCGCCCGCCATGAATTCGGCGAAATAGTCCCCGGCTGAGCCCAGCACCCAAAGTTCGGGGGGCGCAAAGCGCGGGTTGTGCTTGGTCATGGTCATGCCGCGCGCGCCGATATTTCCGGCTATGTAGACCCGGCCCTGGGCCATGGCGTTTGCGACCCCGTTGGTGGCATGTCCGTGGACCACAATGTCGGCCCCGGCGTTGAGCCAGCCCACATCGTCCGAAGCCGGCCCAAAGATTTCGATGAAAGTATTGGGAAAGCCCAGCGAGCCAACGCGCTGCCCGGGCGCCCCGGAAATTTTTACATGAAGCTTTTCACTCCCGCCCTTCCAGAGCCTGCCCCCGATGCCGTGCTGGCCGAAGGCCTCGACCTCCAAGACGCGGCAGCCCTTCTCGACCGCCTGCTGGATCCTCTCTTCGAGAATGCGCGATTCGATGCGCCGGCCGTCTTCAAATCCGGAAAGGTGAACCACTGACCCCTGATGCTGTTCCATATTCAAACTCCACGAGAGTTTAGACAGGGAGCGGGAAACGCAAAAATAAGCGGCTCGCCTGCTCCCCGCTCCCTGCTTCTAGACAACGTATTTTATCTGAAGCCGATCTGCTGCGTCCTTATCGTCTATGGCTAGTGCGTCTGACATGCCGATCGGAAGAGAAGTCGAACGTCCCAGAGGGGCGACGATCTTCTTTAGTTCGGTATCGAACGAGAGATATACGTCGACCAGCCGCTCGGCCACCTTCTCGGGATCGAGCCGCCTGTAGAGGCGCGGATCCTGGGAGGTGATCCCCTTGGGGCACAGCCCTATATTGCAGACATTGCACCGGTCGGTCTCGGAGCCAACACACCCCGCGGCTGCCTGCATGATGTATTTTCCGACCTGGACGCCGCTTGCGCCAAGCATTATGAGAGCGGCGGCGTTTGCGGCGAGCTTTCCGTTCTTGCCGACTCCACCGCCGGCGAAAAGCGGCACTTCGTTCTGTTTGCCAAGCTTGGCGAGGTTTAAGTAGCAGTCGCGAATGTTGCTCGCTATCGGATGGCCCATGTGGTCCATGGATACGCTATAGGCCGCGCCCGTGCCGCCGTCTTCGCCGTCAATGGCAAGCCCCCCGGCGTAGGCATTCCGGGTGAGGTTATTTAAGACGGCGAGAGCGGTCGATGTGCCGGAAATCTTCGGGTAGACCGGGACTCTAAAGCCCCAGGCCATGCCCATGGACTGGATCATCTTGGCCACCGACTCTTCGATCGAATACTGCGTCTGATGGGTCGGAGGACTGGGAAGGCTGACTCCGGGCGGCACTCCGCGAATGGCGGCTATGAGCTTGTTGACCTTGGACCACATCAGCAAACCGCCGTCGCCGGGCTTTGCGCCCTGGCCGTATTTGATCTCGATCGCGCAGGGGTCTTCCTTCATCTCGGGAAGGGCGTGAATGATCTCGTCCCAGCCGAAATAGCCGCTGGCTATCTGTAAAATCGTGTACTTGAGAAATCTTGACCTCAAAAGCCTGGGCGGGCACCCGCCCTCGCCGGTGCACATCCTTACGGGCATTCCGAGTTCTTCGTTGAGATAGGCGACACCCATCTGGAGCCCTTCCCACATGTTCGGGGAAAGAGCGCCAAAAGACATGCTGCCGACAAGAAGAGGATAAATCTCGCGCACCGGGGGAATCCAGCCGTTTTCCCGGTAGTGCCTGAGGTTTTCTTCAGGCGGCAGGACCCGTCCGAGAAGCGTGCGCAGCTCGAATTCATGGCGTCCGGCATCCAGCGCCGGGTCGGTAAGCATCGAGATCCGAATGAACTTTATGCGGTCGAGGGTCCCAAGATTTGAGGCATCGGGCGAGTTTCTCCTGCCTCCCCGCCTTCTGGGCTGGCCTCCCATGTTCACATGAAACCGCTGCTTGTCGATTTCCTCCGACCGTGCCGCCATTATTGCGCCGTTGGGACACACCAGGTTGCACATCCCGCACCCCGTGCATGCGTAGGCGGGGTCGGTCCTCTGCCTGATCCCGTGGTAGACCTGGTAGACATTGGAAGATGTCGTCTTAGGGCCTATTTCGGCCAGCGAAGGGATTTGAATCGTCCTCTTTCTGTGCACGCCCAGCTCGATTGCCTGGACCGGGCAAACAGCGCAGCACCGGCCGCACAGGGTGCATTTTTCTTTATCCCACCCGACCTGCCACAGCAGGTCCCTCACGCTCAGTGAAGAAGGGACAATGGTTCCGTTTGAGAGCATATCCGGACCTCCGAGCGGTCAGAAGGAATGATGACCGTATCAAGATGCATCGGCTGAAAGTCTTTGCTTTTATCGCGATCGGGAACGGCGGCCTCAAGACCGCACATCTCCGAGGAAAGTGCGTACAACCCCTTCCTGCCACCCACAACCGCGGGGCGCAGTTTCTTGCGGTCCTGGACGAGGAAGACGGAGTTGTCGGGCAGACGCCCGATGACACAGTTGGGGCCGTCGATAATGAGCCTTCGGCACGAGTGTTTTAGCTGCTTTAGAAAACCCGCGTCGGGATGGGTCTCTGAGATCCCCGTCCTGGAGCGGAGTGATAATATGCTTATATGCCTCGATGCCCAGACCGAGGCTGTTTATCATGTAGTGGGCTATATGAGTGAAAACCTCGGAGTCGGACTGATAGCCCGTGTAGCCCTGGAATCCGCGCGACATGAGGTACTCGCGATTCGGCACGAAAGCCGTGTTTTCCCCATTGGTCATAGACGCTATGCCCTGGATGAAAAACGGGTGGCAGGCGTAGAGGTTTATCGCATAGTTGGTGTTCTGTCTGCCCTGGGCGAGAATGACCCTGGCCCGTAGCTCTTGGCTGTCGAGCTGGAGGTACTCGGCCACCTGGAGAGGATCGCCGATTTCCTTTATCATGATCACGTCCGGCCAGAAGCTGTAGATGATCATGTCCTCGCTTTCCTCGCCCATCTGCCGCAGCTGCAGCCGCGTCATCATGAGGCGCAGATCGATTTCCCTGCGATCGAGCCCCTCCCATGCCTGGGGGTACTCATAGGCGCGGATCACATAAACGTCGCGTTTCGGAGTGCCGGGAGGCGGCGATTTTTTCGTCCGCACGGACACCTTGTGCTTGGTCATGAACCCGAGGTTCATCATGAACTGATCGAGGCGTTTTACTCCCTCTCCGGTGCATATGCCGGAAAGAATCGGCAGTCCCTTCAACTCCTCGAACGGCCCGCCCAGGTCGCTCATAAAGAGGCCGACCCCCGAGCCGTCATGACCCTCCCGCATAACATCGAGGGCCCTCATCGCAACTATTGGCGATAGAGGCTCGCTACTCGTCATCGCGATCAAACGACACATTAGGCTCTATTCTCCTGCTGTTTTTTTATCCAAGCTCCCATCCCGGGAATAAAATCGCAGCCCGCAACCACCGGGATAATCGAAGCTGGTTCGCTAAAGGGATACGATCCATGGACATCAGGGGGAAACTTTGCAGGACGGTCCTCCCGGACCAGCTGCCGGCAGACACCCGCTGCGGCCTTGCCTTAAGTTTCATTCGAGGTCTCGTATCCGAATCTGTATTGACAGATGCCCAAATGTGTGAAGGTATCAGAATGATGCCGCTTGTGGCAAGCAAATTCCACAAATTTTGGCGCAATCCCACCCTCTTAAGCGCTCCAAATCCTCTCCACAATTCGGGATAAAAATAGATAACATATCGCCGCTAAAAGTACAGAGGCAGTTTTTGCGCAAAAACTTCCCCCGGTCCGCCGGCAGGGGCGCTGGAATGGAACTCTTTTCTGTTCCAGTTCCTAGTTAGTTTACATCCGGAAACTTCATGGTGGGCAACGCTTGCGCTTTTGCCCACCTACAAGATCCGCACCCGGTGTAGGGTGGGCACAGGCATCATCGTGCCCACCATCCTCATGACAGTGGTTTTCGGATGGACACTGGGTAGCGCTTATGGGAACCGTCTTTACTCAGCTGCCTTTTACGGCCACAGAGCCATCTTTTGCCGCGAGCTGAGCTATGGCCGACCAGTCGAGTTTTTCTCCCCCCTGTGCCAGAAGCGCCAGGAACCGGTCGTGAATCAGGCTTGCGAGCGGCATCGGCACGCGAAGCGAGTCGGCGGCCTCCATTGCCAACCGTATATCCTTGTGGCCAAGCGGGGCGGCAAAGCCGGCCGGCTCGAACCTGCCCTCGGCGATAAGCCTGCCATAGGTGTTGTAGACCGGTGCGCCGAAAAGAGTCGAGGTCAGAAAATCCACGTAAAGGTGAGGGTCCACGCCCGCCTTGCCGACAAGCGCCATGGCCTCGCCAAGAGATTCGATCACCGAGGCGATCAGGAAATTGCCGCTTAGCTTGATAAGGTTTGCCGTCTCGGGTTTTTCGCCGAAAAAGAAGACCTTTTGTCCCATCGCCTCCAAAAGAGGCATGATTTCCTCCACGCCATCCGGTGAACCTGCCGCGACGATGAAGAGCTTTCCTGCCGCGGCCGCCTCCGGCCGTCCGAAGACCGGCGCGGAGACAAAGCGATGGCCGGCTTGTGCGTGCGCTCCGGCAAGCCTCTCCGAAAGAGCGAGGCTGATGGTGCTCATGGAAATGTGGATCGCCCCTTTGCCAAGACTGGTGATAATGCCTTCAGTCCCGAAAGACATGCTCTCGACCGCCAAGTCGTTGGCGAGCATCGTTATCACCACCTCGCCCCCGCAGGCGTCCGCTACCTGGGCCGCGGGCCGTGCGCCCTGGTCTATGAGCGGTTTCATTTTGTCCGCCGTTCTATTGTGAACGCTGACCTGGTGGCCGGCCTTTACAAGGTTTGCCGCCATGCCCGACCCCATGTTTCCAAGTCCTATGAATCCTGTTCTCATCATTTTTTCCTCCAAGACCTGTTCAGTTCGGTTGTGCGTCGAGCGCCATCCGTCCCTTGCGCTTCAAACGCTTGAAGACGGTTGTGGAGACTATCCCGAAAATCATGCAGAAAATGGTGAGAAGAAAATAGAAGGTATTTGGCAGCGCCGTTGGGTAGAGGAGACGAAAGACGCTCATGACCGAAGGGACGAGGAGCAGCGCGCCCCAGAATATCGCTATTGCCCGGCACCCGCTTACGAACGCCGGTGTGTCCCAGAATTCCCGTGGTGTCTCGGCCTTGGCGTACTGCATCGTGAATGGGTTGCCCGCAAGCACTGTCAGCCAGATAATTGCGTCCAAAAAGAGGTTGGCAATGAGCGACATGTGTCTGGCCAGCCAAATCCAGTTGAAAACATAAAACGCTATGGCGCAGAATAGAAAGAAAGCAGTCGATGCCCATTGCAGGATAAAGCGATCCCGAAGCGCCTTCCACGAAAAGGCAACGGAAGCGGCCAGGCATATCAGGACCGCCCTGCGCAATGGCTCCCAGTCATCGGTCGGCAAAAACAGGAGCAGAATCCAGGGAAGAAAGCCCAATAAAAATCTGGCGATATCCAGCAGCGTATCCATCATTTCCCCTTACCCCGCCTAACGTTTCGAAGGCTGATCGCCTCCGGCTTACCTGCCGCCCGCCAGGCTGAAGAGCAGTACGGACAAAACGATCAGTGTCACGCCCACATAAACCCTGTCCCTCTGGAAAAGAAACGAAAACACTGTAAAGACGACTCTCATGATTGGCGTGGCGATGAGTATCAGTAAGCCCAGCTGGATTATCCCCCTGCCGGAAAGTGATGTGGCCGTCTCCGCGACCCCGAAGATGCTTCGCAGCTGTGCGGGTTCGCCAACGAAAATATGGTAGCTTGGCAACCCCTTTCCATGCCTTAACAGGTAAAGCAGTCCTCCGCAAAAAACCGTCAGGGAAGAGATCGTTACCCCGACCCTTAGCAGGATGCTGATTATCGAATCGATCTTTTCATCGGAAATCGTGCGCTTATCGTCGGCCATGGCTAAATCCTTCCGGTCATGCCGTTATAGATCATCTCTATCCCCAGGACCAAGATTATCGCCGCAAAGAGTATCCGAAGCAGCTTCGGCTTGGAGTTGGTAAGAACTCTGGAGCCAAGAAGCGCCCCCGCTACAACTCCTAGCATTACCGGCATTGCAAGGCCCGGATCGATGTATCCGCGGCTGAGATAGACCCCGGCGCTCGCCGCCGCGGTGACTCCGATCATGAAATTGCTCGTGGTCGTGGAGACCTTGAAAGGGATATGCATGGCCTGGTCCATGGCCAATACCTTTACGGCCCCCGAACCGATTCCCAGCAGTCCCGAAAGCCCTCCGGCCAGAAACATCAGGCTGAACCCCGTGGGCACGTGGTGGACATGATAGGGAACGGCCGCATGTCCTTCGGGATAGGAGCCGTCGAGGTGAAGCGAGTGTGCGAGAAAATCGGGGACGTCATCGGCCCCGGAAGGGTCCGGTTCGTGGCCCCGAAAAGAAAGGTAGGCGGAGTAAAGCAGCACGAGCCCGAATATTACCGCTATTGCCTGGGTGGATATCAGCGCCGCCACGCCCGCCCCGATAAACGCTCCGAAGGTTGTCGCCATCTCGAGAAACATTCCCAGGCGGATATTTGAAAAGCCTTCCTTCACGTAGGCCGCCGCCGCGCCCGAGGATGTGGCTATGACCGAGACAAGGGATGCCCCGATCGCGTAGCGGATATCCACCCCCAACCCCAGGGTCAGAAGCGGGACGATCACAACGCCCCCTCCGAGGCCGGTAAGCGCCCCGAGGAAGCCGGCGATCAAAGACCCGGAGAATATAAGCGTTGAAAAGGTAGTGATGTCCATTGCACGATTCTCCCTCTGCCCGCAGTTCGTTTGGCCTTTATCACCCTGGATTTTGCCTTTACTTCATAATTGCGGTACGGCGCAAAGTAAAGAGTCCTCACCATAAACCACAAGCGGGAGCCGCTATGAGCTAATCCGCATCTGTCCCTGCGCGGGTAAATTGCGTGCGGGTCAACTCCCGGGCCGTTCCGTGCACGGCTCCTTGGGGCCCGGCAGCTGTGTTTTGCGCCCGCCCTTCGATTCCCCTTCGATGAGCGATTCGATGTCGGGATAGGGATAGATGGTCTTGGCGCCGTTTTCGGCCAGACATCCCGAGTCGATCGATGGGCCGTAGACGCTGTAATTTGGTCTTCCCAGAAGTCTTAGCAGCATGCCCAGTTCCGCGCGGTGATGCGCCGTGTGGGCGATCCTTCTCAGAAGGACCCAGGCTCTCGCCCTTCGAACGTCGAAAAAAGGCGCGACGGCTTCCCACCATGGCTTGTCTTTGTCTCGGAGTTGCGCCAGCCGTTTTCCGGAGTCTTCCGCATACCTTTTGATAAATCCCAGCCGAGTTTCCGGTTGGGGCAGGGGAGGCGCCCCGACATCGATGCCCAGCATATTGCAAAACCACCTGTTCTCACTCACGCACTGGTGCACCATGTGCTCGAGACCGTTTCTGTCCCTTTTGTCCAGCGGGTGGGGCCGAACCGGGAGATCTTCATCCCTGAAGGTGCTCCAGACGCTTAAGGTCTTCAGCCGCTCCGATTCATAGGTGTCCACGAGAAAATCGTATTCCATCGGTTTGCTCCTCACTCCGGGAGATACGGCGCACAACCTGGCGCTTTCATCCCCGGGCGTTATCGAGTACTTTCCTTACTAATTCCGCAAGGAGTTTTCTGTCGAGAGGCTTTGACAAAAAACCTCGAATTCCTGCCTCGGCGGCTTTGTCCTCGTCTATCCGTTCGCTAAATCCCGTGCAAATGATGATCGGGACCGCGGGACGCACACGCAGACACTCCCGCGCCAAAACGGTTCCAACCATCTTTGGCATGGTATAGTCGGTAATGAGCAGGTCGAAGGAATCCGGCCCCGATCGGAAAAGCTCGAGGGCCTCTTCGGGATTGGTGATCGCGGTTACATTGTACCCCAATTGCTCCAGCACCTTAGAGCCCAGATCGGTTAAAGTCTCCTCGTCATCGACCAGCAGCACCCGTTCCATGCCCTTGGGCAGCTCACAGGAGGGGGTGACTTCGGTGATTATCTTCGGTTTTGCCGCAGGGATAAATACCTCGAAGAGGCTTCCTTTCCCGATTTCGCTCGTCACGCGGATCTCTCCGCCATGCGTTTTTACGATACCGTGAACGACGGCAAGCCCAAGCCCCGTCCCTTTTCCGACTTCCTTTGTGGTAAAATAGGGTTCGAAGATCCTGGCCACGGTGTCTTCGCTCATGCCGCAGCCGGTGTCCTGGACGCTCATTTTGAGATATTTCCCCGGTCTAAGCGTGAGGGCGCCAAGGTTGCCCGCATCCAGTGAAACTTCTTCCAGGCCGGCATCGAGAACCCCGCTGTCTTCCATTGCATGCGCGGCGTTGGTGCAAAGATTGAGTATTATCTGATGAATCTGCGTCGCGTCGCCCAGGACCGTCACGGGCTGCAACCGCTGCCTGATCTCTATGCTGCTGGGCAAAGTGGCCCGGATCAGTTTCAAGACTTCCTTGAAGACGGTGCTGACGTTGATTATCCGCATCAAGGGCTGCTCTCCGCGATGGCTGAACGAAAGTATCTGGCCTACCAGCTCTTTTGCGCGCAAAGCGGCGGTGCGGACCTGGTTGAGATCGTATCTCATGGGAGCGGTTTCCGGCAGATCGGCCATCGCCATTTCCGTGTAGCAGATGATAGGTGAAAGAATGTTGTTGAAATCATGAGAGATCCCCCCAGCGAGGTTGCCGATCGCCTCCATTTTTTGAGCCTGGCGGAGCTGGGCTTCCAGAGAGGCCTTCTCCTCCTCCGCCCGCTTGAATTCAGTCACGTCTCTTGAAAAGGTGGCCACCTGGGACACGCCGCCATCCTTATCGAAGACCGGAAACATTCGGATCGAATACAGAAGCCCGTCCCTTTTCTCTTCGAATACCGTCGGCCGGCCCGTGCTGACTATCTCCTTCATTTTGGCCATGCGGACCTCGGCGCAGGACGCGGGCAGGGTGTCGCGCAGCGGTCTGCCGATCAAACTTTGCGGATCTATGCCTCTTCTGTTCGCCCCGGTGTCGTTTATAGCCAAAATATTGCCGTCGGTATCCAGCAGGATGACCGAGTCGGTGGTGGCGCTGAACAGGGCGGTGATGCGCTCGCTGCTCTCTCGCAGTTTTTCTTCGGCCGCGACCCGCTCCGATATGTCGCGCGCCAAACCCAGTATGAGCCTTTGACCGCCTGACTCCAACAAGCTCGTGCTCACCTCGACCGGAAAATCGGTTCCGTCCTTGCGGCGATGTACGGTTTCAAAACGGATTTTCCGGCCCGAGAAGAGCGCGTCGAGGATTTTCCTGCTGCGATCACCTGTCTTGGCCCTGGGGGACACGTCGTCGAGGAACATGCTCAGCAGTTCCTCTCTGGTATACCCAAGGCTTTTGCATGCCGCCTGGTTGACATCGACAAAGCGCTGCTTTTCATCCATCAGGAAAAATGCGTCGGCGGCCTGGTCCACCACCGAGCGGAAACGCAGTTCGCTGTCCGCCAGGGCTTGCTCGGTCCGCCTGCTGCCGGTGATGTCCCTCGCCACGCCCAAAAGGGCTTTCCGACCAAACCAGTCGACCGCTCGGGCCTTTACTTCACTGAAGGTCAGAGCGCCGTCGGGGCGTATGATCTCGATATCAAAACTCGCCTGTCCATCGCTTTCCAGTGTCTTGAAGTGGTCGTCCACAAGAGCGCGGCTCCTCTCTGACTCGCAATCGCCCAGGCGCGATTCCAGCAACCACTCCAGGGGACGGCCGGTCAGCTCGCAGAAAGCCCGGTTGGCCGCCATTATATGGCCGTTGATGTCCGCCAGCACGATGCCGTCATGGGTCAGCTCGAACAGGTGCCGGTACTGATTTTCGCTCTGCCTAATCTGTTCTTCCGTCCGCTTGCGCTCGGTGATGTCCTCGTATACTCCAAGAACCCCGAAGACCTCTCCACCGGGCAGACGCAGCGGAACCTTGCTGGTGCTCACCCAGATTTTGGACCCCGAAGGGGTGGTCTGTTGTTCGAGGTAGTTCATCTTGGGGCTCCCCGATTCCATGATCAACCGGTCGTCGGTCCTGTAAAGCGGGGCCTGCTCCGACCAGTTCATGGCGAAGTCGTCTTTGCCCTGGAGTTCATGGGGGAAGTTCAACCCGGCGTCGCGGGCGAATGCGCTGTTGCAGCCTAAGAAATTGGAATCTCTATCTTTCCAGAATACCCGGACGGGGATCGATTCGATGACCAGCTGAAGCATATTTCGCGCCTGTTCCAGTTCCAGGACCGCGGCTTCGAGCTGGCTGTGTTTTTGGGACAGAGCCTCCTCCGTGCGTTTGTGGTCGGTTATGTCCGAGATCACTCCGATCAGGCCTCTGAAATGACCTGCTTTGTCGAAGATTGTCGCCTTGTCGACGATGGCTACCCGTTTTTCACCGTTTCTGCACTGGACCAGCCATTCGTAATGCTGTTCGCCCGGATGCTCCAGGAGTTCACGGTCTTTTTGATCGTATTTTTCAGCCATTTCTTCTGGCCACAGTTCATATACGGTCTTGCCCGCGATCTGCTCGCGGGGCTTTCCCAAAAGATTTTCGAATGCCCTGTTGCAGCCGGTGTACCTGCCGTCGACACCTTTGTGGAAAATAGGGTTGGGGATCGTCTCCAGCAAGACCTCCAGGAATTGAGTCTGCTGGCGCACCGAGTCCTCGGCACGTTTGCGTTTGGTAATGTCGATGCACCGTCCCTCCCAGAAAAGAGTTTTCCCGTCTTCGCCATACACGGCGTGGACCCTCAGTGATGCCCAGAAGGTGGTGCCGTCTTTACGCCTTTGCTCGACCTCGAAATCACCCGTTTCGGATTGTGCGGACAGGATCCGTTTCAATTCCTCCCACTCTTCCCGGATCACATAGGTATCGCCGCCATAAGGTCTAACGGCGGAGGTCATCTCTTCGGGCGACCCGTATCCATACATCTTGGCCATGGCGGGATTGACATCGAGAAAGCGTCCCTCGGGAGTACTCCTGTATATGCCCTCTCTCGCGTTTTCAAATATTTCGCGGTAATTCTTTTCGGCTTCCCGTGCCGTTTTTTCCTGCTTCTTAATGTCCAGGATGGTTTGTTCCAGTTGTTGGCGCAAAACAATATGTTCCGAGGCGACCCTGGCCGGGTAGGAGAGGTCCCGGCCGATTACCAGCGAGGTGATCGCGGCATTGTTGTGCTGATTTACCCCGCATTCCGCCAGCCCCTGCTCACCGAAGCTGTAGAAGCCTGCCAGGGGGACGTCCGGAGCTATTTTCACAATGCTCGATATCTCCTCGCCGATCCTTTCTCCAAGCAGCTTCTGATGTACGGCGCAGGAAAAGACGATCCCCGCCGCGGGCCTTTCCACGCTGCCGCGGGACACCGCCTTGAGAAACGCCTCTTTCCCTGCGGCTACCAGGTCGTCGGGCTCCGATTGCATAAGGGTTAGAGCTGTTCCCTGGGGGATCGGCTGACTCATGCGTATTCCACCGTCGGGGGTAAAAAAACTCGCCACACTGATTCCGTATTGCCCGAAAAGGTCGGGAATGCCCACAGGCCGACCGCTCGTAAAAAGCAGGTGTTTTCCGTCCAGTTCTTTGGCCGACTCCCCCAAGAGTCCCGCGAATACCTCGGCTGCGGGCCGGTCATTCAACTCCTTGATTTCGTGGCCTTCCGCCCTGGTGATGACCGCCTTCTCCGGGCCTGGCCTGAAACCATGATTTAGAGCCATGCCAAATTGCAAGCTCGTCTCGATGACCGCCACCAGCAAGCTGTCCTCATAGGCTTTGCCGCCGAGGAGCGCGAAGTTGGTCTCCAGGCGCCAGTCGTCGGCGGAGGAGCCTCCAAAAAAGGGAAGCCGGTTTTCCGAAAGTTGTTTTAGCTTTTCGAGGATCTCGAAGCTGCAGGAATTTGAATGACGGGTATTGCCGGGCGAAAAGATCATTCCGAAAGCCTGCTTGCCCTCGAGTGTCATTCTTTTGTGAACCCCACCGATATCGGCGCCAAAGTAGGGCGCCAGGCCGGGGTCGCTCACCGCCTGCAAAACCGCCCGCCCCCAGCTTGAGGAGACTCTCTCGCCGATGCCGGCCGCCACCTTGATGTACGGGGATGCAAAAAGCACAACGACAACACTGCCGCTTCGGATTCCGTTGCAGATCTCGCCCGCCGTTGTTGTTCCCAATATTGGCGCACCCGGCACGACCTGTTGGATTCCCCTTAACATTTCCTCCATGTCGTAGCGCACGGAGGCAAAGACCAGGGCCAGCGAAATGGAATGCTCCCTGATGCCGGAGGCAGCCTGCCGCGCGGCATCGAGCCCCGCGGCAAACGAGTCTGATCTTTCAGAGGCGCCGTGGCCGACCTCGATATTTGTTCCACTCATCATTATAGTTTTTTGCTCTCCAGCGCCTGTTTTACGATGGTTGCCAGTTTCTCGCTGTCCAGGGGTTTTATTGCCAACGCCCTGATTCCCGAATTGGCGACTTCCTCGCCTGTCATTCGCTCGTTAAAACCGGTGCAAATGATGACAGGGATATCGGGCCGGACCTTCATGCACTCCCGGACCAGATCGGTGCCCACCATCTTGGGCATGGTGTAGTCGGAAATAATGAGGTCGAAGCGCTCGGGATTATTACGGAAAAGTTCGAGTGCTTCCCCGGGGCTGGTCATTGCGCTCACCTGGTAGCCAAGTTGTTCCAGTATGAGTTCCCAGGAATCCACAATGGCGGGTTCGTCATCGACCAGGAGTATCCGCGCGTTCCCCCTGGGGAGCGGAGAGGACGAGGTGCTCTTCTGCCCGGTTTGTTGAGCCGATACCGGAATGTACACATCGAAGGTGCTTCCTCTTCCAATCTCACTCGTGACAATGACCTCGCCGCCATGTTTTTTCACTATGCCGTGGACTACGGAAAGCCCGAGCCCGGTGCCTTTGCCGATCTCCTTGGTTGTGAAATACGGCTCGAAAACCCTGCGCATCGTATCCTCGCTCATTCCGCTCCCCGTGTCTATTACGCTTAGCCGGGCGTAATTTCCCGAAACCAAACCGGGGATCGACAGCAGTCTTGTGTCGTGCCGGTCGATAAATTCTTCGCTCAGGGAAACGCTGAGCGTGCCGACATCCCGCATGGCGTGGGCTCCGTTCGTGCAAAGGTTGACCACGACCTGGTGGATTTGTGTGGCATCCCCAAGGATTGTGGCCGGCCGGATATTCTGCACGAGCTCGATACTGCTCGGCAGCGAGGCGCGAAGAAGCTTCAAGGCTTCCTTGACGACGGTGCTGATGTCGATTGGGCGCATCAATTGATCGCCGCCTTTGCGGCTAAAGTAAAGTATCTGCTTTACTAATTCTTTTGCCCGGTTTGCGGCCGTAAGGATACGCTTGAGGTTACGGTTTACGCTATGATCTTCCGGCAACGTTTCCAACGCCAGCTCCGAATAACCAATGATGGGGGATAGAATATTGTTGAAGTCGTGGGCAATGCCGCCCGCCAGGACCCCGATCGCTTCGAGTTGCTGTGCGTGGCGCAACTGTTCCTCCAGTCTTTCCTTCATGGCCTGGGCTTTCCTGCGCTCCGTAATGTCGTGCAGCGTTACGAACACCCTGTAAGGTGATTTCTCCCCGGAATGGAACTGAGGGGTGGCGCTTACCGCCATCCATGTCCGCGTCATTTTTTTCCGGTTATAGAACCCGAGGACTACGTCCGTTACCGGCTCGCCCGTGCGAAGCGCAATCGTCGCTGGGTATGCATCCGGCGGGCACTGGGTCCCGTCCTCCAGGATAATGTCCCAGCTCTTGGCCCGGGGGTGGTGTCCGAGGAATTCTTCCCGTTCGACCCCAAGCATTTCCAGCGCGGCTGGGTTGGCTTCGGTTACCATTCCGGAAAAATCCTTGTAAAAAACCCCCTGGTTCATGCTCTGAAACAGAGTCCGGTATTTTTCCTCGCTAAGGCGCAGGGTCTTTTCGGCTTGCTTGCGCTCGGTGATATCACGTATAATTCCAACTATATGCAGGCCGTCCTCGAATTGGATCGACGATAGAGATAATTCGATTGGAAATTCATCGCCATTCTTTCTGCGAGCCTGCATTTCCACAGTCTTGCCGATGAGGTCGCTTTGACCGGTTTCCTGAAACCTGGCGAATCCGGCCTTGAAAGTTTCCATGTAATGATGCGGCGCCAACAATTTATGCAGGGGGTACCCGAGGCCTTCCTCGGTCGAGTACCCGAATATTTTTTCGGCCGCCGGGTTCCAAAATGAGATGCGGCCCGTGAGATCCATCATCAGTATTGCGTCCTGGGTCGAATCGGTGATCCCGCGTATCACTGATTCACTTTTTCTAAGAGCTTCCTGTGCGGCCTGGCGTTGCATTTCAACCTGCTTGCGCTCGGTGATGTCTTCGAAGATGGAGTAGGCCTGGAAGGGAGTGCTTTCACCGGGGTTAAACCTGGGGACCGTATTTATGGAGAGCCAGCGGTAGTCCCGCACTCTTTTGTTGTAGATGCCCAGGACCACGTTTAGGACTTGCCGGCCCGTTGTAAGTGCTACCCTGGACGGGTGAGTCTCGCCGGGAAAGTCGGAGCCATCCTCGTGTATCGTTTTCCACCCCGGATCGCTGGCTGTTTGGCCCATTAGCTCAGCCAGGCCCACCCCATAGATCTTCAACGCTGCCGGGTTGGCATCCAGGATCCGACCGTTAATGTCCAGGTTAAAAACCCCCTGCACCATCGTTTCAAACAGCCCGCGATATCGCTCTTCACTTTCCCGCAGGGCCTCTTCGGCCCGTTTGTATTCGCTGATGTCGAGCGCCATGGTGAGAAGACGTTTTACTCCACCAATGGTTACCAGTTCGCAATGGTACATGCATTGGACTGGTGAGCCGCCCTTGGTGAACGTGGTGAATTCCATTCCCGGAATGTTGCTTTGCCTGGAAAAGGCTTCGAGCAGCCGCATCCGGTCCTCTTGCCGAAGCAAGCCAATTCCCACCGAGGTCTTTCCAACAGCCTCTTCTCGTGTGAAACCGCTTGTTTCGATAAACTTCTTATTCACATCCAGATAGGTCCCGTCCTCGAGTGAGGTGATAGTGGCCATCACGGGGGCGTGATTGAATGCGACAAAAAACTTCTCCTCGCTTTCCCGAAGCAGTGCCTCGGCATGCTTGCGCTCGGTTACATCCTCCACCACCCCGATGATCCCCCCTGTTTCCCCGTGGGGGGTTTTGAAAACAGCTTTGTGGAAGACTACGTCGCGCCGGGCGCCGCCGGGAATCTCTATTTGAGATTCATAAACCTGCTCCTTGTTGCTTGCTAAAATTTCACTGTCGGCGTTGTTGTAGATCAGTGCGAGGTCCCCGGGGGAAAAATCGAATACGGTCTTTCCAAGAATCTGTTCTCGGTTTATCCTAAAATTTTGCTCGTATTCCCTGTTGCAGCCGAGAAACCGCCTCTCGGTGTCCTTATAGAAAACCGGAAAAGGAATCGCGTCGACAAGAGATTGAACGAACACCAGCTGCCGCTGGTTTTCCTCATTCAGAATATTGCGCTCGCAGTCGCCCTCCATCTTCTCTAGCGCAAAGGAAATATTGAGCACGACCTCCTCGAGAAGATTGATCTCCCGCTCCTGAAAATAACCGGCCTGCCCTACGCCAAGGATTAGAACTCCGCAAACTTTACCCTGGAAATGTATGGGGAATGACCCGCGGGAATTGAGTCCGGATTTTCCCGGCGCATGTTCACATGAGCACCCGAGGTTTTGTCCCGTGCAATCGTTGCAAATCTGGGGCTTGTCTTCCAAAATGGCTCTGCCCGGATTGCATTTTTTGTCTTGAAGCCTACAGGTGCAATGTTCGGGCGATAGAATGAGTTTTTCGTCTTTCGCGAATCGGGCAACCGGGTGGATTTTCCCTCCATCCGCATCCAGCCAGCCGATCCACGCCAGGTCGATATTTCCGCGCTCCACCATGACCTGGCAAACTGTCTCGAAGAGTTGCTTCTGGGAGGTGATGCGCACCACGGCCTGGTTGACTTGACTCAAAACGTCGTAGAGCCGATTTAGGCGGAAAATTTCCTGTTCCGAACGGTGCTTGTGCAGGGCGATTTCTATGGCTGATTTGAGCTCCCGGTTTTCGAAGGGCTTCAAAATAAACCCGAAAGGCTCTGTCAGCTTGGCTCTTTCCAGGGTCGAATCCTCGGAGTAGGCGGTAAGAAAGATCACTGGAATGCGAAATCTTTTTCGGACTTCGTGTGCGGTGTCTATTCCGTCCATTTCGCCCTGAAGACGAATGTCCATCAAAACCAGGTCGGGATCGTGTTGCGCGACAAGCTCCAAGGCACGCTTTCCGCTTGTGGCTGAACCCACCACCTGATAGCCCATGCTGGTAAGCCGCTCACCGAGCGCCATGGAAACGACAAATTCGTCTTCCACAACCAGTATGCGAGGATTATTCAATTTGATTCTCCTTCGACGCGGGTGTCACAGGCGCGGGAAACTTGATGTAAAAAGATGCGCCGGGGCAGCCAGGCTCCATTTCAAACTGACCGTTTAATTGATCGGTCAATCCGCAAACCAGTTTGAGCCCAAGAGTGGAGGTGGACATGGGATCAAAGCCGGGAGAAAGCCCGATGCCTTCATCACGAACACTTAAAACCAGGGTGGCGCCTGCGACAGGCTTTAGTCTAACTATAATCCTGCCCGTTCGGCCATCGGGAAATCCGTGCTTTAGAGCATTGGATACAAGTTCCCCGACGATCAAACCGCACGGTAAGGCCTGCTCGAGCGGAAGTGCTGTTTCATAGATGTCATATTCCATGGTGATTCGCCCGGCCACTTGGGCAAAAGAGTGCAGCAGCTGTCCGCACAGGTCTTTTAAATAGGAGGAGAAATTGATTCGCGCCAGGTTTCCCGACCGGTATAATGTTTCATGCAAAAGAGCCATGGATTTCACTCTATTCCGGGTATCCTGAAGGACGTCCACCACCTTTTCGTTTTCAGTGCGGCTTGCCTGCAGGTCCAATAGACTCGCGACAATCTGGAGGTTATTCTTTACGCGGTGATGGACCTCTTTTAAAAGAGCGACCTTTTCTTCGAGCGAATTACGCAGGGCGTCCTCCGCCCGTTTGCGCTCCGTGACATCTCGCACGATGGCCTGGATCAGCTTCCTGTCTGTCAGTTGCACCGCATTCAAACTGACTTCGGCGGGAAATGTAGTGCCATCCAATCTTTTGTGCATCCATTCGAAGAACTGAGGATGGCCGTTGAAAGCTGCCTGGATCTTTTCGGTTGCAAACGCTCTCGAGTCTTGTCCGCCTGGTTGAGTCGGCGGGGAAAACTCGTGTGGTGAGCGCCTCAGGATCTGGGCGCGATGGCTGCATCCATACATTTGCAAGGTGCGGGCATTGCAATCGAGAAACCGATCCTCCTGCATTATGAAGATTGCGTCGCTGGCATTTTCAAAGAGCCCGCGAAACATTTCCTCGTTTTCCAGAAGAATGCGCTCCGCTCGTTTTTGCTCGGTGATGTCCGTCCAAACGGCGGCAAAGTAACCGCTGTCTCCAAGGTTGAGCGGCTTGAGGCTCACACGAACGTCTCGAATATCCCCACTTGAATGGCGATGTGTTGTCTCAAATACAAGGCCGCCCGAGTCAAAGACTTTTTTAATATTTTCACGCATGAGTTCGGGCGGGTGTTGGGCCTGTATGTCCGCAACGCTGAGAAGGGCGAACTCTTCGCGAGAAAAGCCCAGGCCCTCGTGAGCGGCGGTGTTGAACTCGATGAACCGGCCTTCCCGATCGACGATGACAATCGCGTCCATTGCCTGCCCGACAATGGTTGAAAACAGCTCCTCACGCTCCTTTAACCTCTGTTGGGCCTGTTTGCGTTCTGTGATATCACGGGTGATTATCAACATTCCCCTGGGTTTGCCTTCATGTGAAAATAAAACGGCCCCGTTGACTTCTCCACAAAAGGGGGTTCTGTCTTTTTTGAGCAAGGTGTACTCCCTGCCTGTCAGGGTTCCTTCCGTAAGCAGGAGCCCTATGTCTTTCAACGCTCTTTCGTGTTCTTCCGGGGGCACCCAGTCGAATACGCTGCGTCCAAGCAAGTCTTCATCGGGCGAGTATCCAAATAACCCGAGTGTATTACGCGAGATGAACATTATCACTCCGTTGGTGTCCAACAATGCAATCGAATCCGGCGATGTCTCCACAAGGGTTCGATAGAGTTCTTCGCTCTCCCTGCGGGCGGCTTCCGCCTGCTTGATATCGGAGATATCCGCGTGGGTGCCGATCATCCTTAAAGGTCGATTATCGGAATCGAAGCTGATAACCTTGCCGATGGAACGTATCCACTTCCATTCGCCGGTTTTCGCGCGCCTTCGGTATTCCGTTGCTCGCGTTTCAGCGGTTTCAAGACATTCCTGGAATGCCTCGCGTACTGCGGCGCGGTCTTCGGGGTGGATGGAATCCATCCAGTTCTGCACGTCGCTTGTGAAATCCGCCGGGTCGTAGCCTAACATCCTCGCGTATTCAGGGCTGACGGTCACCTCTCCGGTCTGGACATTCAAATCGGACCACCCCTGCCTGGTAACGTCCATGGCGGCTCGCAATCGCTCTTCCTGCACTCGCAAAGACTCCTGCGCCAGTTTTCTCGAAGTGATGTCCTCGATAGTTGCCATGGTGCGGACAGGTTGACCGGAAGGGTCCCGTATGACGGTCATGTTCACATTCACCCACACGATCGCGTCATCCTTGCGGATGTATCGTTTTTCAATCCGGTAGTCCGGGGACCTGCCGGCCACGACGTTTTGAAATGCCTCCCAGTCGGCTTGACGATCTTCGGGGTGAGTGATCTCGGGGACACGCATGCAGAGCATTTCCTCGGAGGAGTAGCCTGTGATTTCGCACATCTTCCTGTTCACCCGGAGCCATTTGCCACTGTTTGGGTCCGCCTGCCCCATCCCCACGGAAGCAGTCTCGAATGTTGCCTTGAACTGCTCTTCGCTTTCACGCAATGCTCGTTCGGACCTTTTGCGTTCAGTGATGTCAAAGGCCACACCCACCGCTCGAATCGGCTGCCTCAGGGTATCGAGCAGGAATCGACCGGTGGTGGCGACCCAATGCACACTGGAGTCGGGCCGGATGACTCGAAACTCGGCATGGAAGGACTCACCTGTCTTTTTTGACTCCTCTGCGGTCTCCAGGAGTCCTGGCAAGTCATCGGGGTTGATTCGTTCCTTGAAGGCCTTGGTTGTACCGGGGAATGTTCCTGGCACATATCCCCAGATTGCTTCGTGTACCTTCGACCACGTGTGTTTGCCCGATACCAGGTCCCAGCTCCAGGTGCCTATCTGTGCCGCTTCCAACGCCAACCGGTGGAGCAGTTCGCTTTCCCCCGGGGAGTCTTCCCCGCCCATGAGACCCTCACGCTCTTTTTCCAATTCCCCAACGCGGTGACGCAAACTACGCAGGTCGGCCAGGAGTTGCTCTCTGCTTTTGTCTTCATCCCGCATATCCGCCCCTCGAAGCATTTAAAAGTTATCAGCCGGAGTATAAGGTTCTTTTTAGTGAATTCGGATAAACGCGGTGAAATATAAAGGAACTTGTGGGGGGGCGATCGTGGTCTTTGTTTTCGCTTTTTATAAGGGAAGATAGCCGCTTGCCGGAAAGAGGCTGAACCGGTCGGGTTTTTCGGTCATGTGGCAGCTGCTAGGTCTCCGCAACCACCACGGCGGCCGCGTATTCCCCTTCGTCGGTGAGGCTCAGATGCCAGGACCGGATGCCCTTTTCGGCGCAGTAACCGAGCGCGCGCGGAGTAAGGGAGATTTCGGGTTTTCCGAGCCGGTCCGGTCTGATTTCGATATCGCGCCACATGACCGGATTTCTCATCCCGAGGCCCAGGGCTTTCACAAACGCCTCTTTTGCCGCAAACCTCATCGCGAGGCACGCGACCCGCCTTTTGCCGGCCGAACAGTATTCCAGTTCCGACTCGGTGAACACCCGCTTCTCAAACCGTTCACCCCAACGGTCAAGAGACCTGCTAAGCCGCGAAACGAGTACGATATCTATACCTACCCCATATACAGGCACTGGGTCAGTCCATCAACTGGAGCATCTCGCGAACCGCCCGGTCCATTCCCACCAGGACCGCCCGGGCGATTATCGAGTGTCCGATGCTGTATTCCTCTATCTCCGTAATGTTTTTCAGCCAGAGTATGTTCAGGTAATCGACCCCGTGGCCGGCGTGTACTCCTATCTCGAGCTTTTTTGCCAGCCTTGCCGCTGTAATGAGCCGTTCGAACTGCTCCTGGCGGTCGGCAAAGGATTTGGCCTCCGCAAACGCCCCGGTGTGGAGTTCCACGTAGTCGGCTTCGAGCCTTCTGGCAGCTTTTATCTGCTTGGCATCCGGGTCTATGAACAGGCTCACGGCGATCCCGGCGCCGTGAAGCGTTTCCACGACGTTTTGCAGCGCGCTTTCGAAAACGGCCACATCGAGGCCGCCCTCGGTAGTCAGTTCCTGGCGTTTTTCCGGCACAAGCGTAGCCACGTTGGGCTTTATCTTCTGGGCGATTTCGACCATCTCCCTGGTGGCCGCCATCTCCAGGTTGAGCTTCGTCTTGACCGTCTTGCGCAGGACTGCGACGTCTCTATCCTGGACATGGCGCCGGTCCTCCCTCAGGTGGACCACTATGCCGTGCGCCCCGGCAAGCTCAGCAAACATCGCCGCTGCGACCGGGTCCGGTTCCGCAGCGAGCCGGGCCTGTCGAACCGTGGCGACATGGTCAACGTTTATAGCTAGTCTTGGCAAGTTTCCTCCTCGAAAAACCACTCGAATTCTTTCCCGCAATGGCCAAGCATCGAAAGCAGCTCTTCGGTTTTCAGTTTGACTTTTCTTGCTTCGGCGGGGCCCTCTTCATGGTTTAGGCCCAGCAGGTGACAGATACCATGGATGAGCAAAAGGTCCAGCACCGATTCAAACGACGTGGAGGTCTCCTCGCTCATCGCTTTGGCCGTCTGGGCGGAGATTACAACGTCTCCCAGCATCTGTGAGGCGATCCCGCCAAATTCGCCCTCGAGCATCGGAAATGAGAGCACGTCGGTAGTGTGGTCGATTCCGCGGTATTGCAAATTGAGGCGGGCCATCTCGACGTCATCGACGATAAGGACGCTCAGTTCCGACTCAGTGTATCCCAAGGCGCTTAAGGCCCGGCTCGCCGCGTTCTTTACCTGCGCCCGTTTTATCTTTATCGTGCTTTGGTTCTCGACCTGGATCCGGGCCATCCGTTTTAGCCTTTCCATTTGTCGCCGGATATTCTATCCGCTTGTGATGTATTGTCGCCAGGATTTGGTTGAAGTGCTTGGCTATCTGGTGAATGTCCTTTAGAGTCAGCTCGCACTCGTCAAGCTGCCCGTCGCTGAAAATGTTGTTTATCAGCTTGTTCACCATGCCCTGAATCCTGGCGGGAGTGGGTTCGGTAAGGGTGCGGCAGGCCGCCTCCACAACGTCTCCCAGAAGTACCAGCCCCGCTTCCTTGGTCTGGGGCTTGGGGCCCGGATAGCGGTAGTCATCTCCATTTATCGGGGGAAGAGGTACGGCCTTGACGCTCTGGGCCTTTTCCCTGGCCTCGATAGCCTTGTTGTAGAAAAAGGAAATAAAGCTCTTGCCGTGGTGCTGGTTTATAATGTCGATTATTTCCTTACCCAACCGGTGCTGCTTTGCAAGTTCTACCCCGTCTTTTACGTGAGAAATCAGGATGAGGCTGCTCATCGAAGGGGCCAGCTTCTCATGGCGGTTTTCGCATTGAAACTGGTTTTCGATGAAATAGAGCGGTTTTTTCGTCTTGCCGATGTCGTGATAGTAGGCCGCCACCTTGGCAAGCAGGGCATTTGCGCCTATGGATTTTGCCGCCGCCTCCACCATGTTGCCCACGATAATGCTGTGATGGTAGGTCCCCGGGGCCTCCACCATCAGTTCCTGCAGCAGAGGCTGGTCCATCGTGGCCAGCTCCAGCAGCTTGATGTCCGTCGTGTAGCCGAACAGCATCTCGGCAAGAGGGGTCAAACCGGTCGCCAGGATTCCAGCAAAGATCCCTCCGAGCAGTCCGAAAAACGAGTTGTCGAGCACCTTCAAAAATACCCACTGGCCTTGGAAAAAGGTCCACAACACGATCAAAACCACGTTTGCCCCGCCGACCAGCATGCCCGCTTTTATCGGCACCACCCTGTTCTTGCACTGGGAAACGGAGTTGGCGGCAACGAAGGCGCCTATCATAAAATAAAAAAACATTGCGAATTCTTTGCCGAAAATAAGCCCGGAAAAGAGCGTGACCACCAGCGAAAAAATAATGGAAGCCGTGAGCCCGAAAAAGATGCAGGCTATCATCGCCCCTGCGCTCAGAGGAACGGCGTAGATGAAGGAACTCGTGGAGATCAGTCTGGAGCTGTCTCCCATATTATCTCCGAACCATATCCCAAGCCGTGACAACATGAGCAGCAAGATCAGCAGAATTCCCAGAAACAGGTAGTCGCGCGTCTCCATTCGCAGATTGGGCAAGCTCCTTTCCGCGACGTGCAAAACGATGCCGATGGAGATCATGCTGAATGTGAAGGTGGCAAGCAGCACAAAAAACCAGGGTTTGTCCGGTGAGTTTTTGAACTGGTATTTCAGCTTGAGCATTTGCTCGTGGCCGATCATCTCCCCCTCCCGCACCAGCATCTCGTTTCGGGCGATCTTGATGAAGACGGGCTTTATATGGGAGTAAGCTTCCTGGCGCTTTGTTTCCGT
Organism: uncultured delta proteobacterium; assembly: GCA_963813125.1. Classification (GTDB taxonomy): domain Bacteria; phylum Desulfobacterota; class Syntrophobacteria; order Syntrophobacterales; family Syntrophobacteraceae; genus SbD1. Next base: position 151,517 of record CAWEZA010000088.1, on the reverse strand, counting down.
GGCTTCCAGGTTGAACGTCAGGTTGGGCTTGAGCAAAGAGGACACGACCGCCGATATCAACATGAGATCTCTAACGTCCCGTCCGGGTTCGAGCGCCTGCATGACGATCATCTTGCGCGCTTCGTTTATGTCCGGGTAAGGAAACGGCGGCTCAACCAGGGTCTCCTTGCCGGTCCCAAGTTTCCTGATGATGATGTCCCTGCTCTGTTCTCCTCGCCCCCACGCCTTGTTGGCGACAATGCCCCGGTCCATCATGGTCCTTATGAGGGCTTGAATCTTTTCCTGGACGTCGAGGCTGAACTGATCCTGGACCAGGCACTTGAAGACGTCGCCGCCCACCGCGCAGCCGAGGTTTTTTTCAAAATCTTTCTTCTCCTTGCGAATGCGCTCGACTGGGCTTGACAAGGTCTGGGTAATTTTTTCGGAAGAGCTTACGGTCGGGTTGGAGGACTGGGGGGCGGGTTCGGGCTTTACGCCGGCCACTGTGCGCATCGCCTTGAATGAGGTCGCCAGCTTATCTACGATGCCCTTCGTGATATCAGGGTCATAGTCATAGACCAGCGGCGACTGCCGGACGGCTTCTTCCCGCTTTTTGGCCGTGGCCGCTTCATCTTCGACCAGAAAATCATGCTTTGCCTTGATGTTTCGGTCTGCTATCTGGCCCAGGCGGAAGTGCGGGTCCTGGACTATAAACGATGGGTTTACCAAGGTGGCGATGACAAGGCTCACCGCCGCAAGCAGGAGCCACTTTCGGCAGAAAAAACTCTCAAGGTCGCAGGGGAGCGCACTTAGAAAGAATTTGGCCGCGGATGCAAGGCCTTGACGCCTGGACTCCCGTTTGTCCTTTTCCATGTTCAGCTTCTCTCTGCGTCCCTGGAAGTAGGGGATTTGCCTTTTTCGTATTTTTCGTAGGCTTCGATGATGTCCTGTACGAGCCTGTGCCTGACCACGTCACGCTTTGTGAAATAGACCATGCGGATGCCGTTTACGCCCTGGAGCAGCTGGATTGCCTCTACCAGGCCCGAAGGCTTGTTTTCCGGCAGATCTATCTGGGTTATGTCTCCCGTTATGACCGCTTTGGAACCCATGCCAAGCCGGGTCAAAAACATTTTCATCTGCTCGGCGGTCGTGTTCTGGGCTTCATCGAGTATCACGAAGGAATCGTTTAGCGTGCGGCCCCTCATGAACGCAAGGGGCGCTACCTCGATAACTCCCCTCGAAATCAGGTTGCTTGCGCGCTCGAAGTCCATCATGTCGTGCAGGGCGTCATAGAGCGGCCGCAGATATGGGTTTACCTTCTCGGCAAGATCTCCTGGCAAAAACCCGAGTTTCTCGCCGGCTTCGACTGCGGGACGAACGAGCACTATGCGCCGGACGAATTCCTTTGACAACGCCGCAACCGCTGTCGCCATCGCAAGGTAAGTCTTTCCTGTGCCCGCCGGCCCGATGCCGAACACGATGTCATGGCTGCGGATGGATTCTATGTATTCCTTCTGCCTGACGCTCTTCGGGCTGATAGTCTTCTTGTTGGAAGCTATAAAGACCTGGTCGAGAAAAATGTCTCCCAGGCGACGGTTGATGTTCTCCTTGAGGATCTGGATCGCGAACAGGATGTCGCTTTCGTAGAGCGGGTAGCCGCGCCTTATGAGGTCCGAGAGTTCCTCGAGGAGTCTTTCGCAGATCTCGACCTCCGCCCTCGCCCCTGAGATGGTAATCAGGTTTCCCCGCATGTGGAGCTGGACGTCGAGTTGCTTTTCGACTGTTTTGAGATGACCGTTTCGCTCACCCGCAAGCTGCTGGAGCAAATTGTTGTCTTCGAAGGTAACCTGAAGGGAGTTTCTGTCAGGTGCTTTTCCGCGGTTGTGGAGCGCTTGCGCCAAAGTCTTCTCACCTATGGTAGAGGAGCTGTGCCAGGGTAGCCAAATTTTTTGAAACCGTTATTATTATCACGCAACTTTTGCCATTACAACAACCTCTTTATGCAATTAACAGGATTTGCTCTTGCAAGGCGGACGGATTGCTGCCAAGATAAAACGGTGTCACTCCCCACGGCGCGGTGGTAGATTTATGAATATGCTGGACTGGATACTGATCTGTACGGCGGGCTTCTGGGTGCTTAGAGGCTTCATGCGCGGGGCCGTCTCGCAGGTGTTTGGACTTGCCGGCCTCCTGGCCGGTTTCCTGGTGGCCTCATATCAGTATGAACTGGTGAGCCTTTTTCTTGCCAGGCAGCTTCCTTCCATTGCAACCGTTTCCAGCCCTCTTAGCTTTGTGCTGCTGTTCGTGCTCACCTGGTTTTGCATTGCGGTTGCGGGCTTCTGGGTCGCCAAAATCATGTACGGCGTCGGTTTGGGTTTTATCGACCGGTTGTGGGGCGCCATGATCGGGTTTGGCAAAGCGCTGCTTTTCGCCATTATCGCGATCTCGATCCTGACTTTGTTTTCCGTGGCCGGCGACTCGCCGCTTATCGCCAAATCGAGGCTTGCCCCTTCGGTGAGGGGGGCATCGAGGCTGCTGTTCGAACTGGCGCCCGCAAATGTGCAAAACGAGCTTTCCCATAAGCAGCGGGACCTAAAAAAAATGGTGTCCGAGCGCACCTCCGGCCTGATTGGCTCCTTGGTTGGCAACCCCCCGGGCTCGAAGGAAAAAGGTGGAAGCGACAAAAATTGATCGCTGTGATGCGATAGAGAAAATCGTTGATATCATCGAGCGGCTGCTTGGCGAAAACGGCTGCCCGTGGGACCGGAAGCAAACCCCCGAAACCGTTCAGACCTACCTGGTCGAGGAATCTCACGAGGCTGCCGCGGCCGTCAGGGCGGGAAGAGCCGAAGAGGTCGCAGAAGAGCTCGGGGACGTGCTCTTCATGGTGTTGTTCCTGGTGCGCCTCTATGAGGGTAGGGGGGATTTCGGCCTCGAAGACGTCTGCCGGCTTATCAGTGAGAAAATGGTCCGCAGGCATCCGCACGTCTTTGGTGAAACGAAGGTAAATTCCGCAACGGAAGTCAAAGTAAACTGGGAAAAAATCAAGGCCTCGGAAAAGCAGGCAAGCGGCAAAACCGCCGACCCCGTGCCGGATTCTCTTCCTGCCCTCATGCGCGCCTATAGGATGATTTCGCGTCTTTCGCAAAAAGAGGGTGAAAAATGGAGCGCTCTTCCCGAGCAGGTGGACGAACTCGCCAGGGAAAGCGCTGAGCTTGCCGGTAGGCTCGAAGAAGATGGCGAGCGCTTCGAAGATGACCTGGGCCGCCTTCTTTTGCGCCTGGTTAATATCGCCCGCCTGAAAGGCTACCGCGCCGAAGACCTCCTTCACTCTTTCCTGCGAAAACTCCCATAGATTCTGTTCACCCCGGCGGTGGCGCCCCACTGTGCCCGCGCAAAATTCCCCTTGACAACCGTTGGCAAGGAAGTCTATTCTTCAGCACGATCAGGAGAGCGTATGAACGGCGGATTTTATTATTATTACTTCTATTTTTACCCCCTGCAGGGGGCCGCTTCGGGTACGCTCGGTTACTGAGAATCCTTTTTTGCCTGTTTTGAAGCCGTGAGCGCCTGGAGCGCCCACGGCTTCTTTGTTTTTGGGGCCTGGTATTATAAACCGTAACTCTAAACTGGAAAACAAGGGGGCCAATCGCCATGATCATTGTAATGAGGCCGGATTACGAGGAAGAGGATCTGCTAAGAGTCGTGAGGCGCCTCGAGGATATGAGCCTCAGGGCTCATATTTCCAAGGGCGAACAGAGGACCATCATTGGCGCGATCGGAGATGAGCGAATACTTGCTGAGATACCGGTCGAGTCGTTTCCCGGGGTGGAGAAGGTGCTGCCCATTCTAAAGCCCTACAAACTGGTCAGCAGGGACTTCAAAGCTGAAAACACCGTGGTGAATGTTGACGGCTTCGAGATCGGCGGCGATAAGATTCAGCTCATTGCGGGACCGTGCGCGGTCGAAAGTCGTGAGGTCCTCGAAGAGATAGCCGATTCAGTGATGCCTGCCGGAGTCCATTTCTTGCGCGGCGGGGCTTTCAAGCCGCGAACCTCCCCTTATGCTTTCCAGGGTTGGGGAGAAAAAGCCTTGAAGTTTCTGGCTGGAGTCCGTGAGAAGACCGGCATGAAGATAGTGACCGAACTGATGGATCCCAGGGACATCGTGCTGCTCTACAAATATGCGGACATAATCCAGATAGGCACCCGCAACATGCAAAATTTCAGGCTGCTTACCGAAGTCGGCAACATCGACAAGCCGGTCATCCTGAAAAGGGGCCTGTGCGCCACCATTAAGGAATTCCTGATGTCCGCCGAATACATCATGGCGCAGGGAAACGAAAAGGTGATTCTCTGCGAGCGTGGAATCCGGACCTTCGAAACCGAGACCCGCAATACCCTCGATATCAGCGCCGTGCCGCTCCTGAAAAAACTCACGCATCTTCCGGTAATCGTCGACCCGAGCCACGCGGTGGGCAGAGTTGACCTTGTGCCCGCGGTTTCGAAAGCGGCGGTCGCCGCCGGCGCGGACGGCCTGATGGTCGAAGTGCACGTGCGCCCGGAGGAGGCGCTGAGCGACGGTCCTCAATCGCTTCGGCCCGAACCGTTTCTTGCCATGGTCGAGGAATGCCGGCGGGTAGCGGTGGCTGTGGGACGCTCCATGTGAGAGCCGTCTTCGTGTCTCTCGCGCTCTCGACGGTTTAGTATCAGTCAACAGATGAGGGTTGAAGCATGGATGCTTCCAGTTTTTCCGGGCCGGCCGATTCCGGCCTCCAATGGAACGAGCAGTCCACGGTTGGAATAATCGGTGGACAGGGTGAGATGGGCCGGCTTTTCTCGAAATTTTTCAGCTCCCACGGCTTCCAGGTGAGAGTTGCCGACCTCGAGACACCTCTTACGCCGGAGCGAGCCATGCGCGAGTGCGATATAGTCGTATTCGCCGTGCCTCTTCATAAGACGGTGGAAATAATGAGAGAGCTCGTTCCCCTTTCCAGGCCCGATCAGCTCCTGATGGACCTTACAAGCCTTAAAACCGGCCCGGTAAAGGAAATGTTGCGCTCTCCCGCAAGTGTTGTCGGGTTGCACCCCATGTTCGGGGGCCGCGTGGCAACCTTTTCCGGCCAGACCCTTGCCGCCTGCCCGGTGCGCATTTCGCCGCGCCAGTGGCAGTGGCTGCGAGGTCTTTTTACTGCCGGCGGCATCCGGGTCAAGGAATGCAGCCCGGAAGAACACGACCGGATGATGAGCATCATACAGGTGCTTTTCCACCTCATGACCATGCTCGCCGGCAGGACCTTGAGAAAGCTGGGCATAGACATTCACGAAACCTTGGAGTACACCAGTCCGATCTACCGGATCGAAATGAACCTCGCAGGCAGGATTTTCGCCCAGAGTCCCGAGCTCTATGGGGCCATTAACCAGATGAACCCCAATACCGGGCAAATCATTTCCGAACTTAAGGAAGGTCTCGAACTCTATGAGGAGTTCTACCGGTCGGAAGACCTCGAGGGGATCATGGACGATTTCAGGAAAAGCGCAGACCACCTCGGGGATTTTTGTTCCGATGCATACCGCGAAAGTTCAGCGCTCCTGGATTTTTCGGTCGAGCTGGCAAACAATATAAGAAACGGCCGTTCCCGATCTCAATAATCCACGCCGGGCTGCGGCTCTATGTCTTTGCGGTAGGCGTGGACGATCTCCTTTACCTCGCTTGCGGTATCGGCCAGTGAGAGGATCTCGGGGGCCGCGTCGCGGCCGGTAAGGATCAGGTGCAGAAGGGCGGGCTTGCCCCGGATAAGCTCCACCGCCTGTTCCAGGTCCACCAGGTTCAGGTGGACCGCGTTATTGATTTCGTCCAAGACTATGAGATCGTATTCGTTTGAACCAATCCGGTCCCGCGCAAGGCCCAGAGCTCGTTGCGCGGCCTCCCTGTGGCTCGCGCGCGGGTAAGGGTTGCCCTGTATTCCGCAAAACCCCATGCCCGTTGCGACTATCTCCACCTCGCAGTCCAGTTTCTTTACGGCTTCCCATTCGCCCGTGAAGATATCGCCCTTCATGAACTGGATCACGTACACTTTCATGGAGTGCCCGCACGCTCGAAATACCATGCCCATGGCCGACGAAGTCTTGCCTTTCCCGTAGCCGGTCAGAACGATGACCAGGCCGACCCTTTTTTTCGGCGAAAGGGTGGTCATCGGAATCTGCGGGTTAAACCGCGTCATTTTGCTCTCGTCGTAAGTCATCTCTTCCTCTCCCTCATAAATATGATAGGCCCTCGGAGAAAAGAAATAAACGGGCCGGTCCCTTCCAAGAGGCCCGCCTGAATTGACGGCCTTCGGGAGCGGGGTTATCATGATGTCGCATATGACAACATGCGGACATGAAATGGAGTTGAAAGGAGATACCGATGGAATGGCGTGAAGTGGTCGAGCATCCAAGCTTAAAAGACCTGCCTTTCAAGATCGAAACAAACGAATGGGGAAAGATTATGATGGCTCCGGCTTCGGACCTGCATGGATTATATCAGGGACGCATATATGGATGGTTCGAGCGTCATGGAGAAGGGGGCATACCATCCACTGAATGCCCCGTTGAAACTTCCAGGGGCACCAGGGTTGCCGACGTTGCCTGGAGAAGCAGAGCGTTTCATAAAAAGCACGGGATTAAGAAGTTGGCGCTTCCCGAATCTCCTGAAGTTGTCATTGAAATAGAGTCTCCATCAAATAGCGTCGCCGAGCTGGAGGAAAAAAGGTTTCTCTATTTTGAGAAGGGCGCTAAGGAATTTTGGCTTTGCGATGAGGCCGGCAATGTGCGTTTCTTCAATCCTCAAGGGGAACTGAAAAAAAGTGAGCTGTTCGGGGAATTTCCCGGGCACATCGAGATCGATATCGCCCAATAGATTTGTCAAATGGTGATCCAGGGACAAGGATTGAGGTCTTTACGCATTCTGTTAATAATAAGTTCTCTTATCTCATTTCTACTGAAATCAACTTTTGATACCTATTGAAATCCTCTTCTGGAATTGACAGAGGGAGCATGGTGTCTGCGCTAAACGGGCCGTTTGGAGCTATTTTTTGTTTGCCAAATTATGAGCATATGCTCATAATTGCAAAACGAGGTGAAAAGTATGGCCCGCCCCAAATGTTGCCGCAGGATCGATTGCGAACCGGATTTCCGGATCTTTAAGCCCATCGGGGTCCCCGTCTCGTCTCTTGAGGAGGTGGTCTTATCCATGGACGAGTTCGAAGCGATTCGGCTGGCGGACCTCGAGCGGCTTTATCACGAACAGGCCGCGGAAAAGATGGGCATTTCCCGCCAGACCTTCGGAAGGATTCTCGAATCGGCAAGGGGCAAGGTGGCGAAGGTTCTGGCCATGGGGCTGGCCCTTCGTATCGGCAAGGAAGTCGACAGGGAGATCGGATGAAGCAAACGGGGAAAGGATGAAAAGATGCGGGAATACGTCATTTACCCACTGGTTATAGGGGCCAATGAGACCGATCAGGGGATCATGACCTATCTGCGTGGATACGGCAAACGGATTCTGGATACCCATTTACGCCTTTCTCATAAAAGGGGCCAAAGAGGTTATCCTGGTCGATTCCGGCCTCGAACAGTTTGTCGTGCCCGAGCATGTGGGGCGCGAATACGGCCTGAAGATCCAGGAATTCGAAGAGGCGCTGGGCGACCACGGGCTAAAACCCGAGGACGTGGACATCATCATTCATACTCATTTGCACAACGACCACTGCGAAAACGATCCGAAATGCACGCGGGCCAAAATTATCGTGCAAAAGGCCGAATACGATTTTTTCCTGAACCCCCACCCCCTCGATCACCGTTATTATTCGGATATCCTGGACGGCTTGAACGTTGAACTGGTAGAGGGGGATATGAACCTTATGGATGGAATCGACCTCATCTTCTCCCCGGGTCATACTCCCGGGGGCCAGTCGGTTGCCGTCCGTACGGCTGGGGGCAAAGCGATTATCACCGGCTTTTGCTGCAACGGCCAGAACTTTCCGCCCAATGCCCCGAGTGTGCCTTCCGGTGTCCACATCGATGCGATCGCGGCATACGAGTCCGCCCGGAAGATCCGGGAGATGGCCGATATTCTGGTCCCGCTGCACGAAATGTCCGTGGGAAAAGCCGGAAGGATCCCCGCGGCTTAGACCAAAGGGGACCGGTTCGATAATGTTCATGCCGGGTAACGGCTCATGCAGACGGAAGTAAACTATGGCCAGAAAGCCGGATGTGTTGCAGTCCGATCTATCGCCTCAAACCGAGATCATCTTGAACAGCATCGCGGATGGAGTCTTTACAGTAGACTCCGAATGGCGGATCACCTTTTTTAACCGCGCCGCGCAGCAGATCACCGGCGTCTCGGCGGCCGAGGCGATTGGGCGGCCCTGCTGCGAAGTCTTCCGGGCCAACATCTGTGAATCCGTTTGCGCGCTTAAATCCACGATGGATACGAAAAAGCCCGTGGTCAATCGTCCGGTTTTGATCCTTCGAGCCGATGGGAAAGAAATCCCGATAAGCGTCAGCAGTGCTTTGCTGCGGGACGGGTCGGGCGAGGTGATCGGGGGGGTCGAGACATTCCGCGACTTGAGCCTCGTTGAGACCTTGCGAAAGGAAATCGACCGTCAATATTGTTTCAAGGACATCATTTCAAAATCCCCGGCGATGATGCGGCTTTTTTCAATTCTTCCCGAAGTGGCCCAAACCGAGAGCACCGTGTTGATTCACGGGGAAAGCGGAACGGGAAAGGAACTGGTAAGCCGCGCCATTCACAGCCTCAGCCCCAGGGCGGCCAAACCCTTTGTCGCCGTCAACTGCGGCGCTCTTCCCGATACGCTCCTCGAATCGGAACTCTTCGGCCATGTCGCCGGGGCGTTTACCGATGCAAAGCGGACCCGCGCCGGGCGGTTTGCGATGGCCGAGGGGGGGACGCTGTTTCTCGATGAAATCGGAGACATCTCCCTCGCCATGCAGGTGCGTCTTTTGAGGGTCCTCGAAGAGCGCACCTATGAACCGCTTGGCTCTTCGAAAACGGTAAAGGCCGATGCCAGAATTGTCACCGCATCCAACAGGGAGCTCTCCCGGCTGGTCGATGAAGGCCTTTTCAGAAAAGACCTCTATTACCGCATCAATGTCGTAAAACTCGAATTGCCGCCTCTTTCGCAGCGCAAGGAAGACATCCCGCTTCTTGCGGCGCATTTCATCGAAAAGCTTAACCTGATGCGCAACAAGGAGGTCGCGGGGCTTAGCCGGGAAGTACTTTCGATCTTCATGCGTCACGACTGGCCTGGAAACATCCGCGAGCTCGAAAATGCGATCGAGTATGCTTTCATCCTGTGCCGGCAGGGGCTGATTCAACCCCAATGCCTGCCCGAGTATCTCAGCGGCCGGTCCTGCCCGCCTCTGCACGCCGGCGGACTCACGCTGGTCGACTTCGAGCGCGACACCATCCTGAACGCCCTTGACCGCAACGGCTGGCGGCGGATGGCCACGGCGCGCGAACTCGGGATAGATAAAAATACTCTGCGGCGCAAGATCAAAAGGTTCAACATCGTGCGGGAAGAAGCCGGTTGATGTGCTCAGTTCTTATAAAAGGGCAGTTCCACCATGAACGTCGTCCCACCCTCGCCGGTTTCCTTGACCCACAGGCGGCCTCCGTTTTCCTTGAGTATTCCGTAGGCGGTGCTCAACCCCAGTCCGGTGCCTTTCCCGGGGGGCTTGGTCGTAAAAAACGGATCGAAGATCAGGGGGAGGTTTTCCTGCGCAATGCCGCGGCCCGTGTCTGAAATTGTAAAGCATGCGTTCGACCCCGACTTGTCGCGATAGGTGCGAAGTGTTAACGTTCCTCTCTGTTCCATGGCATCCACTCCATTCAAGACGAGATTGACGAACACCTGGCCGAGCTGGTCCCTGTCTCCCTCGATCAGCATCGATTCCCCGCAAAGCTCTTTAATAATTTTGAGGTCCACGTAGAACTCTCTATCCCGGATAAGGGCAAGGCTGTGATCGACAACGGCGTTGAGGTCGAGGATTTCTTTGCGTGGAGGTTCCTGTCTGCTGTAAGCAAGCAGGTTCTTGACAATACTGCCGCACCGCTTGGCATCTTCGTAAATGCACGCAAGGCTCTTTCGCCTCGGATCGTCTTCTTCAAGGGTTTCGAGCACAAGGTCGGCGTAGAAAAGGATTCCGGTAAGAGGGTTGTTTATCTCGTGGGCGACCCCGGCGGCCAACTGGCCCAGGGAAGCCATCTTTTCCATCCGTGCGTTGATCGCCGCCATTTCCCGGTCCCTTTGTTCCAGTTTCAGCTTCTCTCGGAGGTCGTTGAATACCCCGACTGTGGCGACTTCGGTGTCTCCTTCGTAGATAATCGAGGCAGTCAGGTCCACAGGGATCTCTTCGCCCCCGGCATGGATGAGGGCAAGCCTGGTAAGGTGCAGTTTGCCTTTCCCCCCCATGTGCTCATCCCTCAGGATTTTCATTATCTCCTTTGCCTGGTCCGCGCGGTAGAGGTCCTCCGTGGTTATTCTTTTCTGCGCCTCTTCGAGCGTATACCCCATTAGTTGTTCGGCGGCAGGGTTCATTGTCAGTATCCTGCCTTTTAGATCCGCTGCGATTATGGCGCAGGTCGAACTCTGGATGAGCTTTTCGGTAAAGTCTCTGGCGCTCGCAAGTTTTCGCTCCAGTACCTTGATCGGGGTGACGTCATGGATGCATTCCATGACATACGCTACCTCGCCGGCTTCATCCAGGATCGGAGAAAAAACGTGGTTGGACCATTTTTCGACCTCCCCTGGAACTGACGCCGATTTTACTGTGGAATGTCCCTGGCGGTCGGACAGCACCTTGGCGAGACCGCAAACTTCCGGGGGGCACGGCTCAGGGGTGCCGAAGAGAAAGTCGTGACAGATCCTTCCTACGACATGCTTTTTGTCTGTCCTGAAGCTTTCCAGGAAGCGGGTGTTGACATCCACTATGGTTTTGGCCGGGCTAAGTATTAACGAGGGTAAGGAAAGGCAGTCGAAGAGCTTGGTTTTCCAATAGTCCGGAGCGCGGGGTTTCGATCTTTTATTCGCCATGCGGTTCCCCCTCGAAGATTTCAGGCTGTTTAAATTTTCATGGCGCCGCTGTTGCCGTCGGCAGGGTTCATGCCATAAATTTTGATCTTGTGGTGCAGCGTGACCCTGCTGATCTCCAACGCCGATGCGGCCCTCGTGATGTTCCAGCCGTGCAGATTGAGAATGCGCTCTATGTGGTGCTTCTCGTTATCCTTAAGAGATGAGGGCGTCTCCTGAGCCGGCGACCTGAAAAGAAAGGCGAAATCCTCCCTGGTCAGGTAGCGTCCTTTGGCCAGAACGACGGCGCGTTCGACGGCGTTTTCCAACTCCCGGACGTTTCCGGGCCACGGATAGCTCTTGAGGGCATTGAGGGCCTGGGGCTGAATTCCGATAACCGGCTTGCTCGTCTCTTTACGGATGCGGTCCAGAAAATGATTGGCCAATTCCGGGATGTCGTCGATTCGGGCCTGAAGCGGTGGAACTTCCAATTCGACGACGTTTAGCCTGTAATAGAAGTCCAGCCGGAAAGCCCCGCGCTCGATCTCCTTTGCGAGATCCCGATGCGTGGCGCAGATGAGGCGAAAGTCAACCGGGATATCCGCCGTCCCCCCGACGCGGGTAAAGCCTTTTTCCTGGAGAACCCGAAGAAGATCGATTTGCATCTTTAGTGGAATTTCACCCACTTCGTCCAGGAACAGGGTCCCCCCCTGCGCCATTTCCAGCCGTCCTTTTTTCGCTTTTTTCGCCCCGGTAAAAGACCCGCTTTCGTGTCCGAACAGCTCGCTTTCCAAAAGCGTATCAGCGAACGCGCCGCAGTTTATGGGAACAAAAGGCCCCCCGCCGCGGTCGCTCATGGCGTGTATGGCCCTGGCCACCAGTTCCTTTCCGGTCCCGGTCTCTCCCAGAAGCAGCACGGGGGAATCCACCGTTGCGACCTGCTCGATCAGTTCGAATAGCTGCCGCATGCAACCCGAAACCCCGATCAACTCCTCGCAGCGCACGCGGCATGCCACCTGCTCCCTGAGGCTCGCGTTTTCATCGAGGACTTTCTTTTGCTGGAGCAGTTTTTCGAGTAGACACACCAAGTCGCAGGGTTCAAAGGGTTTTGTGAGATAATCGCAAGCCCCGCGCTTCATGGCGTCGACCGCCGTTCCAACCGATCCGTAGGCGGTGATCATAACCACCATGGTGTAGGGCGAGTTGGCCTTGATATGATCGAGCACCTGCAAACCGTCCACGTCGGGCATCCTGATGTCGAGAAAGATGAAATCGTAGTCTTTCCCGTCCACCATCTCCATCGCAAGCCTTCCTCCGCTTGCGCCCTCGACGTCATAGCTCGATTTCCTGAACCACTCCACGAGCGATTCCCTTACGATCATTTCGTCGTCGACCACCAGAACTCTCAGCCTGCCTGCCATCAACCGCCTCCCCTCCGGCTGTTCATCCATTTTGCGCGAGAATGGATGGACGCCTTTTTTCTCAATCCGTCCATTGGTCCTTGCAAAACCGATACCGATAGTTGCCTTTGCTAGTTTCTGCCTGTGAAACGGGCAACCGTTTTTATGTACTTAAAGGGTCGAACATCCCAAAGTGTACAGTTCCTTAACACCTGTGCACAAAAACTTATCTACTGGAAGAATGATACTCGGAAAGAGTCTGCGCGAGGTGATGGGGGTGGAGTGCAAAGGAGCTTAACAGCCGGGCGCATCGAAAAAAACTCCGCGGTTGTGTCCTTTGGTCTGCGGAAGCTTGTCCAAACAAGGTTTTCCGGCCCTTGGCACGTATCTTGACTTCTAGTGCCATTGACTTCGCGTCTTTGCGCGGAGAGTCTTTCCAAAAAAAGGAGGCTTACCATGAATACCGAAAGCCGCGACAACGACCATGGAGTGAGGGTCTTTTCTACGAGTGAGAACCAGTGCGTCTGGATGAAGGCCGGCGTGGTGAATTTCAAACTGTGCGAAAACGGTTTCAACTGTATGAAGTGCGCGTTTGATAAGGCCATGAGCCGGGAAGTGGTCAGCAAACCCACGGCCCTGGTCACTTGGAGGCAAGTGAAGCGGGCTAAACCCTATTTCCAGAGGGAATGCAGACATATGCTCACTGGCCGCGTCCAGTTTAAGTTCTGTGCCAACAACTATGAATGCAGGACCTGCGGGTACGACCAGCTTCTGGACGAGGAAGATTTGTCCTCCCAGTCTGCGGCCATCGCCGTTCAAAAGGTTGCGGGGTTCGATGTCGCCGATGGTTATTACTATCACAGAGGGCACAGTTGGGCTCGCATCGAGCATGAAGGGTTCGTTCGCGCGGGGTTGGACGATTTTGCATCGAGGCTGCTTGGCGCGCCGACCGGAATAACCCTTCCCGAAATCGGTTCGCATCTCGTTCAGGGGGAGAAAGGATGGACGATCCACCGGGGAGAAATGAGCGCCGCGGTGCTTTCTCCAGTCAGCGGGACGGTGCTGGCGACCAATCAGAAGGCCTCAAGAGCTCCGGGCCTGGCCGGCAAAGACCCTTACAACCAGGGTTGGCTGATCGTGGTTCAACCTCGGGGCGGCATGCAAAAGGTTGTAAGAGATTCTGTTGTTCGAACGGAGTGCCGCTTCGTGGCTGCGAAACGAGGTGGAAAAACTCGAAGACATCGTGTCCGAGATATACGGCCAGCCTCTTGCGGCAACCGGCGGTGAGATAGTCGAGGACATTTTCGGGAACCTGCATGATCTCAAGTGGGAAGACCTCGTTCATAAGTTTCTTCTTACATGAGTGCTATTTGTTTCGGAACTCCTTCATGTTCCTGTGGAGCACGAAACTGCACCGGTCGCAGAAATAGATGTCCAGTCTATCCAGGTCGCAGGTTCGGGGGCTCATTCGCATGAGGCATCCCGGGGTCTCGCAGTGATAGAGAGTCAGGGTGTGGGCGATTTCGTGCAAAGCGACTTTTACGATGCGTTGGTAGTAGATGGCGGACGGAGCAGGGGCGGAGTCACCAATGTGTTTGAGGCGAAAATCGGAAACAATGGCCGCTTTCGCCCCCATTTGCGCCTCGCCGAAAACATAGGTCAGAAAAGGCGAGCAAAGGTTGACGTCCGTGATTGCGAGTATGCGCGGATGGCGGGGAAAAGAAAGCCGGGAAAGGTGTTTGAGGATCAGGCCCGCGTCATACTGGCCCCGGTGGAGTTGAAGCGCGTCTTCAGGGATTGACATGGGGGGGAGCGTATCGACGCGGACTTCAAACATCGTTTCGATGTTTGCCGCCACTACACGCAGAACGGTGTCCGGCGTGTAGTGGCCCATGTCTATCAGGCCGATCGAAGCAAGCCGCGGCCCTTCTCTCTTTTTGAATCCATGCCCCGGCACAGTGGGCGCCTTATGCTCATGAGAAGACGACATATCGGGCAGCGGACAGGTGGTATCGAGGTATTGAACGTACCGTAACAAAATCTTTCCAGCCTAAAGTACCAGCTTTCCCCGGGAAGGGCAATGCGCAATAACAACCGGCAGTGCCGGGAAACAATCTGCATCCTCGCCCCGCCGCACTGGGGACGATAAGCACCTTTTAGGTGGCCGCCTTTTTTGAAGGCTCCAGGTTAGAGCGCGCCCGGCGCCCGTTTTGGTCCAATGGCCCGGTTTTTGATCTATACCGTCGTGGACAATTAAAGGGAGCTGTCATGAGTAAAATTGCAATAACAAGTGAAGGCCCGGGCCTGGACGACCTCGTCGATCCCAGGTTCGGCAGGGCTGCCGGGTTCGTGATAGTCGATGTCGAAAACATGAACACGAGCTATATCGATAACGGGCAGACACAGGTAATGGCCCAGGGGGCCGGCATTCAGGCCGCGCAGCTCGTGGCCGGCGCCGGAGTCGAGTGCGTTCTTTCGGGTTTTTTGGGGCCCAAGGCCTTCAAGGCTCTTTCCGCTGTGAAAATCAAGGTGGTGCAAGACTTGGGTGAAGGCATGACGGTGCGCGAGGCCGTCGAGAAATTCAAGCGGGGAGATGTGGAATTCGCCGAAGGTCCCAACCGGGAGTCGGGTAGATGATCGTTGCAATCGCAAGCGGCAAGGGCGGCACGGGTAAAACCACGGTGGCCGCTTCGCTTACCCGCGTCTGGGAGCGTCCCGTGGTTGCGGTGGATCTCGATGTGGAAGCCCCGAATCTGCACCTGTTCCTGCGCCCGGTCATAGAGGAGAGCGTGCCTGCATGGATGGAAACGCCGGTCGTAGACGAATCGAAGTGCACGTTTTGCCTCGCCTGTTCCGAGCTTTGCCAGTTCAAGGCGATCGCCGTCATGGGGTCGGTGGTCTTGACGTTCGAGGAAATGTGCCACGGGTGCGGGGGCTGTATCGCGGTATGCCCGCAAAAGGCGATTTCACCGGGCAGAAGGGAGTTGGGTGAAATCAGCCGGGGTCATGCCGAGGGCACGGAATTTCTCATGGGCCGCCTGAGAATTGGCGAGGCCATGAGCCCGCCCCTGATGCGCCAGGTTAAATCCAGGCTAAAAGACATCGTCGGCGCGAGCGGCCGCGACGCCATAATCGACGCGCCCCCCGGAGTCAGCTGCCCTGCGGTGAACGCCGTAATGGAAAGCGATGTCATCGTTCTTGTGACCGAGCCCACCCCGTTTGGTTTCCACGATTTCAAGCTTGCGTGGGAAGCCTTCGCCCCGCTCGGAAAACCCATGGGCGTGGTGATAAACCGTGCAGGGATAGGAAACCGCGACGTATATACGTTTTGCGCCGAAAATGAAATACCGGTTTTGGCCGAGGTGCCTTCCGAGCGGGCTGCCGCCGAGGGCTATGCCCGGGGTCGCATTGTTGCGGATTTGTCGCCCGAGTTTCGGAATATTTTCGTTTCGCTTTGTTTAAGAATTTTCAAACTGGCTGCAGATGAGCTTCTAACGGAGGCGCCGCATGCGTGAGGTGGTGGTGATAAGCGGCAAGGGCGGGACGGGCAAGACCTCGCTTACCGGGGCATTCGCTCACCTGGCTTTGAGCAAGGTCGTGTGCGACCTCGACGTGGATGCTCCGGACCTGCACCTCCTGTTGCGCCCGGAAAACGGGAGCACCGAGGAATTTTTTTCCGGGCACGTGGCTAAAATCGATAAAAAGCTTTGCTCGGGCTGTGGGCTGTGTGCTTCGATGTGCAGGTACGAAGCCGTGCGCGTTGAAGGCAACGTCTTTTCTGTCGACCCTCTTCGATGCGAGGGCTGCCGGGTCTGCGTCTCGTTTTGCCCGGAAGGGGCAATACTTTTTCCGGAGAAGCACTGCGGCCATTGGCAGATTTCCTCGACCCGGTTCGGCCCGCTGGTCCATGCGAGGCTTTTTCCCGGTGAGGCGAACTCGGGCCGGCTTGTCACGGTCCTTAAGCAACAGGCCCGGCAACTGGCCAAATCGGAAGGAAAAGATTCTCATCCTCTCAGATGGGGCGCCGGGGATCGGGTGCCCGGTGATCAGTTCGCTCTCGGGGGCAAGTCTTGCCGTCGCGGTTACCGAACCGACACCGTCTGGCCGGCACGATCTCGAGCGGGTGGCCCAATTGTGCGGCCATTTCAAAATAGGCCTTGCGGTCATTATCAACAAATTCGATCTAAACCCGGAAGAGGCAGGCGCAATCGAAGCCTTGTGCCGTTTGCGGGGCCATGAAGTAATCGCGCACCTCCCGCACGACCCGGTTGTGACCAGGGCGATGGTGGAGGGGCTTGTAGTTACCGAACTGGAGGAAACAGCGTTCGGCAAAGAAGTCCGGAGGACGTGGCTTAAGATAGAGGAACTTGCGGCGCGCGGGAGCAATTCCTGATACAGGGCTCCCCCCCTGCATGACCTTTGGTTATAATCAGCCGGCGGGCATACGGCTCGCCGTAGTGGCATGACTCGACTCAAGGGAGAAAAAATGAAAAGCATCACAGTTGCAATTCCATCGAGCAACCCCGGAGGGCTGGATTCGCCTCTTGGCGCTCATTTCGGGCACTGCGATCTCTATACGGTAGTCGATGTAACCGATGGAGAGGTTCAAAACGTCAGGGTCCTGCCAAACGTCCCTCACCAGGAGGGCGGGTGCCTGGCCCCGGTAAATCACCTTGCACAAAACGGCGTGCAGGCGCTCATCGCCGGCGGTATGGGCATGAGGCCGCTCATGGGCTTTAAGCAGATGGGAATAAACGTTTTCCACGGCGCTGACGCCCAAACGGTTGGAGAGGCCGTTGCCGCGTTCCTCAAGGGAAACTTGCAGCAGTTTACGACCGATTTTACATGCGGCGGCTGCGGGGGACATTAAGATAAATGCTGCACATTTCTTAATGAAAAGAGCGGGGGAGCTCTCTCCCCCGCTCTCTCGGGCCTGCTAAGGCGCCTTAGTTCTCCTCGAAATCTATTTCTATGAAAAGCGTTTCGCCCATCGGCGTTATTTTGCACTTCGGGTAGAGTTTCCGGAAGATGTGGATCATCGACCGGTTTTCCCTCAATACGTAGGCGGTAAGAGTCTTGTAATCGTTTTTCCTCGCGATTTTCTCGAGAATACCGACCAGGCGCGACCCGATGCCCAGCCCCTGGAAATCGTCGCCCACCATGAAAGCGACCTCCGCCCGGCCGTCTTCCGCTTCGGCGTATGAGGCGATAGCCATGATTTCCTGGTGCCCTCTTGCGGATGTCAGGCCCAGGATGGTCATGTTCCTGCGGTAATCCACGCTGGCCCACTGCTGCTGCATGGCTTTGTGCGAAAAGAGTTTCTTGTGGTAGAAAAACCGGTGATACAGGGATTGAGCCTGGAGCGAGTAGAAGAAATTGCGAAACGCGAACTCGTCTGAGGCTAGCAGCGGCCGGACCTCGATCGTTCTGCCGTCCTTTAGCTGAAATGAAGTCTTGTAGTCTTCAAGAAAAATGAGGTCTTCCTGGTGGGGAGTGATCTGGTCCGCAAATATATAATGATGCTTTTTCGCTTCCTCTATCAGTTCCTCGCGAAACTTCGGGTGAGCGATCTGGGCCAGTTCCATGACCCTCTGATAGATGCTTTTCCCCTTTAGCTCGGCAATGCCGTACTCGGTTACGACGAAGTTGACGTCGCCACGGGTTGTGGCCACACCCGCCCCTTCACTGAGGTGGGAGACGATGCGCGAGGCCTTGCCGCGCATGGCCGTCGATGGCAGTGCGATGATGGAAAAGCCGCCTTTGGACATGGCGCTGCCTCTGATGAAGTCAACCTGGTCGCCAATGCCGCTGTAAAAAAGATAGCCGACCGAATCCGAACACACCTGCCCTGTCAGATCGACTTCCAGTGCTGAACTGATGGAAACCAGGTTGTCATTTTGGGCAATGACCGCCGGGTCGTTTACAAAATCGGAACTGCCGAAATAAAACATCGGGTTGTTGTCGAGATAGTCATAGAGGCTGGGCAGGCCCATGCAAAGGGATGCGACCGCTTTGCCCGGCAGCAGGGATTTTTTGCTGTTGTTTATGACCTTGTTTTGAAAAAGAGGGAGAAACGCGTCGGTGATTACCTGTGTATGAATCCCGAGGTCTTTTTTGTCCCCCAGGTACTTTAATATAGCGTAGGGAAGGCGCCCGTAGCCGATCTGGAGAGTGGCGCCGTCGCCTACCAGCTGCGAAACGTAGTGGCCGATCCGCTGAGTGGTCTCCTCGTCCATTCGGTCCGGAAAGCTCTCTCCAAGGGGTTCTTCGTGCAGGACCAGGTAATCGATGTCTTTTATGTGCACGAAGCTGTCGCCATGTGTCCTTGGCATGCGTGGGTTGACCTGCGCGATGACCAGGGCGGAGTTCTGCATGCCCGCACGTGTTATGTCGACGGAAATCCCGAGGCTGCAGTAGCCGAACCTGTCGGGTGGGCTCACCTGGATGAGCGCCGCGTCGAGCCCGATGAGCTTGCTGGAAAAAAGCTCGGGGATCTGCGAAAGGTAGGCCGGCACGTAGTCGATGTTGCCTTTGAAAACCGCCCTTCGCATCGCCGGGCTGATGAAGAAAAGCTTTAGCGAAAAACGGTTGAGGAAGGACTCGTCGTCGGCGTACTCGGCAAGAGCTCCCGAAAGCATCTGGTAGACCATGATGTCCTGGAGGCTCTTGTCCATGACCATGGCATGGATAAGATGTCGAGGCTCCCCGCAACCGGTGCCGACAAATACTCGGCTTCCCTTTTTTATGGCGGAGACGGCCTGCTCGGAACTGACAACCTTGTCTGCGCAATTTTCGTTTAGCCAGTCAACGTAGCTCATTTTTTCGAAAATCCCCCTCGTGCAAAGCCGGCGCCCCGGAGCATGCTCTAAAAGCGTCCCGTAGGGACGCGATCCCTTGGTTCATCTAAGAGTATATAGCAGCGGTTCATCATTGTGCAACAGCTGTCGCCTTCCCCCGCAGGGGTATTTGGTTCAGCCTTGCTCTTGATGTAACACCGTCGAGTTACGGCCTGTTCCAGATCGTGGGACGAGGACAGATCGATTGTGTGTACAAGGGTTGAGGTGCGGGCTTCCAGCCGCGATCAAGACAGGTCGCGGATGGAAGCCGCTCCACAACCCTCATCCTCCGTGTAAAGTGTATGAAAAAGGAAAGGGACGCTATCGTGCGTCCCGTCCTCGACTTCATTCCTTTTCCCCGTGATCGAGGCGGCCTAATCGAGGTCCACGATCATGTCCGCTTCGTTGCCACATAGCTTGCAGGTCCTGGTTTCCTTCTGTTTCTTTTGAACTTCTCCCGATGGACCCTCGACATCGACCAACTGGCAGGAGATGGTCATCTCCGCTTCGTTGCCGCACTTCTCACACGTGCAAACTTCAACCTTGTCAGCCATAAGAGCTCCTTTTGTATCGCTTGTCCTGATCGGATGTGCGCCCGGCGCCTTTGCCCGGGCTAAAATTCCGCTTTCACAGTACTTTTGGGTGAAGCCCCCTGTGTCTCATTGCGTGCTCCGGCGGGGCAATGTGTGGAGACTCATTATTGTTTAATGATCATTAGTTATGGAAATTAGTCGTGTCAAGTTCAAAAAAAAACCAGAAAATCCTCATTCTGTAGTAATATCAAAGACTGAGTAACCCTAAACCTGACCGGATTTAAAATGTAACGCGATGCGGTGTTCGGAAAACAAAGTGAAGATTGGAGGTCACATGCTTTTTTGCTTTAACGCGGGAGAAGTATTTCAGACAGCGGTCGAAATCGAGAAAAATGGATTGAGATTTTACGAAAAGGCGAGCCGGGCCGTGAGTGATCCGGAAGTAGCCGCACTGTTCGCTTCGCTGGGAAAGGAGGAAGTCGAACATCAAAAGCGCTTCGAGGCCATTTTGTCCGAATTGCCGGAAGAACTGAAACGCGCCACGGTAAGCGACCCCGACCAGGAAATCGACCTGTACATCCGCTCACTGGCCGACCAGCATATCTTTGGCCCGGGGGCAAAACTGGCGATTGGGCCGGAAAATGCCGGAACCGTTGAAGACGCCCTGAAGCTCGCCCTTCAGTTCGAAAAGGACTCCGTGGTCTTTTATCTCGGTTTGCAGGAAGCCACTTGCGAGGGCAGGGCCAGGGATGTTGTCTCCCTGCTCGTAAAAGAAGAACTGCAGCATGTCCGAAGGCTGGCGCTCCAGATGAGGAAATGTTCAGCCGATGTCAAGGCATGCACCCTGAGCTGGACTTAAGGTTTTTATAGTTCTGCCGCCCCCGGATTAACCGGGGCTTGTCAGGCTTTTTGCGCGGTGCCGGGGGGGGGTGGCGACCCCTCCCACCTCGGGCGCCGCCATTATCCCTTCGTTCGGGCTGCCGGCGTGTATCTCGACTCCCTGCTCCGGTTTCCCGGCCAGACGGTTCGACTGAGCAAACTCGGCCTTTTCCCGCCGCCGAAGACTAAGATTTCCCTTTGTCCTCGACTCAGCAGCCTGTACAATCCCGACCTGATGAAGCCCAATTAACCGTCGTTCCGGAATCGTAGTGCTTAATTTCCAAGTCGATCCCGGCTTAATTGAATGCGAAGTGTGTGGCGGCTTGGATCCTTGGGCCGTGAGGATTCTTTGCGAGCACGCCGCGCCACACTAATTCTTACTTCATTTTGTCCCGTCTGTCCCGAATGAAGCCTTTGCTGGTGCGCCTTTTAGGGGTATGTCTTATCATAGGAAATGGAGGTTCCGCCTATGACCGAGGAGCAGAAAGTCAGCCAAAGATTGGAGGCGGTCGAAAATGCCGTTGCCCAGCAGCGCCTTGAAGGGCTTGAAGTCCCGCAGGACGTCGTTGCGGAGATGAAACGCGCCGCAAGGGGCGAGATGGAGATCGAGGAAGGCATCCGCAACACGCTTCGAAAGTACACGCATGTCAAAATACGAGGGGAAAGACCATTACCTTGATCCCGATACCGGCGTTCTTAAAAATAAGCTCGGCATAGAGAACGAAGACGAACTCAAGGAAGCCGAAGCCGCTTCAGTGGGGTGGAGAAGCTTCCAGCTTAGCGAAAAACCAATTCAGGGGCGTTTCGATCTCGACCACCTTAAAGCCATCCATAAGCATTTGTTTGGTGATGTGTACGAATGGGCCGGCGAACTTCGGACATTGACCTCGCCAAGGGCGACAGCTATTTTGCCAACTAGACGCATATCGTAAACGCGGCCCAACCAATTTTCGAAAAACTGGCGCAAGAAGGGTATCTGAAAGGGTTGAATGCCGCCGCATTCAGTGAACGGGCTGCTTATTATCTGGGAGAGATTAACGCCCTGCATCCTTTCCGTGAAGGCAACGGCAGGGTGCAAAGAGAGTTTATCGATCACCTGGCTTACCACAATGGCTATTTCATCCAATGGAAGAACGTCAGCCAGGCCGACATGATTCAAGCTGCGATTGATTCATTTCAGCGTGGTGACAATACAAAGTTTGCTGGTTTCATTCGTGACAATCTCCGCAAGCTCCCCTCATCCGGTCCCGATGACAACACCACACCCAAGAAAAGAAAGAGCTATCCGGAGCCGCCAGGCTCTTCCCGCAGAAAATGAAATAACTGGACAAAGGCATACTAGACCAATTCAAGGCGGCGCGGAGCGATTTCGAACCATTTCCCGAGGACGTGCAACGCGACGTGCTCAGTGCGCTAACGGTAGCCGCCGAGGGCGGCAAATCGGACAAGGCCAAGCCGTTCAAAGGTGCTGACGGCGGTGTGTTCGAGATCGCGCTCCGGCATCGAAGAGATGCTTACCGTGTTATTTATGCGGTTAAGATTGGCGCTGATATTTGGGTCATCCATGCCTTTCAGAAGAAATTCAAGACCGGAATCAAAACGCCGCAAGTGGAGGTTGATCTCATCCGTGAGCGCGTGAAGTGGTTAAAGGAGGTTTTGCAATGAACAACGACGATATGGAACTCATTCGCGGCAGCGGGAACGTGTTTCGCGACTTTGGCCGGTCTAACGCCGCCGTTCACCAGGCGCGCGCCATTCTTGCGGCCAGGATCATCAACACGCTTGACGAGCGTGGCCTATCGACGCGCGAGGCCGAGAAGCTGACGGGCGTGTCGCATTCGGAATTTTCGCGCATTCGTAACGCGCGGCTTGAACGTTTTACGCTTGATCGCATGATCTCGATACTTTGCAAATTCGACGAGGACGTTGAAGTTGGCCTTATCTTCCAGTACCGTCGCGCTCCTTTACGAGATGAGCTGCACGGGTGACGCCGAAGGTTGCTTGACATAAGGTATGCCGCGACCGGTCCGGAGCGGTTTGAAAGGTGGTGGAGGCAGCAGGAAATATAGCTTCTATACCACATCGGCAGCGTGAGGTTTTTTCTTCGGCCGTCCTTTCTGCTTGCCGGCTGTCCGTGAGTGGGTGGTTTTCCTTTCTCGTCTGGCGTGTGTATCGAGACTCTTGAAGTCAGAAAGCATAACAGGCTTACGATTAGGAAATTCGGCGATGAGGCGCAGCTTGCCGCCCATTGCTTCAACATAGGAACGCAGGGTTGAAAGCAAAAAATCACTGCGCTTTTCTATCCTCGAAACGCCGTCTTGTGAAATGCGCAGCGCTTCGGCCATACGCTCTTGCGTGAGTTGGTGCGCCTTGCGCAAATCGCGCAGCGTCATTTCCTCTTCTATGAGGCGTTCTGCTTGCGTTTCGATCTCCTGCTGCTGCTCAAGAGGTAACCCCTTAATAACCTCATTCAATGTTCTCGTCATATCAGCCCCCCTTCTTTTGTTGTGCCAGATATTCATCGAGCCGCTTGTCCGCCGTTGCAATCAATGAGCGGTAAAACCGCTTTTCACTCGCGCCGGATTTGTCACCGGCAACAAGGAGGATGGCCTGTTATGTCGAATGCAAATGCGAGCAGCCGCGCCTTGGCAAGCAATGCCGTTTGCACGTCTGGCTGAAAGGCTGAAAATTCGGCGTCAAAAGCCCCATGAAAGAGAACTGTCCAGCTCATCCAATAACTTTAGTATTTTTCCGGTATGTATTCAAAGACATAGTTCTCTTTTTTCGGAGCGGTTTGAACGGCTTTGGCTGTGAGCTTTTTTTTTTACGAATTGGTGAGAGCATCGAGTTTTTTGGGCGTCAGCTTGTACCCCATGGCGTGCAGGATGGCGTTTACGCTGGCAAACTCCGGGTTGCCTTCTTCTGATAGCGCTTTTTGCAGGCCCTTGCGACTCATGCCCGCTTCTTCGGCAAGTTTCGTCAGGCCTATGGCGCGGCCAAGAACCCTCATGGAAGACAACAGCGCTCCTGTATCACCATCCTTTGCATATTCCTCAAAACGGAGTTCGATGTAATCGTCAATCTCTTCCGGGTGCTCGCGGAAGTAGGATTCCTCGACATCGGTGAAAGTTCTATAGTTTCGCATCTTCAAGGTACTCCCTCTAATAGGCTAATTGTGCGAACCATAGTACGCAACCCTGGCGAAATGAAGAGCGTTCCTCTTGCGTGGACAACTATTTCGTCGTGTCCAATCTCGGAAAGGGAGGGAAGGGTTCATGAGCCCCCCCTTGAAACCGTGCCAAAATGTAGATATCATAGTGCCAGATGGCAAATTTCTAAATTGCTTCGGCGGGAAAAGGATGTCGCCATGCCTGAGAAGACTAAAGCACCAGGTGTTGCTGAACCCAAAGCAGCCGCGCGACGCGGGAGGGCGCCCGGCGGGAAGGGGCCGTCCCGGAATTCCTACATACTCCTGCTGGGCCTTAATGTTGGGCAGACCTCCGAGTTGCTGAAACTCATCAAGCTGGGACTTGGCTACAATTCGTGGGAAAATTTCATTCGAAACACTGATCTGCGCAAAGAGGACGCTGTAAATCTCGTGCGGATAAGCCCTCGGACACTCAGCAGGCGTAAAGAAGAAGGGCGGCTCCATCCGGACGAATCCGACCGGTTGATCCGGGCGGCGAGAATATTCGCGTTGACCTCGGAGCTGTTCGACGGGGATGCCGATTCTGCGCGCAG
The DNA here is from genome assembly GCA_963813125.1 of uncultured delta proteobacterium. Taxonomy (GTDB): domain Bacteria; phylum Desulfobacterota; class Syntrophobacteria; order Syntrophobacterales; family Syntrophobacteraceae; genus SbD1. The sequence continues at coordinate 127,078 of CAWEZA010000088.1, read as the reverse complement.
ATGGCTAAAGGCCGCGCAGCCGGCTCTTGGCGGCTCGACACCGATCGAGTATGCGTCCACCGATATTGGGGCAAGGGAGGTGGAAGCGCTTATCGGGCGGCTCGAGCACGGGGTTCCCTCCTGATGCCGCTCGCCTGGCGCATCTCAAAGGCCAAACACGCGAAAAGCGGCTTCGATGGTGAAGGGGCAAGGCTCTATGGGAGCCGCTGGTCAAGTCCCGGCACCAGGATAGCGTTTGCTTCAGAACACCTCTCGCTGGCAACCCTTGAGATCCTGGTCCACCTCCAGAGCGGCTCTCTACTGGCAAGATATGTGGTATTGAGCGTCCGGTTCCCGGAAGATATGGTCCAGGACCTCGATCCCGCCCTGCTGCCGGAAAATTGGCGGAGTTTTCCAGCACCGCCGCCGACCCGGCAGATTGGCGATGCCTGGATAAAGAGCAACTCCGGCGCCCTTCTTCGCGTTCCCAGTGTCATTTTGCCCCGGGAGCACAATTTCCTGATTAACCCCGCGCATCATGATTTCACGAAGCTGATAATCGGAAGCCCTGAACCTCTCGACGTTGACGCCAGGGTTTTTGGAACCCTGGCGTGAATCCATCAGCCCGTTTGCGTTTTTCTCTCCATGGACCATTTGAGAAGCGGGGGGGTCATTACCACCGTCAGCACCACCACCATGATGATGACCGAGTAGAGTGCATCGTTTAGCACGCCAAGCGCTTTTCCCATGCTTGCGACAATCAGCGGGACCTCCACCCGGGGAAGCATGCCGATGCCAACGATCAGCCTGTCGGAATCCCCTCTTACTCCCAGCGAAGAGGCGAGTTTTCCGGCTGAGGCCGCGACGGTCAAAAGCAGCCCGACAAGCAGCACCTTGAGGTTTGCGAAGGCTGACAGGTCCACCTGCAAACCGATCAGGACGAAAAAGATCGGAGCGAGGATTCCTTCAAGAGAAGCGAGGATCGATTCCACGGTCTGGTGCGGGGCCACCCCGATGCCCGAAAAAGACTCCTCCTTTATGATCACCCCCGCCGTGAAGGCCCCGACGATGGCCGCAAGGCCTATACTGCTTGCCAGCCACGAAAGGAGCATGAGGAGCACGAAGGGAAACAGGAGCTTTATGTTGCCCAGGTCGAGTTTTGCCAGGAATCGGACCGCCATGTCCACGAACCTTGTCCCGAACGTCACCACAGCACCAAGGAAAAGGGTTGTTTTCAAAAGGATCAGGAAAAGGTCCACCGGTTTTACCGCCCCGTGCACCGCGACTCCTGTCACCACGGCCAGCGCGATCAGCCCCAGAACGTCATCGAGTATCGCTGCTCCGAGCACGATGTGGGCTTCCTTGATCTGGATCCGCCGCAAGTCCTTGAAGATCCTGGCTGTAATCCCGACGCTCGAAGCGCAAAGGGCCGCCCCGACAAACAGCGGTGGCATGATTCCCGCCGCTCTCGGCAGAAACAAATATATCGTACCAAAAGAAATTATAAACGTCAGGCTTACGCCCGATGTGGCGACCATCGACGCGCTGCCCCCGATGGTCCTCAATTCCTTGAGACTGACCTCCAGCCCCACCATGAACAGCAGCAATACCACGCCGAAACCGCCAAAAAGCTGCACCGATCTCGCCAGAGAAAGATAGGAGGGCAGGTCCTTGCTGAGGAGCACCCGCTCGACCTTATCAGCGGCGGCGGCCGAAAGATCCGCGCGGTGCAGGGTGGACCGGACCCTGGCCTGCCAGTTCCCGCCCTCCGTAAGACCGCTTTGAGCCGCCTGCTGAACAAGCCCCGAGTGCCGGATTATGATGACCGTCGGGCTGCCGAGCTGGTAGAGGAGGGCGCCCACAATGATCCCTGCCGCCAGTTCGCCCAGGACCGGCGCCTGTTTCATCTTTCTTGCCGCGAAGCGCCCAATCGCCGCGCAGCTGACAAGGAGCGCGAGGATCCCGTAGACGCTTGCCGACGGCTCGCCGCCGGTTTTCGAACCGGCCGCGGAGGGGTCTGCCGCGGCCCCCTTCGCAGGGGGTGCCAAACTTGCCATCGAAAATGGGTCGAGCCCCTCTTTTGCGATAGCCGCGCGGGAAAGCGCGCCTGCAACGCACAAAAAGGCTAAAATGACGATAAGCCATTTAACGGTCGGGCTCTTCATCTGGACTCGACGGCAACCATGAACTATGCACCGTTTATTAGATTTCGATTGAAAGTATGCGGTAGGAACGGTCCCCCGAGGGAGTGAAAACCATTACCTCCTCGCCCTCGCCGTGTCCCATCAGGCCCTTGCCCACCGGAGAATCCACCGACAGCCTGCCGTCGGATACGTCGGATTCCCACGGTCCCACCATCTGGAACCGGTTGACTTCGCCGGAGTTAAGATTTTTCACGGTTATCACGGCTCCGAAGCTTACCCGCTTTAGAAAAAACTTTCTTCCGACAAATATCTCGCAAGCCGCAAGCTTTTCCTCCAGCTCGTTTATCTTCTTCTGCATGCTTGCGTGGCGTTCGCGGGCCAGCAGGTACTGCTGGTTTTCAATCTTTACGCCATACCCCATGGCTTCGCGCAACTCGTCGAGCACTTCGGGCCTCACGACCCTTCTGAGGTGGGAAAGCTCCCTTAGTAGCCTTCTATGACCGATTCGCGTGATGGGGACCTTGGGCTTCATTCCAACTCACGAAAAAAAATTATCCGGGATTTCTCCCCTCTCCATTCTGGCACGAAAAACGGACAGGCCTATCACCGTCTTGCCGTCGCAAATCCTGCCCGACATGATCATATCATGGACCTCGCCCAGTTCCAAAATTTCCGCCCCCGATATTTCGTCGTTGTCCTCGCGGTCGGAAGCGGCCTCAAGACCCGAGGCGACAAAAATCCTGATGACCTCGTTTGCATAGCCTATCGCTGGATAATAGCTGAAGATTTCCACCAGCTGCTTTGCCCTTCGTCCGGTCTCCTCGAAAAGTTCCCGGCCGGCGCACGTCTCGGCCGTTTCTCCCGGGTCCACCTTGCCCGCGGGTATCTCCAGGGTCTCACAGCCTATCGCATATCGCCACTGACGGACCATGATGATGTGTTCCCTGTCCGGAAAAGCCAGGATGGCGGCTGCCTCCGGGTGGTCTATCCTGATTCGCTCGGTTACCCTGCCGGACCCGAGCTTCACTGAGTCAAGGCTTGCGCTGAAATGTTTTGCCTTCAAAATGCCAAGTGTTCTGATCTTTTCTTCCATTATAATCATTTATTCCTGGCTGGTTTTACCTCGTGAGGTTGCTCCACAGGTCGTCGACCTGGCGCAGGGTGACTTCCAGTTCTCCGCTGTTTTCAATTATGTAATCGGAGCGGTCCCTTTTGAAATCGATCGGAAACTGTATCGAAAGGGTTTGCTCGGCCTCGAACATGGACAGTCCGTCCCTTTGCATGAGCCTGCGGAGCTGGATTTCGCGCCTGCAGTAAGCAAGAATTATTATGTCGTAGCTTCCCTCGCGCCCGCCCTCGAAGAGCAGCGGAATGTCGAACACTATCACCGCAAGGGGATTTTGTTCTTTGCGCCTCTTCCACTCCTCCCGCATCGCTTTGGCTATGTGCGGATGGAAAATGGCGTTGATTTCGGCGCGAAGGGCCGGGTCTTTTACGATTCGGCTCCGCAGTTCCGCCCTTTTGAGCGTGCCGTCGGGGTTGAAATAGCGCTCCCCGATCAGTTCCCGCAAAGACGCATGGGACGCCGTCCCGACCTCTGCCGCTCGGCGCGCATATTCGTCGGCATCGAGAATTATTGCGCCCAGTTCCCTCAACCTGTTCGCCACCGTGGTTTTCCCTGTGGCGATGCCGCCCGTGAGCGCGATTCTCTTATCTGCAGCCGGTGAGCTCAAAAATCGGAGTCGCCCAGCGGCCGGCAGAACGTATACCAGTAAGGCTTGTCCAGAAGCTCGCGCTTTACCCGGTCTTCCGAATGAGACGAATTGGCCCAGGGTGCGGCGGCAGCCGCTCCCACGGCGCCAACGCCCATAGCCGCAAGTCCCAGGGGCCTTAGAACGAGCGCATCAAAAATAATGAATTCCCCCGGAGGATCTGCGGAAAACCTTCCCGTCATGCTGGGGTCCGGCGGCAGGTCATCCTGGGCAAGGGCCGGTAATACGACACCTAATGCAAGAAATATGGCGGCCAACAAAGTTATAAACTTTTTCATACCGGTCTCCTTTGGAACAAAATTGCCATAGGTTGTTGTTTTGCCTGTCCATGCCTGCAAAGTGAAGCGTAGTCGATTCGAAGACCGAAGCATGTTTCGTGCCACTTTGCGGGTAAAAGCGCGATGCTCCACCCATGATGAAACCGGAAATAAAGGGCGGTATCTTCCATTCTACGACCGGAGAAATCTGAAAGCAAGCATCTCCGTGAGGGGGCAGGGCTATTTGGTTCAGCCTTGATCTTGATGTAAGCCCGTCGAGTTACGGCCTGTGCCAGATCGTAGGACGAGGACATATCGATTGTGTTGTAGGGTTGAGGTGCAGGCTTCCAGCCGCGACCTGTCTTGATCGCGCCTGGAAGCCGCTCCTACTACGAAGACGAGGAATTCCCGGCAGAACCAATTTGCCGTGGTGAGGGGGGGCACTCGCCTGCGGCGCGGCTGCCTAATCGGGTTCGGTGAAAATGAAAAAGCTCACCAGTTGCGGGTCCGGCGGGTTTTGGGGCGAAAACGCGCTCATCTCGGTATCATAGTCCCGCAGGATGGGGTCAAGATAAGCCTTGGCAAGAGATTTTCTCTTGCCCCCGCTCACCGACCGCTCGACCCAGCCCATGACCGCCCCTCCGATTGCCTGAGGTTGGACGAAAGGGAAAATTTCGGGCCAGGATGTCTGCGGGAGAGACTTCGGACTCCATTTGCCGGAAAAAAGCAGGTTGGCCGCGGCGGTCATTACGAGCATCCCCAGGGTTGCGTCCTCCCCCCTGGGCTCCGGGACGGTTTCGTTCATGCTCCCGCTTAGCAGCATGTACAGCTCGCCGGCCCCGGTGACGACGTCAACGAAATGACCGGCCCGGGCAAGGTCCGAAGGGATCCTGAAAAAATCATAGGTGGAAGCGGACTCCGCGTGGTTCTCCCTCGAGATTTTCGGTGTGGCGGCCAAAAGCTCCTCGGCCGCGTCGAACCATTCGCCATCGAGGATCTTTATGCCCCCTGGACAACGTTTTAGCCATCCGCTTTGAACGGTCGCCTGGAGCCGTCCTCTGACTCTGGCCACCTCGGCATGGGCGAGCCTGAAAAGATGCTCCAGGAAGTTGTCGCGGACAATTTGTGCCGCCTTCTCGACGTTTGGACCGCAGCGCAGTTCGAGCCCCAGGTTGATGTAGGCGAGCGTTTTGTCCACCCCCCGCCGAAGCGCCCGCGCGTCATCCGGGGAAATCTGATCGGCAATGATGACCTTGTTTGCCAGGGCCGCTGTCTCTGCCTGGAGGGTATCGAGCAGGCCCGGGTCCTCAATACTGCCGAGCGTCTTTGCCAACAGGTCGTGAGCGGGCAAAAGGGCAAGGGCGAACGAAGCCGCCGGCCGCTCCTCCTCACCCTGCGAAAACACCGCCTTTTCTGTGAATTCGTCGGGGCCTATCTTTCTGTAGATTTCCAGGGCGTCGTAAAAATCGGGAATCGCGTGGTCCTCGAGCCTCGCGCGGTGGAAACGAAAGGCGCCTTCCTCCACCTCCGGGGTCGGCACGTAAAGGACGCTGTTCAAAAGCTCTTTGAAAAAAACGTAATTTGTTTCAAAAATGGCGGTCAGCATCTCATTGATAAGGTCTTCGAACTGCGGATATCTGGACTCCCAGAAGTAGTGGTTGTCCAAAGTCCTTGGCGGCAGGCTTTCAACCGCTTCGAGAAGGTCGATGTCCTCGGGCGCCGTATCGAGCGATATCCATTTTTTGAAAAGCGACACCATCAGTTCGAAGTCGGCGTTGGAAAGCCAGTCGAAAAGCGCACTGCCGCCCGCTCTGGACAGCCGCTCGAGCCAGGCCAGGGCCTTGGCGGGTTCGAGTGTGTCCCTGCGCCACCATTCGATGTCGAAAAGATGATTTACCTGCTCGGGGCTTGCCAGGGCTAGAAGCGGCAGACAATCGTCCGCGCCGATTTCCTGGATGGTGTGGAAAAAATCGTTTGCATCGAACGCCGCCGTTACCGATTGCGCGTCGGGTCTGTCTAAAATCAGCTCCAAACGCTTCTTGGCGGGAAAGCCCATCAACTCCCGCGCCAGTTGTACCGGCCCTTTTTTCTCGAGCCGCCTATCGTCGAGTTTCACTACGTCTGCGCCCATTGGCCACTCTCCTTGCGATCCCTTCCGGTACACGATACCCGGTATCGTAGTCTAAACTCATATGCTCGGGGCGGCAAGGGCGGGGTTGCCTTTTTAACCGTGGATAATCGACATCCTCCTGCGGCTAGTCGATGGCCATGCGCCTCAGGCGGGGTTGCCCAATGTCGGCCCCCCCGTAATAGACCCCTTCGATTGCTTCCCCACTCGCGTTTTCCGCTGAGACGCCTTGAACTTTGCGTGCGGCGATGATTGAAAAACAGGCGATGAAAAAACCGCATAAACTCCCGACTGAAAGTCCAAGCAGGAATGACATGTCCACCCTCCGAAAATGAACCCGTAAAATGTTTTGGGTAAGCGGCCGTCAAATGGTTGTCTGGTATCGTTATAATGCAACAGGCATGCCTAAATTGGTAGGCTGGAGCTAACGTATTGATTGTAATAATAAAAGGCAGATATATATAACCCGGTACTGATCGGACAGCTCTAGAATTGTCAACTATTTAAACATTCAGGATGGGTGATATTTATGTAAACTCCTGAAAAATCGCTTTCTTATGGCTAATGTATGGTTTTTTTGAAAGCTGTAGAAATTTCCATCCATAAAGCCCCCTTTATAGAAAAAATTTCCGCCGACTTGCCGCCTGTTTCTCGGGGGGGTGCCGTTTAATGTTGGAGCATGGCTGAATTTTTGGCCGGATAGCACCAATCTCGACAAAATATACCCGAGCACCACGCCGGGGACCAAAGGAACCATGGGCTGCATACATAGATACTGCTCGGGTTTGGTCTGCAATACTATCGGCTTCTTGCTTCGGACATCCGGTAATCACTCGGCGCCATGAGAGCCAGGGACGTGTCCTTTTCCTCCCCCGGCCCGAAAGTGATGTAGTAGGCGGCGTAGTAGAAAAATCTGCCGGGGCCGCGTATGTCCGTGCCTGCGGAAAACAATATCTGCTGCTCTTCGCTCAGCTTAATGAAGCCTCCCGCGTTAAACCCGACTTCATGCTCGCCGTTTACATCGCTCGGGGTCTGGTAGAATATTTCGGCGCCCAGGGTCAGATATTTGTTCAAATCGCGTTGAAGCATCCACCCCAGAAACTGGAAATCCCTGTGTCCCTCACCCGGGTTGAACCAGTAGCCGCCCCCGCCATAGGTCGTCCATGGCCCCCATTCTTTTTGCAGCCAAAGGGGGATGAATACCTGCGGGTCCCCGTTCCCGAGGCCTTTGGATTCGTCGCCCGTGGGTATTTCGAGAAGGGGGAAGAGCCCGGCCATGAATTTACTGTGTTCGTCGTTTAAAAAGCGGTACTTGAGCCCCAGTTCCGTATCCCCGTATCCGTAACTGGAAGCCTCTCCCTGCGGTTTGGCGTACTCCATGGGCATAAGGAGATGAAGCTGGATATTGGGCCGGATACCGTAGTTGATTTCAACGTGAGGGGCGGTGGCGCTCACGCCGCCCGTATCGCTCTGATACTGGGAGGCGAGGTAGAACTCCCAGTGCTGGTAATCGACGGGCTCGGGGTCGTCCGTACGAAACGGAGGGCCGGCCAAAGCCGGAACGCGGGCAGCGATAAAAGCGAGCAAGACACTCAGGAATACCAGGGTTATGCTTCGCATGGCTCCCCTTAAATCCCGGCGGCGGCTGATAAACCGAATTTCATAAATTGCCCAATTATAATCGCACGAGAGAAAAAGTTGACAGTCCTGACCCGTATCGATAACTATGAGCCCGAACGGTGTCAAGAAACATTTGTGCGGCGAACTGGATAACGAGTCGCCTCAGGGCTTGTGAGTGCGGATAGTCTAAAATCGCTATTCCCTGGGATTGATGTTGGTGGTCTGGAGTGACATATGACAGTCTACGGTCGCAGGGAGGGTGTCATGGACACCGCTCTTGCGGGTTCTGCCGACTTTTCCGGCAGGTACGCATTTCTGGAAACAAAAGACCTTACCCGTGAGGTCGCGGGCAAGGTGCTGGTAGACGCTATCAGCGTGAATGTGGAGAGGGGCGAAGTGCTGGCGGTGGTCGGGCCGAGCGGGGCGGGCAAATCGTCTTTCCTTCGCCTGCTGAACCGGTTGGATGAGCCGACCGCGGGTACGGTCCATTTCGACGGTCATGAATACCACAGGTTTCTCCCCCGGGAACTGCGGCGCAGGGTGGGCATGATGATGCAGTCGGCCTTTTTGTTCCCGGGCTCTGTGGCTGAGAATCTGCGCTTCGGACCGCGCCAGCGTGGCGAAGACTTGTCCTCTGCGCAAATTGACGACCTTCTGGAACAGGTGGGGCTCGAGGGGTTTTCCGGGCGGGATGTGGCGAATCTTTCCGGCGGCGAGGCCCAGCGCGTCTCGCTCGCGCGGACGCTTGCCAATAACCCCGAGGTGTTGCTGCTGGATGAACCCACCTCCTCGCTCGATGAGAAAACTGAGCGCGAGATCGAGGTGCTGCTTGCAAGTGTTGTCTCCGGCCGTCATCTGACAGCACTTATGGTCACTCACGATTCGGCCCAGGCGGTGAGGATCTCCCGGCGTGCGATCCTGATCGATGCGGGCCGCCTCGTATTGGATGGTTCCGTCGAGGAGGTGCTCCATGCACAGTCAGCTCCTGCTTGAGACTATTGCGCTCCGCTCGGCACAGGCTTTCGGCGCTGTGGCCCTTGCGCTCGCGGTCGTCTGGCTTGCACACCGGGCGTCCATCCGTTTGCTGCCCGAAACGAAAATCGCACTGGTGCGGGGCATCGGCCAGATTGTCCTGGTCGGTATGCTCCTGACATTCGTTTTCGGAGCCGCCCGGTGGCTAAGCGCCGTCGTGCTGTTGGGCATGATGCTGGCCGCGGCGCTCATCGCCGCCCAAAGAGTCAGGCATATTCCCGGTATCCTCCGGGTGACTGCTCCTGCGATTTTTATTGGGGCCGGGCTGGTCATCTCGCTCATGGTCGTGCTGGGCGTAATCGAGGCCGCCCCGGCGACACTTGTTCCCGTGGGCAGCATGATTATCGCCAACGCCATGAACACGGCCGCTCTGGCACTGGAACGCTTCCGGGCGGAAGTCGAGGCGCATCCCGGGCAAATCGAAGCGGCGCTGGCTCTGGGGGCTGCCCCTGCCGTCGCTGTGACTCCCTACGCGCGGGCCGCCGTACGGGCCAGCGTGATTCCTAACCTAAACAATTTGCGCTCGCTCGGGATCGTCTGGATTCCGGGACTCATGGCCGGTATGGTGATTGCGGGCGGAAACCCGGTAGTGGCCGCCATCTACCAGTTTACCGTCGTCACCATGCTTTTCGCAACAGCCGGGGTTACCGCGCTTATCTGCACGCAACTTGTTCGATCGCGCGCATTTTCGGCCGCCGGGCAACTGACGCTGAGGCCGCTCAAAAGCGAAGGTTGATCGCAGAGCCCATGCGGCTCCCTCACACGCGAGTGTGGGCCCAAATCCAGGGGGGCGCGGGCGGGACCCTGGAAATACATCGAAACTCCCCTTCGGACTACATCGCTTTTCCCATTTTAAACCGTTCAATGTGGGTGTAGTCTAGCGGGCCTTAAGTAAAGTCTTAAGGCAAAATTGGCCGCGCCGAGGTCTATTTGAAAAGGTGGAGGAAAATCGGATGAAAAAGGGAATGTTCTTTTTTATCGTTGCCTTGGTGGGAGTCCTTGCTTTGGCGTCGGCCTGCCCGGCCCAAACAGGCGAAGAACGGGAGGCCGCCTACAGCCGTGATGCGAGTCGTTCCGTGGAAGTGTACGGACCTCAGCCGCTAGCCGACCTTGCGGGGCAGGCCATCCAGGAAAATCGGCCCGATGTTGTCGTCGTTGAGCATTACAAACCGCTTAGACACAAAGTGTGGATCGAAGGGACGACGGGGTCCGGTTATATGCCGCTTTCCCCGAAAAGAGTGCGCCTCATGGAGGCGGCAAAGACCGGGGGAAGAAGCGTTTATGCGGCGCTTTGCGACGAGCAAAAAGGGGTCATTCAAAGAACGGTCGGGGTAAGAACAGTCTGCCGTCCCGTTATAAGAGAGTACCGGGTAGTTACGAGAACAATTTATGTCCGCCCGGTATATCTGCCGCCCCCGCCGCCGCCTGTTTATGTTTATCCGGCAACTGTCGCCTGCGGCTGTGTGGGCTGTTACCCGTTTTATCCTTATGGGGGTTATGCCGGGTGGCGCGGCTCTTATGGCTGGTACGGCGGCGGATACCGCTATTACCATGGCGGTTATTATGGGGCATATTACAGGGGCCGCAGGTAGTCCATATTGGGGCGATGACCCGGTGTCGTTGGTCACAACGATTGAATGAAGTCAGAGGGGAGTTGCGGAAAATGAGTGCAAGTTGGCATGTAAGGAACTTGTTTGATCTGGAAGGAAAAGTATCCCTGGTAACCGGCGGCGGGCGCGGACTGGGTAAAATAATGGCTGCCGGCCTCGCGGAGGCCGGCTCGAATATTGCCGTCTCCGGACGGGACTTCGAAGCCTGCCGGGAGACAGCCCTTGAACTCGAAAAAATCGGGGTGCGGGCTCTACCCCTCAAATGCGATCTGAACGAGCCGGCGGATGTCGAAAACGCAGTTTTCAATATATTGGACAGGTTTGGAAGGATCGATGTCCTGGTAAACAATGCGGGCCAGAGCTGGGGGGCAAACCCTGAAGACTATAAGCTCGAAGATTGGCGAAAAATCATCGACATCAATATAAACGGCACGTTCATCATTACTCAGGCGGTGGGCCGGGAGATGATCCGCGCGAAGAGCGGGAAAATCATAAACATTTCCTCCTACTCCGGTTTATGCGGCACCGACCCCGAGTGTTTGAACGCGCTTGCCTACAACACCTCCAAGGGGGCGCTTGTCGTCTTCACCAAGGACCTTGCCACCAAATGGGCGCCCCACAACATCAACGTAAACTGTATCGCCCCCGGCTGGTTTCCAAGCAAAATGACCAAATGGTTGTTTGAAAACAGGGCCGAAGCGCTCCAGCGCCGGATGCTTATAAAGCGGTTCGGGCGGGAAGAAGACCTCAAGGGAAGCATCGTCTACCTGGCTTCGCAGGCATCCGACTATATGACGGGGCAGGTTCTTTGCATCGACGGCGGGTTGACGGCCTGGTCCTGAAGCTCTTGATTCGGTCCGCTTTTGGCGTTTGGTGTGGCTGATCTCAGGTGAGTGCGGGTACTTGGATGCTTTTCATGACTCGAACTCATGCCTGGACACACCTGACTGGCGGATTATCGATTGAAGGGTACCGATGCGGAGTTCGTCATGATTAGGAACCGGGACGGTAATTGTTGTGTCTGAAATCCTTTTTTGCATCACGATATGGCTGCCCCGTCGCTGAACTTCCAAAAACCCGTGGCGTGCCGGGATGCCGCAGACCTGTTTCCCGGAGAGGACACCCAACTTACCCAATAGATATCTCCACTTGGGTCACGTAAACTTCATTATGCAATCGTGTTTTAATTTCATTCGGGGCAGCGGTTTCGAAAAACAGTTCAATAGCTTCCCGCAGGTTATTTCGAGCCTCCTCGATCGTATCGCCCTGACTGGCAATATCCAGTTCAGGGCAGAGCGACACATATCCTCCTCCCTCACGCTCGATAATTGCCGTAAGTTGCCTCTTCATTGTATCTACCTCAATTTTTAGCGAATCTGATCAGGTAACAGTTAACAATCAGATCACGGTTTGTCACCGCTGCCGGCCAATTTCAATATGCCGGCCACACCATTCGGGGCAGGGCGCCGGCCCCAAAGTTGCCAGGCTTCTACTGCTTCCCTCGCCCGCCAATTCATTCATCCATGTGGATTTCCCGAGAAGTCATCGATGCACCCCCGCTGCGTCTTTTTCCGACCCGACAGTCGTCGCGGACAACCGCAAGCCAAGTGCCCGCACGACCTTGAGCACTGTTGCAAACTCCGGGTTGCCTTCCGATGATAACGCCTTATAGAGGCTTTCACGCGAGAGGCCGGTTTCGCGAGCGATTTGCGCCATCCCTTTTGCACGAGCGATGTCGCCCAGGGCGGCTGTAATCAGCGCAGAGTCCCCTTCTTCAAATGCCGCTTCCAGATAAGCTGCCATGTCTTCATCTGTTTCCAGATGTTCTGCAACATCCCAAAGTCGTGTTTGAGTTTTTGCCATTTGGACTTCCTATAGCTCATGCGCCAGTTCCAGCGCTCTTTTGATGTCTTTATCCTGGGTGTGCTTGTCACCGCCGATCAGAAGCACTACAAGCGCATCGCCGCGTTTCGCGAAGTACACCCGGTAGCCGGGACCGTATTCGATACGCATTTCCGAGACGCCTGCTCCTACGGGTCTCACGTCGCCCAAGTTGCCCAGCGACAGGCGACGAATTCGCGCATTGATACGTGCCCGTGCTTGTCGGTCACGCAGGCCATCAGACCACCGGGAATACACCTCTGTCTGCCGGATTTCGATCATGAATTCAATGTAGCCCACAGGATACACAAAGGCAATGATAAATCCCCATCGGGTGAGGAAAAATCTCTGGACTGGAGTTTCTGAAGTCAAGAAATACAACTAATCGAGCAGCCTCTTTTTCTTTAGTACCTGAATGTCATCTGGTTCTACATAGACTATAGTACCACCGCGACCGTAGTCTTTATCTGTAATTTGTACATCTGATATATCAAACGGATTGTTCATGGGCCTACAATTGCATCCTTTGATAATGTACCGCCAAGTCTTGCCCCATATACGCTGGCTTTCATTATCTAGGTCATAATAGCAATATTCATATTCCATGACATATTGAATTGGCTTAGTAAAAGCTGACAGTGAACATTTAGTCTGGGAGATCAAAATTAGGTCGCCACGTCTCAAGCGCGGTCGACTATTGAGAGCGTGTTTAGCATGATGTACAACCTGTCCAATCGTTTTCTCACTCGTTCTGACGATCATGATCTTCATCAGTTCCTCCAAGTTGCAGCAGATGTTAGACTTTCTGCTTGATACGATACTGTTCAAGATTCCAATCAAGTTCGCGCCAACGTAGGTTTGTTGGGTCAATATTGACCTCCAGGAAATTCTTGTTCCATTTCATTTTGGCAATTCGCTCGTTAATGTCATTAATCGGTATCTCTAAAACTAAATTGGTGGCTGGATTAGTAAAGCAAATGAACGCTATCTTAGATGTCGTTCTGAGAACATTTAGTGAGCTTTCGCTTAATCGATACCACAGGTTAGTAACATCAGCCTTATTAAAATTCTGAAAATAGATTAAGTGCTTTTCAGATTCAAACATAGTACGGAAAGGCGACCTCGTGCGAAATTGCTCTCCGTAACGGACACGCAAATATGAGTTCACGAATTCCTCACTTCTTGATGGTCCTGCGTCTGTTGAGGAGATAGATGCAGTGCTTGCCATAGTACTTGTAGGATTGCTGGCGGATTTCTCCTCAGAAAAAGAATGCGCCTCAGGACTGTATTTGGCGTATCCACAAAAGGTTCTGCGTGCGATTTAAGATAGTTAAAAACTTCATCGTCCACTTCGATGCTGACCATATCGAATCCTTTCTTTCACTTTAGCCTTGGTGACCTTACAGAAATCTATAAGTACTTGTCAAGTGCTTTTTGGTGATTTCGAGACGGTAATCGTCAACAGGGTCAGACAGATCAAGACGGTGCAGTCAAGACTGGACCCGACCATCCAAAGGGATTGATAATGCAGAGTAGAGTGAGTTGCGGCCGTACCTAAGTGCTTGAAATGTCACAGGTGGCAATTCAAAAATGATCCCATTTTTGAATTAACAAAGCGGGTGGGCAAGAAGGCTTGAGGCGACCTCAACAGAACTTTGTGGGATCGAAAATCTTGACTGCCCCTTCAGTGCTTGCCGAATGATTCGGGAATGGAAAGAATTTCGGACCGATCCCTTTTCAAACTCGGAGGAGAGATAAGTAAACTTTGGCAGGTCCGGGAAGAGGCCAAAGAAGCGCCTTTGCAGCGGACCGTGTGGCAGCAACGACCCATGAAAACAGGGGCAAAAGGGAAATGGCTGATCAATGATTCCGGATACTTACCAGTGCGGGAATGTGAAGTGTGCATGTAACTTTAAGCACTATGCTTAGTCGGACCCCGCTGGTACCGACTAATTCCTCATTTTCTCGAAATTCTCAAAAAAACCTGAATCCGTGAGCCTAAATCGAAGGCAATGCCGCAATGAGTTTTTTGACCCAATTTCGGAAAAAGCCTCATGCCAAAATCAACAAATTGCTATGAAAAAAATTGGGTCGGCTACATTATTCTATGCCCTCCGACACAAAATCACGACATTAGGGACAATTGGACAATAGTTCTCCCTGGCGAACCACTCGCTCTAGATAAATATCCGCATTGCAGCCCGCCCTCTCGGCCTTTATGCACTAGACAGGCGCATTTCAATGGTTCGGAAAGCCTGAAAGGCCGGGCAATGGCGGCTGAAGACCAGTTTCAGACGGCGGCCCGTCTTCACCAGTCGTGCGGCCATATACATAAGTTCTTGCATCACGGTTTTGATCCGACGCCGTTTGGCGGGATGGCGCACCGGAGTCTCTCCATCGACAAGTCCGAGCTGGCCGATGAATCGCAAGATATTGTAAGACAGTCCCCCCAGGGTCAAGATCAGGGCGTTGGTGGCGAATTTACCCGAAGGAAGTCTTTCCAGATCCATATCAGTCTTGATTTCACTATGGAACTGTTCGCTTGTTCCGTGGTCTTCATAGAGCCCGATTACCTGCTTCATCGGCAGATCCAAAGTGGTCCACCACCCTTCGATCTCAATTTCCGGGACGAGGAGCCTTTGTCCAGAGCGGTCGACGGTACGCTCCACCGCACGCATCACCCTTTTGAATTGATAGGTCTTCCCTTTATGGACCTGGCGGATATGGACGGTGAGCAGCCCGACTCTTTTCCCCGGGCGCGGCATGACGACCTCACCTTCTTTGAAAATTCGCATGGCCCATTCGATTTTGTCTTCCCGCCGGGGATTCCACTTTATGATATAGCTTACATTCCTTTGGCCTGCCAAGCTAACGCGAGTATCCAATGCATCGTGGGCAGAATCCAGACGAATCAGGATTTTTCGGGAAGTAAGACCGCGGGCTTTCTGAATAACCCGCTCAATGAGAGGGATGAATCCCTCCTGGCTATGCTGGCTGCCTTGCCTCAACTCGAACTCCAGGCACCACCCCTCGGTCCCCAAATAAGCAGCCATGGGCGCATAGCCGTCCCGGCCATTGTAGATGCGGGAGACTCCTTCTTTTTTGGTCTTGGAGTTGTCCATACCGAAGACATCGCAGTCCAGAGGGACATGTCCGGTCTTCAAGGGAGTGATGGGTACACGGGCTTTCTTGAGGAATTCCACCGAACAGGTATCGGCAAGAGCAAAGAGATCGGGTGCAACCTCGTCCAGTCGCTGTCGCAGAGTTTCAGTCGAAGGAACCTTGGAGATTCCCAAGGCTTCCCTGAAATACTCGTCTTCCCTTCGGTTGGTGACGGCCTCAAAATCACTTTGCCCAATTGAAAGGAGTCCGAGATAACTACGCAGGATATCGTCGAGGCCAATGCCACCCGGGCCCACTGGAAAGCTTTTCTTGGCCTTGACCGGAAGTCCGCACAAATCATTGATACAGTGTCCGACGAGCACGAGTCCGGAGTTGGAGGTATAAAATTCTTTGTCGGACTGCTCAATAATAATGCGCTTCATGTTCACCTCCCGAGTGAATTCGTGTGAGGTGAGTTTGTACCACAAATGACTAGTTATTGCAAATAGTTACCGCAGTAATGGCGACATTTTGATATTTGTAACTTCACGGATTCAGGAAAAAGACTTTGGGCCACTCAGTCTTTCTCATTGCTCGTCCGAAAGGACATCCTGAACACGTCCGATTTGACCGTCTTCCAGCCTCACCTTTATCCCGCGAGAATGAAAAGAAGAGGAAGTAAGAATATCTTTTACAGTACCGACTGTGCGTTTGCCGGTCCGCTGGTCCTTTTTCAGGATAATCTCGACGCGCTTTCCTGGCCGAATGTCACTGCGCTGTTGACCGTTCATTGCACCCTTTTCTCTGATAGTAAGGACAAAAATTATATCATGCTTTGCCCCAAAGGACCGTCGACATGTCTCTGCCACAACGCACTTGCCGACCGCCACCCAACTTGCCTGCGCCTTCTGGCGCGATAGAAAGAGAAATATGGTCGGGAAGGGAACAGGGGCCGGACCGCATGATCGTCACCTACTCTCAGGCAGCGGACTCTTCTGAAGAATAGGGCTGTATGAGTACTTCTGCCGGAATGCCCAGACCAGCATGAAGCTTCCGTATCATACCGATAGTGAGTGGGCGCTTTCGATTCAGGATCTCGGAAACACGCGCGCGCGCGCCGATGTATTGCTCAAGGTCCCGGCGGGCGAGCCCGCGGCTCTCGACATAGTAGAGAATAGCTTCAACCGGGTCCGGCAGTGGAATAATGTAGTGTTTTTCTTCGAAGACTTCTATGAGGGTAGCCAGCACCTCCAGTCGGTCCCCTTCCGGAGTGCCGGGCTTGGAATCAAATAGGCGTTCTACTTCTTCCATTGCCGCTCTGTAATCGGCTTCCGTTTTGATAGGCTTAATTTCCATGGCACAAGACTCCAGTCAGACAGTGGCGGCATCGACCCTGTCATATTCTTGATGGGTACCGGCAAATCGGATGTAGACGATCCCGAACTCATATTGAATGGCAGCCACCAGCCGGTACGAGTTCCCTTTAATGTTGAAGACTACACGATTTTTGGCCACAAAGCTGGCATGCCGATAAACGTCCTTGATTTCTGACGGGGATCTCCAATGCGCCTGCTTGACATCGGCATACCACGCCCGCAGCGGTTGCTCTGCATCCGGGTGTGTTTCCCAAAAATCTTTGAGTATTTTTCGCGATATGATCCGCATTTCTGCAATTTAGCATGTTCCCGCCTTGGGATCAATATTCTCCGTGGCGCCTCTCACTGTCCGCTCAAACAAAAGGGGAGACTCACCATGCTTTCGGACTCAACGTAATAGCTTCTTCGAAGCGGCCATCAGCTTTGGATCGGCGAGATTCCACCTTTGCCGCTTCCAGACCTTGCCGTAAAAATCCTTCTGCCCGAACCCCGGAACCGAAATGATCCGGATGTGTTGAACGCGCTACCCTTGGTGTGTTAAAATAACAAAATTCACCCACTCCTCAAACCATTCAATTGGTTCTTGTCGGCTCGAAAGGAAATTACTGTGCCTGTTTCCCCCTACTGTGTCTCTTTCCGGCCCGAAGTGGAAATGGAGGAAAATTTCCCTCCGCTTTGCGGGGTCGAAGACCCGGAAACGATCGAGCTTCTCGGAAAGGCTGCCGGCGTGCTGCTGCCCGCGCACGTTTCTCCGTGGCGATACCTGGGCATAACCCGCCATGCCGGAAACTGGTTCCCGCGCCTTGAGGCCAAGTTCAATTCCAGGGGCAAGACAAAACAGGCGTATCTCTTTCCAAAGCTGGGGTTCAGGCACCCGGAAACCCTCGTTTTCCAAACCCCTGATCAATTACTTGACTATATTGACGGACACGGGTCCCCCTGGGGGTATCCCCTCGTGCTAAAAGGCGACCTTGGCGGCGGTGGCGATACGGTTTTCCCGGTTTACGGGCCGGGAGAAATAGCCGGCCATCTGCTAAAACTTCCGAAAGAAGAGCCCCTGCTGATCCAAAAATGGGTGGAACACGGCGGAAAAGATCTTCGGGTCGTAATTTACGGCGACCATGCGGTGAGCTATTTTCGCGTCGGGGGCGGCCGGTTCTACAATAATGTCTGCCGGGGCGGAAAACTCGATCACGATGGCTGGCCTGAGTTACAGCAAAAAGGGGTTGCAGCCGCCCTCGCATTTTCCATCCGTGCGGGGATCGACATCGCCGGCTACGATTTGATGTTCCCCGACGATGGTGAACCGGTGTTCGTTGAAGTCAATTTCCATTTCGGCAGGAAAGGACTGGGCGGGCTAAAGGAGCACCGGGCCCACGAACTGCGGGCGATTGAAAGCTGGCGCCGCCGCATCATGTCGGAGCGTTAGCCGAGATTGCAACCCTTGCTTCCGGGGATTTGTCCGTTAGAGATGTCGTCTTGTGGATCGAACCGCCTGCCTCAATTATGCCCTGGTGTTCGGTGTGGACCGGCCATCTTTTTGGGTCCCTTTCGTCCGAATGCGAGCCTATCGGCATGAGGTGGCCGGGAAGGACCGTCCCGCCTTGTACGCCTATCCTTCCGCAAAGCGCCTGGAAAACCACCGCGAGGTAAGAGGACGCACCGCTGTGCCGGTTCATCTGCACTCCGAGATCGTATCGCCCCCTCGCATTCCGTAAGTCCCGGGATATATGCCTGAATTGTACGGCCATTGCTTTTGCGGCGTGGGGGTGCGAAGCGTAAGTCTATCACCGTGTGGGTGTGGGTGTGGGTGTGGGACACTCGCCTGCGGCGCAGCCGCCGCCGAGCGCAATGCCACACTAAGCGGTCATGCCCGACAAGGTCTTCTCCAGCCTTTGGGCTTCCTCGAGGATCACTTTTGCGTATTTGCCGGCTTGAGACCCGGGATCCAGCGATGCGGCCAACCGTCTTGCAAAACCGCCTACGGCCGTGAGAGGGTTTCTCACTTCGTGCGCCACGGCCTGGAGGGTTTCGCTCACTGTCTTTTCTCCCTGGGATATGGAACCGAAGGAAGGAAGTGTGCTCCGGGAGTCGCGGGTGCGGTAGATCCTGCTGGAAATCTGCGCCAGGGCCCCGTTGGCTCTCTCCATCACTTTGAGAAGGTCCTGCTCTTTATCTATTTCCACTTTGAGGCCTTTGGCCGCCTCTTCGACCTCGGCGAACGTGGCTAAAAGGATTTCGTGCACGTCCTCATATTCCAGGCCCAGCAGTCTATGCGCTTCGGCATAAAAAGCCCTGAACGCAACAGGCATGTGAAGGAGAATCCGTGAAAAAAGTCTTGCCAGCCTGCAGAGCGCGCGCAATGGGGCTTCCCCTGGGCCCGCGTCGTCGAAGGGGCTCTGGCAGTCGATGATATGCTCCGGAAACCTCCAATGGGTGAGCGCGGCGGCGCCTATCGACCGGTGGTCGATGCCGAAGAAATTCTTTTCCTTCTCCAGGACCTCTTCGAGAGGTTCCAAGTACAGTTCGAACTGATCGGGTTGACCTTTTATCAGCAGATCGAAAAGGATCGGCATGCCGATTTCCATCGTCAGGCCGCACAGGAACGCCTCTTCGGGATTGGCCGCCTTGGACCTCCGTGCCAGCGACTTGGCGATCAGTCCACGATATAGTGAAACCCGCCAGAAAAGTTCGTAATCGAACTGTTCGACCTTTCCAAGAGGGAAAGCCCCCCGCAGGGAAATGGTCAGGGCCAGCAGCCGGACCTGTTCGCCTCCCAGTTTAAAAACAGCCCTGGAAAGGGTGGTTACCGGGGAGGAACCGCTCCAGAAGCTGCTGTTGGCCAGGGTAAGGACCCGTAGCATCAGCGAGGGGTCTTTTTCTATCACCCGGACCAGTTCCTCGCTCGTGGCGTTTTCGTCGGAGGCCAGCTCCAGCAGTTTGACGGCGACAGCAGACAGGGGCGGGAGGGAATAGCCCGATTCGAGTTGTTTTAATATTTTTTCCGCCTGTGCTTCTCGCATGCTCTTAAACTCGTCCTGTTAGACGCATCACATTTCGAAGCGCCTTTTTCTCCCGGCGCGCGGATGCCCTAAACTTAAGTCGGAATAAATTCGCCGGGACATTAAGGTAATGAATAAAGCGTGCTGCTGGTTCGGTTGCTCGTGATAGAGTGCGTCGCGTGATGATGCGCTAAATTTTTTGAACTTGCGGCCTTCGCTGCCGGCAGGCGGAATTGTCTTGGATGCGTTTGCCGGCGTAACGTGGTTTCCAAACTCCGGGATGGGTGACATCGATGGGTGCTGCAGTTTCTAATGAGACCGAAACAGGGCTGGAGGAAACGGGGCGCGTTTGCCAGGTCTGCGGCTGCTGCGGCGGCGGGGCGGAACTGCGGCCCGGCGTTCTGGTGAGACCCTCTGTTGGAGAGTTGATCCGGCGCGACCTCGGCAATTGGAATGAACAGGGTTGGATTTGTGAAAGCGACCTCCAGAAGTACCGCTACAGGTATGTCGAGACGTTTATCGAAAGCGAAAAGGGCGAACTGACCGGTATCGAGCGGGAAGTCATCGACAGCATAAGGAAACAGGATATCCTCGCGACCAATCCTATCGAGGACGCGGACAGGAACCTGACGTTGGGGCAGCGGATGGCCGACCGGATCGCGGATTTTGGCGGCAGCTGGACGTTCATAATAATCTTTTTTACGGTCCTTGTCGTCTGGATGGCCGTAAATACTTTCCTTTTCGCGTTTCACCCCTTCGACCCGTACCCTTATATACTTCTTAACCTCGTGCTCTCCTGCCTTGCCGCCATCCAGGCGCCCATCATCATGATGAGCCAGAACCGCCAGGAGGAACGGGACCGCTCGCGGGCGATGCACGACTACCAGGTGAACCTGAAGGCGGAACTCGAAATACGGCACCTCCATCAGAAAGTCGATCATCTACTGTCTCACCAGTGGGAAATGCTGGTAGAAATTCAGGAGACGCAGAGGGAATTCCTCGACGCGATGGCGGCGGAAAAACGCAGCCTGATCTAGCCTTTTTCGATGATGCCGTTTCTGGCCCCTACCAGATAAGGGGAATGAAGCGGTATTTTACCCTGGCCATATAAGCGGGGTAGCCGTCAAGTTCTTCTATGAGCACGCGTTCCTCCCGCACGGCTCTCAAGGCAAGGAGGGCCACGAAGACCGGTGTGAAGAGAACCCCGAACCAGGAGCCAAGCAATAGAGCCGCCCCCGGAAAAAAGAGGCAGGCGCCCGTATACATCGGGTGGCGAACGTAGCGGTAAAGTCCGGTTGAGACAACACTGTGCCCCCGTTCCTTTTGAACCCTGACCACTCCCGACGAGTACGGGTTTTCGAGCATGGCAAGGTAGGAGATGAAGAGCGACAAGAGTAGCACGACACTGCCCAGGGCTTGGAGCGCGCCGCCCATCTTCGACCAGTGAAATCGCGCTGCGTCTAGCGGCATCACTACGAGCCAGAATAGCGTCGAAAAAAGGAACACGGCGATGAAAAGCTTGTCCCAGGCCAGTTCGGGGCGAAACCGCATCCTTTCCTCTATGAGAGCCCGGTTGTATTTTAGAAGCCACAAGGTCATCGGGACTCCCGTGATAAAAAGCAAACCCAAAAAGACCCAGCCGGCCGTCCAACCGATCGTTCCGGCCGGTATGAAAAGCCCGAGCGCCATAACCAGGAACTCCACGCTCTCCAATACGATTACTTTGATTTCGATAGTCATGACTGCCCCCACCACGCGCCTTGCGCCGCAAAAGGATATCGCCGGCAAAATCTCGCGCCGTTTCGTCAGGATAGCACCGGCAAAGGTTTATTTCCAGGGTTCGAAAAAAAATCGGTTCCCCTTGTTGACATTGATCTATCTCATGACAATCATTCTCTCGAAAGAGTTATTCGCTTAAACTTTCGATCGCGGGTTTCGGGGAAAGCAATGCGACCCTCTAACGAACGCCTAGACAATATGCTCCGCAAGCTCCGGGAACTGGGGGTCCGTGTCACCCCCCAAAGGCTTGCCATTTTCGAGATCCTGGCAGGCAGCGATGACCACCTCGGTGCGGAGCAGATTTACGCCGAGGTTAAACAGCGTTTCCCGACGACATCCCTTGCCACCGTGTACAAGACGCTCGCCTTTCTGAAAGCGATTGGTGAAGTGCTCGAACTCGAGTTTAGCGGTGATTGCAACCGCTATGACGGGAAAAAACCCTATCCTCACCCTCATCTGATCTGCGTCAAATGCGGGAAAATCGTCGATCCCGAACTGGGGAGCCTGGCAGGCATGACCGAAAAGCTCGCCCGGGAATCGGGGTATGAACTGTTAACACACCGGCTTGATTTCTACGGCGTATGTCCCCGATGCCTGAAAGGTGAGTCCGTGAGTGAAAAGCCGGTGAGCGAAAAGAAAAGGCTTACCCTCAGCCGAAAGGAGCAAACTGTATGAGTGAAGTAAGTATGGGTCTGGCAGCGGACAAAACTCCTGAGCCAATCGTCGGTAACGGCCCCTCGAACCGCGATTGGTGGCCCAACCAGTTGAACCTCGATATTTTGCACCAGCGCTCCTCGAAGTCCAATCCGATGGGGCCGGGCTTCAACTACGAGAGGGAGTTCCTGAGCCTCGACCTGCAGGCGGTAAAGGCGGATCTGCGCGAGTTGATGACCAGGTCGCAGGATTGGTGGCCGGCCGACTTTGGCCACTATGGACCGCTTTTCATCCGGATGGCGTGGCACAGCGCGGGGACCTACCGCGTCGGAGACGGTCGTGGGGGCGCGGGCAACGGCAGCCAGCGCTTTGCGCCCTTGAACAGCTGGCCGGACAATGTGAACCTCGACAAGGCGCGAAGGCTGCTCTGGCCGGTCAAGCAAAAGTACGGCCGCAAGATCTCCTGGGCCGATCTCATGATCCTCGCCGGCAATGTCGCCCTGGAGTCGATGGGGTTTAAGACCTTTGGTTTTGCGGGCGGGCGTGAAGATATCTGGGAACCGGAAAAGGACGTCTACTGGGGGGCCGAGAGCGAGTGGCTTGGAGACAGGCGCTACTCCGGGGAGCGGGAACTGGAAAATCCCCTGGCCGCCGTTCAGATGGGCCTTATCTATGTCAACCCGGAAGGCCCGAACGGTAATCCCGACCCTGTCGCGGCTGCGCACGACATCCGCGAGGTCTTCGCCCGTATGGCGATGAACGATGAGGAGACGGTGGCCCTCATCGCCGGCGGCCATGCCTTCGGCAAGACCCATGGGGCGGGTGATGCCAAACATGTCGGCCCCGAGCCTGAAGCCGCACCGATCGAGCAACAGGGCCTCGGCTGGAAGAGCAGCTTTGGCATGGGCAAGGGGGCGGATGCGATTGGCAGCGGTCTGGAAGTCACCTGGACCAACACGCCGACAAAGTGGAGCAATAATTTCTTTCGGATCCTTTTCAGCTTCGAGTGGGAGCTGACGAAGAGCCCGGCTGGCGCAAACCAGTGGAAACCCAAAGGGGAAGCCGGCGCGGGTACCGTGCCGCACGCGCACGACCCGTCCATCCGTATAGCGCCGACAATGTTGACAACGGACCTCTCCTTGCGGTTCGATCCCGTCTACGAAAAGATTTCGAAACGTTTCTACGAGCATCCCGACCAGCTGGCGGATGCGTTCGCACGGGCGTGGTTCAAGCTGACACACCGCGACATGGGGCCGCGTTCCCGCTATCTTGGCCCGGAGGTCCCGGCCGAAGAGCTCATCTGGCAGGACCCCCTGCCGGCGGTTGATTACGACCTGATCGATGCTGCCGATATCGCTGCTCTCAAGGCCAAAATCCTTGCCTCGGACCTCTCGATCCCTGAACTGGTTTCGACCGCCTGGGCTTCGGCCTCAACCTTCCGGGGCTCTGACAAGCGCGGCGGGGCAAACGGCGCCCGGATTCGCCTGGCGCCGCAGAAAAGTTGGGAGGTCAACCAGCCTCAAATGTTGGCGAAGGTGTTGGAACCACTGGAATCCATCCGGTCGGCTTTCAACGGTGGCGAGACCGGCGGCAAAAAAGTGTCGCTCGCCGACTTGATCGTTCTCGCCGGTTGCGCCGGCGTGGAGCAGGCTGCAAAAAACGGCGGGGTCGATGTGGCCGTTCCCTTTACGCCCGGGCGAACGGACGCGTCCCTGGAGCAGACCGACGTTCAGGCATTCGCCGTGCTCGAACCGGTTGCGGACGGCTTCCGCAACTATCTGAAAGCCAGGTATTCGGTAACGGCTGAGGAACTGCTGGTCGATCGCGCGCAGCTCCTGACGCTTACCGCTCCCGAGATGACGGTCCTGCTTGGCGGCATGCGCGTCCTTGGCGCCAACTTTGCCGGCGCCCCGCACGGAGTTTTCACCAACCGTCCGGGAACGCTCACCAATGACTTCTTCTTCAATCTGCTCGACATGGGCACGGAGTGGAAGCCAACCGCGGGTGACGACACCCTGTTCGAGGGGCGCGATCACGCAACGGGCGAACTCAAGTGGACAGCCACCCGTGTGGATCTCGTGTTTGGTTCCAATTCCCAGCTGAGGGCCCTGGCCGAAGTCTACGCCTGCGAGGACTCCAGGGAAAAGTTCGTGCAAGACTTCGTAGCCGTGTGGAATAAGGTCATGAACCTGGACCGCTTCGACCTCACCCGCCCGTAGCATCTAGAACTTCCGGCATTGGGGGGGACGGCTTTTTCGCCCCCCCCTCGTCCCACCATCCGGAATACATCGTAACCTTGGCGCCCGCAATCCCATTCGTAGGAGCGGCTTCCAGCCGCGAAAGGCCTTGTTCGTGGCTTGGAAGCCTGTTGTATTTCTCGCCTGTAATGGTATCATGTAAGCCTCTCGCGTTCCTGCTCATCCGGTTGACCGGTCGGCCGATATCATCTCCGGCTGGAGGCCGGAAGTTCCCCTTTTCCTTGTTCACTGGCCGCTGTTAACTATCTTCATGGAGGGTCGCCGTGAGTGGTTGGAAAGAGTTGAGCGAAGCGGAAAAAGGCAGGTATCACACGATCGACAGGGAAAACGTTGAATTTTTGCTTAACAGGTACAACCGGGTAAACCGCTGGGTGATCGCGGACATTTTGCGCCGCAGTCGCTACCGCTTTCCGGATAAGCCCGCGCTTATTTTCGGCGACCGGACTCTTACCTACGCAGCTCTCGAAGACGACTGCAACCGGGTCGCAAACAGCCTCATGGGTCTTGGCGTCGAGCGCTTCGACCGCGTGGCGATCCTGGCCCACAACACCATTCACCACGTTTTGACATGGTTTGGCTGCTGCAAGGCCGGCGCCATCTATCTCGCGGTAAATTACATGCTGCGCGGCAAAGACATCGCCTGGTGCGTCAACCATTCCGAGAGCAAGGTCCTGATAGTCGAGGACGCTCTATACGACCTGGTAAAAGACGTGCTGGACGAAATGCCTGGAGTGAAAACCCTTATCTGGTCCAACCAGGGAAGCGGGAGACCGCCCGCGGACGACCGGTTCCTTGATTTTGACGCCTGGTATGAAAACAGCTCTCCTGAAGAGCCTGATGTGCTCCTGCACATCGAAGACCCCTGCCAGATGACTTATACGAGTGGTACCGAATCGCTTCCCAAGGGGGTGATCCTGAACAACCAGTCGCTCATGGCCCAATACATGGGGGCAATCGTGGACGGCGGGTTCGGTGAAGACGACCTCAGCGTGAACGCTCTGCCCATCTATCACTGCGCTCAGCGCGACGTGTTCATGACTCCCATTTTCTGGCTCGGAGGCACCAACGTGCTCACTACGCCCGATTTGAGCATGATTCTCAAAAATATTTCCGAGCACAGGGCCACGATGTTTTTTGCCCCGCCGACCGTGTGGATCGGCATGCTGAGACATCCGGATTTCGCAAAATACGACCTCACCAGTCTCAGAAAGTGCTATTACGGCGCTTCCATTATGCCTGTCGAAATCCTTAAGGAACTCCTGGAAAAATTTCCGCAGGCCCAGGTCTACAACTTCTATGGTCAGACTGAACTTGCGCCCTATCACACCATCCTCAAGGCCAAAGACGCGCTCAAGAAGCTGGGGTCTGCGGGCATGGGCGGCCTTAACATGGAAACGCGCCTCGAAGACGAGATGGGCAAAACCGTTGAAACGGTCGGCTGCCCGGGCGAGATTTGCGGCAAAGGGGCGCACGCCATGATGATGTACTTCAAGGAGCCGGAGAAGACCGAAGAGGTGATGCGGGGCGGCTGGTTTCATTCAGGCGACGTTGGCGTTCTGGACGATGACCGCTATGTCAGCGTCGTTGACCGCAAGAAGGACATGATCAAGACCGGGGGGGAAAATGTCTCCACCCGCGAGGTGGAGGAAGCGATCTACAGGGACCCCCGCGTGCAGGAGGTCGCGGTCATAGGCTTAAGCCACCCGAAGTGGGTGGAGGCGGTCACCGCCGTTGTGGTGCCCAAAAGCGGCCAGGAGATCACCGAGCAGGAGATCGTCGACATTTGCAAAAAGGAACTTGCGGCCTTCAAAGTTCCCAAGGCGGTGGTGTTTTGCCGCGAACTGCCCAAAACGCCCAGCGGCAAGATCTTGAAAAGGGACATGCGCACTCTTTACCGGGAACTTTTCGACCGGTGAGGTTGGCCGCGGCGGCCCCGAATCCCGTGGGGGTGCGGGGGGCACATGTCCCCCCAACCCCCGCGCTTCTATCTTTGGACACTCGCCTGCGGCGCAGCCGCCCCGCGCTCTTGTCCTTTGCCCCGTGGCCTCATCCCTTGTACCCGTGTTTGAGCAGGTAGGAATAGAACGCAGGCTTTAACCAGCGGCTGCGATACGGCGGCAGTGGCGACCGGAACTCGGCGATCCGCTTTTCCATCACCTTGGGGTGGGACTTCCTGAACCGCTTCATCATGGTCAGGTCGTACTCGTAGGTGTCTGCAAGCTGGGCCTGGTCTCCCCTGTAGTGCACGCTCAGCAGGTTTCGCTTCTCCAAAAGTTTGGAAGGGTCCTTTACCGATGTGTAGTGGTATATCTGGACTTTGCTCTTGACGTAATGCTCCTTCGGTCCTTCGAGAATCCGCCGGGGGGCGCCGCGCATGGCAAAGGCGACACCATCCCAGATGTTTACGACCTCACCATTGTTGCGTATTATGCGGCAGGCTTTCCTGTGGCTGTAAGGGTTATATGTCTGATAGTCTCCGTAGAAATGAATGAATTGGAGGCTTATGGCCTTTATGGACGGTTTTTTGTCGCACTCCTCGATCAGCCGTTCAAGCTCGGGGAGGTCCTTTTCATGAATGACTTCATCGGCCTGGAGACTGAATGCCCAGTCTCCTCTGCATTCGCTCATGGCGATATTTGTCAGGTGGCTGAATATTTCACCATCTTTCTTGAAGTCGTCTCGCCATTCATTTTCCAGGATGCGCACCTTGTCGCTCCCGATGTCCTTGATCATGTCCAGCGTGCCGTCTTCGGACTTGCCCACCAGAACGACGTATTCGTCGACTATGGGAAGAATGGATTTGATCGATTCGACCACGGGATACTCGAGGTGAATGGCATTTTTGACTATTGTGAAACCCGAAACCTTCATTAATGACCCCCTTTGCCTTTGGGGCAGCTTCTACAAAAAATAGGCCGCCTTGGCAAACGAAAAAACTCTCTACTTGGAATTCGTGTCTATCCGGAAATTTCAGGGTGGGCAACGCTACGCTTTTGCCCACCACCATCATGACAGTGGTTTCCGGATGGACACTACTCAGGTTCCCTGAGCGGCCGCCGTTCCGGTGAGGTCTTCTCCCCGGAACCCGCTAACCTTTACCAGGACGGATTCTCCGGGGAAAAGCTCCTGGTCCGGGCGAAAAAACACCTTGACGTAGTTGCTGGAAAGCCCTTCCCACAGGCCGGGCTGGACTTCGCTTTGAACTATAACTTCGAGACAGTGTCCGATGAGGTCTTGCCGGAAAGCCCGCCTCTTTCGCCTGCTAAGCGACTGGAGGAGCGCTGCGCGCCGCTTGAGTTCGTCTCCCTGCACTCGGTCGGAAAATCCGGCGGCCTCAGCCCCCGGGCGGGGCGAGAAGGGAAACACGTGAAGATAGCCAAGGGGCAGCTTCTCGATAAATTCGAACGTATTTTCAAACTGCTTTTCGCTTTCCCCCGGAAACCCCGTGAGCACGTCGGCTCCGATCGCCGCCTCGGGAAAGGCTTTGTTAAGGCGCAGGACGAGTTCGCTGTAATACTCCGGACTGTACGGGCGGCGCATTCGCGAAAGGATTACCGGGTCCGCGCTTTGCAACGGAATATGGAAGTGGCGGCAAATCCACGGCGCCGATGAAACCACGTCAAACAACCGGGAGTCGAACTCCTCGGGCTCGATAGAGCTTAGCCGCAGCCGTGGGGGCCGGTGGGGGAGCGAATCGATCTTTTCGAGTAGCCCCGGCAGGCTTAGTTTTGGCACGAGCTCTTTTCCCCATTTCCCGAGGTGTATGCCTGTCAGTACGATTTCCCGGTAGCCCGCTTCGATGAGTTCCTGGAGCTGCCCCAGGACGAGCGCTGGCGGAAGGCTGCGGCTTGGGCCCCGCACAAACGGCACAACGCAGTAGGAGCAAAAGGAATTGCAGCCGTCCTGGATTTTCAAAACAGCCCGGGTCCGGCCGGTATGCATGCGCGAGACGGGCGTAATCTCAAATTCCGGGCCGGAGGCCGGGTCTAGCGCCAGGCAGGGGTGCTCGAAGCTTCCGGGGCGGCCAAGCCACTCGATCAGGTCCAATTTCCCCGGGTTTCCAAGAATGTGGGTCGCAAGCCCCTCGCGCGCGATCCGGCTTCCCTCCAGCTGGGCGTAGCATCCGGCGGCCACTATCCTGGCCTCGGGATTTGCGCGCCGCGCCCTGCGCAGCAGCTGCCTGGTCTGCGCCCCCGCCCTGACCGTTACCGCGCAGCTGTGTATGATGTAGACGTCTGCAAGCTCCTCAAAGCGAACAGGCCTGTAGCCTGCTTGCTTTAGAACTTCGAAGAAATAGGATGTTTCATACTGGTTGACCTTGCAGCCCAGTGTTTCGATAGCGACTGTGGGTCCGTCGTTTCGGCTCTCCATCAGCTCCCTTGAGTTCCTCCGTAA
The DNA here is from genome assembly GCA_963813125.1 of uncultured delta proteobacterium. Classification (GTDB taxonomy): domain Bacteria; phylum Desulfobacterota; class Syntrophobacteria; order Syntrophobacterales; family Syntrophobacteraceae; genus SbD1. The sequence continues at coordinate 98,089 of CAWEZA010000088.1, read as the reverse complement.
AAGGCCATGCTTGCGAAGGTGACAAAAGAGCCCTGGTCATCGACGACCGCATGAGACTGGTTGAGCGTCGTTCCATGCGCGCGCCCTTCGAGGGCTTTGGCCATCGTGTACAGGGGAGCGACCCCGCATATTTTCCTGCTGTTCGAGTCCCGGTTGATTATGCCCAGGAAATCGTCCGCCCGGCACTGCTCGAGCAGTTTCAAAAGGGAACCGTCCCGGCAAAGATTGTCCTGGATCGTACCCGCATGAGGTCTTAAGCTGTCCCCGTAGCGCGGGCCCACATGGGCAAAGTCAACGCTTGCGATTATACCCGCCGAGTGATTGTTTCCGAAAACAAGCTCGGCCAGGACCCCGGCGAAGTCGTCGACCATTTTGGAGCAGGAGCTCCATTCCTCTGCGCCAAAAGAGCACAGGATCGGAACTATGCGCGCTCCCGGCTGCAGAAAAGAAAGAAATACCGCCTGGAATTCTATTGTATGTTCCGTCCGATGATTATATTCGCTTGCACGCAGATCAAAAGGCGTTAGTCTCAGCAGTTCGTCGCAGATTTCCCTGTCGCACGCCACCGTGCCGAGCGGCGTCTCGAAATCTTTGACGGTCAGCGCGAAACAGTTTTTCACGAGGTCGTGGCCTGTTCCCAGAACTATCCAGGTCTGCGGGACCAATGCTTCGGCAGCCGATTTATACGCATGGGCAAAACAACCGCCGCCGGCGTTTAGATCGATATGGGGCGCAACGAACCCCACCATTTTCCGGGTGCGTTCGCCCGAGGCGCCGGGAAAGCCGGGGCCGCCATTTTCGTGGGCGAAAAAGGAGTGCAGTTTTTTTCGAAGCTCCTCTGCGTCCGCCGGGTAGCTGGAACCGGCATGGCGCATTTTTCTCACCGGGCTGCCCAGAAATTGGGAGATTTCCTTTTTCGCGCGGCTCCTGAATCGGTCGTTGTCGAGGAAAAGATGCTCATCGAGGGTTTTCACCAGGTCCTGCAACTCTTCCATTTGGATCAGATGGCCGGTTTCCCTCATGAAATCGGCTTGAAGGTCCCTAAGGGAATTGCTGCCGTTCATGTTGGCCAGGATGTGGATAGCCGCGGGGGAAAAGATGAGGTTGTCCGTCGTGTAGCCGATTCGATCGCGAACAAGAAACATTTTCTCCCCGGAATGCTCGATCGGGTGGGCTTCGAGACTGTTTCGCAGTTTTGGGTGCCGGTCTTCTGTCATCCTTGATAATTTCCTGGGGCAATGTTCAAATGGGAGCGCTTTCTCCGCGGGAGAAACCGGATTTCATTGACTGAAAAACCGATAATCATGATAATGACCAAAAGCTGTGCTCAAATTACCTCTTTCCGCTCGTTTCGATAGGAGGGCTCCGTCTCTTCAATGACTTCTTCTACGCGCTTGATCGTTTGCCTTTTATGTGTTGCCCTTATTTCCGGTTGCAGTCAATCGCTGCTGTGTCCAGTGGCAAAGGCCCCGGTCGCCCCCGCCCCTCTGGACGTCAGGGCCGAAGCCTACTATGAGTATCTGGCTGCTCAGCAATATGTTAACGAAAAAAAGTACGACAAGGCAATAGAAGCTTACGGCAAGGCCCTTCGGATTGACCCATGCTCGCCTGTGCTTCAAACCGAACTCGCCGTGCTCTATTTGCACCAGAACAGGCTGGACCCGGCCCTCGAACTCCTTGAGCAGGCGATAAGGACCTCCCCGGATCGACCGAAGCCATATTTGCTGCTGGGTCAGGTCTATGTGAGGAAAGGCCGCCTGGAGGATGCGGAGAGGTCCTTCAATCGGGCCATCGAGTTGAACCCCTCGGCCACTGAAGCCTATCTGATGCTGGGCGCCCTCTATGCCCAGCAGAGCCACTTCAACAAAGCTATCGAAACTTTTGACCGGCTCGCGGGAAAAGTGCCCGAAAATCCCATGCCTCTCTATTATAAGGCGCGGATTTTCCTGGACATGAAATATTATGACCAGGCCGAGCAGATACTAAAGCAGTTGCTTGCCAAAGAACCGGGTTTCGAGGATGGAATGCTCGACCTGGCCTACATTTATGAAGTGACGGATCACCCGCGGGAGGCCGAAAGGACCTACCTGGAAATTCTCGAGGCCAATCCGGCAAACTCGCAGGCCCTCTGCCAGGCTTGGAAATCTTTATATGCGCCAGGACAAGGGCGACGATGCAATCCTGCAGTTCGACCGTTTGCTCAAAATCGACCCCATGGACATGGAAAGCCGCCTCAAGGTCGGGATTATCCACCTTCAGCAGAAAAACTTCAAGGACGCCGTCAGCCGATTTTGAGGCCCTGCTTAAGGCTGATCCCAAATACGACCAGGCTCTCTATTATCTGGCGCTTGCCGACGAGGAAATGCTCGATTACCGCAATGCGGTACGCAACCTTTCCGCCATCCCGATGTCAAGCCAGGTTTGGAGTGCGGCCCAGTCGCGCCTGGCCATGGTGTATGTACAAGCTCAAAGATTATAATAATGGCGCCAGGGTGTTGAACGGGGCTATCGCCAAAAACCCCGGGGAGAACGATCTATATCTTTTCCTGGCAATAGTCTATGAAGATGCCAACAGCAACGGGGAAGCAATAAAGGCCCTCGACCGCGGTCTGAAAGTGCTGCCCGGCAACTCCGGACTGCTGTTCCGCAAAGGAGTCATCCTGGGGAAGATGGGCAAAGAAAACGAAGCCGTCGATACGATGCGACAAATCCTTGCCGTCGAGCCCCGCAATGCCGATGCTCTCAATTTTATAGGCTACAGCTACGCTGACAGGGGAATACACCTCCTCGAGGCAAAGGAATTGATCCTTGAGGCGTTGAGTGTTTCCCCCAAGGACGGCTATATCATGGACAGCCTTGGCTGGGTCTATTTCAAGCTGGGCAGGCGTAAGAAAGCACTTGACGCGCTGCTCGAAGCGGTCAGGCTGGTGCCAAACGACCCGGTCGTTCAAGAACATCTGGGCGATGTCTACGCAAAACTAGGGGAAAAGGCCAAGGCCACCGAAGCTTACCGGAAAGCAATCCTGTTGAATGGCTCGGCGCCCGGTGGGCTCAGGGCGAAGCTCGACGCCATAAGGTAGCTCCATCCCGAAAACCGCCCGTGTGACGCCCACACTTTCGGTGGCAAAGCCGCGAAGTTCGAACCTACCCTCTTGGGGAGCCTGCTTCAGGGAGCCTGTCGGAAAATGAAATCATCTTTTGCACGGTTGTCGTCGATTCTTTGTCTTCTGCTCCCGCTCGTTATTGCAACGAGCTGCGTTCAGACGCCGTTTCCTTCCGGAAAAGCTCCAGCGCTCCTTCCAACACCGGTTTCGCCGTCGGCTCAAATCGCACGGATGAAAGAAAAGTCGGATTTTTGGCGGAATTTCCAAGCAAAATTACGGATCGACGTCAGCGGCAAAACCGCCAAATTCAGCTCGCGCGCACTCGTTCTGGTTAAATCGCCTGATTTGGTCAGGTTTGAGACATTCACCCCGTTAGGAATGACTGCCGCTCTTTTCGTCTCCAACGAAACCGGCCCTTTCCTATTGATCCCCTCTCAGAATACGATCTTTACCGCGAAGCGGCCTGAAACCCTTGTCCGCGAGTTCCTGGGGGGGGTGAGTCTGCCGGTTGACCTGTTCAGCAGTCTGCTAAGCGGTTCAATTCCGCCGGGGCTCCTTCAAAACATCCGGAGCAGCACCCAGGACTCCATGCTGCGCCTGGTTTCGAGGAGTTCCGGAGGATATTTCGAGTGGCAGGTCGTATCCGGTTCGCTGGCTCGTGTATTTATCGGCACGCCCAAATTCGAGGGTGAGGTTTCCTACGATCCCCCGGTCCGGCTGGATAATGAATCGTTGCCTCAAAAGATTCGCATATCCTCGAAGGGGGGGAGCATGGAGGTCCGGATCCTTGAGATGCGGCCCGGAGGTGAGTTCCAGCCCGGTGTGTTCCGCTTGCCCGCCCTGCCGGGAGTGCGGCGGGTTGACCTGGATAAGGCCGGATGAGCGAGGAAAGTGAGCATGACTGGAGCTTCGCCGCGGATGTAATGCTGGGTAAGCTGGCGAAGTGGCTTCGAGTGCTCGGGTTCGATGCCCGGTCGGTGTTGCTCGCAAATCGGGCCTTAATCGAGTCGCTTGTTTCCGGAGGGTGTATCCCGGTTACCCGAAGGGAGAAATTCCGGGATATTGACGGCGTTGTATTCATTCGAAGCGATCATCACTTCGAGCAGTTGAAGGAATTGATATCCCTGGTTAGCTTAAGGAGCGATGAAGTCCGGCTGTTTTCGAGGTGCATCCTCTGTAACGCCGGCCTGGTTCGAATAGCGCGGAAGGCCGTCTTTGGGGACGTGCCGGACTATGTTTTCGAAACGGCTTCGGATTTCCGCAAATGCCCTGAGTGTGGAAGGGTGTACTGGCCCGGAAGCCACAGGCGGAAAATGATCGGGCAACTTGAGTCCTTGACTGGCTGGAGCCTGTGCGAAGGAGAAGACGGTGCAGCAAAATGAGATAGTTGGAAAAGTGTCGGGAACGGTCTTAAAATCGTTCAAACTCGCTTGGGCGTGGGTTGTGTCGTTTGTAAAAATCAGGGCCTGCGGGTTCAAGCTTCACAAGGCCCAAAAAAACCTCGATTCCAGAACCGCCACGCTTGGCATGGAGTTCTACGCGCTTCACAGGCGGGGGGATACCCAAATCCTCACCTCTCTTGTGATCCTCCAGCAACTAAAGATAGTCGAAGAAGCCGAATCCCGGGTGCTCGATCTGCAGGGGCGCATAGACGCCATCAAGGAAGAATACCGGAAAAAAAAGGATGAAATCTCTGCGGGACATAACGTATAGCGTGGGTTTTGGCGCCAAAGGCGCCGGCGTGAAGGGTTGCGGACCGGAAGCTTGCGATACCCTTATCCCGTGGGGGTGCGGGGGGCACATGTCCCCCCAACCCCCGCGCTTTTGTCTTTAACCTTTTATTCTTAATGCCTTCCCGTCTGGCTTTTGCTATACCTCAATGAGGCTGGGCAACAGCTGTTCCCACACAGTCACCCTGTTTACGTTCCACTTTACAAGTTGTGCCGTTCCGTCCTGTGAGACTACTACCACTGCCGCGTTGTGCAGTGCATTGCAAAAACTGTAAGCCGAATTATGACGTGTACCGATGCCGCCGGTCTGCTCCTTCAGATTCTCTATTCCTTCGGAGTCCAAAGCTTTCGCCACTTCATCGACACGCCCCAGCTTGCCCGATATTTCAGCCCCATATCCGATCAGCTCCAATCTGTGTGTCACCAGTACGGCGCCGTCTACCTGAGTCATGCCGGCGACCAGATGGGCCCACTCGAACAGTGATTCATCGAGCCTGGAAAGAGTTCGATTTTTGCTGGCCAGGTACTCCGTCCAGCCTGCCTTTCTTCCCGGATTTTCAGTAGAGCCGTAAAGTTCGGCCAGCTCATTGGCAATTTTTACTATAAGCGTGCGAAATCGTCTGGATGGCTCTTCGTCAACGAATCTGTACTTAAGTCTTACGTAGGGATTGTTTGACAAAAACTCTTCTTTGAGTTCATCGGGAATGGAGATCAAGGTGCCGCCATGCCTATACGAGCGAATCCTGCCGATAATTCTCATCAGGACCTGTTTTTTCATTGTCCCGAAAAAATCAGGATCGATCGCCGACCAGGGTTTTTTTGCACGCTTTCGAGCTTCCAGGTGCAACGAAAGTTCCTCATTGACTATGGAGCTAAATTCCGAACGGATCCACATCGAATCAAAAACCGCCGTGGACGGGCTGACAATCTTTCCGGAATTGAGGGTAGCGATTTCGGCAGACCCTTTATTCACCGTTATACGTCCAGGACTCGTAACGTTTATTACGAGAGAGTCGGGAAGAGGTTCGAACCCCTTACCGCCTCCATGAAGACTTTGAGCCCAACGTGATCCTGAATGCACGATTCCCCAGATCGAAAATCCGCTTGTTCCACCGTGCCACAATCCTATCAGGGAACCATAGAAATCCACAGACGGCGAGAGTTTGCGCAATTCGCGCTCAGTAAATGCTAAAGGCTCGCTGAATAAAAGCCTGTGCAGACCGATTGGCGGCCCCTGATCGGGCGGAAACAGGTCAGGGGGAAGCAAGATAAGCCGAAAGCTCACCGGCCGCTCTTCATCGCGAAGCAGGCTCGCCTGGTAACAGATCGAAATTAAATGCTCCAATTCGCTGGAGTTCGGAAGTGATGGACATTCCCGGTTGCTCCCCGCTTGCCAATGGTCCAGAACGAATGCGGCAAGATCTTTAGGGTAAGCGCTCACTTCGTAGTTATAAGCCATCCGGCCCTCCCCCATGGTTTCAACAAAGAATGCATTCCCCACGCCGGTCCGGGTTTGCGCAAGTCGAAACGAAGCATTCCTCTCTAAAGAAGCGCAAGAAAAATCAATGAGGGAGGCGGATCACCCACCTCCCTCATGGCCTTCACACTGAGATGCAAAGGTGTTAATTACTGCCTTTCGGGTTCGGGGTGATCGCCAGATTCCCGTTAGAACGGCAGTGGAGCGCATTCGCATTGTAATAGAAGGTGTACGCCGGAGAAGCGATGCCGCAAGCATAAGGGCCGGGATGCGTCACGGCGTGCACTTTGCTCATATCGGGGCAAGACCCGGCCCAACACATAGGACCTACGGGGGAAGCAGCCGCCGGGGTATTGACGCTGGATACCAGTCCAAACCCCATGATCGACAATGCAATCAAAGCACCACTTAAAATTCTTCTCATTTCTTTTCTCCTTTTTCAGCGATCAAATGTTTGTTTGTTCATTTGTTTCCGCAGTTAACCGGCTTATTGAGCAACTCCGATGCCAAAAGAGGAATGTATCCGTAAGCTACGGAATTTTAATAATAAAAAAGATAGGGCACGACTTATTCGAATTGATGGGATAGAAAAATTAGGGAATACGGTACATTTATTCGTGAAATATCGTTTTTTGATGAATTTAGTAAGAAATCGAGATGTGCGCAAAGTGGGGCCGCAAAAAGGTCCGTGATGGCCGCCCCTGCCAGGGGACGCGAAAAGCCTGAGAAGTTCCCTTGTCAGCGCCTCCCGCTTGTCCGCTGTATTGCGCACACGAAGCGGCGGCAGGCGGATTTTAAGGAGCGGCTGGTCGAGTCCTCATTTCGATTCGGCTCTGATCGAGATTTTCGTGGTAAGGCAAGCCGGAAAGCGATCGGTTTAGGGGGCCCCGGGGTGTCCCGGTTGTCGAGTGAAGCTGGGGGAGAAGGCGTCCGGGGAGTGTGTCTTCGTCAAAAGAAGGCTATACGTATATTGGCGCTTGTTTCGGAGCCCCTCCCTCCCGGCTTCCTGTTGGCGGTGATTTCAATTACAACTCCTCCTCTGAAGCGTTGATATTTGTGTAAATAATATGCGAATAGATTGGGTTCCTTTCCCATTTGCGTGCAAAAGTCGACGCATTCCTGTTTCCGATAAGGGGGCGCAGGTGACAGTAGACGTGCACCGCATTGAGCTCATGTTGCAGCTGTGCGTGTATCGCCTTTCCCGCCCTGGCTCCCGACATCTTCAAAGTGTGGATTTTCTCTGATGTTCTCATTTTGACTTTTCCCCACTTTCAATGTGAAATATCCTTCCGTTTTCAGGCCGTTTGCCCAAATTCGATTTCTGCGGCCTGTTCACTCGGACTCTTTTCCGAAGCATCGATGGTGGTCAGTTCCTCTTGTTCGATCCATACCGTGTGGCTTATCAATCCGAGGTCTCGGAGCGCCGAATTGACCTCTTTGCCTAAAATGCTCACGGGGCCAGGGTCCGACTTCCATTGAAGATGGATGCTGATATCGGTCATATAGGTGGCATTGCAATATACCTTTAATCTCAATGCAGTGTCGAACGGAGTGGATTCGACGATCTGTCTGCAGAGATCCAGGACTTTTCGGGCTTCGCTAATCCCTGCCGAGCGAATATTTATAGTTTCCAGCCAGACCATTTCTTGGCTCCTTATAATTGCAGCGCCTGGCTCCACATTCCAGTGCAGGTAAGGCTGCGCCAACCACAAATGTTGTCAACTAAACGAGGCGGCTAGTGGCCGGATCGACAATCTCCTTTTTGTGCTTCGCACCTTTTCAGGGGAGGACGGTAAATCCGTCCCCCCTGAACCGTTTCACACGTTTTTCATGAATGGTTGAATTCCACGGCCCGATATGCTCCATGTCATGCCCGATCAATCAGTTAAGCGGGCAGGAGAGCGCACGGGCATCGTAATAGAACGTGTAAGCCGGCGAAGCCACCCCGCAAGCATACGCGGAATCGGTCGGGAAGTTGCCGGGAACCATTGCCTTCGCCAGTCCGTCCGGTTTGCTCATGGCGGGACAGGAACCCGCCCAGCACATCGGCCCCACGTTGGAGGCAACTACAGGTCCATTGACGCCGGAAACCAGGGCAAACCCCAAAATAGCCAACACCATCAAAGCACCGCTCATAATCCTTTTCATTTCATTTCTCCTTTTTACCCAGTCGAATTTGTGTTTCCGCATTCATTTCCTCAGTTGACCAGCTTATTGAGCAACTCCGGTGCCAAAAAAGAAATATCTTCATAGGTTGCTGATTTTTAAGAATAATGCAGGTAGAGGGGGCCCCGTTCGAAGTGATTCGGGCAAGAATTGGGGAAATATGCTATATAATTTTTTGAAATATCGTCTTTTATGAATTTGGGTACAAACCGGGCATATGCAAGACGGAGGGTACGCCCCCCCCCTCCCAAAAGCGTTCCGAAAATTGAGCAATGGTCCTAGTCTGAGTTGCTGAAACCTCAGGAGCCCATTTTTCTCCGGAAAGCCTCTACGATTAAGGTGACGCTATGGAATTAAACGCATTCGAGTTCTTCCGGGATGCCACCCTGCAAATCTGCAGCAGCCTCGACATCGAAAAAGCGTTGTTCAACTGCCTGCAGTATATCCGGTCGTTCATACCGGCTTCCCATGTGGCCCTGAGCCTGTTTGAACCCAAGTTCCGGGAGCCTGGTGAAGATGCTCCTAATCGACCATCTCGGCGGCAAAAAATCTCTGCCGCCCATCCCGATGTCCAGGGAGTCCGCCAATGATCTCAGGTCGGTTGTGGCAACCGGCAAGATATTAACCATTGGGAGGCTGGAAGATTACTCGGCGGCGAAATTCCTCAGCCCTTATATCGATCTTGCAAACCATTCCGCCCTGCTGATTGACTTGGGCATGGAAGGCGAGAACATTGGCGCTTGTGTCATAATTGCGGAAGGTAACGCAGTTTTTACGCAAGAGCATTCGGAACTGGCCGCGCTTCTGCGGGGACCATTTTCAATCGCGATGTCCAATGCTTTGCGCTATGAAGAACTCGAAAAACTCAAGGACCTTCTGTATGCCGAGAACCGGGAACTCAGCCGCGCATTGCGAAGGCGCTTTGCAGGCATCGAGATAATCGGGGCCGAATTTGGTCTTAAAAAGACAATGGACATGGTCAGGCAGGTCGCACCGCTCGACAGCCCGGTAATCCTGCTTGGAGAAACCGGGGTCGGCAAGGAGGTTGTCGCCAACGCGATTCATGCCACCTCCTCCAGAAAGGATGGCCCATTGGTTGCGGTGAACTGCGGCGCTATTCCCGATAACCTTTTGGACAGCGAACTCTTCGGGCATGAGAGGGGCGCTTTTACGGGTGCCATTGCGCAAAAAAGAGGGTATTTCGAACGAGCCGCCGGGGGCACTATTTTTCTTGACGAAATCGGCGAGTTGCCTCCCCAGGCCCAGGTCAGGCTGTTGCGTGTTCTTCAGAACAAAACCGTCGAGCGGGTGGGCGGAACAAAGACCATCCCCGTGGACGTCCGCATCATAGCCGCAACCCACAGGGACTTGGAAGAGCTGATCAGGACAGGTGCATTCAGGGAGGATTTGTGGTTTCGCCTCAATGTATTCCCAATAGTGATCCCTCCATTGAGGGACCGAAAGGAGGACATCCCGGCTCTGGCACATCACTTTCTTGAAAGAAAATCAAAAGAGCTAAAAATCTATCCACAGCCTTCCATTCCCGTAGAAGAGATCGAGCGTCTTAAAGGCTATCACTGGCCCGGCAATGTGCGCGAACTGGAGAACCTGATCGAGCGCGAGCTCATTCATAATCGGGGCAAAGGAAGCGGCGGACGGTTGCAATTTGACCATTTCGAGATACCGGAGAAGGAAGAAGAAACTGTCACAGAGCCCCTTAGCGGCACTGAATTGCTTACGATCGATCAGGTCGTGTCGCGGCACATACGCCAGACGCTGCAAGCCACCAAGGGTAGAATAAGCGGCCACCGCGGGGCGGCCCGGCTCCTCGGGGTCAATCCCCACACCTTAAGGAGCCGGATGATGAAATTGGGTATTCCCTTTAAGTATTCTTAATTCGGATTATGACGGCAAGTGGCAATCGGAATCGGATTCGTGCCGTTATAAAGCCTGATGTGTTGGGCTTTCAATCAGACGACCAGGCGCATTCATCTAACCGGGTCATCGCTGCCCGGTACCCCTCGGCAATGGCCTCTTCGGCTCGATGGAATTCCAGAAACCTGATATTTCCAAGTTTCGGTTCAATAAGAAGATCAGGCGGATCTGCTGCCAATTTAGTTGCGGTTACCTGTGCTTCCATGATGTGGATTGAGGTCATTATGACATCGAAGATGCTCGGCACAGGGTCCCTTTGCATCCAGCGACGCATCTGTGATAACACCGATTCGTTGAAGTTATAGAGCTTTTTATTGCCGCGCTTCCCGATTCTCAATTTTTCAGGTGGGAGCCGGCCAACCGCATCTTTGAGCGATGGAGCAACCGGTCGGATGCTGTTTGCGCTCCTTTTGTCCACTATGCCATGGTTCAGATTCACAGCAATGACATAATCGGCTCCCATATTCCTGACAACACTCACAGGCACAGGATTGACCAAACCGCCATCTATTAATAAGCTGCCGTTTTTCTTTACAGGCGTAAAAATGCCCGGGATCGAAATGCTTGCACGAATTGCCTCCGCAAGGTCCCCTTCGTTCAATACGACCTCACTACCCGTGGCCAGGTCGGTAGCGACTGCGCAATAGGGAAAGGGTAGATCTTCAATGTTCACTTCTAGAATATGGCGGCGGAAAAAGTCGGTGATTCTTTTCCCATCGATGAGTCCGGATCTCGGGAAAGTTATATCCAGAAAAGAAACAATTTGTTTCCAGTCGAGCTGACGGGCAAAATCTTCGAGCATATCCACTTTATTGAGGGCAAACGCAGCCCCTGCCAAAGAACCAATGCTGGCGCCGGCTACGCACTTGATTTTGATTCCCGCATCGGCCAGCGCCCTTATTACACCGATGTGCGCCCATCCCCGCGCGGAGCCGCTGCCAAGCGCCAAGCCGATCTTAGGCATTGAGGTGGAGGAAAGGGTTGAAATGCCGGCGGTTCCGACCATGGCTTTGCCCTGCATACCAGGCTGTTGCCTGCTCATTAGAACCAAGCTGAGCTTCCCACTGCCCGCTGAAGAAACGGGCGATTCACTTCAACGCTGGAATGTTCCCGCAATTCGGTTTACCTCCGCCCTGGCCAGCTCATATCCCAGACGCGCCTGGAGTTCGTCTGACTCCGCCTTTTTGACACCCGCGATCGCCTCGTCATATTTCGCATAACTGATGGTGGCGGTCTTTAGCTGATTGGATACAAGCCGCAGCCTTTCCTTCTGAAGTGCGAGGGCCTCCCTGGCCACATCCCTCATGTTCTTTGTATCATCGAGCTTTCTGTAGGCGTTGTCCAGTTCGACCGTTATTTCGTCATTTACCCTGTGAAGGTTCTCCTGAGCCTCTGAGAGCTGGGCACTGCGCTCGCCTATAACGTCGCTGCGCTTACCCCAGTCCCAGATGTCCCAGGACACCATGACCCCGAACGAGCCTAGATTATGCGTAAGAAAGGACGCGCCCTGCTGGTATGTATTGGCGGCGAAAAGAGTTACATCCGGGATGTATTCGTCCCGGGCGGCGTTCACTCCACCATGGGCCTTTGCCACCGAGGCTCGGGCGGCATGTATCTCGGGGTTTTGCGAAAGCGCTTCCCGCAGGTAATAATCGCGACTCTTGACCGGTCCCTCGGAAGGGCCGGGGTCGCAGAGTTCAAGCTGCGTATCGAGCGGTAGACCGAGCAGTTGGTTTAGTTCCGCATTAAGGTCCGCGATCTGGATATCGGCGGCCAGAAGAGATTGCCTGTTTTGCAAAACTGCCGTGCGGGCCTCGATTGTGCCCACCTCGAGCAGGTTTCTGGCGACCATCGCGTTTTCGGCCTCACGCATGCTTTCCTGTGCTGCCGAGAGCCCCGCCTGCGCCGCCGCCTTCCGTGCTTTGGCTACAAGAAGGCCGTAGTAGAGTTGGTGCACGGCATAAATGACCTCGTTTTCCGCCTTTGTTGCGTCCGCCTCCGATACCCTTTGGTCGGCTCGAGCAATCCCCGTGGCTTCGTGAATCTTTAAGATCTGGGTTACCGGCTGGCTGAGCACCGTACCGTTGAGGAAAAGCGTTGAAGAACCCTGTCCTGAAGGGGTCTGCTCCACAGGAAGCGGGACAAGGCCAACGGGGATGGACAGCTGATTTGATTCGGAAAAGCCCATGTACCAGGTAAAGTTGGACAGGTGAGGAAAATAGTCGGTCAGCGTGGCAGCCACCTTTTTGCATTTTTCGTCTACTTTGAAGCGGGCGATCTTGAGCGCGGAGTTGCCTTTGAGGGCCAGATGTACCGCCTCGGGCAAAGCGAGCCGCTTTGTTTGAGCGTGCGCCGGGCTCGCCGCAAAAATCAGCGCCGCGATGAGCCCCGCCACGACAGCGGAAGAAGGATTGATCATGCGCGATTTTATTATTACGAACAGCACCGGGACTACGAGCAGGGTGATAAACATGGACCAGATCAGTCCGACTGCTATCACGCTTGCCAAAGGACTCCACAAGCTTGACTTCGACAGGATCATTGGTAGTACTCCAGCGGCCGTGGCCATTGTTGTCAGAAAAATGGGCCGCAGACGGCGCTCGCCCGCCTCCATCGCCGCCTGCTGCAAAGAGTGTCCTTCGCTCATCTTCTCATTGACGTAATCGACGAGAATAATCGCGTTTCGCACCACGATCCCGCACAGGGCGATCAGGCCCATGAAAGCGGTAAATCCGAACGGGTTGTGTGTAATCACCAGTCCCAGGACGGCGCCGGGCAGCGCAAGAGGAATCGATGTCATAACGATCAGGGTCTCCGATACCTTCCTGAACTGGATAAGAAGGGTAAGGAAAATAGCGACAATGCTTATGCCCAGCGCAGTCAGCATCTCGGGCAAAGTCTCGTTGGTGTTGCTGTAATCCCCTCCATATTCAATCCTGTACCCCGGCGGGAGTCGCAGCTTCTCAATCCCCGGCATGGCGGCATTGAGAAGATCCGATGCGTAATGGCCGCTTCTCACAAAGCCTTGAACGGTGAGGGTCCTGACTCCGTTGCGGCGCACGATCCTGCTGGTCTGCCATTCCGGCCTGAGCGTGCACAGGGCGCGAATGGGCACCCTGGCCATGGTCACTGGAGAGCTTATATAGGTGTCGCGCAGGTTCCCGAAAGTGGATCGGTATGCCTTCGCGAGACGGAGCAAAATGGTGACCGACCTGTCGCCTTCCCAGAAAGTGCTGACCGGGGTCCCGTCGAATGCTCCGGCCACGACTTTGGATATGGAAGAACTGGTTATTCCGAGCCTGTTTGCCAGTTCCTCATTGACTTTTACGTCGACCATGTACGAATCGTTAAGGTAGTCGCTGTGAACGAATTGCGAATAGGGGACCTCGGCCAGCAGTTTCTCTACCCGGGCGCCTATGCGCTTTAATTCCTGGGTATCCTCACCTACGATTCGCACCTCCACGGGAGCCGATAGTGACATCCCCTGCTGCATTTCCTTGACTATTACCAGCGCCTGTGGAGCAACCGAGGCAAGCGAGGTGCGCAGATCTTGCACCATTGTCGGGGTTTCCTCCGCTGAACGGGTGTTTACGATAAACTGCCCGTATGCTCCATCCGGCTGCTGTGGGTCGACATTGTAGTAAAACCTCGGAGCGCTCTGGCCGACAAAGGTTGCAACATGCTCTACCCCCTTGCTCCCATTCAGGTAGGCTTCTATCCGGCGCATCACCGCGTCTGTAGCCTCGATGCGTGAGCCCTCGGGCATCCACACGTCGATTACGAACTGGTTGCGCTCCGCCGTTGGGAAGAACTGCTGCGGCACGAAAGTGAAAAGAAAAACCCCGATCGCGAACGCCCCCACCCCTGTCGCCATGGCCACGACCTTGTAGCGCATGAAAAGGCCGATAACCACCCTGTAGCCGCTCTGGAGAAGGTTCAAGAAGCTGAATTTCTCCTTACCCTTGGCGGCTTCGCCGTTTTCGTGGTCGTGGAGCCCCTTTTGGATGAAAAACCGGCAAAAAATCGGCGTGGGCATTACGGCCACAATGGTCGACACGACCAGGGCCACGGCGATCGTTATCGGAAGCGCACGAATAAACTCGCCGGCCGATCCCGTAAGTATGAGCAGGGGCAGGAAAGCGAAGATGATTGCCGCCGTCGCCGAAAGGACCGGCACGATCACTTCGGAGACACATCGCCAGGCAGCCTCCTCTTTCGGGGACCTTGCGGTCGAGAAGATCGACGTAGTTGTCTACAATGACGATGGCATTGTCCACGACGATCCCGAGGACCACTATGAGAGCTGCGATCGAGACCTGGTGCAGCGCGAGGCCTATGGCGTCCATTGCCCCGAGAGTGATGAATATGCTTATTGGAATGGCCAGAGCCGTGATCACGGCCACCCGGATGGGCAGCAGTATTATCGTGACGAACACCACGGATAGAATGGCGATCATGAATTCGCGGCTGAGATGCGCTATGCTTTCCTTGACGACCTTGGGCTGATTTGCGATCAGATCGATCTTGACATCCGGCGGCAGAATGGAGCGAAGGCGGGTGAAGGCCTCCCCGATACTTGCGCCGAGTTCGACGATGTTTTTTCCCTTCTGCATTTCAACGGAAAGCATCAGGCAGGGCTTGCCGTCATAGCGCGTCAGAAACGTCGGGTCCTGGTAGCGCCTCTCTACATTGGCAAAGTCACGGACATAGACCGGCTGTCCGGTTCGGGAGACGTCCACGAGCACATTGCCGATTTCTTCCTCGGAGTTGAACAGGCCTGTTGTTCGCAACGGAATTTTCGTGTGGCTCGCATCGAAGTGGCCGGAACTCTCGATTACATTCCTGTTCTTAAGGGCCAGGATAACTTTAAGAGGGTCCGCGAAATACTGCGACATGCGCTCCAGATCGCCCGTTATCCAGATTTGCTCGTTCTGCTCGCCATATGTAGCAAGCTTCCCCACTTCGGGAATCGTACGCAACTCATCTTTAATCGTGTCCGCATAGTCCCGCAGTTCGCGGTAGCCGTAGCGCTTGCCGTGTATCGCCATAAGCATTGCCACGGTGTCGCCGAAGTCGGAGATCACCAGGGGCCCCTCGACGCCCTCGGGCAGATCGGTCGCCCGCGCCTCGATCATCTCGTTTCGAATCTTTGACCAGATGACGTCGGCGTCTTTCACGTAATCCTGGAGTTCTACGTTCATTACGACCATACCGGGGCGGCTGGTTGAATAGGTTTTTCCCTTGCGAATTTCCGGAAATTTGAAAATGTGTCTTTCCAGGGTTTTTGTGACCTGCTTTTCGACCTGTTCGGAGGTTGCGCCCGGGTAAAGCGCGATCACCAGGCCGGTTCTGATCGTTATGGTCGGGTCTTCCGTGCGTGGCATGTAGAGGAAGGCATAGAGCCCGACCAATACGGCCATGGCGGTAAGGATCAATGTAACTGACGGGTAGCGCAGGGAGAACTTGACCGGGCTCATTGGTGCACCCCTTCGCCCCGCGCCGGGGCGCTTTGCCCCGTCAGCGAAACGACAGAGCCGTCCCGGAGCTTCTCCTGCCCGGCAAAAACGATTGGCTCATCGCCCGAAAGGCCGCTTTTGATCGCTATGTCCCGGCCGTAAACGGCTCCCGTTTCGACACGCCTGGCATAGACCCGCCCTTGCTGGGGGTAGTAAACAAAAACGATGGTCGCTCCCTGCGGGTCCCGCAAGATGGCGTATGCCGGCAGCATCATCAGGTTGCGAACTCTGTCTCCCTCGATCCTGGCTTCGGCAACCATCCCCACTCTAAGAGTATGGGCGGGGTTGGCCACCACGATCCGCGTCATGTACGTTCTGGTTTGGGGGTCCGCCGAGACGTTAATGACCCGTACTTTCCCCTTGAATGATTCCGCCGGCAGGGCGGGGATCGTGATGTCCGCCGTCTGCCCGATCCTGACGAAACGGATGTCGGTTTCCGGAACGCCTACGTTGATCTCCACGGGATCGAGTTTGACGATCTCGAAGACAACCATTCCGGGCCCCGCGGCTTGGCCCGGTTCGACGGAGCGTCTTGAAATAAAGCCGGTGGCGGGGGCGTAAAGCGATACATCTCTTAAGCGCTTTTGCGCGAGCCTTTCGCCTGCACTTGCCTGTACTACCTGCTGTTCGTCGCCCAGGTAGGCCGCCTTGAATTTTTCAAAATCATTTTCCGCCAGGCTCCTGGACTCATAGAGGAATTTCATCCGGGCATATTCATCCCTGCTTTGATTCAGGGCGACTTTCGCCCTTCCGGCCTGTGCGGCCGCCCCCTGGAGCGCCAGCCTGTAGTCAGTCGGGTCGATCTGCGCCAGGAGCTGTCCCTGTTTAACGTGATCGCCCTCCCGAGGCATAACCCGGAGCACCTTCCCCGAGACCAGAAATGAAACCTCCACCGGCGCCTCGGGCGATGTGACCGTACCGCTTACCGATACGAATTCGCGCTCTTGCACGTGTCGCACCTGTCCCGTTTCTATAGGGATCGCGTTGCCGGCGAGCCGCTCCCCACTTCTGCCCTGGGAGCAGGAAACCAACGACAGGACAGCAAAAAGGAAAGCAATCGCTAATACTGATCTCATAGCAATCTCCCGGTTTTCTAACGATTCGCGGTGAACTTTCGTCTGAGCTCTTCCGACTTGAAACGCTCTCTTATCAGATGATCTTCCAAGTCCAGGCTGCGCTTGAGTTCCTTTATGTCGCACTTGAACAACTTGCGGATGTTGAGCAGAATTGAAGGCGGGAACGCCTTATTTCCCGAGGCGAACTTCAGCGTTTCCTCCTCAAGCTTCGACACTGGAACGATCAGATCCACCAACCCCAACTGCAAAGCGTCTTCTGCGGAAAAACTTTTCCACTGCAGCACTTCCGTCGCTTTTCGGATTCCGAGCAGTCGGGGCAAAAAATACCCGCTTCCTTTCGTGACAAGTCCGAGGTCCAGGTCAAGATTCTCAAACACGGTATCTTCCGCAACAATGCGGTAGTCATAAGCCAACCCGGTATTCAGATAGAACAGGGAGACAGTGCCTTGCCCGGCAAAAACCGACACGCGATCCAGCGCCGATAACGAAAGAATGTATCTGTTGACCATGTTCAAAAAGCGATCCAGATAAAAGCTTTGCTGTTTGCCGGAAAATATGTTCGCCAGAAAAGCATCGTACGCGATGTGCGGATTCTGCTCGTTACGAGCAAACATGACTAGAGCTTGGTATGCCTTGCTCGAGAGCGCGTAGTCCATGTAATCGTACAGATAGAAAACGTCTTCGAGGTTCAGAGGGAAACGGGAGAGATCCCGCTTTTCCATAATCACCAGAATTCCATTGTCAAGAGAAGAAGAAAATTGCTCATTTTCCGTAACCAGTGACTTTTCAGCCTTCATTGCCTACTCCTGTTATTCTCGCTGGATCATGGCCCCCCGCCATAATTGCGCGACTGTAGGTTTTAGTTCCGTGTGGAATAAAGAAGGGCTGCCCGCTTACCTGCGGTCCACCTTTATCCGGTTCCCGCCTCGATAATGCACTTACTTGGGCTGATGTACTCCAGGATCCGGGCTTGCCTTTACCCTGCCTCTCCTCGCCAAAGGCTCGTCTCGGAGCCGGCGGCCTCTCATCAGGAAACTTTTCTCTGTGACGGACTCGTGGATTCCAGGGACTCTTCGTCGCCAACCGCTCCAACTCCAAGGACTTCCTCGATTTGGCGAAATCTATTCTCCTGTGAGGCGTCCAAATTCCCGGAGCTTGAAGCAGCTACCCGGCGTACGAGGTCCAGCGCCATTTGGCGCAGTTCTATTTCAGGCAGAAGCTTTGGCAGTGCATCGATCGCCCTTTTTTCGTCGAGAAGCAAAATGAAGAGCTGCCGTCTGAAGGCCTGCTTCAACTGCTCGTGGGTTGGGCGCTTGTCCTCCGGGGCTTCGCGAATGTAATGCTCGATCAGTCTGAAGGGCCGTTCGTCGATGACCTTGGTATCACGGCCCTGGTAGAGGAGCATGCGGACAGCCCCGTCAAGCGGTGTTCCCCGCTCGATGTAGGACTCGAGCTCAATCGCCTTAAGACGCTTCAGCTCATCGCGGAACCAGTCGTCGGGTCTTGGGGCTTTTGTCAGATCGGCTCCAGGGGTAATCCCCACCATCGCCGCAAGCCATGGCGATTCGTAAATGGACTTAAAAGTGCGCTCACACCAGGCATCGCGAACATCACGGAATGTGTCGAGTAAATCTATGGTTCGCTCCGACATTTGTTTTTCGATCTTAAGGAAAGGATTGTCGGAGGCAACCGGCCGGCGCTCTTCGCGAATCAATTCCGCAACCGCCTTTAACGGCCACATTGCAGGATTCATGTCGGAACACATATAGCGCTGCATGCGATCGGGCTGCATCATGCGCCACCATTGAGCCGTGAATTCGTTCGACATGGCCTGAACTATGGGGGAAAGGAAGGTGTCATAGAGGCCCTGGTTGATTTTGGCGACTCTTTTAACGACCTCGAAAGCCCGTTCGTGAGCGCGCCCGTCGCCAAGGGCAAGGATATCTTCTATGGTGCGCATCTCGAATTTGATAAGGTAGCGCCCATCAATCAGCTCCCGGCTGGGCATGTCGGGTCGCGTATCCTCTATTATTGCCTCGTAGAGCCCGGGCGGCAGAGCGTCGATCATGTCAATTGCGCCCATGAGTTCATTGTATTCCCGATCCGCCACTTTTGCCGAAACGAATATACCCAGGTGGCCCGCTTCTTTATGGAGGCAATAGACAATCGTCTGGTCATGCTCCCGGATTTCATCCACACTGTCGTACAGGTCGGGTATCCAGTTCAGTGCCTGCTGCGGCGGGGTAATGTTGTCTCCCCAGGAAGCGAACACGACAATCGGCGAGCGAAGGTTGTAAAGATTGACTGTGGTCTTCCCGTCGGCTGACCTGAGTTCATTGGAAGTAAGCTTGTTGCCGACAAAAAGGTTTTGAACAATCCACTCTATTTCGTTCTTGTTCAGGAAAAAGTACCCTCCCCACCACTTCTCGAAATCGAGAAAGCGTTTGGTATCGGTGTCGATCTGCGAGTAAAGATTGTAGTACTTGGTCCATAAGGTATTGGATGGATTCAGGTTTTCGAAATTTTGAACCAGGTGGTTGCCGTCGAAAGTACCGTTTCCAAGATCGGCGGCAAAGGAGGAAAGCCATGAACCACCCAGCAGCCCGCCACTGTATCTCATGGGGTTCTTTCCTTCGACCCCTGACCAATAGGACACCGGAGAGCCGGCGAGAAGTATCGGACCAAACAAGTGCGGCGCCACTGCCGCCAGGATCAGCAGCGCCCACCCGCCCTGGCAGTTGCCGATGACGAACGGCTTGCCTTCAGCATCCGGGTGCAGTTCGTTGACCTTTTTCAGAAACATCCCCTCGGCCCGCGAAACCGACTCAATCGTCTGAGTCGCACAAGGCTTCGGAGAAAACATCACAAAATAGCAGGGATGCCCCGCTCGCAGGGCAACGCCAATCTCACTGGCGATCTTGGAGCCGCCTATACCAGGCCCATGACCTGCCCGGGGGTCGATCACCACGATCGGCCGCTTCTTCCGGTCGGTGTGATGTCCGGCGGGCGGCTTGATTCGCAACAGAACATAGTTTGCCGGATCCTCCAGGGTGCGCCCGTCAACTACTATGTCATAGTCGAAAACGAGGACCGGCGGCTTGCCTTTCTTCCTATGCTCCAAATAGATGTTGCCCCGCCGGCGCATCACGTCCCCGAAAAGCAATGAGCGCTGCCATGTATCAATCCCGTAGGAGAGCGCCTGGACGCCCAGCTCGGTTGCCGGCCAGGTACTAAACGGATCCGCTGGAAAAGCGGCGCTGGTATTGGCACTGGGATCGGGAAAATTGCTTTCCATTTTCATCCTGTTCTCCTTAAATAATACTGGGTGTCGGCTGCGGCTGAATCGACCTTGCATTACTTTGGGTGTTCCGAAAGAAGATAAGTATCCAGCTCTTGCGGAAAAGGCCGGAAAAACGAGAAGAAAAGGGATGCGAAAGAGGTGGATTGACGACCTCCCGCATCCCTTTCATGCTGCGACCTCACACGTCTTACCTGTCGCCCCTTGCGTTTGGGGTGACTGTCAATGTCCGATTCGAAGGGCAGGCCCCACTCGCATCGTAATAGAAGGTGTACGCCGGTGAAGAGATGCAAGCATAAGGGCCGCTGGGGCTGTTTGCGTCCGCCAATGCGCTCGGTCTGCTCATATCGGGGCAGGACCCTGCCCAACACATTGGACCTATGGGGGAGGCAACCGCCGGGGTATTTACGCCGGACATAAAGACGAACCCCATGATCGACAACGCAACCAAAGCACCACTTAAAATCTTTTTCATTTTTTTCTCCTTTTCAGCAATCGAATGTGTGTTTGTTTGTTCATTTATTTCCGCAGTTAACCGGCTTATTGAGCAACTCCGATGCCAAAAGAGGAATGTTTCCGTAAGATGCTGATTTCAAAAAATAAAATAGATAGGACGCAGCTCGTTTGAATCGATGAGGCTAAGAATTTAGGAAATACGGTATATTTATTTGTGAAATATCCTTTTTTGATAAATTCCGGAAAAACCGGGGTTCGAAAAAAAGCTGGGGCCAATCAAAAATAGCGACTGTCATCACTTAGGGAAAGGCGGTCGCAGGCGCCGGACATGTTGCAACCCGCTTTCGCTCCGGGCGCCGCATTGCGGTCTGGCGTTCAGGGCACGGTCGGCCGCTTATTTCACTACAGCCAGGGCAAAACGGATATGTTCCGAAGCGCGGTATCCATTCGAGCGTCCCGTGAAATAGCGTTGCTGGATGTCTGACGGACTGAGATTTTCCTGGAGGTGCAATCCGATATTTTCGAGGTTCGAATGCAGAGCAAGGGGATCGAGACCGGCTTTGAAAGGCTCCCCGACTTTTTCCATCGAATCCAAGATGGATTTGATACATCGCGCCGCTTTCCCGGTGCCGCCCGGTTTGCAGGGGGTGAAGTAATCAAAGATGATTGCGCTCCCCGGCGCCGAGATCTCGGCAACCGAACGCAATGTCGAAAAAATGTTCTCGGAAGAAAGATAATATGTGACCCCGAGCCAGCTGAAGAAAGTCAAGGCGCAAGGATCGTAGGAGGGGAACGTGAGCATCTTGTCCAGCTTTTCATCGGTGAAATCCAGGGAAACAAAATGCAGTCGGGCCGGAATTTCCCAACCTAGCCGGGCGATTCGTCGAAGCTTGAACGTCTGTGTCGAAGGCCTATCGACTTCGAATACCCGGAGCCGTTCCAACATCTCCTTTCGACGAAAGGCAAACGTATCCAATCCGGCCCCGAGGATTACATATTGCCTCGCGCCATGGGCCACTGCCGTTGCAAGCCCGTCCTCCGCATACCGGGCTCGGCCAAGGACGGTCGGGGCCGCGGTCCAGCGCTTCAGTGCCCGCTCCAGCGCACTGGTCTCGTCCGGACATGCCGCCGCACCCGCAGGATCGATTGCGTGAAGCCTTTCGAGCCAGTGGTTGGTAATAATCGAGCGTTCTTTTTTTGTTAAAAGGCTGTAGGCCAAAGGATCGTCAAATATACTGGAACTGTCGTGCAGCGCGTGATAGCCGCGCATGAATGCGGCCCCCAAGGCCGTACGGCTGCACTCGGTCGTTAACTCTTGCTCTCTCACATCCCCTCCATACCCGCGACCATATTCCTTCTAGAACCGCTTTCCCTATGTCCCCAGATCTCGAAGGTCCTTGTAAAGATCGAGTGCTTCAGGGTTGGCGAGGGCGAAGCGGTTTTTTACTTCCCTGCCGTGAACGACGTTTCGTACGGCGAGTTCGACTTTTTTGCCGCTAAGTGTGTAAGGGATGTCGGCAACCGCGATGATCCTGGCCGGAACATGCCTGGGTGTGGTGTTGTTGCGGATAGTGTTCTTTATTCGTTTCAACAGGGCGTCATCGAGTTTGTATCCATCCCGCAGTTTGACAAAAAGAACGACCCGGACATCGTTTTCCCAATCCTGGCCGACTACAAGGCTGTCAAGTATTTCCGCAATGGTCTCGACCTGCCGGTAGATTTCCGCGGTGCCGATTCGAACCCCTCCCGGATTAAGCGTTGCGTCCGAACGGCCGTGTACGATTACACTTCCACGCTCGGTGATTTCGATATAATCGCCATGGCTCCAGACGCCCGGGTAGGATTCGAAGTAGGCGCTCGTGTATTTTTTGCCCTCGGGATCGTTCCAAAACGAGACAGGCATCGAAGGGGCCGCGGCGGCGCAGACCAGTTCTCCTTTTTCTCCAATGACCGGTTTTCCTTCGTCATTATATGCCTGCACCTTCATTGCGAGCCCGCGGCATTGCAACTCACCCGCATATACCGGTCCGATCGGGTTTCCGAGCATGAAGCAGGATACGATGTCGGTCCCTCCGGAGATGGAGGAAAGAACCAGATCTTCTTTTATGTCCCGATATACATACTCGAAGCTTTCAACGGACAGAGGCGAACCGGTGGACAAAACGGACCTCAGATTTTTAAGGTCGAAAGCCTCTCGCGGTTTTACGCCCGCTTTTTCGATAGAGGAAAGATACTTGGCGCTGGTTCCGAAGATGGAGACCCCCTCGTCCTGTGCCAGCCGCCACAACGATTCGGGAGCCGGGAAAAAGGGAGAGCCGTCGAAAAGGAGCACGTGAGCGCCCAGGGCGAGCGAGCTTGCCAGCCAGTTCCACATCATCCAGCCGCAGGTCGTATAGAAAAAAATGGTATCTTCGCGCCTTACGTCCGTATGAAGTTTCAGTTCCTTTAGATGCTGAACGAGGGTCCCGGCAGCGCCGTGTACAATGCACTTGGGCACGCCTGTTGTTCCCGAGGAATACATCACATAGACGGGATGTCCGGCCGGAAGCTGTTCGAATACGAGTTCGGGCGCATCCCCGCCTGAAAGGAAGTCTTCGAATAGCGTTGCATTGGGAACTTGCGAGATGTCGGGATTTGGTTCGGTATAGGGCACGACGACAACATGTTCCACGCTCGGCAAAAGTTTTGTGACTTCAGAAACCGTCGTCAGCGAATCGAATTTTTTGCCTCCGTAACTGTACCCGTTCGCCGTAAAGAGGACCCTTGGAGTGATTTGTCCAAAGCGATCGAGCAAACCACCGGCGCCAAAATCCGGAGAACACGACGACCATACGGCGCCGATACTGGTTGAAGCGAGCATGGCGATAACGGTTTCAATCATGTTCGGCATAAAACCGGCGATGCGGTCGCCCGGCTTGATCCCAAGCTTACGCAAAGAGCGGGCAAGGCGGGCGACCTTGTCGTAGAGTTCAGCGTAGGTGATGTGCATAATTGCTTGAGTTTCGCCTTTAAAGCTTAACGCGACCCTCTCATCGCGGTATCGGAGGAGGTTTTCGGCGAAGTTGAGCCGCGCCCCCTCGAACCATTTGGCGCCGGGCAATTTATGGACGTCATCCACAACACAGTCATAGGGCTTGCTGTGGATTACCCCCGCGTAGCTCCAGAAAGCTTCCCAGAAACGAGGGATTGCACTGATCGACCACCGATAGAGATCGTCATAGGAAGAAAGGGGTACGCCGTAGCGCTCTCCAATGTATTGCATGAACTGGTACATGTTCGTATTCTTGATGCGTTCCTCGGTCGGTTCCCAGAGAAGTTTATTCATCGCTGCCTCTTATCGGGCGCATGCCCGCCATATCGTTTCAAACCACTTGGAAGATGATTCTCAAATCTTGGCCAGATCTTGTGAAACAGCATCTATCATCGCGGAGGTAAGCTTACCTCCGGAGAAGGGCATGATCTGTTTGAGCGTCATGTTCATGGCCATCTTTATCTTTGGATCCGATGATAGCCCCGGACAGTGCTGTTCGATAATCTGTTTGCTGCCTTCGTTACCCAAAAGTTCCGAGAGCTTCGATTCAACTGTCAGTCCCATCTGTCATCTCCTTATTTCCGGTTGATACTTCTAAGAAGGATGAATGCGTCACCATAAGTCCCAAAGGCTGTAATACCAAGTTACCCCTGATTGCAGAGATTCGAATTGTTAAAGCCGGCCCCAACGCTTTCAAATATGTTCCCGGTGGTGCGGCTTTAGGGCTGTCGTCTCATAGTCCGGGCGGCAATTAACCCCGCCCACGCCTCGTCTGGACTCAATCGACGGCAGCCCCCTGCCGCAATTTCGAGATTATGAAGGTGTCGTCTGAACTAAATTTGGGGCAAAGACTTGGCCTTTTCCTTGAATCTATTGACCTTTTTTTGCAGCTCCGGGGTATCTAGCCAAAGCTCCGGGTAAAGCTTCTCCCTGCCCGCCGTGGGATTCATCGTGCACTCGGTCCAATGGGATATGATCAGGTTCATGTAGCATTGCTGGCATCGTACACACTTGACGATGTCATTTACCCGGCCTTCCTTGACCTTGGCAGGCCAAAACGGATCGGCTATCGCCTGGCGGCCAAGCGAAATCATATCGGACTGTCCGGTTTTGACGACTTCTTCGGCAGCTTCGGGGCTGACGAAATTGGGCGTAATGACCGGAAGACCGCCGGAAGCCTCTTTAAAGCCGGGCGCCCACCGGGTGAACTCGTTTTCGCCGTCAGGAGCAAAGGCCGCCCCCGGGTTTTCATAGCATCCCTGAGAGACATTGAAGAAATTGGCCCCCGCGTCCCGGCACCATGAAACCACTTGCTTGACCTCTTCATGGGTGATACCTCCGGGCATGAGTTCATCGCCCGAAAGCCTCACTCCGAAAGCCTTGTCCGGTCCGATCTGTTTTCTGGTTTTCTCGATTATGTTCAGGAGAAATCTTGCGCGGTTTTCGAGGCTGCCGCCATATTGGTCGGTCCGCCGGTTTGACCGCGGAGATAAGAATGAGTGGATCAGATATCCGTGCGGCGCATGAACCTCTACGCCATCATACTCGATCTTGTAGGCGGCATCGGCCTGAAGGGCAAACCTGTCCTCCAGATCGACAATTTCGGGTATGGTAAGCTCGCGAGGCGTATCTCCATAAATGACATGGAACATTTCCGGTAATTGGGTGGCCACGTTCTCTTTAAGCATCGGCCTTAAGGCGTCATACTCCTCATCGGACATGGCCTGCAAAAGAGCGAGATCGGGCATGTTCGAATTGAGCTTTTGGAATTGTTTTTCCCACCCCTTGGTGAAATTGCGCATGTCGATTTCCAAGGGTATCGCCGATGGACCGCCGGCGGGGCAGTCGGGAGATTCCACATGCGGGTGCCCCTGGCGTCCCCAGCCCGGACTGAGTTGCATGAATATCTTACAGCCATTGTACCGGTGAACCAGTTTGACCATTTCACTGTGAAAGCGGTAGTAACGATAGTCTGTGAACAGGGAAGGGTTGAGCACCTCCGAGCCTTGCCACCGATGAGGATTCATCACGCAGCATTCGGTGATGATCAATCCGAAGCCTCCCCTGGCGCGCATTGCGTACCAGGCCGTATTCGCATCGCCATGGTATCCGTTTGGCGCCGACAACCCGGGATTCATGGGCGCCATGGCGATACGGTTTTTTATCTGCACATTGCCTATTTCGATGGGTTCAAAAAGCGCGCTGAAACTCATTTTTTTCTCCTTTTGAGATAAACGGGACAACTTGTCGTCCTAAACCACTCTGCGTTTTGAAGTGTCCATGCCAAGGAGCCGGCCGAGGTTGCCGCCAAATATTTTGGCCCTGTCTTCGTCGGTTATGGCCGGATAGCCGTAGTCTTTCCGCATATCCTCTGGGATCTGAAAGTCTCGCAGACCCGCGACCGCAGTCCTTATCTGGACGCCAAAGCCGGCGTAATCGGTTCCCCAGATAATCTTTTCCGGTCCAACCCATCTCAGGGCCTCGCCGATAATTTTGGCAAATTTGCGGGGAGCCCCTAATGCCCAGGGAACCAAAAGGCTCAAGCACACGTATACGTTCGGGTGCCCCATGGCCACCATGTTGAGGTCGTCGCAATAGGGATAGCCCATGTGGAAGGCGTTGATTTTCAGCTCGGGGAAGTCTCTTGCAACATCATCGATGAGGATCGGCAGCGCATATTTGCTCTTGCCGGGGGGAACCCAGCAAAAACCCGCATGAATATCGAGCACGATTCCCAGTTCTTCAGCCTTGGCGTAAAATGGCCAAAGCTCCTGATCGTTGATATAGGTGTCCTCGGGCGGATAAAATTTGAAAATCTTGGCCCCTTTTTCCTTTACCCAGTATTCCAGTTCCCAAATGGTGTTTTTCACCCCCTTGTGCTTGATCGGCGAAATGTTGGGTTGATACAGGAATCTATCCGGGTTGGTTTCCACAACCTTTGCCATCTCGCTGTTGGTGCACCAGCGGCTGGAATAACCGGTGGTGTCCATCATGGACTCGGGCAGAAGACAGGCGATGTCGACGCCATATTTGTCCATGGCTTTGAGCAGCATTGCGGGATCGTCGTCTTTTGCCATCTCCCAGGGTTCCACACCGGCGAAGGCCTCTGGAGGAATGCCTGAAAGCAAAGGGCGGCGGATGTTCTCTATGGACCTCCACCACATCTGGACACCCGGAAAATGGCTCACCTGTTCCAGGTTGCCGATCAAATGCGGTTCCGGATCGATCTTAAAAAAGGAATCTTTTTTGAACTCTACGCTCATCACTCCATCTCCCTTCAATGTGAACCTGGCGAAAAAGGTTCTACCGCTTTCCCACCAATGCTTTTATACGGCGCGGGTCTTTATGCTCCTCCTTTCATGGGTGTGCTCAGTCGGTCTAAAGCCGACTGTCCCTGGTAGATTTGGTTAAAGGGGAATCATTCGACAGGATCTATCGACCGATTCCAGACCTTGCCGGTTTAGTTGGAGCTTGGCCAAGCAATTGATCGGGGAGAAGGAGTCGATGTGCGGGAACTTGTCCACATTCACATACTCAGCAATAGCAGTAGGAAGAATCTCGCCTCAAGTTTTTGTTTATTTATTAATAAACCGATATTTCAACAAGTTGCCTTCGCTGTCAGTTTATCGCGCGCCCATATCCTTTCCAGAACGACTGCTTGATGTCCTTGCGAAGGATCTTGCCTACGGTAGTAGTGGGAAGAGTATCCCAAAACTCTATTCTCTTCGGACACTTATACCCGGCCAACCTGGCCTTGCAGTGCTCGATGAGCTCGTTTGGCCCCACCTTAAAGTCAGGTTTTAGCACCACCACCGCCTGAACCCTCTCGCCCCACTTTTCGTCCGGGGCCGATACCACCGCCGCCATGGCCACAGCCGGATGCTGATAGAGAACATCCTCCACTTCTCTCGGATAGACGTTCTCGCCGCCCGTAACGATCATGTCCGACTTGCGGTCAACGAGGAACAGGTATCCCTCCTTATCCAGATAGCCCATGTCGCCCGTGTGGTACCAACCGCCCCGCAATGCGGCCTCTGTCATTTCGGGGTTTTTCCAGTAGCCCTTCATGACGCACTTTCCCCGAATCACTATTTCGCCAATTTCCTCCGGCGCAAGCATTTGGTCCTCTAATCCGCTTACCGCAACGTCGACCCCGAAAGCCGCCTTTCCGGCACTTGCGAGCAGATGGGTTCGGCTGCCGGCCGGGTCATGGTCTTCCACAGACAGGACGGTACCCCCTACGCACTCGGTCATTGCATAGGCTTGTGCGAATTTGGGTCCGAATCGTTCGATGCATTTTTTTAGAAGTTCGGGCGGGAAGGGACTTCCGGCATAGGAGATGATCCTGAGGCTGGATAGATCGAAGGCGCCGGGGTCGGCGAACTGGAGCATCCAGCCGTACAGCGTCGGAACGGCATTGATGTGCGTGCATCTCTCCTCTTGAATCAGTGTGAGAATGCCGGCGACATCGGGTCTTCTCATAATCGCCACCTTGCCCCCGACCAGCAAAATGGCGAAAGCGGGCCAGAAGGAAACATGGAAGAGCGGCAAAACGAAACAGGTGGTGTCCTGTTTGGAGAAAGAAAAGTTCAGTGCGGCGCCGATCAGCCCGGTCATCAGCGCCCGGTGAGTCATCATGACCCCTTTGGGAAGTCCGGTGGTGCCCCCGGTATACATCAGGATGGCAAGGTCTTCCTCGTCGGTTTTGCTGTCAGGCTCCTCGGGGGATGCTCCGGCGAGAAGGTCTTCGTAGAAATCATAGCCGACGGCCCTTTTGTCCATGGCGATCCATTTTTTGATGCCGGGAAGGTTGCCTCCAATTTGCATGAGCCGTTCTTCATAGCCTTCACCGGCGAAAAGGACGGTGGACTCGGAGTCGTTTATGATGTGGATAACCTCCGGGTCGGCCAGGCGGAAATTAAGAGGCGTGACGCTTACGCCGAGCTTGCTTGCCGCGAAGTAAATCTCCAAATACTTGTAAGTGTTTTCGGACATGACCGCCAACCGGTCCCGGCCGCCGATATTCATGGCCGCAAGAAAGCTGCGGAGCCGGTTTACACGTTCGTTTAGCTCGCTATAGGTAAGCGACTTTCCTTCAAACACAATGGCTGTGCGGGAAGGGAAAGTTCGAGCCGAACAACGCGCGATATCACCCAATGTGTACATTCGACACCTCCTCTCACCAGCTCTTCGGATATCCCATGAACTGCATGATCATATTTTTGGCCATCTCGTCGGAGATGGGCGAAAAAACCATCTGTTTGTAATCCCTGAAGTATCGCTGCATGTCGTACTCCATGGTGTAGCCATAGCCGCCCAGGATCTCCATGCCCCAGGTGACGGCCTTCTCGGAGGCTCGGGCTGCGACTATCTTCGCCATACAGGCTTCGATGTGCATGGGTTTTCCCTGGTCTGCGAGCCAGGCGCATTTGTAGATCAGGTTTCGCGCGTTTTCGATTTCGATGGCGATATCGGCAAGATAATGCTGAAGTATTTGAAAGCGCGAGATGGGGCCGCCGAAGGCGTTGCGCTCCTTGGCATAGTCGAAGGCATCGGTGAAGGCGGCCTTGGCGACTCCAAGGCTTAAGACCGCCGTGCCTATACGCTCGGGGTTTAAGACCTTCAGTAGATCCGCCCAGCCCGCGTTTAGCGTGCCGAGCAGGTTTTCTTTCGGGATGCGCACATCGTCATAGTAGACAAAGTTGGCCCCGCAGGCGTGGCAGCCAAGTTTTGGAATGAGGCGGGTTTCGAGTCCCGCGGTTTCT
Source organism: uncultured delta proteobacterium (assembly GCA_963813125.1). Lineage (GTDB taxonomy): Bacteria > Desulfobacterota > Syntrophobacteria > Syntrophobacterales > Syntrophobacteraceae > SbD1. The sequence continues at coordinate 68,535 of CAWEZA010000088.1, read as the reverse complement.
CGCGGGACGATGAAGACGCTCAGTCCCTGCGATCTCTTCGCTTCAGGATCGGTGATGGCCACAGTCATGATGTAGTCGGCCACATGGGCGCCGGTGATAAAAATCTTCCTGCCGTTTATAAGCCAGTGATCGCCTTTGTCTTCCGCCTTGGTGCGGATTGCGCCAAGGATGTCCGTTCCGCCGTCGGGCTCTGTCAGCGCCATGGCCCACTTTTCCCGGCCCTCGGCAATACGCGGCAGGTGTCTTCTTTTCTGCTCCGCCGTTCCCATGTGCAAAACGGGGGTGGCCCCGAAAGTAAGGGTCGCTCCGGCGCCCAGGGCAACGGAAGCCGAAGCCGTTGCCAGCTCTTCCATAACGATCATCAGGTCGGTGTGACCCTGTCCGAGTCCTCCATACTGCTCGGGGATGGCGAGGCCGAAAACCCCCAACTCCACCAATCCGTTCCATATTTCGTCCGGAATGAAGTCGCAGTTTTCGTCCATCCAGCGCACTTTTTCTTTGCTGAGCTCCTTTCGGCAAAACTTCTGAATAGTCTTGCGGAGCATTTCCTGTTCTTCGGTTAATGTGAAATCCATTGCGGTACCCCTATCTAGCTTTTCACGCTCTTACGAAAGCTTTCCATCGATGCCTGAATCTCAGGCGCATATGTCAGCCACTGGATGCCGTTTCGCTCAACAGCCAGGGCCGTATCCATGCTGCCCCCGTCTGCGGATTTGGCCATGATTTCCTTACCCATCCTAAGAGCTATGGGCTTTTTGGACGCGAGCTGCCCAACAGCCTTTTCGAACTGTTCTTCGAATTCTTCATCTTTGAATACGCGCGAGAGAAGACCCATTTCAAATATCTCGCGGGCCGTGTAGTCCTTGCGGCCGCTATAGATGATCTCGCGGGCCCTGAAGACCGGCATGCTCCTGACTATCCTCGCCGTTCCGCCCCAACCCGGAAGAACGCCCATATTGATTTCGGTCAGCCCCATCCGGGCCGATTCTTTTGCATAGAGCAGATCGCAGCACAGGGCGAGTTCGAGACCTCCTGCCAGGCAGTGCCCTTCGATTTTGGCGATCACCACCTTCTCGCAGTCCGTTATCGCTCTTTGAACATCGAGCCCCTCGTGGGCGAGCCAGTTGAGGCTCGTCTGATGCTCGGCAAGAGATGGGAAAACATCCAGGTCGCCACCCGAACAAAAAGAGTCTCCCGCGCCCGAAAGGACCACGACCCCGACGTTTCTGTCTTCTCTGACTCTTCTGAAGGAGTCCCGCAGTTCCGTCGCCATTCGCCTGTTTATCGAATTCCTTTTCTCCGGCCGGTTCATCGTGATGCGGCATACGGCGCCGTTGGGTCCGCCGGTCTCGTAGATAATGGTCTGGTAGTCCTCCGGGTTCATGAAAAGAGAGGGTTCCGAAGTCTTTTCGGCCTGCTCGCCATCCTTTGGTTTGATTCTGAGGCTTTCGTCCACAGGCCTGAAGAGCGGCAGGGCGTGCCGATCGGTGATGTCATCGAAAACAACCTCGACTTCCATTCCGATTTGGACCGCACCCGGATCGCACTCAACGACCCGGGTCATCATCCGGACTGATTCGTCGAGTTCGACCATGGCCAGTATGTATGGGAGATCCGGGACGAACTTGGCCTCGACCATGTCTCTTACAACGGTAAAGGTGTATACTTTGCCCCTGCCGCACGCTTCCTGCCACCCCAGCTCAGCGGACCAGCACTCCGGGCAGCGTTTTCTGGGATAAAAGATGAGGCTGCCGCATGAGCTGCATTTCTGGATGAGAAGACTGTGTTTTTTTGTCGCTTTCCAGAACGCTTCACTCCAGGGCTGGACCACAGGAATCGGTTTGATGTATTGCTCTTTCATATCAACTCCTTTCCCCATACCGTGGCGATGTTATTCATCCCCGAGCCCCCGGATGTATTCTGGAAGGCGAATCTCGCCCCCTGCACCTGACGGCTTCCAGCCTTGCCCATCAGCTGACGAGCGGTCTCGACATAGGTCGCGGTGCTGACTCCCGAGCCGGTGTGCCCCCGTCCCACGGCGTCCCCGATGGTGGACCAGGGCATTTTCCCGCCAGGCCAGGTGCTTTTTTCCATGAAGGGCTGACATCCCCGGCCCGGCTCACAGAGTCCAAGCGCTTCCATCATCAGGGGGTGCCCCACCGGGTAGGCCAGGTAGATGTTCCAAATGTCGATGTCTTCTTTGGTGAGGCCGGCTTCGGAAAGCGCTCTTGCAGCGGACTCGCCGAACCCGCGCATCATCATGCCGTTGTCCCTGAGCACGGGGCATGCCGTAAAGAAAACAGACCCTTCGCCAAGCTTGTAGACCGGCGTTTGGGTGACTTTGGGGGCGAGTTCGGCAGAGGTGACCACCATGGCTGCGCCACCATCGGCAAGTACGTTGCATTCCCTCTTGTGGAGCGGGTCTGAGACCATGGGGGAGGAGAGGATTTCTTCTACGGAAGGGACTTTCTTATTGAAGAATATCGAATTCGGATCGAGGGCGGCCCATTTGCGCATCGACACGACGATCGAGGCCATTTCCTCCGGGCCGGCCCCCGATTCATGCATGTAGCGCCGGGTAAGCATGCCGATTATGGCATTGTAGGTGGTTCCGAAGGGATATTCCCATTGCAGGTCCATCCCGGCTTGAGCAAAGAAATTAATCAGCTCGTCCTGCTCGATGCGGGAATGGACGGTGACGTGAGGGATAAGGACCGATCTGGCCTGGCCGCTGGTGATCAACTGTTCGGCCAGACGCAGGCAGTTGGAGGTCGAGGCGCCTCCGGCGTTGCAGATGCATACGTCTTTACAGCCTTTGAGTCCCAGCTCTTCGGGGATTTTCCCGAAGGAGATTTCCGCGGCCAGTCGCGCCTGGGCCTGAGGGGCAACCGTTACGACCGCTTCAATGTCGTTTTTGTCCAGCCCCGAATCGAGCACCGCCTGAGTACAGATCTCATAGATAATCTCCCACGGCGATCTCTGCGGATAGATGCCCGTGGGCACTTCCCCTATACCGATTATTGCTATTTTGTCTTTGGCGACTCCCATTTTTTCCACTCCTGAGCTTATTAGGATCTCTATTTTACGAGGGCTTGACCGGACCGGCACCGTGGCACCCCGCCAAAAACTGTCCGGGACCGATATTGACATACCCCGTGCTCTGAGCTAATCTACACATCGCAGTATGAACATTCGTTTCTATATCTAAATGAGGCGAAAAGGATTGTCAATGCATTACAGAGTAAGCGGGCAAAATCGGGTGAACGATCGTAAGTAGTTAATATTGCTATGGCATGGTTCTATTGTGATCCTGATTCAGCCGCTGAACGGGCCAGGGACGGGAAACCGATGTTTTTAATTCTACAGAGTATTACTCTGTAGTGTGGAGGGGCGCGATGACCAAAAAAGGATTGATGCGGATAACTGAACTCGAAAAAAGAACCGGCGTGCCAAAGACGACCATACACTTCTATGTGAGAAACGGCCTTCTGCATCCCCCCATGAAAACCGGACGAACTATGGCCTACTATGATGAGAGCCATCTGGACCGGCTTAAGGCCCTTCAAGAAATCAAATCGAAAGGCCGGGTCCCGATTTCCTTCCTGAAAGAGAGCCTGGCGAAACTGGAAGCAGAGCAGGACAAGCCGGAGAGTTTAATTGAGTCCCCGGCGCGGGAGGTCGCCACAACTACCAGGGCAAAAGACAGGAAGAGGCAGGAGATTGCAAAGGCGGCGATAAGGATTTTTTCCGAGAAGGGCTACCACCAGGTGAAAATCCGCGACATAACCGCTTCTTTGGGCATCTCGACCGGCACTTTCTACATCTACTTTGAGGACAAGCGGGAACTGTTCGTCGATGTCGTCGATACGGTGATCCGGACCATTCTTGGGGAGGCGACCGAGGCCATCAGGCAGGAGAAGGATATAATCAGGAGGCTGCTCATCCGCGGCAAGGTTTTCTATGACAACTACTCCAAATATAATGAGATCCTTAGTCAGTTGCGCGCGGAAATGGTGGGAGAAGACGGGTGGCCCCGTGAAAAAATCAAAAAAGCCTATCATGCCCTTACCCAACCTGTAATCCGGGACATTCAGAAGGGGATCGCGAGCGGCATCTTCAGGAAAGTCGACCCTGATCTCACTGCTTATGCCCTCACCGGGCTAATTCAGATCATGTGTTTGAGAACGATTATCGGCACCGAATATACCTTCGAAAACATAATGGACTTCGTTCTCGAGTTTATGATGAATGGATTGAGGCCCAAAGAATCGGACCCCCGGGAGTATCCCGCAAAATTTCAGTCCGGCCTCGGTGAGGGAGAGGGGTGATGTGGATACCAATTCAACCCCGGGTTTAAATCATGTTGATATCAATGCGAGGGCGTGAGGCTTTCTCCTGCGAAAGCATGGTGTCAGGCGGCGCTTATTCTTACGTCTACCGTGTGCTCCCGGTGGTCGTCAACGAGCGGGACCGCCTTGTCATGTTGCTCTACGCCATCAACCGAGACACTCATTTCATCATTTCCCGTTCGTGTTTGTAGCACTCCAATGTGGTAGACCGTCTCTTGATACCGGTAGTGCATCTTGAACCCCTCCCAACCCGCGGGGAGGCATGGCGAAAAGAATAGCTTGTCGACTTCGAGTCTTAGCCCCAGAAGCGATTCAACGATCAGCCGGTACATCCAGGCGGCCGAGCCCGTATACCACGTCCAGCCGCCTCGGCCGGTATGCGGTGGTACAGCATAGACGTCGGCCGCAACAACATAGGGTTCCACTTTGTAGGTGGCCGTTGACTCGGTCGATTTTGCATGGTTCACCGGGTTGATCATGGTAAAAAGCTCCCACGCTCGCTCGCTATCCCCCCTGAGGGCGAAGGCCATCGCCGCCCAGATGGCTGCGTGCGTGTACTGCCCGCCGTTTTCTCTAACGCCGGGGACATACCCTTTGATGTAGCCGGGATTAAGTTCCGACTTGTCGAAGGGCGGGGCCAAAAGTTGGATCAGTCCATGCTCTCGGTTAACGAGGCGTTCATACAATGCTTCCATGGCCATTCGCGAATGCTCGGGATCTCCCGCACCCGAAAGAACGGACCAGCTCTGCGCGATCGAATCGATCCGGCATTCCGTGTTAACCGAGGACCCAAGCGGGGAGCCGTCATCGAAGTACGCCCGGCGATACCACTCGCCGTCCCATCCATGCTCTTCGATTTTGCTGCGCAGTCGCGTCGCCTCCTTTACGCAACGTTTGGCGAAAACGCGTCGTCATGCCTGCGGGCAACTAAAGTGGACCCTTAGGGCAAGACAAAAACCCACTTAGTTTAAGCTGCACATTCGACTTCACTCCCAGCTGGACGGCGCTGCCCCGTTTTTGCCTTTGCTGTTGCTTCTGATCTTGACTCTGCGGTGGAGGAACCCCCTGTGGAGCGTAGCGGAGCAGGGGGTTCCTCCACCGCACGGGGAAATTTATCCACGATCACCGCCCCGCCGCCCATCGCGGTTCGATACACTACTTCGGGCGTCTTTTGTCCCAGAGACTGGTGCGGCCGCCTTTCATTATAGAAGACGAAGTACTCTGTAAGGCCGACCGTCAATTCTCCCATCGAGGCATAGCCCTTCAGATACACGTCCTCATGTTTGACGCTACGCCAGAGCCGCTCAACGAAGATATTATCGAATGCCCGCCCGCGTCCATCCATGCTGATGACGATTCTGGATATTTTTTCGATACTTACCTGACAGATAATTCCAAAACGGCCCCTAAATAGTTTTCTATTTCTTGCCCCCCTGGCCCACTCCTGGTAATATCCCGCCCAATAGCTGGAGGGCTATGAAACGATTTGCAGGGGGGGGAATGGCGATTCAAAATCTGCCTCAGTTTATTCGAGAAACTTATCAAATAATTGAGTGGAAGCATGCTTCCGCCATTTTGGAGAACGATTTTCCCGTTGAATGGAACGATATAATCGAAGTTCTTAACGATTTCAGGCTAAAAAAGAGCCATATTGCGGTCGGCGGCGGAAGGAAATCAAAAGTTGCAGACAGTATCGATGATGCATTAACGAGTCGGGGCTGGCGCGAAAAGAATTTCGATACCAAAGTTATGGTCGATCAAAATGTCATGAATAGTCCTACCCACAAGGTAGATTGCTTCAAAAACCGGATCGCTCTCGAAATCGAATGGAACAACAAAGACCCTTTTTTTGATAGAGATTTGAATAATTTTAGACTCCTTTTTGAGCTGAGGGCAGTAAGCGTTGGTGTGATAATTACCAGAACGGATGAACTCCAAGAAATTTTTGACAGCCTGGGCCGCGGGGCTTTTTACGGGTCTTCAACAACGCATATGAGCAAATTGATTCCACGAATCGATGGTGGCGGAGGGGGAGGATGCCCGATCCTGGTTTTTGGGATTTCAAAGAAACTATACGTGGAGGAAGCATAATGAAAATGGACATCTCGGAGTTTCCAGCCTCCTTGGATTTAAAGAGGGCGAACCTAGGGCAATTCGGTACAATCCTGGCCGATCCGCCGTGGAGATTCTCGAATCGAACCGGCAAAATGGCGCCGGAGCATAAAAGGCTTTCCCGATATGGAACGATGACTTTTGATGAAATTACAAATCTCCCTGTCCTGGATTTGGCTCTCCCCCAATCTCATTTATATCTCTGGGTTCCTAATGCCCTTTTGAAAGAAGGCTTGGAGGTAATGGGAAGATGGGGATTCGTTTATAAAACGAATGTCGTCTGGTACAAAATCCGCAAAGACGGCGGACCTGACGGAAGGGGTGTTGGATTCTACTATCGCAATGTTACTGAGCTAATTTTATTTGGAGTGCGAGGAAGCTTGCGAACATTACAGCCTGGAAGGACTCAGACCAATATTATCCAGACAAGAAAGCGCGAACACTCCCGCAAGCCCGATGAGCTTTATCCGATCATTGAAAAATGCAGTCCTGGCCCTTATTTGGAGCTTTTCGCGAGACAACAAAGACTTGGCTGGAAACAATGGGGAAATGAGGTAGAAGGGAGCAATTACCCGGTTTATAGAACTTATCGTGGCGAAACAGCGAACAATGAAATTCCAACCGATCAGGACATAGATTTTCACGCTGAATCGTTGAAAATATTTGAAACGATAAAATAATCAAAAACTATTACAAGTACATCGGTGACCTCAGAAACGTAGTCTTTCTTTCCGGCCGTTTTGAGTCCATTAAAGCTCGTCATACTTCGCCAGAAATTGTCAAGTTTTGGGAAAGTGGTCGCCAACCGCTTACGTACCTCCTGCGGCAATGAAATCCGGCAGATTAAGAACACGCTCTTGAAACCCGGGGTTAGTCGCCCCAACAAGCTTTTCTGGTGGTCACTCTACAGACTGTGCGAAGTTCCGCTCACAACATTTACTCTTACCTCTGCCGAGTGTTCCCGATGGTCATCAACAAGGGCGATAGTCTTGTCATGTTGCTCGACGCCATCAACTGTTACACTCATTTCATCATTTCCCGTTCGTGTTTGTCGCACGGTAATGTGGTAGACCGTCTCTTGATACCGGTAGTGCATCTTGAACCCCTCCCAACCCGCGGGCAGGCATGGCGAAAAGAATAGCTTGTCGACTTCGAGCCTTACCCCCAGGAGCGATTCGACGATCAGCCGGTACATCCAGGCGGCCGAGCCCGTATACCACGTCCAGCCCCCTCGCCCGGTATGCGGCGGTACACCATAGACGTCGGCCGCAACGACATAGGGCTCCACTTTGTATGTGGCCGTCGTCTCGATCGATTTTGCATGGTTCACCGGGTTGATCATGGTAAAAAGCTCCCATGCGCGCGCGCTGTCTCCCCTGCGGGCGAAGGCCATCGCCGCCCAGATGGCCGCGTGCGTGTACTGCCCGCCGTTTTCTCTGACGCCGGGGACATACCCCTTGATGTAGCCGGGATTAAGTTCCGACTTGTCGAAGGGCGGGGCCAAAAGTCGGATCAGTCCATGCTCCCGGCTGACGAGGCGTTCGTACAATGCTTCCATGGCCATTCGCGAATGCTCGGGATCTCCCGCACCCGAAAGAACGGACCAGCTCTGCGCGATCGAATCGATCCGGCATTCCGTGTTAACCGAGGACCCAAGCGGGGAGCCGTCATCGAAGTAAGCCCGGCGATACCACTCGCCGTCCCATCCATGCTCTTCGATTTTGGTGCGCAGTTGCGTTGCCTCCCTTACGCAACGCGCGGCGAAAGCCGCGTCGTCATGCCTGCGGGCGACCTCGGTGAATTGCATGAGCACTTCATACAGGAAAAAACCCAGCCAGACGCTTTCGCCTTTGCCGTGTTCGCCCACCAGGTTCATGCCGTCGTTCCAGTCACCGGACCCGATGAGAGGTAGTCCGTGCTGACCGAACTTGAGACCGTTGAGGATTGCTCGGACACAGTGCTTGTAAAGACTCGCCGCCTCTTCAGACTGTCCGGGCAGATCGAAATAAGAATCTTCGTCCTCGTTTATCTGGCGCCCCTGGAGGAATCCGACGGGCTCATCCAATACACCGGTGTCCCCGGTGGTGAGGACGTAGCGGCTCGTTGCCAGCGGCAGCCAGAGATAATCGTCCGAACAGTGGGTACGCACACCCCGACCCGTTGGGGGATGCCACCAGTGCTGGACGTCTCCTTCTATGAATTGACGGGACGCGCACAGGAGCAAGTGTTCACGCAGGAGATGGGGCCTGGCGTAGATGAGCGCCATCACGTCCTGCAACTGGTCGCGGAAACCGAAGGCTCCTCCCGACTGGTAGTATCCGCTTCGCGCAAAGAAGCGGCACGCCAGGGTCTGGTATAAGAGCCACCCGTTTGCCAATACATTTAAGGACTGGTCGGGTGTTTCCACATTTACCGCGCCAAGGGTATGAGTCCAGTGGTTCCACACTACATCGAGGGCGCCGCGGGCCGCCGTTTCCCCCGAAAGCGGCTGACGAGGTCTCTGGCATCCTCGGCGCTCCGCCCGACGCCGAGCCTGAAGATGATCTCGCGCTCTTGCCCGGAAGCCAGATCGAAGCTCACCTGGATCGCGGCGCAGGGGTCCAGGGCTGCCCCCACCTTGCCCGAAAGGCGCGTGCGCGTCATGGCGGCGGGGGTGCGAAGAGTACCGTTGCGACCGATAAACTCCGTGCGATCTCCGGTTACCGTGCGCACCGTTTCGTCCACGTCGAAGAAGGCGGTCCGGTCCTGAAACTCCGTGTTATAGGGGTTGCGCGCATAGAGTGCGCCGGTCGTCGGGTCGATTTCGGTGACCACGTGCATGCCCGATTTGGACCGAAGGTCGCCAAGGACCCATTCCGCATATCCGGTGGCGGAGAGTCGGCGGGATCGTCCCGACTCGTTGCCCACTTTTAGCACCGCGAACTTGACCGGTGCGTCCATGGCAACGTAAATCCACAGTTCGGATCGGATGCCCCGCTCCGTGTGCTCGAAGACACTGTAGCCGAAGCCGTGCCGGGTCACATAGGGCGTCTTTCCGCGGCAAGGCAGCGGAGTTGGTGACCAGAAGTGGCCGCGTTCCTCGTCACGCAGGTAAAACGCCTCTCCGCTCGAATCGCCCACCGGGTCGTTTCCCCAGGGAGTGAGGCGGAACTCATGGGCATTCTCGCTCCAGGTGTAGGTGGGACCGCTCTCCGATACGATGGTCCCAAAGTTCGGGTTGGCCAGCACGTTCACCCACGGCGCCGGCGTAACCTGCCCGTGCGCAGTGGTAATAACGTATTCGCGCCCATCCGGGGTGAAGCCGCCCATGCCGTTGTAAAACGTCAGATCGTTTCGAGGCAGCGGCGCTTCCGCCAATGGTTCCGGACGGTGGGTTCGGGTCGGGGTAAGCGGGGGCAAGGTTATTTCCCCCTGAGTACGGACGTTGATCTGGTCTGACAGCGACCCGCGGCTGTCGGTGATGATGGCGCGGGCGACCGTTTGGATCAGGATACGGTCCTCCTCCGCTATCTGGTCGGCCGGTCTCACGAAAATGCCCCCCGGCCGGTCTGTCAGGCTGACTTCGGTTCCCGCGGCGATGAGCCCCATGATCTGGTCGTGTAGCAGTTGCCTGTAACCGGCGTGATCTTCGTTCCAGATCACCAGGTCCACCGCCAGTCCGTTTAGACGCCAGTATGCGTGGGCCTGCACGAGTTGGCGCACCAGATCGATATTTGCCGGGTCTTCGATTCGCAGCAGCACGATCGGCAGATCTCCTGAGATGGCGTAACTCCACAGGCCCGATTGACCCCTGCGGTTCTTTAGGAGGACGCCCGGGTCGGCCCGCAGCGAAGCATTGGCGTAGATGATCGACCCGGCAAGGCGACAGTAGAGCTGAGCGTCGGCCTGCGTGGCGTTGATCTGCCGCAAAAACACCTGGCTGTGTGTCCATGCCAGGTCGATGACGCGGTCGGCGAGGCCCTTGTCCTGGTATTTTTCAACAAGGCCGATGCATGCCTCGCGGCTCTCGCCAACGCCTGTTACAATATTTACAGTTACCGATTTTTCCGGGTCGAGTGTTATCCGGTGCCGGATGGCGACGATGGGGTCCAGGACGGAACCCTGGCTGTCCGAAAGCGCCCCGGAGGAATCCGTCGACCCGGTCATGACCTGAGGAGCGGCGATGGTGTTCCCTCGGCCGATAAACCGCATGCGATCGGTCTCGTAGGAAATCTCCCCCACGTCCGCCCCATGCACGGCCATCAGGTGAAACATCCAGGGAGCCTGCTCGTCGATAGACCGGGGCCGGCGAGTGCAAAGAATCGCCCGTTGGGGCCGCAGGATTTCGGTCTGAACAAAGAGATTGCTAAACGCCTGATGCAGTGCGTCCGAGGCGGGCGGCGCCAGGACGACTTCCGCATAGCTCGTAACATCGATCTGTCTGCGTCTTCTGGTGCGGTTGGTGATGGTGATTCGGCGCAGCTCTATGTCATCTTCGGGCGAAACAACAACCTCGGTGTAAGCGTCAAGCTCGTCGTGCCGGCAGCGAAACTCGGCTCTTCCCTCAGAAAAAATCGCCTCGAAGTTTTTCGAAAGCTTTAGCGCCGGTTGATAGGTTGTCGACCAGAAACTGTCGCCGGTCACATCCCGAATAAAGCAGAAAGCGCCCCAATTATCGCTGGTGCTGTCTTCTCGCCAACGCGTGACCGCAATGTCCTTCCAGCGGCTGTAACCGCCCCCGGTATTTGTGACCATCACATGGTATCTGCCGTTTGACAACAACTGTACTTCCGGGACCGGCATGTCCGGCCGGCTCAAAACACGTATCGGCGTCTCCGCGCCACTGGAAGTCGCCTGTATTTCGGCAATTTCGGTAGTGTGCGCATAGAACGCGGTGGCCTTGGGAACCCGCTCCTGAAGCAACAGCATTGTTGCCTGGAACAGGGGTTCCGACTCGAATCGTTTCTGCATCGGACGGCCCAGGAGCAGATAGGCCAAAGCGAGAAAGCTCATCCCCTGGTGATGTGCCATGAAGGAGCGAACCACGGCGCTCGACTGTCCACGAGGCAGGCGCGAGGGAGTATAGTCGATTGCTTCATAGAAGCCGTATTTTCCTTCATACCCTTCAGCGGCCAACCGCTCGAGATTGGAACACGCCTTGTCGGGGGCTACCATCAGCGCGAGCATCGAAGCATAGGGCGCGATTACCAGGTCCTCGGAGAGGCCTCGTTTGAGCCCCAGGCCGGGTACGCCGAATGCCCGGTATTGGTAGTTGAGATGAACATCGATTGCATTGTAGCCGCTTTCTGAAACACCCCATGGCACCCCGCATTTTCTTCCATACTCGATCTGAGCGGCCACCGCCGCCTTGCAGGTCTGGTCGAGCAGGGTGTTTTCGTAGGTCGGCATCACCAAAAGCGGCATCAGGTATTCGAACATCGACCCGCTCCAGGATAGAAGAACAGGTTCTCCTGCTGCGGTAGTCAGAAGACGTCCCAGGGCGAACCAGCTGTCCTGGGGCAATTCTGCCTGGGCAATCGCCACAAAACTTGAAAATCTCGCTTCCGAAGCCAGAAGATCGTAGTAGCTGGCGTCCCGCCTATGTTCGCCTACGTTATATCCAATAGCCAGAAGATGACGCGTTTCGTCGAACAGGAAGCCGTATTCCATACCGGCAAGCTCGTTTGCTTCCAGCCCGAGACGGTCGATAGCCGCAATCCTTGCTCTTGCACGGCCGCTAGCCTCGATAAAAAGAGGTCTAAGCTCACCCAGCCACGCCTTTTCCTCGGCTGTCACCTTCAGGCTAAACCGGCGCTCGATTTCGGGCAGGAGCTTCCCCTCGAGGCGGGACAATTGGCGGAGCGTCGGGAGTTCGTCGATACCGTGCAAGTCCGGGGGGCTGCCCTGTGAAGACAAAAGCCGCGCCCAGGGCGCGAGAAACTCCAGCTCACCTAGTCCATCCCCGCACTGCCGGGCCAATGAATGCGCCCACCACCCGGCATCTCCAGGCTCGGCGGGGCCGTTAAGAACATCGATGCTTGCGGCCGCTTCCTCGGCTGCGTTTGTCAGCCGGTCCAGCCACTGCCAGGTCGTAGCAAGCGTGGTCGGTTTGGAGTCGAGGTCCAGGTATTCTTCAAGTTTAGCCAACTGGGCCGGGGCAGAGCCTTTTGCGACGTCTTCGAGGACCTTGAAAGTGTCGCGGAACCCCTCGAAAAAGCGTGTTCCCGGGATAGTGTCATCGGGAAGAGCAAATAGACCCTGTCGCAATGCCAGTAGATGGCCTGCTAGATTGCCACTGTCAACGGAGGAAATGTAGAGTGGCAAAAGCGGCTTGAGGGATTGGGTTTCGTACCAGTTATAGAAGTGACCCCGGTGCCGCTCCAGTCCTTTCATCGTCCCAAGCGTATTCGCTGTGCGCTCGATAAATTGCCCGGCCGAGATGTAGCCGAAATCGTATGCGGATAAATTCGCAAGCAGCGCGAATCCCATGTTCGTGGGCGAGGTGCGGTGGGCGACCACGGTGGCGGGGTGCTCCTGAAAGTTATCGGGCGGCAGCCAATTATCTTCCGGACCGACGAAGGTCTCGAAAAACGCCCAGGTTTTTCGGGAGAGTTTCCTCAAAAAGTTGGTCTGCTCGGTCGTAAGCCTTGCTTCCCGAGAGGCGAGCGGCCGGCTGATCCACCAGGCGATGGCGGGGGAGGCAAGCCAGAGGATAAGGATTGGCGCGGCCACGAGCAGCGCGGTCGGTCTCAGTAGCGTGATAGCAACAGCCGCACCGGTTGCAATGACCGGGGCTATCCACATGGTGCGGCATGAGGCGAAAAAATCACTGCCGCCGTTACGGTCGGGATTGTTCGACGGGTTCCATTCGAGAAGTCCCCTGTGCGTGATTAACAAACGCCAGAGCGTACGCGAAATCGCGTCCAGGCTGAAAAACGCCTCGTAGGGGAGACACGCGAACGTAAATATTGCCTGGGTAAGGCCTCCGCCCGCCGAGCGCGCCGCGGCGCCGAGGTGCTGGCCCAGGGTCACGTCGCCCGGCTTTTTCACCACACCCGAAACGACGCTTAACAACGAAGGAATCAGGATGATCCCCAGTATGGATAAGGTCCAGAAACAGGCGGACGGCAGCACTGTCCAGCCCAGCAGCAACAGGAGTGTCAAAGCCGCGGGTGCGACACTGCGCCTCAGGTTGTCGAAGATCTTCCATCGAGACAGCATAGTCAGCGGGTTTTTTCCAAACCGCGTATCGGGGCCGGGAACGCTCGGCGTCACCCACCGCGCGATCTGCCAATCCCCTCGTATCCAGCGGTGTCGACGACTCACGTCCGCGCTGTAACGGGACGGGTATTCCTCGTATAACTGCACATCGCTTAGCAGCCCTGCCCGCGCGTAACACCCTTCCAACAGATCGTGGCTGAGGATTCGGTTTGCGGGGAATCGTCCGTCCAGCGCCCGCTCAAACGCATCGACGTCATAGATCCCCTTGCCGATGAACGAGCCTTCACAGAAAAGATCCTGGTAAACATCGGAAACGGCGCGAGTGTAAGGGTCGATGCCCGAGTCGCTTCCGAACATGCTCGCATACCGCGACCGGTTCGCGCCGGGCAGGCTTGCCGCCACCCGTGGCTGGAGGATGCCGTAGCCCTCACGGACACGCTGTTTGTCTTCGTCATAGCGCGCACGATTCAGAGGGTGCGCCATGGCTCCCACAAACCGCCATGCTGAATCACGAGCCAGTTGGGTATCCGTGTCGAGGGTGATCACGTACTTCACGTTTACCAAAATTGCAGTGTCACCTGTGATGAGCGAAAACCGATCCCCGATTTTGCCGTCCGGCCCCGCGCGCAGCAGCCAATTCAAGTCCGCGAGCTTTCCCCTCTTACGCTCGTATCCCATCCAGACCCGGTCGTCGGGATTCCACCGGCGAGGGCGGTGAAAGAGAAAGAAAATATCGCCTTCCGAACTCCGGTATTTTTGATTTAGCTCTTCGATTCTCTGCCGGGCCAGCCTCAGCAGAGGTTCGTCCTCCGGCAGTGTTTCCTGGGGCGCGTCCCGAAAGTCGGTCAGCAGGCCGAAGTGAAGATGGTCGTCTCGATTTGCCAGAAAACGGATTTCCAGTGCATCGGTCAAATCCCCGATATTTTGAGAGCTTGTCAGCATGGTGGGGACTATCACCAGGGTACGCGATTCCTTGGGAATCCCTTTGGAAAAGTCCATTCGCGGCAGCGGATGCGGGGTCGCCAGCAAGGTGGCCACCCAATTCACCAGGGCTACCGCCAGATGGCTTGCACACAGAAGCGAAAGAATCCCGGTCAAAGCGAGAAGCCGGAAGTCCAACCCGCCGCCATGTGCTTTTATCGCCGGTATGGCGGCCAGGAGCACCGAAACCAGCAGGATGGCGCCCCCATACACCAGTAAAGGAAACCGGGCGCCGACTTTTCTAAGAGCCTCGAAAGGCGATAGACGCAGCTCCAGGGCGCATTCGAGCTGAGCGAATCCTTTGTCGATCAGGTAGAAACCGACATGTGCCGCACGATCGTCACAACTTTTGCCGGCGAGGCCGGCATGAGCCAGTTGGATTGCCTTGCGCGCAACCTCGCTTTCGGAGCGCAGACCCTTCTTCGCGGTCTTCTCGACTGCGTGACGGTAGCGATCACGGGTGGCAAAATCCATCTTGCGGTAGATGTCCGCCGGGTCTTCACCAAGGGTCTTTTCGACAGTGCTCGTGGTTTCAACGAACTCGCGCCAGTCCATCGCCTCCAGGAATCGGAGGCTGCCGATGCTGTTGCTCATCGAAACCTGGTCCGCGGCTTGTTGATGGTTCTCTGATCGCACCAACTGTCCGATGGTCTCGCCGGACTCGGACAGTCGCTGTTCAATCCATGTGAGCGGCAACGCCAGGGCCGGACCTTGCCCCTGCAGCCGGCGCGCAAATTCCGATACAAACGAACTCACCATCGGTGGGTCCGACCGCGCCATATCGGCAATAACCAGGATCAGGTTTGTCGGGTGCTTGCCGGCGATCTCCGTCATCCGGTCCGCCCAATAGTCTGCAAGGTTTCGGTCGGTCCTGTCAGTGGCGATTCGGGTCCCCACCCGCCGGAGATTTTCTATCAGCGCCAGTCGCAGCATAATGGGAATGGCCCACAATTCCCCCAGCGTCAGGTCGGCTACCGTCTGGTAGGCGGACAGGAAGCTGCTGAGGTTGTCGGGGTCCACGCGTCCGTCGCCATGGGAGATAGTTTCCAGGGCGATGTCGTAGACCCGCGGAAGCCCGGCCGATGGGCCATCCAGCAAGCGCGGTAGTTCCCGGCTGTAGCCCTTTGGCAAGTGACGCCTGGCTGTGCGTATCTGCTCTTCGATTAAATAAAAGTTGTCGAGCAGCCATTCCCCTGCGGGAGTAATCCGCCGTTCCGCCTTGACGGCTTCGGTCAGCAGGCTGTGAACCGAAAGCAGGACACTTTCATTTTCGGCCAACCGCTTCAGAAGCCGGTCCATCGGGCGGCCCCGGGTCAACCTGTGCCAGCCCGCGAGGGTCTTGCCGTGACGCTCCATTTGATCCGCACTGAACAACTCGGACCGGAGCGGGGGTTCGTCGTTGGCATACTTCTGTGCCGAGTGCCTTATACCGATGCGGGCCCGCAAACGCAGAATGGTCCGGCTAGCGGTTTTGATGCTCAACTCCATTTACTTCCGCCTCTTGACCTTCTTGACCGTATTCTTTCTTCGTAGTTCACGCGCGCTCGGTTCAGTCTTTCGTGTGGTATGTCCTTCATCGGTACCCTTAACGTTGCCTTTGTTGGTTCGATCTTTATTGATCAGCATTATCTGTGCTTCCCTTTTTTGAAACGGTGACAATCCACTTTCATATCGAAGCCGCCCATCTCAAGATTATCCCGGCGACTTTCTCAGCGGTATGTTCTTTGGCCAGGTACCAAAAATTGGGATAGATGCGTCCGTACTCCAATGAGTCGGTCGTTCCGACCACGAAGGAGACGGTCCTGCCTCCATCATCGAGATAGAGATCACCTTGCACACAGCCCCGTGCCTGTGCGATGGCTTTTCGAATTGAGGCTTTTGAGAGCATAGTTTTTCCCTTTGTTGTTTGAATCTTTCATTGCAACTTCAAGTCCTTCAAATATGTCTTAAGCTTTTCCCCAACCTCCGGGTGCTTTAGGCCAAGCTTTATTGTAGCTTTGAGAAAATTGAATTTATCGCCGGTGTCGAGCCATTCCCCCTGCAACTCTTTTCCATAGAGAGGTCGATCGCGTTCGAGTAAAACCTGGAATGCGTCGATCAATCTGATTTCCCCTGAATTTCCATTCGTTATGCCTGGAAGAATATTCATAACTTCTGGAGTGATAATGTATTTCCCAACCGCGACGAGGCGTGAAGTGGATGCTCCGGGTTCGGGTTTTTCGATCATTTTAGTTATCTTATAAGTCGATTTATCCAGTGCGGAGCCTTCGATGACACCGAACTTTGACACTTCACTCAACTCGACCGGGCTCATCCCTATCACACTAAACCCGTATTCATCGAAGGCGTCCATTAACTGCCTGGAAGCAGGAATTTCACTGTCATAAATACAGTCCCCGAACAAAACGAGAACCGGTTCATCTCCAACTACATGAGCCGCCTGAAGAACGGCGTGACCGTCTCCTAGAGGCATGGATTGGCGGACGTAGGAAAATTTGGCGAGTCCGGAAATCTTGCGCACAGCCACCAAAAGGTCGTGTTTGCTTTTCTCGACCAGGGTCTCTTCGAGCTCGAAAGAAGTGTCGAAATGGTCTTCGATTGCTCTTTTCCCTCGACCGGTAACAAAAATGATTTCTTCAATCCCGGATTCCACTGCTTCTTCAACCAGGTATTGGATTACAGGCTTATCAACCACCGGAAGCATCTCCTTGGGTTGAGCCTTGGTTGCGGGGAGAAATCTTGTCCCGAATCCGGCGACCGGCAAAATGGCTTTCCTGATTTTACCCATGATATTGGTGCCTTTCAGTCCCATGACCCGTTTGGGTCGGAATTTGTGAGCGCATGAGGCTTTCGCCTGCGTAGGGGCGGGGTTTATCCCCGCCCGATCCTGAACGCAATGTGGTATTATACATGCCCGGCAGTATATGATGTGAGTAAAGAGTAAAGCTTACCCGGTTCTTGCTCCGGCCAAAAAAAAAGCCGAAGCTTTTTACGGCTCCGGCTGATCTTCGTTTCAATTTTTTGCAAAACTGCGACTAGAGCTTTTTCACGTTTGTGGCACTTGGCCCTTTGGCGCCTTGTTCTTCAGCGAAACTGACCCGATCACCCTCGGCCAAAGACTTGAAACCTTCGCCCTGTATGGCCGAGTGATGAACAAAGACATCATGTCCGTTGTCAGCCTCAATAAAGCCAAAGCCTTTGCTGTCATTAAACCATTTTACGCGACCTTCCACCATCTTTATAATCCTTAAAGTTTTGTTTTTTCACTGCTATTTTGGGGCGGTACTCAGAGTTACCTCGAATCCGCACCAATTATATTGGGCGAAAGATCGATTTCTGTTTAACTCAAAATAACCTACTCCACTGCACTTCATCATAATAACCCTAAAATTAATATATGCAAGGTCCTTTGCACGATTAATGCCTCTCATCACATGAAAACATAAAATGGGTATGAAAGAACTCGGGAAACGCGAAGCGGTATTTGGCTAGACCCGGCCGCTCATCCCTGCGCGCAATCCGAAGGGTCCCCCTGTATTTTGTCGAGCGCGTGAGGCAAAGCGGCAAGGATGGCCTCCAGGTTTTCTATTGCGCCTTTGGGGCTTCCGGGAAGATTTATAATGAGGGTTTTGCCGCGTATGCCCGCAACGGCCCTGGAAAGCATCGCGTGAGGGGTCTTGCGCATGCTCGCCGCCCTCATGGCCTCGGCCAGTCCCGGCACAGCCTTTTCGATAACCGAAAGGGTGGCCTCGGGAGTAACGTCGCGAGGCGAAACCCCTGTGCCGCCGGTCGTAACGATAAGGGCCGCGCCTTCGCGGTCGCAGAGTTCGGTCAGGACCTCTCTTATCCGGTCGTAGTCATCGGGAATGATGCTCGTTGACCACACGTCGTAGCCCTCGGCGCCGAGCCTTTCGGCCAGGGCCTGGCCCGAGAGGTCTTCGCGAAGGCCCTGGGAGCCAAGGTCGCTCATCGTCACAATTGCTGTTTTTCTTGAATACATGCTATCTCCGATAACGTAGGGTGGGCACGGTTTTATCGTGCCCACCGAAAAGTTTTGCGGGTAGCGTTCAGTTTTCGGGACGCAGCACCGGGAAACTTCCCTCTATTTCTCTTTTTCTTTGTCTTCCTTGGCTTTCTTGACCAGCTCTACAATCTTATCCTGGAGCGGTCCGGGCACTTCCTCGTAGTGTGAGAACTTCATCGTGAACATTCCTCGCCCCGCGGTCATCGAGCGAAGGTCGGGGGCATACTTCAGCACTTCGGATTGAGGCGTTTGGGCTTTTACTATCTGCTTGTTGCCCTTGGTCTCCATCCCCAGCACCCTTCCGCGCCTCGAGTTGAGGTCGCCGATGATATCTCCCATCGCGTCGTCGGGAACGGTGATTTCCATTTCCATCACCGGTTCGAGCAGGGTGGGCTTGGCCTCCATGACACCTTTTTTGAAAGCCATCGATCCGGCGATCTTGAACGCCATTTCCGATGAATCCACCGTGTGGAACGAACCGTCCACCAGGTCGACCTTGAAGTCCACGACCGGATGGCCGGCAAGCGGTCCGTCCAGGAGGGCTTCGGCGATTCCCTTTTCCACCGCTGGAATATACTGCTTCGGGATCGCTCCGCCCACGATCTTGTCATAGAACTGGAACCCCTCGCCCCGGGGCAGCGCTTCTATTTCGATCCAGCAGTCGCCGTACTGGCCGCGCCCGCCGGACTGTTTCTTGTACTTGCCCTGCACGCGGGCTTTGCCCTTGATCGTCTCTTTGTACGACACCCTGGGAAGCTTGAGGTTCACCTCGACGCCGAACTTGCGCTTGAGCTTGTCCACTACCGCTTCTATGTGAATCTCCCCCATCCCCGACAGAATCATTTCGCGGGTCTCGTCGTTTCTTTGGAGCTTGAGGGTCAGGTCTTCTTCCATGAGGCGCGAAAGCGAAGAAAAAATCTTTTCCTCGTCTCCCTTGGTCTTCGGTTCTACCGCCAGCGAATAGATGGCGGGGAGAAGCTCTATCGCCGGGTAGACGATCGGGTCTTTCTCGGAGCAAAGCGTATCGAGCGTTACGGTTTCCTTGAGTTTTGCCACGGCCACGATATCGCCCGGACCGGCCGACTCGATCGGTTCCTGGTTTTTCCCCTTGAGCCTCAGAAGCTGTCCGAAGCGCTCCTTGGCGCCTTTGTTGGAGTTGAAAATCGTCGAGTCCGGAGCAAGGGTTCCTGAAAAAATGCGAAGGATCGAGAGCCTTCCGGCATAGGGGTCGCTAACGGTCTTGATGACAAGAGAGCTGAAGGAGGCCGCGGTGTCCGGCTCTCTGGACGCTTCCGCGTCTCCTTTGACCGTGCGGCCCTTGACCGCCCCGCGATCGAGCGGGGAGGGCATGCAGTCGGAGATGAGGTTGAGCAGGGGCTGAATTCCGATGTTTGCGCTCCCCGAGCCGCAAGTAACAGGGATGAGTTTTCCCGCTATAACGGCGGCGCGAAGTGCCCCCGCTATTTCTTCGGCGGAAAGTTCGCCGGTCTCGAGATATTTTTCCAGCAGTTCGTCACTTGATTCGGCTACGTGCTCGACGATCGCCTCCCTGTACCGGTTGGCCTGCTCCGCAAGGTCCGCGGGCATCTCCCGTACTTCGAACTTTCCGCTGTCATTCCCTTCATACACGTATGCCTTGCCGCTAAGGATATCCACGATTCCCGTAAAGCTTTCGGCGGCGCCGATGGGCATTTGAACCGGAACGCAGGTTTTGCCGAAATTGTTTTGGATGACCTGCACGGCCTTGGCGAAATCCGCCCGCTCCCGGTCCATCTTGTTTATGAACACGATTTTTGGCTGATTGAACTCACTGGCGAAATCCCAGACCTTTTCGGTCTGAACCCGTACGCCGTCAACGGCGTCGGCAAGCACGACAACCGAGTCGCCGCCCTGCATGGAGGTTTTCGTTTCCGCAATGAAGTTGAAGTCGCCGGGGGTGTCGATCAGGGTAAAGGGCTGTTTTTTCCAGGCAAAAGAATATACGGAACTGCTGATGGTGGCCTTGCGCTTGATCTCTTCGGGCTCGAAGTCAAGGACCGAACTGCTCTCGTCCACTTTGCCCAGCCTGGTCGTAGCGCCCGAATCGAAAATCATGGCTTCGGCCAGGGAGGTCTTACCCGCACCGCCGTGCGAGATGATTGCGAAAGTACGAACCTTTGCGACGTCCTCTTTCATATTTTGTCCTTTCTCCGTAAATTAGACCGGGGAACTTTGGGGCGCCCCGGACTCAAGCGCAATGGCCTAAAATATTTCTAATTATTTCAATTAGACCGCAAAGTCAATACGCCCGTGTCAAACGGTGAGGTTCACCGCACCCCTTTTGCTCTTGCGTCGATTCCTTCTACCGGGTTGGTTGTTTTTCCGCTTTTGCCTTTTGCCTTTTTACTTTTGCCTTATTTATGATAACACGACTTCTATCTGTAATGCCTCTTTCGGGCCGGCCGTAATTGTGCGATCCTGCCCGGGTGAAAGGAAACCACGCCGATGAGCGGCCCCGACTGGGATGGAGCCCAGGTGCTCTTCCTGCAATACCTGCGCTACGAGCGGAACCTGAGTGAGGAGACCTTGAGGGCCTACGCGAGTGATTTGAGCCAGTTCGCCGGGTATGCGCGCGGTGTTGAGGGGGCTTGCAAGCTGGAGCCGGGGGCGGTAGCACCTGAGACTGTCCGCGGATATCTGGCCTCGGTGCACAAAACGCTTGAAAAGACGAGCCGAGCCCGCAAACTTTCAGCGCTTCGCTCATTTTACCGCTACTTGATCAGTTCGGGGCATGTTGCCGAAAATCCCGCCGAACTCGTCGCCCATCCGAGGATAAAGCAAAAGCTGCCTTCCTTCCTGACGGTGGACGCCGTGTTCCACTTTCTTGACGCCCTGTCCGGCGCGGCGCTAAAGCGGGAGAATTCGTGGAGAAAGGCGCGCAACTGGGCGCTTTTCGAATCCCTCTATTCGACCGGCGTACGCGTTAGCGAACTCGTAAAGCTTAACCGCGAAGGGGTGATTTTTGACGAGGGGGTTGTTCGGGTGAGCGGCAAAGGACGCAAGGAGCGCATTGTTCCGATCGGGGCAAAGGCCCTTGACGCCCTGAAGTATTACTTTTCGGCCCTGGAATTTCAATTTCCCCAAAGAAGTGGTGAGGCTCCGCGGCCCCTTTTCTTGAATTCGAGGGGAGGGCGGCTCACTGCCCGGTCCGTCAACAGGATACTCAAGGCCGAACTCATCGCGTGCGGACTTTGGCAGCATTTGAGCGCTCACGGGCTAAGGCACACTTTCGCCACCCATCTCCTAAATGCCGGGGCCGATCTTCGGGCCATCCAGGAGATGCTCGGGCATGAAAGTCTGTCGACGACCCAGAGATACACGCATGTGGACATCGACCGGTTGATGCAGGTATACGATGCGGCCCACCCGAGAAGCGGAAAGAAATAGGGGCGCTGTGATTATATTAGATAAGTCTGATTATTGTGATAAATTGACCGAATTTGGCATAAAGTGCTATACGACCTGATGGGGAGAAAAAAATGCCGGTACCTGGTTCCAAGGTGCGCAGCACGACAGTATTGGTTGTCCGGAAAAATGGCGGGGTTGTGATGGCCGGCGACGGTCAGGTCACAATGGGGGATACCATTGTGAAACATCAGGCCAAAAAGATCCGCAGGCTCTACCATGACAAGATTCTGACCGGCTTTGCCGGTTCCACCGCGGATGCCTTTACGCTGTTCGAACGGCTCGAAGCCAAACTCGAACAGTATAACGGGAACTTGAAACGCGCCGCGGTCGAACTGGCCAAGGACTGGCGAATGGACCGGGCCCTTCGCAAGCTCGAAGCGCTGCTCGTCGCCGCTGACGCCAAGGATTCCTTCATACTGAGCGGTACGGGGGATGTGATAGAACCTGACGACGGTTTTGCAGCAATAGGTTCTGGAGCCCCTTACGCGCTTGCCGCGGGGCGCGCTCTGGACCGGCATACCGATCTCACGGCTCGCCAGATCGCCGAAGAGGCAATGAGTATCGCCGCGTCGATATGTATTTATACCAACAGGGAATTTGTTATCGAGGAGCTTTGATAGATGCAGCAACCCCTTACACCGGCTGAAATTGTACTCGAGCTCGACAAATATATAATCGGCCAGAAAGATGCCAAGCGCATGGTCGCCATCGCTCTGCGCAACAGGTGGAGACGACAGCAGGTGCCCGAGCACCTCCGAGACGAGATAGCGCCGAAAAATATCATAATGATCGGGCCTACCGGCGTTGGAAAGACCGAAATCGCGCGCCGTCTCGCCCGCTTGGCCCAGTCCCCGTTTCTCAAGATCGAGGCAAGCAAGTTCACCGAAGTCGGCTACGTGGGCCGCGACGTCGAATCCATGATTCGCGATCTTACCGAACTCGGGGTCAGCCTGGTCCGAAACGAGGAGATGGAAGGGGTAAAGGTAAAGGCCGAGGAAATCGCCGAGGAAAAGCTTCTCGATATTTTGCTGCCCCCCAAGCAATCGAACCTGGAGGTGAGAGAGCATCCTTTCCCGGATGAGTCCACTGAGTCCACGGCCTTGGTCGAAGCCAGGCAGGAGTCCGAGCAGGCCGACACGACCAGGGAAAAACTAAGAAAGCTCCTTCGAAAGGGCGCCCTCGACGATCGTTACGTGGACCTCGATGTCCCGGACCGCAATATCCCGATGATCGAAATCTTCGCCGGCGCCGGCATGGAGGACATGGACATTAACCTCAGGGAAATGCTCGGCTCGATGATGCCCAAGCGGACCAAGCGCAGGAAGGTCAAAATCCCCGAGGCGCGTGAAATTCTTGTCGCCGATGAATCCCAACGCCTCATCGATATGGACAGGGTTATAAAGTTGGCCATCGAGAGGGTCGAGCACTCCGGGATCATATTTTTGGACGAAATCGACAAGATCGCGGGAAGAGAAGGCGGAGGCAGGGGCCCTGACGTGTCCAGGGAGGGCGTTCAACGCGATCTTTTGCCCATTGTCGAGGGCTCGACCGTAACGACCAAGTATGGAATGGTCAAAACCGATCACATCCTCTTCATTGCTTCGGGCGCTTTCCATATCGCCAAGCCCTCGGATCTTATCCCTGAGCTTCAGGGCCGATTCCCGATCCGCGTCGAGCTGACCTCGCTTTCAAAGGAGGACTTCGTGCGCATCCTGAAGGAGCCCGAAAACGCCCTGATCGAACAGTACAAGGCGCTGCTCGAAACCGAAGGCGTCGAACTGATCTTCGATCCGGAGGCCATTGACGAACTCGCGGAAATTGCATACCAGGTCAATTCCAGGACCGAAAACATCGGCGCAAGGCGGTTGCACACGGTCATGGAAAAGCTTCTGAGCGATATCTCGTTTAACGCCCCCGATCTCAAGGGGCAGTCCGTCCATGTGAACCCCGAATACATTCGCAATACTTTGAGCGAGATCATAAAGGACGAGGATTTGAGCAGGTATATTTTGTAGACTGGTGTCCATTTGGAAACCACTGTCATGAGGGTGGTGGCACGGTGATGCCTCTGACAATTACCCACACGCACACCCGGGGTCTCGGATACCAATTCAATTTCCTAGTGGCAAGGGTGGATTTAAATTTCCCCCCTCTTTAAAGGGGGGTAGGGGGATTTTAATACCGCTCCCATTTATCAGAAACCTCAAACCCTTTGCCTGAGCTCTTCGCAAGAACATGACAGCCGCCGAGCACGCCCTTTGGCCCAAATTGAAAAGAAAGCAGCTCAACGGTCTCACCGGGTGCGGATTCTGATAGGGTGGGCAAAAACGCAAGCTTTGACGGCTACACGCCCCTTGCCTCCGCTCCCCAGATGATCTTGTGGAGCTGGAGGTTAAGGCGCACCCGAAGGCCGTCTTCGAGTATCCACCGGGCAAGATTAGAGGGATCGACGGCTCCGGATACCGGGGAAAAATTGATCGCCCATCTTAGCGCGGGAATGGTTGACACGATGCGCCGCGCGAATTCGTAATCTTCCCGGGTCGAAATGACAAACTTTAATTCGTCGCGCGCGCCCAGTTTTTCCAGGTTGCTCAAATCGTTTTGTCCGGACATCCCGCTCGAAGGGCACTTGATATCGACGATCCTTGCGCATCGCTTGTCGACAAGGCCTATATCCAGGCTTCCGTTGGTTTCGAGCAGGACCGTTTTCCCCGTGTCGAGTAGTCTCGCGATAAGTTGCGGGGTGTCGGCCTGCAGGAGTGGTTCCCCGCCCGTTACTTCCACAAGATCGCATCGCCTTTCCCGGACCCGTTCGAGTATCTGTCCGATTTCCATGAACTCGCCCTGCTCCCGGGCGTAGGCCGTGTCACAATAGACGCACCTCAGGTTGCACCCGGTAAGCCTTATGAAAACGCACGGCCACCCGGACCAGGAGGATTCTCCCTGGATGCTGTGGAATATTTCGTTTACCTTGATCGCCATCTACTCAATATAGCCCGGCTTGCCCGGAATGAAAACCGTAACGGATATTTTGGCCCCGTTGCGCGCCAATTTCACGTGGCACATTGCGCGAGTTATGCCGTAAATCGCCAGGTAGATGGAAGGTCGGAATTTGTCTGAGGGATAGCACGTTGTTTAAAGCCGAACTATTTACGCCGGTTTTTCTCCTTTCAACATATGCCTACGGTTCGTTTTGAATTCCGGGCCTCACAGTGGCGAGGCCCGGAATTCATTTAAAGGTGAAAAGTATCAAAGGCGATCAGGATCAGTGGGCGCCTTCGTCAGGAGACTGGCCCTTCATGGAGCCTTGATGAGAGCACATGGGACATTTCCCGGCGCACATCGGGCATTTCGCTCCCTTCGTTTTGGCCATTGCCGCACAGTTACAACCCATCATCATCGTACCGTGATTTCCTGCATTTGCCTGCTGGGCACGACTGGTGGCGATGCCGAAAGAAAAGGCAATAACAAGGGCAAGCGCGATCGCCATGAATGTTTTCATTTTTTCTCCGTTTCTCTGCTTTGGTTGGTTTTGCGTTTAAAGGTAGCCAATTCTATTCGCTGATCAGCGCCGTTCTGAAAAAGCAGAATGCGTGCCAATTCGATGGAACAATTATGAGAGTTTGCAAAACACGACGTAAAGCCTAAGCCCTGAGCCGGTTTCGATACGGCCGGAGTTGTGCTTGCTGGGTCACCAAGTATTGTTCGACTCCCCATGGTTCGTTGGTATGAAGAGAAAATCGTCTCTATTGAAAGATTCTTTCAACGCCATTGCAAGTCTCCTTCACTTTTTGGTTCAAACCAAATCCGGACCTCGTCATGGATAGAAAAAACACCCGCAATATCAAGTAGATATGCAATGAAGTCAAATATTGCCCGCCTGGCATCGATGTTGCTCTCCATTACAGCCAACTGCTGCACAATTCAGAAATAGAGGAATCCGGGTCTTCGAGACTCACTTACCGAAAGGAGAAAATCATGAAAAGAGCAATTCCAATGAGAAAGATAATCGCGACGAGTCTGTTTTTAGCGTTGTTGCTGGTTTCCGGCTTTGCCTATGCGTCGTCCCTGTCAAAGCCCTGCTGCATTGAACCAGCTGGCGCCTGCGGATGTCCGATCAATACTTATCAGCGAGTTTTCACCAATCCGCACACAGGATGGGTGACCGTGTCCGCCGAGAATCAGTTTATTCGCTGCGCCTCACGGTTTTAGAAGGTCAAAGCAGTATTGCGCCATTGGGGCAGGGCCGATTCACCCGGCCCCGCCTCACTTTCTTTGGGACCGCGCAGGAGTGATAAGATCTCTTTCAAGGTAGAGGAGAAAAAATGAGGAAAATTAGACTGATTGTACTTTTGGGGGTTACATTCGGGATGCTCACCTTTGGCTGGGGCCTGCCGCAAATTGCACAAGCCGCGCCTCAAACCCTGTGTCCCGTCCTGGGCAACAAAATAGACAAGAATGTCTTTGTGGATTACCATGGCGAGCGTATCTATTTTTGCTGTCCCAGATGCATAAACGAATTTAAGAAAAACCCGGCAAAGTACTTGAAAAAAATGGAGGCCGAAGGGGTGACGCCGGCGAAGACGCCGTGAGCTTGCGGGAAAAAACAGGTGTGCCCTGCCTGCGGACTGGACTTATAATTCCTGAAAGAATCGCATCGGGGCCGGCAAGATATGTTGCAACTCAATGAGAAGATTTCACACAGGTTTTTTGCCGCTTTTTTCATCGTCGCGGTCATCCCGATCGTCATAATGGGAATAGGCCTGTATCGCGCCGCTGAACGGACGCTCATCGCCTCCGCCTACATGCACATTCACACAATCTCGCAAGACCGTGCGAACAAGCTCCATTCCTGGTATGAAGAAAGACTGGGTGACATAAGAGTCCTTTCCGGACTGTCCGCCGTGAAGGCTCTTTGCTCCACCTGCGCTGCCCGGTGTTCAAAAGAGGAGTGCGCTCAAAAAACCGCCCCTGGCTGCGATGCCATTGCGCTCACCCGCGGAAAGTCTTCGGCATACGAGAGCATTCACGTAATAAGTCTCTCCGGCAGCGTTATGGCTTCCACCGAGCCGAACAGCGAAATGATCGTAACTAAAATGTATCTCGAAGACCTTAAAAATATGGAGGCCGCTAACGGCCCGGTCCTGAGCCATTTGATGCAGCATTCCAACCGCGAATGGTATATACATCTCACGGTGCCGGTCTACAGCAAAGACGGCAAGATGAAGGCCGCCGTTTTTTCGGTCCTCGATGCATTGGGGACGCTGGACCCGATTCTTTCGGACAGAACCGGTTTGGGCAAGACCGGCGAGGCATATCTGGTCGATAAGAACGGAGAAATAGTTACAGGATCAAGATTTCTAAGCCTCAAGGAGACCGCAAAACGCAGGTTCAAGACGTTTGGCATCGCCTCGGCCATCGCTCGAAAAGATGGTATCTCCATATACCGTAATTACATGGGACGCGAAGTAGTGGGCTATTACAGGTGGCTTCCACGCTTTCACTCGGGCCTGCTTGTCGAAATTCAACAAAATGAGATCCTTGCTCCCGTGATAGCTGTCAGGACTGCCGTTCTGACGACGACCGCTCTAGTGATTGTGATATGCTTTATGGCGTCCTTCTTGTTAAGCAGACAAATCTCGAGGCCGATAAGCCAGATGGCCAAAGCCTCACGCGAGATGGCGAACGGTTCCCTTGACCAGCGGATTTCCTATTCCCGCCGAGACGAGATAGGAACGCTTTCAGAGAGTTTCAATTCGATGGCCGAGGACCTCTCTTCATTGATAGATTCATTAAAGCAAAAGGAACTCTCTCTCCAGAGAGCCTATGATGAGTTAATGCAGGCTCAGCGGCAACTCGTTCAATCCGAGAAGATGGCGGCAATCGGTGAACTCGTTGCCGGGGTTGTCCATGAAATCCGAAACCCGCTCTCGTCGGTTAAACTGAATTTTCAGATAATCGGGCGCTCCCTGGGGCGCGTGACCCCTTTGCACGAGCATTATTCCATTGGCCTTGACCAAATAGCGCAGCTCGAAAAAATGCTTTCAAGTCTACTCGATTACAGCAAGCCGATCTCGCTTGGCAAAGTCCCGCTTCAACTCGAAACTGTCGTTGCCGAGAGCATGCTGCAATTGCAGCCATTTACAAGAGGGCGAGCAATCGAAGTGAAAACGGAGGGCTCTATTCCGAATGTAATGGGAGATCCGGAGCAGATCCGACAGGTCCTGACAAATGTGATCAAAAACGCGATTGAGTCCGCCGGGCCGTCAGGCGAGGTGGAAGTGATGATAAAGGCAGCCGGGGAGAACACCGATAACGGTCCCCTTATTGAAGTTCGCGACAACGGTCCTGGAATTTCTCCGCAGGATATCAGGCGCATTTTCCAGCCTTTTTTCACTACCAAAAAAGATGGAACCGGTTTAGGTCTTTCTATTGTGAAAAAGATAATGGAGGCGCACGGGTTTGGAGTTTCGATTTCGAGTGAGGAAGGGGCCGGCGCTATCGTAGCCTTGCATTTCCAGACCAAATGAAAAAAATACTTTTGATAGACGATGAAACATCTCTTGTCCGCACCCTTGAACTTTATTTCCGAGGCAAAGGCTACAATGTTTTTGCCGCCTTTGACGCACGCGAAGGGTTGCAACTTTGGCGAAAACACGACCCCGACATTGTACTGCTCGATGTGCAGTTGCCGGGGATGGACGGAACACAAGCCCTTTCAACGGCAAAGGATGAAGACCTTTTCGGCGATGTCATCATGATAACGGCGTTTCAGGACATGGAAGCGACACTTGCGGCTATTCAGCGTGGAGCGGTCGACTATCTCTACAAGCCGCTCGACCTCGACAGCCTTGACATTCTGCTCGAAAAAATCCTCGCGAGGCGCAAGGAACGGGAAAAGATCGAACGCCTCAGTCACGTTATCGCTGAGAGTTTCAAGCCAAACCAGATAATCGGGAAGAGCCAGGCAACCATGGAAGTCCTCAAAGACATAGCCCGGGTTTCGAGTTCACCGGTAACGGTCCTCATAGATGGCGAAACCGGCACGGGAAAGGAGTTGGTCGCCAGGACCATTCACCAGCTGTGGGCCCCGAATGAACCGTTTGTGGCTATCAACTGCGCGGCAATAGTAAGCAATCTGCTTGAAAGCGAGTTGTTCGGGCACGAGCGCGGGGCTTTTACCGGTGCCGTCCAACGAAAGCCGGGGAAATTGGAAATCGCCGGCAACGGTACGGTTTTCCTGGACGAGGTGGAGAACTTCCGCTGGAAATTCAGGCAAAATTCCTCCGTGTGCTCCAGGAAAAACAGTTCCAACGCGTTGGAGGCCTCAAAGACATTCCCTTCAAGGCACGCCTCCTCGTCGCCACGAATCGGCACCTCGAAAGCATGTGCCAGGCCGGCAGCTTTCGAGAAGACCTCTATTTCAGGCTGAAAGTATTCGAGATCCACATCCGCCCGTTGAAAGAACGCGTTGAGGATATCATACCGCTTGCCGAAACTTTCGTGTCCCGAATGAACCGGGAGCTTGACAGAAGCGTGTCCCGAATTCCGATGGAATACATAAGTGCCCTCGAGGCTTACGACTGGCCCGGCAATGTTCGGGAGTTGGAAAATATGCTCCGAAGGGCCATGATACTCTCCAGGGGTGAAGTACTGGAAATCGACCAATGTTGGCTTGAACCGAGGCAGACCGCGTTTCCGAAGGACTCCGAGCCTGAAGATGCCGAGCTCAAAAGCTTAAACGACATAGAAAAGGAACACATCTGGAAAATTCTTAGGCACACTCGCGGAAATTACGGCGAGACCTGCAAAATTTTAGGCATAACTCGACCCACTTTGCGCAAGAAAATAAACGATTACGGTTTGAAGGAATATTTGGAGGCCGATCCGCTCTATCAAAAGGAGTAAAAACACACACCACACACCCTGCGTTTTGGTCTTGTCGCCCACCTCGTCAAACTTTCATCTCAGCGCCCCATTCACCAATCGCCTATTCACACGGAACGCGTTGCGGTCTGCTGGATTGCCCTTATGTTGAAATCAGCAGGCGACTTACCTTGAGAAGCCTGGAGGAGGGGCTCGCTGACGGCGGAAAACCCTTCATTACCGATTTCTTACGCGGAAACCGACTTCCATGTTAGTCAGAGTGGTCTCATTTGCGAAATATTTCAGCATAGCCAGTATAGCCGTTTCCATTCTTTTGGCCTCTATCGGGTTTATCCACACGAGCGCTTCAGCCTTTACAGCCCTGGAAATCGCCACTATGAAAGCATACGAAAAGGCCGCCCCGTCAGTGGTCAACATCATCACTAATCTCTGCGAACCCGGTGCCTTCTTTTGTGCCGTCCCCACGATGAAGGGGATCGGCTCCGGCGTAGTGCTGAGACCCGACGGGCTTATCATTACGAATTACCACGTCGTCTACGGGGCGAGGAACATCGAGGTCACCACTGCGGGCGGCAGAAGGCTCAAGGCGAGAATCCTCGCCTCCGACCCCGATTACGACCTGAGCGTAATAAAGGTGAAGGTGGGCAAAAGGCCGCTCAAAGCTATCAGGCTCGGAAACTCGGATGCTCTTGGGATCGGGCAGAGGGTCCTTGCCGTGGGCAATCCTTTCGGTTTGGGCGGGACGCTCACCTCGGGTGTTGTCAGCATGACCGGAAGGAACCTCAAAGACAAGGGGGAGGTGCTAAAAAACCTCATCCAGACCGACGCGGCGATAAACCCCGGCAATTCGGGAGGGGCGCTCATAGACCTTTCGGGTGAATTGGTGGGGATTTGCACCGCTATCATGAGTCCGACCGGCGCCAGCGTGCGCATCGGCTTTGCGACGCCTGTAAACCGCATCAAGGAAGTGGCGCCCGGACTCATGAACCCGTGGTCGCGGACCGCCGGGCCGATCTCTGTCGTCGTGCTGCTCGCCCTGGCCCTGCGTTCGCTTTTCGGCAAGCGCCGCCGGCCCGTGAAATCGGGTGGCACGTTCGGCCTTCCTGCGGAGGGGGAAAAGTAACGATGCGTCAAATGCGAATCCTCGGCCTGGCTCTTGCGGTATTTTTCCTTGCTCTAACCTGCCGGGCCTCCGGCCTTACAGATGAAGAGATAAACAATATAGAGCTTTATGACCGCCTCGCGCCCGGGGTCGTTAAAATCACCAGTACGGTTATCGAACATGATCTTTTCAAGCACGCGGTTCAAGCCCGGGGGACGGGGTCTGGGGCAATCATCGATCCGCGGGGCTACATCCTTACCAACAGGCATGTCATCGGGAGCGGCAAGCTCCTGGTCACACTGGCCGACGGTAAAAAGTTCATTGCCAGGCTGATAGGCTCCGATCTCGGAACCGATCTTGCCATCCTCAAGATAGACGACCCCGGGGAGGGGTTGACCGTTATCCCCATGGGAGATTCCTCCCACCTGAAGGTGGGCCAGAAAGCCCTGTCGATCGGGGACCCTTTCGGTCTTGGAAGAAGCCTTACCGTAGGGGTGATCAGTTCGTTGGGACGCACGGTGAGGGCGACTAACGGCTTCCTGGTCGAAAACGTCATTCAGACTGACGCATCGATCAACCCGGGCAACTCGGGAGGACCGCTTATAGATTCCTCCGGGAAAATGATCGGTATTACCACGGCCATTTTCAGCCCGACAGGCGCAAGCGTGGGGATAGGCTTTGCTATCCCGGTCAACCTGGCCAGGAAGGTCGCTGCCCAACTGATGAGTAAGGGATACTACGGCTACCCCTATCTGGGCGCCACTTTGGTGAATCTTTTTCCGGAAATCGCCCAGGTGCTCAAACTTCCGGTCAAAAGCGGCGCGCTGGTCACGGCGATGGCCCCGGGTGGTCCCGCGGAAAAGGCGGGGTTAAAGGGGGGAATTCGGGTGGAGAGGAGCGGAAACGACGTTGTAATGTCCGGCGCAGATGTGATAGTGAGTGTGAACGGGGTCCGTGTGGGTAACGCCGATGATGCTGGGCGCGAAATCGACAAGATGCGTCCGGGAGACAGGGTCCGGCTCGGAATTGTCCGAGGTGACGGAACATCGAAAGTTCTCATCGTAACTCTTGGCGAAAGACCCCGGAAGACCACTTTGGGGCAGCAGTGAGCCACTCGATCCGGGCCGGGCTGTCGATAACCGTCGGAGAATACAGCAATGACAGGTATGGTAGATTTGCTGACGCATCGCAGTCCGCGCCCGGTCACGATAGTAATCATGGACGGCGTCGGCTTCCGTGAGGACGTGCTCGGCAATGCGGTGGCGGCCGCATTCACTCCAAATCTGGACTGGTTGCTCGCCAACTGCCCTTTCCATTTGCTTCGCGCGCACGGAACGGCGGTGGGGCTTCCTTCAGATGATGACATGGGAAACTCCGAAGTGGGGCATAATGCCCTTGGGGCGGGCCGTTTATATCCCCAAGGGTCGAGATTCGTAAATGAGGCCGTCGAATCCGGCGCGATTTTCGACGGAAATGGCTGGCGGAGCCTCGTTAAATATGCTTCCGAAAGCGGCGGCGCGATGCATTTCATAGGCCTTCTCTCCGACGGGGCCGTTCACAGCCACATACAGCACCTCGAAGCGATGCTGAGCCGCCTTGCTTTAAACGATAAACTGCAACGGGCAAGAGTCCACATTTTGCTCGACGGCCGGGACGTTGGGGCGACTTCGGCCCTCGAATACGTCGAAAGGCTCGAAAGCACGCTCCGCAGCCTCAGGGAGCAGGCCGGCGTGGATTACCGGATTGCTTCCGGCGGCGGGCGCATGAAAATCACCATGGACCGCTACGAAGCCAATTGGGGCATGGTCGAACTGGGCTGGAAGACTCATGTCGCCGGGGAAGGCAGGCGGTTTCCTTCGGCTGAGGCGGCCATAAAAACCTGCCGGCAGGAAGAACCGGGAATACTCGACCAGGATCTCCCGCCCTTTGTAATTGCCGATGAAGCGGGTAACGCCGGCGGTCCGGTTCGGGACGGCGATTCTGTCGTGTTTTTCAACTTTCGGGGCGACAGGGCGATCGAGATAAGCCGGGCCTTCGAAGAGGAGAATTTCCCAAACTTCGATCGATCCCCGCGTCCGAAATCACTCTATGCCGGAATGATGGAGTACGACACCGAAGCGCACATTCCGCGCCTTTTCCTCGTCGAACCTCCCCATATCGACCACACTCTGGGGCAGTACCTCTCGGCTCGAAACATGCGCGAGATGGCCATAAGCGAGACCCAGAAATACGGGCATGTCACCTATTTCTGGAACGGCAACAAGTCGGGCAAGGTGGACGAAAAGCTCGAAGATTATATCGAAATACCTTCCGACATAACGCCTTTCGAGCTGCGGCCCTGGATGAAGGCAGCGGAAATAACCGACAAAACCGTCGAGGCGATTCTGTCCAAACGCTACGACCTGATCAGGCTCAACTACCCCAACGGCGACATGGTCGGCCACACGGGGGTCTTCCCGGCGGTTCGGATAGCGGTCGAAACCGTGGACCTGTGCCTGGGAAGACTCATGGACGCAACCCGCAAGGCGGGCGGAATTCTGATCGTTACCGCGGACCACGGCAACGCCGAGGAAATGTTTGAAATCGACTCCAAAACCAAAACGCCCAAACTCTTCCCGGACGGAAAGGTCAGGGCAAAAACCGCCCACACGCTAAATCCCGTGTGGTTCATCGTCTATGACCCCACCGGAGACGGCTGCATCGAGTTTAACCCCGAAATCAGGGAGCCGGGTCTTACAAACGTGGCCCCCACCCTCATGCAGTTGCTCGGCGTAAAACCCCCTGAAATCTATGACCCACCCTTGCTGCTGTTTAAGGAGCGGTGCTGATCCGGGGGCTGCGGGTTAGAATTTTTCGTGATGCAGGAATTCGGCGACTTCCCTGCGTTTCGGAACCCCTGAGCCCTTCGCGGGATATCCGAGGGGAATGAGTGAAACCAGCTCATAACCTTCGGGTACCTCGAGGACTTCCTTCGCTCTTTCGTGGTCGAAAAGACCCGTTATCACCGTCCCGAGGCCTTCGTTTTCCGCCGCCAGGCAAAGAGTCTGCGTCGCAAGTCCCAGATCGAACATGAACCAGTCTCCGAATTTTGTCGTAACCTGCCCTTTATAGAACCCCGCGGATTGAAGCTTGCCGCATACCGCAACTATGATGGGGGCTTCCACCATTGCGCGGGTTGCCGGATTTCCTTTTGCCATGGTCTGCTGGAGCCTTTCTTTTAACTCCGCGTTTTTGACCAGGATAATTTCCCAGCACTGGGTGTTCGCCCAGGAGGGTGACCACTTCAGCGCTTCGAGCACACGGCCCAGCACCTCTTCCGGGACCTCCCTGTCCTCATAGTTTCGAATACTCCGGCGATTTTTAATTACATCAGTCAGTTCCGCCATGATTTTCCCTCCCCTTGTTCTGGATGCAAGATTTGATTTTCCGTGAGGCCAACACCTTATTGCAGCAGCTGTTTTGCGTCAAGGCTTTTAGATTTGGGGGCAAAAGGCAGAGGCGGGCCTGCTGCCGGTCTGGCCTGTGACCGGCTCCAGCAGAAATACGACGAGCTTGGCAAGCAAATCAAGGAGCATTTACGTGCGCCCTCCCGGACGCCAAGAGCCCAGGAAGCCGCGGACCTTTTTAGGCTATGCCCGGTCGGCACCGTTACCGAACGTTGGCCGTGAAAAGGCCCTGGAAGCCGCACGAGAAGTCGGAGGGGACGCGATCTTTCCCGCCTTCCTGTTGTCGGAAAACGGGGCCTTGAGACCGTTGAGCGGCAGGTGGAATTTGAAATAGAGCTTCAGTTGAAACGTTATCATGAAAGAGAAGAAAGCCGTGAAAGGGAAGGGGATCTTCAAATGGAGAGTGAGGAAATAGAAGAGGACCTTGGGGTTGGGATAGGCGATTAGGGCCGCGTGACCGTGAGCGTGGTTGAGGCCGGGAATGTCTTGGCTGCTGAGCATATCAAGGATGAGGCAAAGTTTTTTCCGGATACCCTTCACAAGGTTGTGAATTTTTCTGAAAATTTAATAACGGAATGCTCATCTTCTACAGTACAGTAAAACTTATTCAGTAACTTCAATGATATAGATAGGCACTTGACTTTTTTGGCACTACATTTCTGCTCTTTGAAAACGGAATCAGATTTCGCGGATGGTTGGAGGAATCGCCACGCCTACGGATTGGAACACTTTGCCGCAGGTACCCTTGCACTGGCTGCGCAAAGCCAGGCGTTTCCCGTCTTCTTCGATCACCGTTTCGGTGAGGGCTTTGAGGTCTTGTTTGATTTCCGCCCACTCGAAGCTGTGCCCCGATCCCTCCAGACGCCGGTAGAGTTCCTTTTTGAGCATGAGGGCGAGAAAGCTGCAAAAGACATGGCCTCTTATGGTTTCATCCAGGCGATGATAGACCGGCCGGGTATCAAGAAGTGATTTCATGCTCCTGAAAGTATGCTCCACCATCCAGAGTTCCTTGTATTTCAGGGCCACTTCATCCGCGCGCAGTTTGGTATTGGTGGTGAGTACCCATCTACCGTCAAAACGGGATTCCTCCTCGACTTTTTCGCGGTCTATGGAAAAAGCGTCCTTCTCGCTCTTGATGTAGCGCCTGAATCCGCGATTGCCAACCAGGCTTTTGTCTCCTTTCTTGAGTTGCTCCTCAAGAGAGGCCAAAATGGCCTCCCGGTCGGCCCGATCCTTCCTGGCCTGTTTCGGATTGAGGCACACGATGTATCGTCTTCCGTCAACGCGCACCTCCTTGACCTGGAGCGGGGACGAATCCTTGGAGGACTTACCCTCGGGGTGAATCTCCCGAAACTCCCGTGTATCCGAGAGAACCTCCCCGCGAACTTCTTTGACGTTACGCATTCGAACCCCCAAGATGTAGGGGACTTTGTTTTTAGGATCATCGAACTCGTTCATTGTCTCTTTGCTGATCATGCCCCGGTCGGCGACGATACAGAACTTGGACACCTTGAAACGAGTCCTTATTCTTTTCACAACCGGGATCAACGTCTTCACGTCGGTAGTGTTGCCGGGCCACATCTCACAACAGATAGGACGTCCATTCTCGTCGAGGACAGCTCCGACCACCATTTGGTTGAGATCGGGGCGGTGATCTTTGCTGTGGCCCCGCGCGCCAATGGTTTCTCCTCCAGCCCCCTCGAAATAGATGGAGGTTGTATCGAAGAAAACCAGAGCCAGCCCCGAAAAGAGATGGCGATTTAGCAAGAAAAGCCGCTCCTCAACAACATCCTTGGTGCATCTGGGAGCAAAGGGAGTCGCGCTTTCCTGGTCCTCGGTCTCCTCCCCGATAAAGGCCATGGCCCGGTAGAGGTGATGCAGCGCGATATCATCGACGCCCTTCACGGCAAAGTCCCTGCGCCACCTGTCGCAGAAGCGATCCGAACCGCTTACCATCAGCCGGTGAAAGACGGTCAGGAAAAGCGCGCGCTCCACGTCGAAACTGAAGAACCTTTCAGAAAGAAGCCCTTGGAGGACTTTTGGGATTCCCAGTTCCTTCCACAGTCGCTCGAAAATGAGAGCGGGGCCTATCTTTATGGATTCGGCGCTAATGTCGCTTCTGCCGGAAATGATAAGCAGAGCTTGTTCAGAAAAACGCGCCAGGGAGCGAACCAGAGTTTCGACTTCTCCCTTGGCGTGCATTTGATCGAGCCGGCCAATCGTTGCGATGACCCGCTGGTTGACCTTGGCGCCCTCTCGGTGGTTCTCTACGATTTGGAGGTACTCGTACTTACCGGACTTTTTTGTTCGAGCAAACATGTTGAAGCCTCCTATCAGGACACT
This sequence comes from uncultured delta proteobacterium, assembly GCA_963813125.1. GTDB lineage: Bacteria > Desulfobacterota > Syntrophobacteria > Syntrophobacterales > Syntrophobacteraceae > SbD1. The sequence goes on along the minus strand of CAWEZA010000088.1, from coordinate 31,644 downwards.
TCAACCTTATAAAACAATAGAGCATGAATCAACATAAAACAGCAGATTCTGTGGCACTACATTTTTGACGATTTAAAAAAGTGATTAAGGACCCATGCGGGTTTGCGGGCGATGACCGGCTGGTCACTGTAGAAGAAAAGGAATGCATCAAATAATAACCCGCCGTTCGACGGTATTTAATCATTTTATGTGGCATATTAGTATTTATGTATAGCTAAAGTACCTATTTACTACCCTCCTAATTTCCACTTGACACATTTATTTCTAATTGGCAAACTCTCCAAGTCTTTGCCATTCCAATACAATAGTAATTGCCGCAAATGACGGAATTCTGTCTTGTGCAGAATCTTTTTGATAAAGAACGCCCAAAGCAAGAAAAGGTGTATCGAGTGGCACAAGGGAACCTCTCCTTTGTGCCACTCGATACACCCCAAGTAGGATTGTGCTTGCAATATTCAGCGGTGAAAATTAGCAGCATGAGAAAATTTGCTGGAAGGAAAAGGATATGAGCAAGAGCGCCACAGCACTAATGCGGAGAAAGATAATGCGCGATAGGTATTTGACAGGCCTGCTTATATTTTTCACCTGTACATTTTTTCTTTTGATCGGCCAGAAGCCAGCGGGTGCCGCTACCCCCGCCCCTCCCCCCCCAACCGCGATTGGCCTGGTTGATTCTCCGGGGGGAGGGTCTACTCTCACCTCGAACGCCCCGCCGCAAGGGGCTTGGGAATATACTTACAGTTCCGGGGGGGGCGGGAATGAATGGTTTGAGACGTGTTACATAATCGGGGTATATGACAATCAAGCTGATGCTGTGAACGCCGCGTGTATGTTGCTTAACAGTCTCGCCGGAACGTATTCGTATCTGGATTCGGACACTATGCTTTATGGCGAGTCTTCTTCCATGACTTTCCCTGGATGGTCTGAAAGTTGGGACGGTACTGGTTTTAGTGTAGTTATAGGTGCTACTCCAATCGTTGGGGGCTACACCGATGGAACGGGAGAGATATTTTATGTATTCCCGTTTTGCACTGCAGCGTCGTGGTACAATCCAATTCCTCCGCCCTCCCATTTCGGCCCTGGCACCAACTCCGGCGATGCGACCGAACCGGTAAACACCGCTCTTGGAAATTATGTCCATCAACACGCCGACCTCAAGGTTTCCGGCGATCCGGGACTGAAATTCGTACGGACCTACAATTCCCAGGATACATATCAGGGGCCGTTGGGATACTGCTGGACCCATTCCTACAATATTTTCCTTACCGTTTCCGGCAGCTCCGTCACAGTCAAATATGCGGACGGCCACGTGGAAGAATATACATCAAACGGCAGCGGGACTTTCACTCCATGTTGGGGCGGCATTTACAGCACTCTCGTTCAAAACCAGAACGGGACCTGCAGCATCACGAACAAGGCGCAAACCGTCTATAATTTCGCAAGCAACGGACAACTCATAAGCATCGTGGATAAAAACGGAAACACCGTGTCGCTTGTCTACACCGGGTCTAACCTTACCAGCGTAGTCGGTTCGTCTGGAAGGACCCTGTCTTTCAGCTATGACTCAAGTAACCGGATCACCAGCATCACCGATCCGTTGGGAAGGACCGTTTCCTACACCTACGACGTCAACGGAAATCTTGCCTCCAATACCGATGCCGACGGCGGGAAATGGAGTTATCAGTACGATTCCTCCCACGAGGCAACGCAGATCGTTAATCCTTCGGGAAATGTGCTCGTCGCCAATACCTATACGAACTCCCAAGTGACTTCTCAAGCCAACGGACTTGGAAACACCACGACCTTTCAATATAACACGCCGAACACAGGCGACACGACCGTCACCGATCCAATGGGTAGAAAGACAGTGTACAGCCATGACTCCAAGTTTGAGCTTACACAGTTGGTCAACCCGCTGGGGCAGACCGTTTCCTACACCTATGACGCGAACGAAGATAGAACTTCGATTACCGACGTGCGCGGCAACTTCACTGGATATACATATGACGCCATGGGTAACGTCACGAGCAAAACCGACGCTCTCTGGAACGTAACTTCCATTACCTACGACGCTCTAAACGATCCACTTACCGTGACAGACGCCCTGGGGAACAAAACGACTTTCACATATGATTCGAAAGGGAATCTGCTCACGGCAGCGGACGCGCTGGGCGATGTTACTTCTTTCGCTTACATGCCCACCGGCGAAATCTCTTCCATAACCAACGCGAACGGCAATTCTTCCACTTTTTCCTATGACGGGGCGGGAGACCTTCTGGGAGCGAAGGACTCGCTTGGCGATTCCACCGCTTATACTTGCGACGCGGCGGGAAGAAAGCTGAGCGTGACCGATGCCAACGGACAGAAGACCACCTTCGTCTATGACGGAGACGATAACCCGGTTTCCGTGACCGATCCCGATGGAAAAGCAGCCACTTTCGCCTACGATGCCGATAACAATCTGATCTCGGTGACGGACAAGGACGGGGTCGCCACTTCCTATGCATATAATGTCTTAAACGAAGCGGTGAGCGTTGGTTCACCGGATACGGGCGTAACCACCCTCACTTATGACCCGGACGGGGAAGTGCAGACCAGGACCGACGCCAACGGCATTACCAGGACCTTCAGCTACGACGCCGCGGGGCGCCTGACGTCGATTATTTTTCCCGATTCCAGCCAGAATATTGCCTTAAGCTATGACGCCGCCGCCACCCAAACAGGGTTTCTGACGGGTGTTACCGACCCCTCCGGGGTGAGCGCATACCAGCATGACGCCCTGGGAAGAATTGTCCAGGAGACGGCGACTGTCATCGGGGTCGCTTACACCACCGGCTACCAGTACGATAAAGACGGCAACCTGGTGTCCGAGACCTACCCCGATGGCCGGCAGGTGGCGTATCCAGTGAACGCGGTCAATCTCCCCGTCGGGATGAGCGAGACACAAGCGGGACAGGCTACCTCTTTGGCTTCCAATTTTTCATATGACAAGGTCGGAAATCTCCTCGCGCTCGCCTACGGGAACGGTTTGGTCATGCAGCGCGTCTACGACGCGGCAAACCGCCTTGCCCAGATGACGGTCCCCGGCGTTATGGAGCTAAGTTACACCCGCGATCCCGTGGGCGACATAACGGCCATGGCCGGCAATCCGGTTCCAGATTTCGGCGCCGTTGGCGTCACCGGCAGATATTCCTACCAGGGGAATCGACTCCTGGCTGTTTCCGCTGGACGCGGGACAAAACCGATCGACTATGATGCGGATGGAAACATCACTGGAGATGGAGACCTCGATTTTACATACAATCAGGGCAACCATCTCGCTGAGGTTCTGCATGGAAGGCGGGTTCTCGGCCAGTACACGTATAATTGGAAAGGCCAAAGAGTCGAAAAAAACGTGCATAAGAACGGCGTGACGGTCTTTCATTACGACCTGGCGGGCCGCCTTATTGAAGAAACCAACGCCGAAGGCCAGGCGATCGCGGACTATATCTATCTTGGCCTGAATCCCCTGGCTATGGTCGAGTCGGTAGCAGGACAGGATGAAATTTATTTCTACCACGACGACCATCTTGGCGCTCCCGATGCAATGACCGGTCAGGGCGGGCAAATAGTCTGGATGGCAGGCTTCGATCCATTCGGGAACGCAATTTCCGGCGGCGGCGGCATAACGAACAATTTGAGATTTCCGGGCCAATACCACGACCGGGAAACCGGCCTCAATTACAATGGCAACAGATACTACGATCCAACGACCGGGAGGTACACGCAACCCGACCCTATCGGGCTCCAGGGCGGGTTGAATCGATTTGTTTACGTTCGAAATAATCCGGTCAACTGGGTTGACCCCCGTGGACTCCAGGGCTTCGGAATCTATTATGACTCGGGCATGGTCTCCGCCGCTGCCCTGGGGGAAGCTGGAGATTATGGGGAGCAGCAGTACATTTATCCTGACTCGACAGACGTCGCCGAACTAGCAGGCTCTATTGCTTTGGTACCGGCTGTGGCACTTGGCGGACCCGCTGCTGTGGCCGTTGCGATCACCGTTGTTCTTTCGAATCCGGTGGCTACTGCCTACATTTTGAACTCCGCTACTGACTTCATATCAAATTATTATGTTACTGGGCCACCAGTCCCTAATATTTGGGGCTATTTAGGTGTTGGCCTTAGTATATATAATGATCCGGAAAGCTATGGGCTTTCAAACTCAAACTCAAACTCAAACTCGTCTAACGGATGTAAATGAGGTATATCTGACGAGGTCTGAAAAGTTTTTGTATTTACCGGCCACGCATGGCAGGAGTGATTTAAATGGAAGTGCCTTTCGGTAAGAGGTGGGTGGTCCCTGTTGCGAGTTTGATCTCGATAGCGCTCGTCTTTCTGCTGGCTCATTTTAGTATCTTGCTGCATAATATCCGCATTGTGTTATTCTTCCTTTTCGGCTTCTTAGTCAGCGTGCCAGGATTTCTTCGCTACCTGATATGCCGTCGGTGGTCTCCCATAGAAGCCATAATCAAGGAGTCGAGAGACCTATCATCGCCCTACATACATTCGAGAGGGGTCAGTATGGCCATGCGTTACGAAGCTGATATCGAATACAGAATTGGCGGCGAGATAATAAGCTCGATCCTAAAGTCATCAAAGCCTTTTAATAAAACTATTATTATCTATTGTTCACCAAGCAATCCATTGATATTCACACGGTACAAGGGCCTGAGGTGGGACGGAACTATTTTCATCATAGTTATAACCATTGGCATCCTGATGCTTTTTGCCGTTAAATGAACCGGTATTCTGAAAACATGGGGTCAGAGTGCTTGAAAAAGGAAAATCTAAAGGGAAGAGGGGTCAAAAGGAAAGGCTCTGTTCGCATAGAGTGTTGATTCCTATCTAGTGCTTCGATATACTACTTCCATATCAGGAGGCAGTATGAACAGAGACGAGTTTGAGAATCTTATCGCCCTCATAGACGACCTCTCTCAAGAACAGCGCGATCTTCTCAGGAAGGCGCTTGAGGGAGAGAACGATTCTGAGCACGTCGTCACGATCATCGAGAGTCGGCTTGCTGCAAAGCGAGAGTGTGCCCACTGTCATTCCGGGAACGTGAAGAAGTGGGGCAAGTCTCGCGGCCTTCAGCGTTATCGCTGTTATGACTGCGGAAAAACATTCAACTCCCTGACCGATAGCCCGCTGGCTTTTCTCCGAAAAAAGGACCGTTGGTTGAAAATGGCCTCGTCTCTGAAGGAGGGCCTGAGCGTTCGCAAGACCGCCGCCCGATGTGGCGTTTCCGTGTCTACAGCGTTCAGATGGCGTCATCGCTTCCTCAGGGCTGCGGCATCCGACAAGCCCATCAAGCTTGAAGGCATCGCCGAGGCGGACGAAACCTATTTTCTTGAATCCTTCAAAGGTCGCCGCCAGCTTCCCCGCCCATCCAGAAAACGTGGCGGCAAGGCAAAGAAACGCGGACTCTCCAGCGAGCAAATCCCGGTTTTGGTGGCCAGAGATCGGCAGGGCGCGGTGATCGATGCCGTATTGCAGGATCAATCCAAAGCCGCAGTCAAAAAGGTCCTGAGCGGCAGGCTGGGGAGGGACAACATTCTGTGCATCGATGGAGGCAATGCCCTGTGGGGGTTCGTCAATGACGAGGAAATTCCCTTTAAACTGATCCTTGCCGACAAACACGTCCATGAAAAAGACTCCATCTTCCATATTCAGAACGTCAATGGTTATCACCATCGCCTCAAAAGCTGGATGGTCAGATTCAACGGGGTGGCCACCAAGTACCTTCCGAATTACCTTGGTTGGCGAAGGGTGTATGAGAGGCCCCATGCGGTTCTCACGCCCACCGCGTGGATTCAAGCCGCCTTGGGGAGATATCAACATCTAATGTGAACAGAGCCAAAGGAAAAGGGGTCAAGTCTCCGTTTGACAATGAACTCAACGGCCTTGGAATAAGGAAATCGGGGTTGCTCCACCGTTCGGGTAAGTCGATGCGCATCGGCACGTTCCGATATCGGCCCATTATCGGACCTGGCCTTCCGGTTACGGCGCTTGGCAAAAAGAGGCAAGCGCCGCGTCCGGAAGCCTTCCCTCTCTACAGCTTTACATATCCGGGGAGTTATGTAAACTTGCCCGCCCGGCTTCGCTTCCACCGGCTGTGGGCGGGGGAGTGGAGAGACGGGATTCACATTGCAGTGTTGTTCGATGAACAGGAAGTCATCAAAAAATGCATTCGTAATTTATTTCGGATGTGGTCGAGGCGGGGGCTAAATTTTTAGCGATCTTTTCCGCTCCGGTCTTTACGAGGTATCTTCGACTTTAGACAGAGGAAATCTCCATGAAAAGAACGATTTATATACTGTCGTATGTTGGCATTCTACTATTCATGTCTCCGGTCGCCCGCGCCGCCAACATCCAGTACACCTACGACAACCTGAACAGGGTAACGCGGGCGGCTTATAATAACGGCATCGTGATCCAGTACGCCTACGACGCCAACGGGAACAGAGTCACACAGGCGGTAATTGCTCCTTCGGGCAGCGGTGCGTGCGGTTCGGCAAACGGACGGAGCTTCCTCGACGCCCCTGAATCCGGCCTTTGCGGGGCAGGCAAGGCTTCCGAGGTCACCGAGAATACCGGGAGCGAATCGTGGAATTGGACCTGCGCGGCAGTGTTAAGCGGGGGCATCACCGTGAGCTGCTCGGCAAATGTCAAAGTAGAAGGCGTTTGCGGTACGTCAAATGGACAGAGTTTCCTCGCGGCCCCTATGGCAAACCTTTGTAAATCCGGCACGGTTTCTTCGTTCACAGGAATGGGACCGTGGGATTGGATCTGCGATGGGGAAAACGGCGGCAGGAGCGCAAAATGCTCGGCCAAGCTGGAGGTCGACGGAGCCTGCGGGCCGGCAAACGGACAAAGTTTCCCCAGTGAGCCGACATCCGATCTTTGCAATTCCGGCTCCGCCTCCGCAGTCAAAGGTAAAGGACCGTGGAAATGGACTTGCACCGGATTAAACGGGGGAACGAAAGCCGGTTGCACGGCAAATCTCGAGGTCAACGGCGCATGTGGAAGCAGCAATGGCGGGACGTTCACCTCTGCCCCGACCACTAACCTTTGTAACGCGGGCACTGCCACCGCGGTTACGGGGGGCGGAAGCGCTGTCAGCAGCTCCGCTCTGACCACCAACGCGACCACTGCCATCGTAATTACAGGGGGAGGATCGTCGTGGAACTGGGCCTGCATGGGGTTAAATGGCGGCGCGAATGCAAGCTGTTCGGCTAACACAGGATCGGGATCGGGACCTGCGGAATAAGCGATGGTAGCCGGGAAGATCGAAAATCGAAGCATTGACGAGCTTGTAAAAGATCGGCCCCCCGGATTATCTCGGGCTTTTCGCGGCGCCTAAATCACCCCTGATTGCCCGAAACGGCGTAAAACCGGAATCGGGCGTGGCGGCAGGGTCAGATGTCATTTTATGTAAACCTTGAGACGGGTAAAAAGCGCCGAGGCCGTGCTATCGACTGGCCGAGAATTGACATCCGTAATGTACGCATTACGCTATCGGATGATCCGGACAATACGCCACAAGGGATTGAAACGACTTTATGAGGATAACGATCCATCAGGCGTCATCGCCGAGCATGTCGTCAAGTTGCTCGATATTCTTGCGCGGCTTGATGCCGCCAGTGTCGTTTCTGATATGGAGTTGCCCGGTTTTAAGCTGCATTCGCTTTAAAGGCGGGCTGAAAGGTTTTAGGGCGGTAACGGTTCGCGCAAATTGACGAATAATTTTCCACTTTGCCGACCGTGACGCATTCGATGTTGATTATCTTGACTATCACTAAAAAGGGAAGGGAGGCTTAAACCATGTCGATGAAGAACCCCCCTCACCCCGGAGGGTTCGTGTTGCGCCAGTGCATTGAACCTTTGGGTTTGAGCATCACGGCCGCCGCCGCTGCCCTTGGAGTCACGCGCACCACGTTATCCGAACTGGTGAATGAGAAGCGCTCCATATCTCCCCAAATGGCCGTCCGGTTGTCCAAGGTTTTTGGCGGCAGCGCCGAAAGTTGGCTTGTGCAACAGGCGCAATACGATCTTGCACATGTTCGCACAGACCACATGATTAACCTTAAGAGGCTGGAATTGCCATGACTTGCATGGGTGATGCCGAGGTGCACGCTGAGATCGAATCCGATCCCAACCAGCCTTCCCGTGCTCGCGGCTTACGCCAAACGAACGGACGAAAACGGATACTCGCCATGAAACCTTTACCCGTTACCCCGGCATTGCTGAAGGTGGCCCGCCGTGTCATCTGGTTCGAAAAACCGGAGGAGGCGCTAGCCGATCCTGTCCATTTTCTCGCCTATGTTATGACCTATGGCACGGTTGAAGATTTAAAGGCTCTTGATGGCATTATTGGCAAAGAAGAATTGCGCGAGGTTTTGGATAATGCCCCGCCGGGGGTCTTCGATCCGCGCTCATGGTCTTACTGGAACCTGAAATGTGGACGCCGGCCCGCGCCGCCCTTGCCGACCCGCACCGGATTGCAGCCGGTACGTCCGGCACCTGCCTCATAGTTTCGAATACTCCGGCGATTTTTAATTACATCGGTCAGTTCCACCATGATTTTCCCTTCCTTTGTCCTGGAGGCAAGATTTACTTATCTTTTTAGGCCAACACCTCATTGCAGCCGCAGTTTTGCGTCAAGGCCAATATAATTTGAGCCTGGTTGGTATTCCAGTAATTACCTTGCAATCTCAAATGCTTGCAGATCGCCACTAGCGCATTGCTTTAAAAGTACGGGACTTAAGTGCCCGTTACGATCAACCCGGCTTCTCTATCGGCTTGCCGTTCTTCTACTTTCACGCAGGGTAAATGACTCTGTATTTGAAAGATGAGGCCGTAATGCCGGGAGGGGTAGGATTTCCCCCCCCCCCCGGCATCGGAAATCAGTTGCTCTTATGAGCTGAAAGCGGTGAGAAAAAATTCAAGCGATTCGCAGCCCTCATCATCCGGGGCTGTGAAGGGTCAGGACGGGATTTGCAGCAGGAACGGGAACGACCATTTTTCCCACCTCAAAGGGGTTTATGACCTTCACGGGGATGGGCGAAGTATGCGAAATTCGCTCCGCTACGTCTCCGAAGAGCTTCCTCTCGAAAAACGACCTTTCATAAGAAGCGAGGACGACCATGTCGATTCCTTCCGAGACGATATACCTTCGGATTTGCTCGACGGGTTCTCCGCTAAGCACTACCAGTTTGACTCCCGGGAAATCTTCGAAATATTTCTCCGCAAATTCTTCCAGGTCTCGTTTGGCCAGTGCGACATTCTCCGTCTCCATCAGGTCGAGCGACCTGTGAGGAATAAAAAAGGTATCGTACCCCTTGAATTTTTCCACCACGTTTATGAGGTGCAGTTCGGCCTTTGATTTCTCGGCCAGGGAACGCACCCTGGGAGCTATCCGGTACGACGAACCGGCTAGCTCCACTGGAAAGACGATTTTTTTTACTCTCATTTCAAGACCTCCTGCCGGATAGTACGACTCACTACTATCATCCGGCCACTTATCTCTTATAAATTAATCATTATCAACTTAACGGGCATCAAGTATCATCTAGTATATTGACTAAGAGCATCCTGTCCGGCTCTGACACACATATGGTGCGGTGGAGACCCCCTCCGGCTCGACTGGCTGGGGGCGGCACGAGGAAGTCCCATGAAGAAGGCGTTGTTGATCTTTTTGAGATACCCGGCTCCGGGCAAAGTGAAAAAGCGCCTCTCGGAGGCGGTGGGTGCGCAAAAGGCTGCGGAAATTTATGAAAAGCTGCTCCGAAGGACGCTGGGCATAGCGTGTGATTTGAAGCGCAAGTCTCCGGAGATCAATATAACCCTTTTCTTTACCCCGCGAGACCCGCTTCAAAAGCTGATGGATAAATTCAAGGGGCCATGGGAATTCCGCCCGCAGCGGGGGGCTCACCTCGGTGAGAGAATGGCGAACGCTTTGCGCTGGGCATTCGAAGAGGGGGCGGGCAGGGCCGTTCTAATCGGAAGCGATCTTGCGGATGTAGAATCACAGGACATAGAGGAAGCATTTCTGAATTTGGGAGAAAAGGTTGCCGTTCTGGGACCTGCCGCCGATGGCGGTTTCTATCTCGTCGGGACCGCCCGCCCGGTTGAGCCGCCCTTTGATTTCAGCACGTGGGGGACAAACGAGGTCTTCTCCCGGACCGCCCGGGAATTTGAAGCCGAAGGGTTTCGTGTCCACCTTGCCCCGGTTAGACACGACGTGGATCGCCAGTCCGACCTGAAACGGCCGGGTCTGGACAGCCTTCTAAACGACTGCCTATCCATAATAATCCCCACGCTGAGCGAAGCGGAAAAGTTGTCGCCCTTGTTGCGCTACCTCGAAGATTTACTCTGGCCGGGAGACGAAATAGTTCTCGCGCAGGGCGCGGGTTTTGCCAAAACCGCTTTGCACCGCGTGTCGCCGGTGTTGACAATCGTAAAAACAGCCAAAGGGCGGGGAATACAACAAAACGTCGCAGCCATGCTTTCCAGGGGAAATATCCTTTTCTTTTTGCATGACGACACCATCCCCCCGCCGGAGTTTGCCTACCTCATCCGCGGGGCCTGCCGGGAAAACCCCATGGCCCCCGGTTCTTTCAGGCTGCGCTTTCTGCCCTCAAACCGTGCTCTTGACCTTATCTCCAAGTGGGCCAATCTCAGGACCGCGCTCTTTAAGCTCCCCTACGGCGATCAGGGGTATTTTTGCAGAAAGGCTCTTTTTGAAAAAGCGGGAGGTTTTGGGCGAAGATACCTCATGGAAGACGTGGAGTTAGTTCGAAAGCTTCGAAAAATCGGACGGGGCGAAAGATCTCTATCGATTCTGCCTGCGAATGTATATACCTCTCCTGAGAGGTATCTGCGAAAAGGCGTTTTGAGAGCATCCCTTCAAAATCATACGATCTTCCTTCTTTCCGCACTCGGCCGCGATGAACGGGAGCTCTACCGAAAATATTACGGATCGAAAACTTCCGGGGTTTGATTGGTTTACTTTCAGGAGGCCCCACGGCTCATTTTCTTTACAATTTTTGGAATCAAAAACGAGAATGCGAAAAGCGCCAGTGAAATGAAAACTCTTGGGCTCAGCAGTTGCCCCCAATGCCCCGAAGCCCAGACGTCTCGAAGAGTTCCTATGAAAAACGTGAAAACGAATGTGCCCACTAAAATCCCGAGAGCTGTGCCGAGCAAATATTCACGGAAGCGCACCCTGGTAAGCCCCATTCCGTAATTCATGGCTGAAAATGGAAAATAGACCAGCCGTAGGTAGAGCACCGTCGCAAAACCGTTCTTCTCGATGGCTTCATCGTATTTTTTGAGCCTCTCTCCGATAAGAGAGACCGCAAAATCCCTCCCGAGCGTCCGGCCTATCAGAAATGAGCAGGCCGCGCCCGCCATGGCGCCGGTCCACACGTACACAAAGCCCAGGTAGGGGCCGAACAGCGCGGCCCCAAGGCCAGTCAGCACCGTGCCGGGAATCAGGATGCAGACTCCGATCGCGTAGATAACGATAAATAAAACCGGCGCCCACAGCCCCGCTTCATGCAGGAGCCGGCCAAGCGTTTGGGCTTTTAAAAAATCGGATACCCTGGTGAAATGCACGAGTCCAATGGCCGCAAGAAAAAAGCAGGCCAAAAATAACGCTTTTACGAGCGCGGTCCCGCTTGTCGCCCCCGGTCCAATTTCCTTCATTTCCTTCTCCCCATGTTTGCCCTTCGGCGCCGCAGCTTCAGCCAGAAAGAGAAAAGTCTTCCGGCAAACGGGGTAAGGCGCGTTCGGTTGAACATATCCGCAACCTGCCTCATGGCTTCCGCCTGGGTCGGGTACGGGTGGACGACATTGGCTATGGTTTTCAGGCCAAGCCCGCTTACCATGGCAAGGCTGATTTCTCCGATCATCTCCCCGGCGTGCAGCGCTACGATCGTCGCGCCTAAAATCTTGTCGCTGCCCCGCTTCACGTGGATTTTGACAAAGCCGAGGTCATCGCTGTCGAGAATCGCGCGGTCGACCTCGCCAAGAGATTTTATGAAGGTGTCCACCTCGATGCCCCGCTCTTTGGCCTGCCATTCGTACATTCCGACGTGAGCGATTTCGGGGTCGGTGTAAGTTGTCCACCGTCGGAATAGTTTTCGATGCAGGGGGACCGCTCAAATAATTGTCCTTGACGGTCGTGTTGTGTCACATCGATATCTTCTGAGCGATGTTTCGCATCTGGATGCCGTGAACGAGCGAGGCGCCTCCCCTGATTGCCGTGGCAACATGAACCGCTTCGGTCATCTCACCCAAGTTTGAACCCTTCTCCAGGCAGGCCCGCGTGTAGGCCTCGATGCAATAGGGACACTGAACGGTGTGAGCCACGGCAAGCGCTATGAGACATTTTTCTCTTTCCGTAAGCTCGCCGTCAGCAAAGACCGCGGAGTAGTAATCGAAGAATTTTTTTGCCAACTCCGGGGCTTCATTCCCAATTTCCTCAAATTTTTCAAGATCCTGTGGTCTATAGTAACTTTCCATTCAAATGCCTCCTCTTTCTTGTTCATAGGTTGGAAACGTCCGGTTAACTGTCCTTTGTAAAATCTTTTTTTGCGCTGAACTCAGGCGTTTATGGCCCCCCCTCAAGTGAACCCCGCACCGGCGGTGCACGAATAGCAGTGTTGACCCACGGCAATCGGGGTTCCAGGCTCCGGGGGCCCTTCGAGCCGGGAAACATGAACCGCCCGTCCGCCAAGGGGAAGACCCCGCGCCAGGTTGAAATCGCAGTCGTAGAGGTATCCGTCCCATGAGACGGAAACAAGCGTTCGGCACATGAGCCCGGGAATCGTGCGGGGGTTGAAGCTATCGGCAAGCCTTCGCATGTATGCTTCTAAATTCCCCGAATCCGTCAGCCACTTTCGAAATCTTCCCAGTGGAGCGTTGCCGAATGTGTAGAGATGGTTGAACACTATTCCCCACCTGTCGCCGAGGTGTTTTCGAAACTTTTTTTCGGTCGCGTCCTGGGAGGCGGGAAGAAAAGCGCCCGCGGGGTTGGAGACGATGTCGAGTTCGAGGTTGGAACCCGGTTCGCCGTATCCTGCGCCATTGAGTTTTTTCATTGCGGCAATGCTTTTCTCAAAGACTCCACCGCCGCGTTGTGAGTCTGCCTGGCCCTGGTTGAGGGAAGGAAGAGAGGCAACCAGTACCACCCGGTATTCCTTGCAAAGCTCGACAAGGTGAGTGCGGCTGTCGTCGGTTAAAGCCGTGAGATTGGATCTCAGCATGATTTTTGGGGCAAAGGTTGCGAGCTTTTCTATCAGAACGTCGAGGTTTCCGTTCAACTCGGGCGCCCCGCCTGTTATGTCGATTGTCTGAAAACGACCGCGGCGGGCAAATTCCACGATTTCGGCCGCCGTTTTGGCGTCCATCGTCTCGGCTCGGCCGGGACCGGCTTCCAGGTGGCAGTGGCGGCACATCTGGTTGCAAAGAAGACCCATGTTGATCTGCAAAACCGTGGTGTGATCGCGAAGCAGCTCCAAACCGTTTAATGCGAGCATCGAGGCAAATGATGCGGGGCGCGGGTTTTGATCTCTGTTCATTGCCTGTTCCATAAGTGTCTAAGCCATACCTCCCCGAACGGTGTTTATCCTGTTAAACATCTCAAGCCTTCGAGTGACTGGAAGCGGTCAAGGGAAGAATTTGCCGACCGTTTTGGGGATAATACGGTATTTATGCCCAAATAAATGTAATGATCATTACGTATTTACAAATATTTCCGCTCTATAAAATATCGGACACTGCCATTACACTCTAATGGTATCCGGGGCTGCGAATCGATCCAGGTTGTACAATCCGTTGCAAAGGACTCACATGGGCAAGCATCTGGTCTTGGTCGGAGCTGGTCACGCGCATCTGACACCCCTCGCCCGGGTCGCCGATTACATGAACAGGGGCCACCGGGTGACGCTCGTAAACCCATTTCCACACACATATTACTCGGGAATGGGACCAGGCTTGTTGTCGGGCCTCTACCACCCCGGCCAGGCGCGCTTCAACGTGAGGAAGATGGCCGAAAGCCGCGGGGCCGCATTTATCGAGGACTCCGTGTCAACAATCGATGCCGTGAACCGCGGGCTCTTTTTGAAAAGTGGGCAAAGTCTTTCCTACGACATTGCTTCTTTTAACTGCGGAAGCGTTGTTTCCATGGACCCCCTCTGGTCTTTCGACAGCCGCGTTTTCCCCGTGAAACCCGTAATAAATCTCTACCAGGCCCGCTCCTCGATCTTAAGCGAAGCTCACGGGGAAAACCTCCGGATCGTTGTTGTCGGGGGTGGGCCGGCCGGCGTGGAAGTGTCCGCTAATCTGTGGAGACTCTTGCATGATAAGGGAATACCAAATCAATTGGCTCTCGTTGCCGGCGAGCGGATACTGGGTGGCTGTCCTGCCGCGGCGAGGCTTTTTGCCGGAAGATCCCTTCGCGAGCGGTCCATCGCGGTCTATGAAGGAAAAAGAGTTCTCTCGGTTTCACCGGGCCGCCTTAGCTTGTCGGGCAATGAAACCTTAGCTTTCGACTATGCTTTCCTGGCTGTGGGGACAAGGTCCTCCGCCATTTTTCGGGACTCGGGCTTGCGGGTTGCCAGGGACGGCAGCCTGCCCGTAAACAGGTTTCTCCAAAGCATTGACCACCCGGAATTATTTGGAGGCGGCGATTGCATTTGTCTGGAGGGAGCCGAGCTTGCCAGGGTCGGAGTGCATGCGGTACGGCAAGGCCCCATTCTGCATCACAATCTGCTGGCCGCACTCGACGGGCGTGAAATGAGCGGTTACACGCCGAGAGAAGACTACATGCTGATTTTGAACATGGGCAACAGCAAGGGGCTCTTGTTTAAACGCGGCTGGACATTTAGCGGCCGGTTGCCTTTTCTTTTGAAAGACTTCATCGACAACCGCTTCGTGCGCAAGTTCCAGATTTCCGGAGAGCTTGACGAAAGCATCTGATTACCAGTTCGCGTTCGAACGTTTCCCCCGCGCCCCCTGGGATTTAAGCCAGGCGCTTTCGGCTCCCGGCCCAAGGCCCCATACAGACATATTACGTTAACTGCCCTCAACCATGGCAGATTTAATCGGCGCAGCCGAGCGCTCCGGATCGCGGGACGGCCACGCCGCAGGCGTGGTCGCCCCGCGATCCGGTTCCCGTGGGGGTGCGGGGGGCACAGCTCCCCGCGCTTCTATCCTCTCCGCGCTTCTATCTTTTCCCCGAATGGTTTGTAAACTAATTCATCCCCTCATCCGTTACTTAGGTGAAGACCTTTTTTCGGTTTGACCCGGTTCCAGGGTGGGCGCGAAAAGCTGTTGATATCGCCGGCAAGAGGTTCATAATGGATAGAGCACAAGGGGGATAACATCACATACACTACAGGGTGTGTTCTTTTCCGGATGAATCTGACCGAAGAACTTGAACTGAAAGTCTCCCACAGGGGTGAGCAGCTTTCCCCACTCGTGGAGAAGGCAAAAGAGGGGGACAGGGATGCCTTCGAACAACTGATGGTCCTCCATCAGGACGAGATTTTTCGGCTGGTTTTTTTCCGCACCCGTTCCAGGGTCGACTCCGAGGACTTGACGCAGGACATTTTTATGTCTGCGTTCAAATACCTCCCCCAACTCAAGGACTCGGACAGGTTTCGCCCCTGGCTCTACCGGATAGCGCTCAACCGGGTGCATGATTTTCACCGGAAAAATAAGTTTCTCGCTTATTTCGGGTTTACCGAGTCCTGGGACGACGCGGATGTTGCGGACATCGAACCGCACCTCGACCCCGGCGCGCTTGACACTGTGATCCGGAAAGAATTCTGGTCGCATGTGAAGCGTTTGACGAAGCGATTTTCGCGGATGGAAAAAGAGGTGTTTTTCCTGAGATTCATCGATGATCTCAATTTGAGGGAAATAGCCCAGACGCTCCACAGGAGCGAGAGTGCGGTTAAGACCCACCTCTACCGCGCGATCCGCAAATTCAAAGAGGACACCTCTTTGAGTGAATTTCTAAAAGGAGAATGGCAAGGTGAAAGAAATCAGCCATCTTGATGAAAGGCAGATTATCGAGGCCGTAATCGATGACAGAGGCCTGGATGGGGTGCTGCGCCGCCATTTGTCCGAGTGCACCGCCTGCCGCGCCCAAAAAGAGGCGCTGCAAGTCAGGCTTTTGCGGTTCGGGGAAATTTCTCGCACCGACTTGCCGCTTGGCTTCAGAAAACCGAAGTTGATCGAAAAGAGTGGAGGCGTAAGGGCGAATGCGTGGAGAATCCGTCCCGCTCTGGAAATTTGCGCGGCTTTGACCGTCCTGGTCCTTTTTCTGAGTCCCATAGTCATTAATAGAGACAAGCTCTTCACGAAGGCGGTTGTCTACCGTGAGATGGTCCAGGACGAGAAGTTCATGGCAGAGGTTAGAAACCTCGAGGAAAATCCTCTGCCCGGCTTCTATGAGGATATTTCCGGTACCGGCTCACATACGCCGGATAGCGCGTCTCCCGGGCCAGGTGCTAAAAATGACACCGGTCCGGCCGCTCCCTGTGATGGATCGCGAAATGCGTGACAGGTTTCTTGCAACAGTGCTGGGAGTCTTTATCCTGCTCTCGTTTTCAGCCGTTTGCCGGGCGCAGCGGGCCGCGCCCGGAGAGTGGATACACCGCACTCTTGCCAATGCCGCTGCCAACGAGGCAACCCAAAGGGCAAAGGAGATTCCGCCGGGAAGGTGGTGGCATTTGCCTTTCTTTGCCGGCCGGCTGAACATAAGCGGCCAGGAGAAGGCGCAGCTCGACAAGCTCTTCGATTACAACCGAAACAGGCTCGTACAGCTTAAAGTTCAGATTGAGCAGGAAAGAATCCGGCTGGTGGACTCGATGGACAGGGAACACCTCGATGAAAGAGCCGCGATGTCACAGGATGAAACAGCTGGAGAACAGCCGGACCCTGCTCGCGGCGACTCGGTTTACCTATTCGTTGCAGGTCAGAAAATTGCTCGGGTTCGCTCGCTTCGAGCGGTTGAAAATGCTTTTCCGAAACTGGCGCGGGCTGCAGGAGTACCAGGATAAAAATCCGGGAGTAAGGCCGCCAACGGCCGAATCCCGGCCTTGCCCGGTTGGGCCGGTAGCCTCCGGCCGCGGAGTTCCCATCAGTGTTTTCCGGGACTCAGGCAGATTTCGTCTGCCCCCCGGCGCGTGTTTTCCTCAGTCTGCCTTTGCCGGAGCCATTGGAGCACTCTTTTCGAACTCACTTTTTAGTTCGCGCAGCGCAAGGCCTCTGTGGGAAACGGTAAGTTTTTCCTCCATGCTCATTTCGGCGAAAGTTTTCCCCGCCGGCGGATACAGGAAAAGCGGATCGTAGCCAAAACCGTTGGCCCCCCTGGGGGAATCGAGAATCAGCCCTTCGCAGAAAGCTTCGTAAGTGAGGGCTGCGCCTGAGGGGACGGCTAGGGACAAAACGCAGTAAAACCGAGCCTTGCGGTTTGCTTTCCCTGACAGGGCATCGAGGAGCTTTGCGTTGTTTTCGGGATCGATCGCCTTAGCGTCCCGCGTAACGGGCCGAATAGACGCCGGGGGCGCCGTCCAGCTCGTCGACAGCAAGCCCCGAATCGTCGGCCAGCGCCGGAAGACCGAGGACTTTGGCCGTAAAGCTCGCCTTTTTGTAAGCGTTTTCTTCGAAGGTCTTGCCATCTTCGACCGGTTCCGGAATCGGCCCGAAATCGTTTAAATCCTTTACCAGAATAGGAAAATCGGCGAGCATCCGCCTTATCTCCTCGGACTTTCCCTTGTTTCTTGTGGCTATTACCAGGATTTGATCTGCTGCATTGACGGACATCGGCTATTCACCTGCTTCTTCAGCTACTTCGGCGGGTTTGCCCCCGAAGAAATAAACAACCCAGACGCTCAATTCATAAAGGACCAGCAGCGGGAGCGCCATTAAAAGCTGCGATACGATATCCGGGCTTGGAGTAAGCACCGCGGCCACGACAAAAATCAAAACTATCGCCCACTTGCGCTTTCGCCTCAAAAAGTCCGA
The DNA here is from genome assembly GCA_963813125.1 of uncultured delta proteobacterium. Classification (GTDB taxonomy): domain Bacteria; phylum Desulfobacterota; class Syntrophobacteria; order Syntrophobacterales; family Syntrophobacteraceae; genus SbD1. Next base: position 13,563 of record CAWEZA010000088.1, on the reverse strand, counting down.
ACTGAGCACGCCGAGTTTGGCCAGAAAAAAGGCGAATACGGGAAGTTCGAACACGAGTCCAAAGCAGAGCAGCATCTTTTCGGCAAATGAGAGGTACTTGTCGACGCTCATCATCGGGGTGATGTAGGGCGAGGCGGGGGAGGCAAAGAATTTGAATGCTACCGGGACAACCACGAAATACCCGAACAGAACCCCCCCGGCGAAGAAAAGACTCGAACAGAATATAACCGGGAGTATGTACTTCCTCTCGCTCGCATAGAGGCCGGGAGCGACAAATCTCCATATCTCCCACAAAATGACCGGAGAGGCAAGAATCGCTCCCGAGATGAAGGACACCTCCATCTCCGCCATGAATGCCTCATAGGGGACCGTGTAGATGAGCTTGTAGGGCTGCCCTTTGGGTAGCGCCCTCACCCAGGGCAATATAAATAAATCGAAAACCCTTTCTTTGAAGCAATAGGACAGGACGAAGCCCACGCCTATCGCGAGGCCGCAAATCAGTATCCTGTTTCGCAGCTCCTCCAGGTGCTGAAACAGGGGCATTCTGTTTTCTTCGTCCGACATCTCCATCCCTGCTTACATTGAAAGAATTCGCAGTATAAGATATTCAAGCCCTTATACTTTCTCTATGGGTTCTCCCGACGGCTGCTGCGCTGACCGGGCCTCTTCGGTCGATACGGGCCCGGAAGTTTGCGCCGCGCCGGGCTGGGCCGCCGTTTTCGACTCGGCCAGCGCGGTTTCGAACGCTTTTTTGGGCTCGTCGTAGACGGCCGATCTTATGGACGTCCCATCGTCGGTGACGATACTGTCCATCAGGTGCCTTTTGATGCTCACCTCCCGCTGGGCCGAGCGGAATTCCTCCCTCAGTCCCCGAACGGTTTCGTCCTGGAACATCGCGTTTTTCAACTCATCCATCGCCCGCCTGAACTCGGCATAACCACGTCCCAGGGCCCTGGCCACATCCGGCAGCTTGCCCGGTCCAACCACTAAAAGAGCGACGATCATAATCACAAGAAGGTGTTCGAAGCCGAACATGGATCACCCCCCGCAGGTTCCGTAAATCCCGTGTAGCTTACTTGGGTTCATTAGGATTTGCTTCCGCGGTTTTGGCTTCCGAAATCGCCTTGGATTCGTCCTGCTGTTTGGTGTCGGCCCCAAGCGCCTTTTTGAATTCGCTGATACCTTTTCCCAGTCCGCTTCCAAGCTCGGGCAATTTCTTGCCGCCCGCGATGATCACTACAATGGCCAGCAATGCCGCCCATTCGAGTCCGTCTAACATGGCTTTGTCCTCCTATAATTATTGTCTTGCGTAACTGTGCAAACCGCTTAACAGAAAGTTTACCCCAAAATAGGTGAATAGAACACACCCAAAACCGATTATTGACAGCCAGGCCACTTTTTCCCCCTTCCAGCCCTTTAAATTGCGCGCGTGCAGCACCGCGGCATAAATCAGCCAGGTTATAAGAGACCAGGTCTCCTTGGGGTCCCAACTCCAGTATGTGCCCCAGGCCGAGTTGGCCCAGACCGCCCCGGTTATTATTCCCACCGAAAGCCACAGGAACCCGAACAGCACCATCTGGTAGTTGAACCACTCGAGTTGGTTGGCGCTCGGCAAAAGGGCCGGCACGCCCCCTTGTTCGCCGGCGTTGACCGTTTGTTTCCGCCTCGCCAGGTATAGCGCGCTCAGCCCGAAGGCGACCGCAAAGGCCGAATAACCCAGAAAACAGGCCACCACGTGGGCGATAAGCCAGTTGCTTTTTAGCGCCGGGACCAGCGGCTGAATTTTTGAGTCCACGCCCTTCGAAAAGGAGGCGTACGCCATGGCCAGAAAAGAGAACAGCGCAGGGAAAACCCCGAGGGCGCGCTGCTTTACGCGCAATTCAAATATAAGGTAAATAAGCATTATTGCCCAGGAAGCAAAAACGAGCGACTCGTACATATCGGCAAGCGGTATGTGCCCATAGCCCATGCGGTAGGATTCGGCCCAGCGCGTCCCTATGCCCGCGGTCTGAACCAGCAGGGCGGCCCAGCCGGCAATCGTGCCCGCCTTTAGCAGGGGGCGGAAGCGAAAAACCGTGCCGGAAAGGTAAAAGAGCGTGCAAAAAAAGAATGCGAAAGTAGTCAGACTGAGCAACAGAGAACTTGTCATCAAAGCCCCTCATTATCTTTGTCGGTTGCGTCCTTTTCCTTGAAAGGAAGCTCTTTTAGCCGCTTTTCGAGCGTTGTGCGCAGGTGTTTGAATTTTTCCTCGAAAAATTCCGGGTTGCGGCTCGCTCTGCCTGCAACGGTGACGATGGTTTTTTTCCTCTTTTTATCCGCTTCGATGCAGACCCACAGTTTCCTGTGGCTCGAATAGAACGTCAAGCCAATAGCTAGCGTCAACAGAATGAAACCGGCCCAAACGAGAAAGACCCCGGGGTCTTTTTTGACTTCGATCCCCGTAAACTTGGTCATCTCCGTCCTGGTCACATGCACCAGGTAGTTTCCGATCAGGTTTCCGTGGAACGACGGCCGATCGACCAGGATCCAGCGGGCCGAAAAGTCCTTTTCCTGCCCGACTTTGCCGTAGCCAAGCTGGATCGCCCTGCCAAACCCCATGAGGTCTTCCTGGTAGTCGGCTATAAAGAGCAGGAGGTCTGCGCCCGGGAGTGTCACCGGCTTTTGAAACGGCAGCACCAGGGGGAGCTTTTTCCCCGATGCCTGGTCGGTGAACTCGATTTGCGCCTGCTTTAAAATGGTCCCGTAGGTGGCCTGGTAAAAGGTGATGCCTTTGTATGTCAGGGGGTGGTTGACAAGGATCGATTGTGCCAAGACTTTCCTGCCGTTTTCGATCACCTCGAGGTCGCTCTTGTACTCTTTGGGCGCGCCCGTATTGTAGAAGGAGACGGTGAACTTGTCGCACCGCAGGTCGAACGGGAGCTTTATGCCCTTTTCGCCGCCTGAAAGAACCACGGTGTTCGAGGTGTCGCCCTCGGCAAGATTCATGTTGCCCTTATATCCCAAAAATGATCCCACCAGGGCGCCGACCAGGATTATCAGAACGCTCAGGTGGGCCACGTGGACCATGAGCCTGCTCCACCTGCCGGTTTCACTGAAACCGCTAAAACCGGTGTCTGACTCCACTCTCGACATCCGGCCGAAAGCCTCTGCCACGGCGCTTTCCACTACATGCCGCGCTTTTTCCGGGGGCAGGGTCGTGGCGATGGCGCCGCTTTGAGCAAATTGGGTCAGTTTCCGCGAATCGAAAGCGGTCTCAGATTTACGCAGCAGACGGATCGTTTTGGGCAGCCTGTCCAGGGTGCATGCGACAAGATTTGAGCAAAGAAGCAAGAGTAAACCGCCAAACCACGCCGAGTGGAAAAGGTCGTTTAGCCTCAGAAACTCGATCAGTGAGCCGATCGCCGGACCGAAATGGGTTTTTAGCTCCGCTGGGTTTGCCCCCTGGGGCAGGATGGTCCCCACAATTGAAGCCGCGGCCAAAAGGAGGAAAAGAACCAGCGTAAGTTTAAGGGACGTTAGCAGGCGTAAAACCGCGTTTGTTTCTTTGGGCATCCTGAGTTATCTCTCCAGGGTTTCGAAAAAATGAGAATGTCAACAATAACTCGCACGTACGTTCAGGGCAACAGGCTTTTACGGAAACTCCGGGAGCTTTTCCAGGGACGGAATGAGGAGGCCGTCGGCTTTTGTGAAGTCCACGCTTCTCAACTCGGGCACGGTCACCCACCGGAGCGCAATGTGTTCCTGAAGACATAGAGTCCCGCCGCGGATCTTGCACCAGTACGCGTGAAGATCTACCTCAAAGCCGGGTTCTCGCGGTGAGATGGTTTGGAATAGACCCCGGATCCGTATGTCCAGGCACAATTCCTCCCTTATTTCACGGATGAGGGATTCTTCCAGCCCCTCGCCGGGTTCGACCTTGCCGCCGGGAAATTGCCAGAGGAGTTCGAATTTTTTCCGGGGTGGCCGCTGAGCGACCAGCACCCGTCCCTGGGAGGTTATCAGGGCCGAAGTTATCACCACATGGCCTGTCGAGGTTTCCTTCACAAAGGTCTCCTGGCCCCCTCGGAGCGCGAGCGGAAACTTGGCTGTAATTATGAATCGTTTCGATTGAACCTGCGCGCATACGATATTACAATACAAACTTATGACTGAATAGGACAATCGAACAGGGGGGGGGAGTCGAGGTGGAATCGGAATTTGATGTGGTAATACTCGGAAGCGGTCCCGCGGGGCTGCAGGCCGCTGTGCACGCCGCCAGGGCAAAGGCCGCAACGGCGGTTCTTGGAAAAGTGGGGAGCAGCGCTCTCTACAAGGCGCATGTCGAAAACTACTGCTGCATGAACGATGCTGTTTCAGGCGAGGATATCCTTAAGGAAGGAAGGGGCCAGGCCGAAAAATTCGGGGCGCGTCTTATGGATGAGGACGTTCTGCACATCGAACGGCTTGAGGACGGAAGGTTCAGTGTGAAGCTCGAGTCCGGAGACACCTTACTGGTCAAGGCCGTTATCCTGGCCATGGGTATATCGCGCAACAAGCTGAACGTTCCCGGGGAAAAGGAACTCCTGGGAAAGGGGGTTAGCTACTGCGTGGACTGTGACGCCAATTTTTTTCGAAACCAGGTGGTCACCGTCGTCGGCAACGGGTCCGCCGCAGCCTCCGGCGTGTTGAGGATGCTGATGGTCGCAAGCGAAACTCACCTGGTTTGTGAGTCTATCGAAATATCGGAGAAACTCCGCTACCAGCTGGAAAGCAGCAGGGCGCAGATCCACCCCGGGCGAAAGATTCGGCGCATCGTGGGCGAAAGCGAAGTGCGGGCCGTTTTGCTGGACAACGGGGAAGAAATAGAAACCAGCGGGGTTTTCGTGGAACTGGGGGCCAAGGGCGCCATCGAGTTGGTGACGGGTCTTGGTGTTGATCTCGACAGAGAAACGATGCGCTATGTGGCGGTAAGCAAGAAGCAGGAAACAAACGTCCCGGGTCTTTTTGCCGCCGGAGACATCTGCGGTCCGCCCTGGCAGATAGCCAAGGCTGTGGGCGAGGGTTGCGTGGCGGGGCTCGAGGCGGCCGCATACGCGCGCCGGGCCGCGGTAAGGGTTGCCAAAAGCTGAAGTGGGGCTGGCCGAGGATGGCCGCCGGCTTATTCTTGGACCTCCCTGGCCCGTTGCACTTTGATCGTAGCGCCCTGGTTGGTTTCGGTTACCGTGCCGATAGCTTCTACCATTTTGCCTTCCAGTCTGCTGAGATCCTTGCCGGTGACAACGTAATCTCCGTCGTCGCTCTGCAGCGTCAGCGTGTCCCCGTGCCTTACCAGCCAGCCGTAGACTCTCTGTTCACCGGCCGCTGAGGCTGGTGTGAGGAGCGCTTCCGACGAGAAGGTAAAGATCAGCAAAAACGCTGCGAGCAGGACAGTGAGATGTCTGGCCATAAACCCTCCGGCCGTTGGGACGGGAAGTCTGTAAACTTCGTAATCCTTTCGCGGCTTTGCAGTTTTTTCGTTCTGGGAAGTCATTTTGTAGCCTCAATATCAGAAAGCTGTCAAAAAGTATATCTATTTTAAGATTTGAGTTGAATAGGGTCAATTCATGAGATTAGAATCCTTATATAACTCGCCGGGAGCATGCGCTATTGTATTTTTGCGAGGCACAGCCGTCCACGCCTGCCTGCCGGAGTCACGCGTTAAGTATTCTCATGAGAATCTTCTAATGGGTTGGGAGTTTTTGATAGATGGAAACCATGTTCAGCACAGGTCTCGAAGAACTCCGTATGATAATCCTGCAGATGGCGGCCCTTGCCGAAACGGCGCTTGAAAAAGCGACCAAGGCCCTGTTGGAAAGAAACGACGAGCTGGCAAGGGAAGTCTTGAAAGAAGACAGGGGAATCGACCTGCTCGAACTCGAAGTCGACCGCCTCTCGCTTAGACTCCTTGCCCTGGGGCAGCCCATGGCGCGGGACCTGCGGTTTATTATAGGCGGCCTGCGCATAGCTGTGGAGCTTGAGAGAATAGGCGACCAGGCGACAAACATTGCCCGAAGAGCCCTGTCTTTGAACAGCCGCCCCCCTTTGCCGCGCAACAGCGCCCTGGAAGAGCTGGCCGATACCGCCCTCGACATGCTGCGGACCGTAATATCTTCCTTCGTGAACCAGGACCCGGACGTTGCCACCGAGGTGTGCAAAATGGACGACGTGGCCGACGAACTCAATTATCGCATTCTGAAGGGTGCTCTGGCCTATATGACCAGCGAGGCGCCCGCCGTGGAAAGATCGCTCCAGACGGTGACCGTCGCCAAGTCCCTTGAACGTGCGGCCGACCAGACCACCAATATTGCCGAAAGCGTGATTTTTATCATCAAGGGAGTCAACATCAAGCACCGGTGCCAGGAAAGGGAGCAGGCGATGGCCACGGGCGGCGGGTGAGATGTAAAAAGCCCCATTGTCGGGAAAAGGGTGCATCCGGTCGTAATCGTCCACCACGAAGAACTGCCGGGGCTTTTTAGCCTGACCTTTTGCACTTCCTCCGTGCCCTTCGTGTTCTTCGTGGTTGACTACTGACCCGCGGGTCTGAACGGACTGCAAGACTAAGATTCGACCACGAAGACCACGAAGACCACGAAACCACGAAGGAAAAAATGGGGTTTCGTGGTGAACGCTTACATCCGGTCCGGCTCTTCACGAAAAAAGGAGAAAAGAGATGAGCGCCGAAAAAATCCGGGAATCGGTGATCGCCGGGACCTGGTACAACTCCGATCCGGTCCTGTTGAAAAAAGAGCTCGCCGGATACCTCGACCGGGCCGATCCGCCCGCTCTCGATGGGGATCTCGTAGGCCTTGTCGCCCCGCATGCCGGTTATATGTATTCGGGAGGCGTGGCCGCCTGGTCTTACAAGCTTCTGTTCAGGGGCATGTTCGACAGGGTGCTCATAATGGCGCCCAGCCACAGGGCCGCTTTCAAAGGAGCGAGCCTCTCGGTCGCAGGCGGCTACCGCACCCCTTTAGGCGTCGTGCCGCTGGACCGCGAGTTGATCGACGAACTCGGCAAATACCCCGACATCATGGGACACAACCCGAGAGCCGAATCCGGGGAACATTCCCTCGAAATCCAGCTCCCCTTCCTGCAGTTCGTGCTTGGCGATTTCAGGCTCACCCCGCTCATAATGGGCACGAGCGACCCTGAATTCTGCTTAAATCTCTCCGAGGCGATTGCGCAAGTCTGTGGTGCGAAGCGTGTACTCATGATCGCCAGCAGCGATTTGTCCCACTACCACCCGGCCGAGAAGGCCAGGCGGCTCGACGGGGTCTGCTTGAAGCTGCTCGAAGCCTTCGATCCGCAAGGACTTGGAGTGGAAGTGGAAAACCGCAGGACCGAGGCTTGCGGGGCAGGCCCTTTAATTGCTATTATGCATGCCGGCAGAAAACTTGGCGCCGACAGGTGTAAGGTTCTCAACTACGCCAATTCCGGCGATGTGACCGGCGACAACTCCGGGGTTGTGGGGTATGCTGCTGCGGCGATTTACTGTGGGGGCGGTGATGGTTGAGCACAAATTGCCTGAGTCCGGGAAAGCTGGAGTGGACCTGGGGTTTAGTACCGAAGAAAAGGAAAAGCTGCGCGAGGTGGCTTTGCAGGCGATCCGTTGCCGATGCCTGGGCCAGGCCATGCCGGAAGTCACCGTTGACGCACCGAGGCTCAAGGCGCCCGGCGCGGCTTTTGTCTGTATCCACAAGGGAGGGGAACTGCGCGGGTGCATCGGCATGCTCGAAGCGCGGGCGCCTCTGTGGGAAACGGTCATGAAAATGGCGGTCGAGGCCGCTTTTGGAGACCCGCGCTTTTGCGCCGTCTCCTCCGAAGAACTCGACGGGCTCGATATAGAGATATCGGTCCTGACCCCTATGCAACGCATAAGCGGTCTATCGGAGGTCGAAGTAGGCAGGCACGGCCTTTTCATTAGAAAGGGCTTTAGAGCCGGGCTTCTTCTGCCGCAGGTCGCCACCGAGCATAACCTCGACGGGGAGGGGTTTCTCCGGTGGACATGCCAAAAGGCCGGGCTTCCTGAAAATGCATGGAATGACAGGGATGTCGAGATATATGTCTTTTCGGCGGACGTTTTTTGAACCGGGGATTCTCATATGGGCAGAGTACTCTTTATCGCCGAGTGCAGGCGCCGGATTGTCGCCAGGAAAGGGTTCGATTACTGGCAGCGCCGTTTCGGGATTTCGTTTGACGAAAACACCTCGGTCCGGGATCTCGACACCGAGGTTATAAGATGCCTTGCGCGCGGGAACGAGGATTCATCCTCTGCCTTCTATGAATTGATCATGGGCATAAAGGGGCTGGGCCACGCCGCCCGGTTTCATTTCCTTGACTCCACGTCGAAAATGGGCGTGACCGACATTACGCTCTTCCTGCTCGATCTTGCTCGCTTCGAGGTAATGTTCCGGCTCGGCTGGCTTGAAGATTATCTGTATCTGAAGGTCCCGCTGTTAGACATCGTCGAGGGTTTTGAGGAAAAGTTCACGGAAGCCAGGCACACCTCGCCTGTCCTCTCCAGTACGCATCCGCTGCACAAAGAGTATGTCGCCCAGTTCGATTTCGACCGCCACTCATTCATCCGAAAACTTATTCCCGAGGCAATCAAGGTTTTCTGCGACCCGGAAAACGACATCGGATAGAGCAAATGCCCAAGGAAGGTTTCCATATCTACCTGGCCGACCGGCTCGCAAGGGAATGCGTAGTGCGCCGGCCCATCCTGCTCGATATGCCCGCTTTTTTGATCGGCGCCATTTCACCGGACATCTTCTACTACGACCTGCCGTTCTTTTCCGTGTCGCCGCTGGGCGATTGGTTTCACAGCCTCATCGAACGGGATGGTGTTTCCATAATTTACGAATGGGTCTCCAGAAGGCCGTTTGAAAAAGCCAATGCCGAAGAGATCTCCTGGGGGCTTGGCGTCGCCTGCCATTTCATGGCCGACGCGCTCTTCCACCCTCTTATAGAAGAGTTGAGCGGCGAGGGTCTGGGCACGGTCTTTAGCTCCGCCCGGAGTCTTTCCCCGATAGACCGCCACAGGCTGATCGAGTCGGAAATCGAAGCCTTCTGGCTTGAAAGCTCTCCTCAGGGTCAAAAGAAAAACTGTCTGAGGTCGGGTTTTAGGGGGAAACGGGGCCGGCTTCTAAAAATAGCCTCTTATTACCTGAGCCTTTTCGAATTCGCCGGCGGAGCCTCGCCCGCAAGTCCCGCTCCGGTATTCCGGCCCTCGCGGATCCGGATCTCCTGGTGCTTCCTGTGCCAGGACCTTTTGCTGAGACTTTTTGCAAACAGGACTTTGGGCGCCCGCAGAGACAAGCTGCTCGCTTTTTCTCCGACGCGCATTCTCGGGGCGCTGGTAACACCTGTGCGTCCCGTGCTGCCGGCCCTTTTCGCGCGCGCGATGGACGAAAACCGCGATCCCTTCAGCGACTCTTTCATGAACGGGGCCCTGAGTTCTTTGAAAGCCGACTGGTGCGCGCTCCTCGATCGATTAACCGGTGAAAAGGAGAACACACGATGAGTGCGAGACCATGTCCCTTCTGCCACCCCGACCCAAGCCGCGTGTTCTACGAGGGAAACCTCGTCCTTGGGCTTTGGGACGGTTTTCCGGTCTCGGAGGGGCATGCGCTTCTGATCCCCAGGCGACATGTGCCAACCTGGTTCGATGCTACGCCCGAAGAGCGCATGGAGCTTATGGGCGCTATCGACATCGTACGAAAGAACATTCTCGACCGTTTCGCACCCGATGGCTTCAACCTCGGGGTGAACATAGGGGAAGCGGCCGGCCAGACCGTCTTTCACCTTCACCTGCATGTGATTCCACGCTACCGGGGGGACGTGGAAGATCCGACAGGCGGAGTACGGCACGTTATTCCGGCCAAAGGCAACTACCTGAAAGGCAACTTTTATAAAAAAGGGGATTGAGTTTTTGCGGGGTCACTCCCACGCGTTCTCATTCTATTCGTCCAGAAACTTGCGAGAACTAAGCTTTAGCCCTTTTCCTCTAAGCGTCATGAGGGTGGAAGTGCCGTGGGCTATCCGCTCCCTGGAAGCGTTGTATACGGTTGCTTCGGCGTAGCTGATCGATTTTCCCGAATGGATTGCGGTGCCTTCCGCGATCAGCGCGCCCGTCTCGACCGCTTTGAGGTAGTTCAATTTCAAATCGATATTGACTATGCCGTTTTCTTCCGGGATTCGCATAAAAGCCGCCCAGAAAGTCGCCGTGTCGATGAGCGTGGCCAGTACGCCTCCGTGGACGTTGCCGAAAGGCTGGAGGTGTTGTGTGCCGGTATTCAGCGCGATCAGCGCTCTATCGATAGCGATCTCGGTGACCTGCATCGACATGTGATATGGGTAGGGACTGGCGTTTACGATCTTGATCAGTTCACGGACATACTCAGGGTTCAGGTTAGGCAAGTCCATCCTCCATCTTTTATGAAAGTTTATACCAAGTTGCGTTCAAAACGATACTTTGTCCTGCGTAGGGGCGGGGTTTATCCCCGCCCGCATCTGGAACGTAACTTGGTATTACACGTGCTCGATTATAGCATTGCCGCCAAAGAGAGCAACCGGACAGGCAAGCCGCGATGAGGTTCGGCAGTTTTTGGAAATATCTTAATCCAGATCGTCTTTTGAGTTACAATCGGCCCGGGGCTTGAGATTTGCTTTCTTCCGGCCGGGTCGACACATTGACAGATTAAGGATACGGATATGCTGCGTGTTTTTCCAATTGACATCGCCAACCCCGATCATTTCACGGTAACCCTGGAACTCGTGCCGGGGCGGGAAGCCATGGGGCGGGCGGTTGACACCGTTATGGGCATCGCCCGTGACGCTTTCAGCGACGGGCGGGTGTCGGCCGTTTCGATTACCGACAACCCCGGCGGCAACCCGTCGCTCAGTCCCGACGTCCTGGGGCATATGATTTTCGAACTCGGTATGGACGTGATAGTCCATTTTACCTGCCGCGATTCAAACCGTGTGGGCATGGAAAGCCGCGCCCTGCAACTGGCCATGATGGGCATGAAAAACATCCTGGCTTTAAACGGGGACTATTCCGGTAAAGGGTTCGGCGGCCAAGGCGCCCCGGTTTTCGATATCGATTCCGTCCACTTGCAGATCATGTTGGGCATGCTGAGTGAGCGTATCAACAATTCCGGCGACCCCGATGGTTTTTTTTCCGGCTGTGCGGTCTCGCCTTTCAAGAGTACGGAAGGCGAGTGCTTCGCCCAATATGCCAAGCTGTGCCGCAAAGCGGCGTCAGGCGCCAAATTCATTATAACACAACTGGGCTATGATGCCCGCAAATTCAAGGAATTGATTCAAATTGAAAAGGCAATGAAGGTCAACCTGCCCACTTTGGGGTCGGTCTACGTGCTGAGGCCCAAAACCGCGGAGGTTATGAATAGAGGCAATGTGCCGGGGGCGGTGGTCACCGACGCGCTGTTAAAGCGCATAAAGGAGGAGTGGCGCGACCCGGACTCCGGCCGCCGGGCGTCGATAGAGCGAGCCGCAAAGCTGGCTGCGGTTCTTAAGGGCCTGGGCTATGCCGGGATTCACATCGGGGGAATACACCGCCGATTCGATACGGCGGGCCGCATTCTGGACCGCTTCGCGCAAATCCAGGACCAATGGAAAGATTTTCTGCCCGATTTCGATTTCCCTCAACCAGGAGGCTTCTACGCATTTTCTCCTCAATCCGCGAACGGAAAGGAGGCCGCCCTCTTCGGCAAAAACCCCCCCGGGGCCGGTCTGCTGGATAGTTTGCGCTATTCGCTCTTAAAAAGAGCCCACAACATGTTTTTCGACTCCCGACACTTCCTTGGCCCCGTGTACCGCAAAATGTCCAAAACGGTCGACCGGATGCCGGGGGGCGATCTGTTGATGAGCCTTCTGGAAGATACACCCAAGCGCGTTATTCTTGACTGCCGCAAATGCGGCGACTGCGCCATACAGCACGTGGGTTTCCTGTGTCCCGAATCCCAGTGCGCCAAGCATATCCGAAACGGCGCCTGCGGGGGCAGCAGCCTGGGCCGCTGCGAGGTGTATCCTGACCGGCCCTGCGTCTGGGACCGCGCCTATCGGCGCATGGCGGGCGATAAAACTGCCTCCCAACTGGGCGAAGGGTGCGTGCCGCCTCGAATGTGGGAACTAAACGAGACCTCGTCGTGGTTGAATTTTCACCTCCAGCGCGACCACCAGGGCCCCGATAACGAGGTAGCCAAAAGATGCAGGCTGACCCGCTGCCGGCTTTAAAAGCAGGGGCGCCGCACCCCCGCCGCCGACAAGGGCAAGCGGATCGAGCGCGAGCGGGAGGGCCGCTTTTCCTGAGCTACCTCCTGAGCAAAGCTGCCGGCGCAAAAAAGTGGCCACGGCAATTATGAGATTGTATAGTGGTTATAGTGTGTGTGGGAACGGGGAAGCGGCGGAATCCGGCAGCCGAGTTGCGAAGGGGGACCACGTGGAACCGCGCTGCAGGAGGAGCCCTTAAAAAAATGACTGAGGACAGCCTATGAGCGATCTCGCAGAAAAGAAAGCAACCTATGAGGACCTTTTCAGCATCCCGGAGAACATGATAGGGGAGATTATCGACGGGGAATTGATCGCCACTCCCAGACCGGCGCCGAGACACATGCTCTCAATATCCGCTTTGGGGTACAAGATAGGGCCATCTTATCAATATAGCGAAGGCGGCAATCCCGGGGGATGGGTAATTCTTTTTGAGACTGAAGTCAAACTGGCGGAAGATATCGTCGTTCCGGATCTTGCCGGTTGGAAAAAGGAGCGGTTTCCAACGGAACTGGAACACAACTGGATTCCTGTCGCCCCTGATTGGGTGTGCGAGGTCCTCTCACCAAGTACCTTCCGTAATGACAAAATCAAAAAAATGCCTCTCTACGGTCGGCATGGTGTTGGACATATCTGGCTAATCGATCCCCTTACCATGACTATGGATGCCTTCAGACTCGAATCCGGCAGATGGTCTCTACTGGGCAGCTTTGACGAAAACGACAAGGTGCGGGTGGAACCTTTCGAGGAAGTCGAAATTAATCTTAAGGACTTGTGGGTGGGAAGCTTGCGCCCGTCGAGCCTTTAAATAGGACCAATGTGGTGACAGGCGTCGCCGGGAGCGCGGCGAGACTACGGAGGTTTTGCCACTAATTTTTATGAATATACACTACTCCCGTATCTTCTTTATCAGACCTTCCCCGGCTTTATAAATTAAAAACATTTATAAAAATCTGATCGCTGGCAAAGGCTGGTCTGCGGCTATCACACCGTCTCTTATCTAAACGGCGCAGCCGTCCCGCGCTTCCCGGTTTCTTGCCGGCTCTCGCTCTGGATAAAGGCGACCTTGGCGCCTTCGGAGACCAGAGCCCTTTCCAACTCGGCGAGCAGAGAAAAAATGGTGACCATTACTTTTATCTTTTCCATTATTGGAATCGATTGGAAATCCTTGTTTTATGGTCATCAATTCCACTCGACGGGCAGTAAACTCATTCACCAGTTGAATCACTTCTCCAGTGATGCGTATCAAACGTG